>JAFAFW010000009.1 GCA_023423275.1 Pseudomonadota bacterium
CCGTCGATATCGCGGCGGTTCCCCGCGCCGAAAAGCCTGCGGTGCCCGTGCACCTTGTCGCGGGCCTGGCGCCGCCGTTCGGCGAAGCGCTCAGGCTCCCAGATCTGAAACTTGTCGCCAAGGCCGACAAAAGTGACCTGACCTGAAATGCCGGCGTGCGCGCGAAGCTGCTCAGGAAGGACGATGCGTCCGTCCTGATCGATGGTGAGAACCTGGACGTCCCCGTAGAGTGCGACAGACAGCTCATCCCGCTCGTCCGAATAATCCGGGAGAGCCGCGAGAAGATCATCGATCTTCTTCGCAAGTCTTTCGCCGCCTGCATCGAGAGCCGGAGCGTCGAGCGAGGGGTAGCAGTAGATGCCCCCGGCATAACCATCGCGTTCGAGCACAGCTCGAAAGGCCGCAGGGACGGACACGCGCCCCTTGGCGTCAATCTTGTTCGTGAATGTCGAGACAAAGCGATCCATCCCCAGTCCGAAACCTCGCCTGACGCTCAACTAAATCGACGCCACCCCCACTGCGCCGCCGTCCCACACTTCGGACGAGGTCCCGGATCGCACCGGAATGGAGTTTGGGACGTGGCGGTCGCTCGAGCCTCAAGGCCCTCGTCAAGAGGCTGGCGCCACGCCACGATCCCAACGCCCGGTGCGGACGGGCACCTATGGGATGCCATGGGATGATATGGGCGTCAATGGTTCGTTAACATATTTGAATGGGTCGAGGTGACAGCCTGTGGATTGTGTCAGGCTCGCCACAATGTGGTCAGGGCGAAGGGTCGAGGACGCGAAATGCGCGGCCCGGCGTTTATCGCCGTATCCAGCCCGCGGCTGACGTCGGCGTTCGCAGAGAACTGGGGCCTGGGCACAAGGCCTGGGACGACAGCAAATCCTCGTGCCGAGAAATCCGCGGCGGCTTGTCGGAAATCTCGGCAGTCGTTCGTCCTCGGGACGTAAAGCGGTCACTCTCCAAAGCCCATGCAATCAATGCGGAGCCCTGCAATGCCCCCCACCATCACAGCCTTCGAACGGTCGCCTGATCGCGGACAAGGTCTGGCGCGTGACATGCGCGTTCGTTGGGCATTTGAAGAAGTGGGCCAGCCTTACAACGTTCGCCTTGTTTCATTCAGTCAGATGAAAGAACCCGGGCATCGCGCGGTTCAGCCTTTTGGCCAGATTCCGACGTATGAGGACGGCGATCTCGCCCTGTTCGAGTCGGGAGCGATCGTGCTTCATATCGCCGAGAGCCATTCGGGCTTGCTGCCGCGCCATGCGAACGGCCGGGCGCGCGCGATCGCGTGGATGTTTGCCGCACTCGACACGGTGGAGCCGCCGATCTTCGACCGCGTCCTCGCCAAGATCCTCGAGCGCGACGAACCCTGGTACGAACAGCGCTTACGGTTCCTCGAGGACAGCATCCGGAAACGACTGGACGATCTTTCCCGACGCCTTGGCGATGCCGATTGGCTCGATGGTGCGTTCAGCGCCGGCGACTTGCTGATGGTGACGGTGCTGCGCAGGTTGAATGGATCGGAAATACTGAAAGACTATTCGAACCTCACGGCCTACATCGCCCTCGGGGAGGCGCGTCCAGCCTTCAAGCGGGCTTTCGATGCTCAGTTGGCAGTTTTCACCGCCGCATCGTCCGGCTAAAGCATCCGATTACCGCTGCTACGTGGTTGGATGAGTAACGCTCCATCAACTACGGCAACGGCACGTTAGTGGCGGCAAACGCTTCCTTCTGCCGCCCGGCCACCGTATCGATGTTGAAATCCTCGATCGTCTCGTTGAACAGGCGGTACCAGTTCTGGCGCGCGTCGAGATGCAGGAATACGCCACCAAGACCGATCGCGGCCCGGTCCATGAACACGAACTCGCGCGGCACCGTAACGGGGCCTTTCTCCTTCAGGATCTTGTGCACCGTGAAGGCCTCGCGGCGACCATACTCGGCCGGTGTCGTGCCCTCGGCGATGGTCCGTTCGCGATCATCCAGCAGCGGCCCATAGATGAAGCGCGCCCAGATATTCATCGCCTCGATCAGTTCTTTCGTCAGGCCCTTGAAGCCCCACGTCTCGTAGGCATGGACGACGAGATCCTGTTTGCCGGTCGACAATCCGGTATAGAGGTCGACAACGCCCTGCACGAACTTGGTGCGGAACGTCCGGATGCAGCCGTAGTCGAGCAAATTGATGCCCGCAGGCCGGCCATCCTCTTCGAAAATCGTGTAGTTGCCGAGATGCGGGTCGCCGTGGATGACGCCGTAGTGGCTGAACGGATACCACCACGCCCGGAACATCGCCCGCGCGATGGTGTTGCGATCCTCGATCGGCGCCGACTTGTAGGTGAGCAGCGGTTGGCCTTCGAGCCATCCCATGGTCAGCAGCCGCCGCGTCGAGAGTTCGCTGACGACGTCAGGCACCCGGATCAGCGGCTCACTAGCCAGCATCAACGCGTAGAGACGGATATGGCTCGCCTCCAGCTCGTAGTTCAGCTCTTCGCGCAGCCGCTCGGTGATCTCCGTCAGGATCTCGCGGGTATCGACCGCCGGATCCATGCGCGCGTGGATCGAGAACACGATCTTGAGCTGATTGACGTCGGCCTCGACCGCTGACTGCATATCGGGATATTGCAGCTTGCAGGCCAAGTGCCGCCCGTCGTGCGCCACCGCCCGATGCACCTGACCGAGAGAGGCAGAAGCCGCTGCCGTCGGCTCGAAGCTCGCAAACTTTGATGACCAGTCCGGTCCCAGTTCCGCCAGCATCCGACGCCGCACGAACGCAGGCCCCATCGCGGGCGCCTGGTTTTGAAGTTGCGCCAGCTCACGCGCGTATTCGGGCGGTAGGGCTTCGGGGATGGTGGACAGAAGCTGCGCCACCTTCATGATCGGGCCCTTCAATCCGCCCAGCGCCGCCGCCAGATCCATGGCGTTCTTGGACCGATCGCCCTCCAGCCCGAACAGCCGCTGCCCGGCGACGCGCGCCGCCACCGCTCCGACGTTCGTACCCACCCGCATGTAGCGCGCCGCGCGGGCCGCAAAGCGGTTCTCTTCTTCGTCGCTCACTGGCAGATCTCCTCGTGAGGGATGATATTGGCGCGCGGCGTTCCGGCGTCCAGATGATTGTGCGTCCCGATTGCCGCAGATGCAGCTTGAGAACTGCCCGCGCGGACCTTGCTTCGCGCAGGTATCAGACGCACAGTCAGACGGCTTTTCCGTTGACGACAGAAGGCGCCGGAATGTCACAAACAGTCGAGACATCTCGGCGGCCGACGTGGTGCGCGTGGCTGTGTTCGCCCATCGGCACGTCGATTGTTTCGCTCGGCGTCACGCAGATCATCGCCTGGGGCACCACCATCTACGCGCTCGGCACGCTCGGCGGCCCGATCGCGGCGGATACCGGATGGAGCCGAAGTCTCGTCTTTGCCGGCCTGACCGTTGGTTTGCTCGTCTCGAGCATCATCTCGACGGCCATCGGCAAGGCCATCGACCGGCATGGCGCCCAGCGCATCATGAGCATCGGCTCGGCGCTCTGCGCGGCCGCGCTTGTGATCGTCGCAGTCTCACACCATCCAGCAGTCTACCTCGTCGGTTGGGCCTTGGTCGGACTGGGCATGCGCATGTCGCTCTACGATGCGGCGTTTGCAGCGCTGGTGCAGATCGCACCCAATCGCGGTCGTCGCGCGATTTCCTACCTGACACTCTTTGGAGGCTTCGCTTCCAGTGTGTTCTGGCCCATCGGACATCTCTTGAATGCCCAGGTCGGCTGGCGCACGACCTTGATCGTCTATGCCGTTATCAATCTGGCGATCTGCCTGCCGTTGCACTGGTGGGGCCTGTCACGGCGGGAACCGCCGAACCCATCCAAGCCGCAAACGGGTGCCTCGCCAGCCGCAGCCGTCGCCGAGCAACCCCTCGAAGGCAGCGCCCGCACGCTGGCGATCGTCTTGTTCGGCATCGTGACGTCGGCGAGCGCGTTCGTGTTCGGCGCGATGGCCGTCCACCTGCCTGCGGTCCTGCAAGCCAGTGGTCTCGCTGCAGCCGCAGCCGTCACACTCGCCTCGCTGAAAGGTGTGTTCCAGGTCGGCGGCCGGCTTGCCGAAATCCTGTTCGGCGGCCGGTTGCATGCGATCGATCTCGGGCGCATGTCGATCGTGCTGATGCCGTTGTCGTTCGCAGTCCTGCTGCTTGGCGGCGCGAACTATATCGCTGCGCTGACATTCATTGTCCTCTTCGGCGTCAGCAACGGGCTCGTCACGATCGTCAGAGGCGCTGTACCGTTGGCGCTGTTCGGAACCCAGGGTTACGGCGCCATCCTGGGTATTCTGGCGACACCGTATTTGCTTCTCAACGCTGTCGCGCCAGCAGTCTTCGCGGTCATGCTCGATCTGTGGGGATATGGCGTGGCCGAAGCAGCGGTGCTCGCAGTCGGCGTCGTATCCACGATCGCCATGGAAATTATGAGTTCCTGGTACCGCCGCCGCATCAAACATCGGTGAACCTCTTGACCGGTGCCGCCGAGTGGTTCAGCTAGGGGCCAAGCTGGACGGGAGGTCGACAGATGAGATACGCTGCATTCTCTCACCTCTTGGCGGCGGTGGCCCTCACACTTGCCACGCTCACGGCTTCCGGCGGGGCGATGGCGCAGCCGATCGAAGTGTTCAAATCCGCCTCATGCGGCTGCTGCACGCTTTGGATGAAGCATCTCTCGCGCAGCGGCTTCTCGCCAAAGTGGCAGGACCTTGGCGCCGTTGAACTCACTCAAGTCAAAGCCGACGCCCGCATCCCCGATAACCTGCAATCATGCCACACCGCCAAGATCGACGGCTATGTCATCGAAGGGCATGTTCCGGCGTCTGATATCCGGCGCCTGCTGGCCGAGCGTCCGGATGCGATCGGCCTCGCCGTACCGGGCATGCCGATCGGTTCTCCAGGCATGGAGTCCGGCAATGCGCGGGAGCCCTATGAGGTCCTGCTGCTCCGGCGCGACGGATCAACGATGGTCTTCAGCCGTCACTGACACGCGGACGTCTCAACCGCCCTGACGCAAGCGCGCGAGCACCTTCAGGCCGGCATAGCCGTCGGCAGGCTGCAGACCCGCTTTGCGTTGGAAAGCACGGACGGCACGCATCGTATCCTGGCCGACACGGCCATCCGTGCCTCCGGTGTCGAACCCTGCCGCGGTGAGGCGGCGCTGGATTTCCTGCACTTCCGGAAGTGTCAGCGCGCGCTCTCCGCCCGGGAACTGCTGGACGAACGGGCCGTCGCCGCGAATGCGATCACCCAGATGCACGATGGCGAGCGCGTAGGTGTTGGCCGGGTTGTAGGAGCGAACAGCATCGAAATTCCGCGTCAGCAAAAACGACGGGCCACCCGAAACCGGCTGCCACAACCGGGCCTCCTCTTGCGGGCGCGGGAAGCCCTCACCGTTGGCTTGCGTAAGCCCGCGATGCTGCCACGCGGCGATGGACCTTCGGGTGTTCCCTTGTGCCCCCAGACCGGATGGCAGCTTCACCTCATAGCCCCAGGCTTCGCCACGCCGGTATTTGCCACGCTTGGCGATATATTGCGCCGTGCCCGCGAGCGCGTCGTCCGGGGGACCAAACGGCGAGATCCGCCCGTCGCGATTGAAATCGACGCCCATGTTGAGCCACACCTCGGGCATCCACTGCGTATGACCCATCGCACCGGCCCACGAGCCGATCATCCCGCGCGGATCGGCCCAGCCCCGATCGACGATCCGCAGCGCGTTGATCAGCTCCTGTTCCCAATATTTGCGACGGCGCGCATCACCCCACGCCAGGGCAGCCAGCGCCGGAATAATGGGACGCATGTGCTTGGGATTGGTGACGACATCGCCGAAGGCGGATTCCATGCCCCACAGGCCAAGCATGATGTAGCGATCGACACCGTAGGTACGCTCGATACGGCCGAGCAGATCCCGATATTCGGCAGCACGCTCCTTGCCCGTATCGATGCGCCAGTCGGATACACGGCGATTGAGATATTGCCAGACCTGCTCGCGGAATTCCGGCTGAGCGCGATCGAGTGCATAGACAGAAATGTCGGGCTTGATATCGCCCATCACCCGGCGATAGGTCGCGTCGGACACGCCGGCGGCGCGGACCCGTTTATGGAAGGTCTCCACCCACTGCTCAAAGGGTTGGGCCGCTTTCTGGCCAGCGGCGCCCAAGGGCACTGCGGCCGTCGCCAATGCCCCAAGCCCGGCCATCAGAAAAGAGCGACGCCCGAGGCTGCCGTCGCGCGTGTTCGAAGGAGCCTTTGCCATCGCGCTCGATTGAACCATCCCATCGAACAGGTCAAGCCTGCAGCGCTTCTTTCGCCGCAGCCGGCTCACCGGACAGAGTGCGGGCATTGTCCATCAGCCGTTGTGCGATGAGCTGAATCAGATACCAGCCGAACTCGGGGTTCTGGAAATAGAGCTGCTTGAGCTGATCCTGATCGATCGACAGCAGCTTGCACTCCGATTTCGCGATCGCCGTCTGTGTCCTGCAGCCATCGCGGGTAAAGAACGCAATCTCCCCGAACAGCGCGCCTTCGCCAATCTCCACGCCGATCTCATCGAAATGGATGGTGCCGGAAACGAGGTAGTACAGCCGATCGCCCGCATCACCTTTGCGAAACAACACCTGCCCTACCATCAGTGTGCTTTCGACGGCGTGCGGCATCAGCCAACCGACATGCAGTCCGGTCACGGGAGCGGCTTTGAGCTTGTCCACTTGCGCGCGCATTTCCCGAATGCGCTGGATGTTCAACGGAAGCTGGATGGCATTCTGCACGGCATTGGGCCAATAGCCCGCAGCAGCGGATGCGATGATGGCCAGGACATTGCTGGTTGCCGCGAAGGCGCGCAGGCGGATGATCGTCCGTGAAAACGTGGAGAGCAGTGTCAGCGCCATGGCGAGCCAGCCGATCACCGGCAAATACAAAAACACATCGCTCACGGCGTGCCCCCTAGATCCCCAAGTCATCCGGGGCCCTCGACGCATCCCCGATCGGCACCCACCATAGCCATCATGCCGAAGCATGCAAATTGGGGGCAGCTTCGCCTTGGGTAGCGGTTTACGACTTTCTGTGGGATGGATGGGCGATGAATGAGTTCGCTCTGGAAGCCTGAGGCGCAATGCGAGTCCTGATCTGCGGCGGCGGCGTCATCGGAACGTCGATCGCCTATTTCCTCAGCCTGCGCGGTGTCGAGGCCGTCGTGATCGAGCGGACGGGAATCGCATGTGCGGCGTCCGGAAAATCGGGCGGCTTCCTGGCGCTCGACTGGTGCGATGGCACACCGCTCGCCCCGATGGCCCGGCGCAGCTTCATGATGCACGGCAAGCTTGCCGATGATCTCGGCAACGACTGGGGCTATCGCCGGCTGCCGACATATGCGGGCGCAGCCAGCGCGCGCAACGACAAACCCCAACGCAGCCGTCACGCTTTCGACTGGCTTGCGGATACGGTCAACGTCGCGCGGCGTCTCGGCACGGAAAACACCACCGCGCAGGTCGATCCGGAAGCCTTCACGCAAGCCATGATGCGCGCCGCGAGGGAGAATGGCGCGAGCGTACGCTCCGGCACGGTCACAGGTCTTGTGCGAGACGCGGCGACAGAGCGCGTCATCGGCGTCTCCGTCGATGGCGAAACCATATCCGGCGATGCCGTCGTCATCGCGATGGGGCCATGGTCGATCCTTGCTTCGGAATGGGTGCCTTTGCCGGGCGTCTTTGGCCTGAAGGGTCACAGCGTTGTCTTCGATACGGGCAACCAGGTCTCCGCCCAGGCGCTGTTCCTGGAATACGAGGAAGCAACTGGCGAACATCTTTCGCCGGAAGTCATGCCGCGCGTGGGTGGGACGACATATGTCTGTGGACTGCGCGGCGAGGATCCGCTGCCCGTCGATCCGGGCGACGTTGTCCCCGATGAGGGCGCCATCGCCCGGTTGCAGGAAATGTGCGCACGGCTTTCGCCCGTTCTCGCCGATACGCCGATTGTGAGATCGGGAGCCTGCTTCCGGCCCGTGACGCAGGACGGGCTGCCTCTGATGGGTCCCATCCCCGGACATGACGGCGCTTACGTCGCGACTGGTCACAGCGTCTGGGGAATCCTCAACGCTCCCGCAACGGGAGAGGCGATGGCCGAACTCATCGTCGACGGCAAGACGCAGAGCCTCGACCTGTCGCGCTTCGATCCCGGACGCATGCCAGCGTTCGATGCGAGCCGACTGCGCGCCGGCTAAGCCGGTGGTGTGCGACGCTCCGGCTTGAAGATCAGGCAGGTTTCCGTGCCGTGCGCCAATAGCTTGCCCGCGGCATCCCACAGGCGGCCTTCGGCCGTCGCGATGCGGCCCCCGGTATGGATCACCTTGCCCTCACAGCGCAGTTGTCCGGAGTCCGGCATAACCGGCTTCACGAAGCTGACGGAAAGATCAACCGTCGTATAGCCCTGCCCTGGTTCCAATGTCGCGTGCACGGCACAGGCCATCGCCGAGTCGAGCAGTCCGGAAACCCAACCGCCGTGGATCGAGCCCAGCGGATTGAAAAACTGCTCGGACGGCACAGCTTCGAATACGACCCGGCCATGCTCGACCTCAGAGATCCAGATGCCGGTCGAAGCCGCATAGGGCGGCGCGGGATGGATCCCATCCCGAACCCCCTGGAGAAATGCAACACCCGACGTTGCCGTGAGCACCTCGCGCGATACGACGCCCACCTTCGCTATTGGTGCCGACGACATACGCGCGTTCTCCCTGCTGACGATGATCCGCCGCTCGTTTTGACAAGCTAGCTCTTCAGCCGATAGCCCGTGGAGAAAATCCACCACACGATGACCAGGCAAGCCCCCAGGAAGGCCAGTGTCATGGTCAGACTGACGCCAACGCTGACATCCGACACGCCATAGAAGCTCCAGCGGAAACCACTGACGAGATAGACGACGGGGTTGAACAGGCTCACTTTCTGCCAGAGCGGTGGCAGCGCCTCCAGCGAGTAGAACGTCCCACCCAGAAACGTCAGTGGAGTGATGATGAGCAGCGGAACGAGCTGCAGCTTCTCAAAGCCGTCCGCCCATACGCCGATGATGAAACCGAGCAGACTGAACGTGATCGCCGTCAACAGGAGAAACGCAACCATCCAGACGGGATGGGCAATCGTCAAAGGCACGAACAGGCTGGCGGTTGCCAGGACGATGATGCCGAGAATGATGGATTTGGTTGCCGCCGCGCCAACGTACCCCAGCAGCACTTCGTAAAACGATACCGGCGCAGAGAGTATCTCGTAGATCGTTCCCGTGAAGCGAGGGAAGTAGATGCCGAACGATGCGTTGGCCACGCTTTGCGTCAGAAGCATCAACATGATCAACCCCGGCACGATGAACGCGCCGTAGGTAACGCCCTCGATCTGCGGGATGCGGCTGCCGATCGCGGCGCCGAACACGACGAAGTAAAGGGACGTCGAGATCACCGGCGAGACGATGCTCTGCAGCAACGTGCGGCCGGTGCGCGCCATCTCGAAATAGTAGATTGCACCAATGGCTCGAAGGTTCATCGGTTTTGCCTCAGCAGATCGACGAAAATCTCTTCCAGCGAGCTTTGCGATGTTCGCAAGTCGCGGAAGCGGATTCCGGCTTCGGACAGTTCGCGCAGAAGGGTTGTAATGCCCGTGCGCTGTGCTCGCGTGTCATACGTGTAGGTCAGCTCGCGGCCGTCTGCCGACAGAACGATCGCATGGGTCATAAGTGCCGGGGGAAGTGCAGCCAGCGGCTCATTCAGCTCCAGCGTCAACTGCTTCTTGCCGAGCTTGCGCATCAGCTCGGTCTTTTCCTCGACAACGATCAGCTCGCCGCCATTGATGACGCCGATACGATCGGCCATTTGCTCGGCTTCCTCGATGTAGTGCGTCGTGAGGATGATCGTGACGCCGTCATCGCGCAGGCCCCGCACAACCCTCCATAGATCCTGACGCAATTCCACGTCGACGCCGGCCGTGGGCTCGTCGAGGAACAGAATGCGAGGTTCGTGGGCCAGTGCTTTGGCGATCAGCACGCGACGCTTCATGCCGCCGGACAGCGTCATGATCTTGCTGTCCTTCTTTTCCCACAGCGAAAGGTCGCGCAGAACCTTTTCGACGTAGGCCGGGTTGGCCGGCAACCCGAAGAGGCCGCGGCTGAAACTGGCGGTCGCCCAGACCGTCTCGAACGAATCCGTCGTCAGTTCCTGGGGGACGAGGCCAATCAGGGATCGCGTCGCGCGGTAGTTGGAGACGATGTCCTTGCCGTCGACCATGATTTCACCGCCGGTGCGGTTGACGATCCCACATAGGATGCTGATCAGCGTTGTCTTACCGGCCCCGTTCGGACCGAGAAGCGCAAAAATCTCGCCGCGCTTGATGTCGAGGTTGATGCCCTTCAGCGCCTCGAAGCCCGTCGCGTAGCGCTTCGTCAGCTGAGAAATGGAGATGATCGGCTGCTGCATGGGGAATGGAAACCGGCAGGTGAGAGGAAAGGCGGGGGACTATACTGCTCAGACGCATCAGGCCAACCCCCTAAGGGCGAAGGCGGCCCGCTCGATTGACGCTTAAACCCGGCAAACGTGCGGCATGCCGCCAGACACCATCACGATTTATTGCGATCCGAGGCTGTGACCCGGTTTCTGCGCAACCCGTTGAAGACGACGATGGCGCTGCTGACGACCAACGCGGCGGCGGCCGCCAGCGCAAATGCCGCGACCAGCCCGACATGCTCGACAGTAGCACCCAGCATCAGGAAAAACGCCACAAACGACAAGAGCGCCATCGACACGCCATGCACGAGCAGGATCGCAGGCTGCCATCCCCAGCGCGCGTGGGTAAAGGCGCTGACAACAGCCACGATGACGGGGTAAGTGGCGACCACGCCCAGAAATTCAGGCTCCAGGAAGTTCGTGCTCAACGTGATGAGAGACACGAGCGCGGCTGTCGCAATCATCCTCATGGGGATGTCCCACCACGGCAAATGTGGCGGTGCCGTCAGCTCCGAAACACGCGGCATAAGAAGGTTCGCCGCGAACAGACTGGCGACAGCGCACAGCGCGGCAACCCACAACGAGACCTGAAGTGTGTTCAGGAGAAGCCCGGCGCCAAAGAACGCCGCGGACCCTACGGCGACGGTGATCGGCCAGGATACGCGCTTGGCAGCAGACGCAAAAGCCAACAGATATGAGGCGACGCCCACCGTGCCGACGAGCACGCCCGCCGCCGCGCGGGCCACGAATGCATCGCCGTACTCGACCCCGAGGAAGAACAGGATCGGACCCGTCATCCACGGAAAGCCGATGATCAGGGCAGCGAATGTTGGCCCCCAGCGCCGCGCCGCAAGGCTGACCAAGGCAACCAGCACCGGCGTGATCGTGATCTTCAGGAGAAACAGCATCGGCGTCCTTGCCGGAGTCAAATGTAGCCGGTGCGCGTCGGGATACTGCCCATGACCAAGGCTGACAAGTGTTCAGCACCCTCGCAGTCCGGCATTATCTGCGTGGATGCTGGCTGCAAACGTAGCGCGCGATGCATTGCTGAAGCGGTTCACCGCCCGAGTTAACGCGATCCTCGCAGCGTTCCACACAGTCTTCATAGGTCCAGCGCTCGCGCGGATATCGATCGCACTTGTTCATGATAATGCACTGCTTGAGGGTCATATCTTGCGGCAGTTTCTCGCGGCAATCCTGGACGCATGCCTGATAGGTCTTATCATCCGCAAACGCAGACGCGACAATGATGAGGTGCCCGGCGCATACCGCGCCGGCCACTGAAAGTCTGCGCATGGCCCAGGCCCCCTAACCTCACGGCCTCCATTCCCCGGGACCAGAATAACCGGCGGATCACGTGCTCTCCAACCGGCTCACCCAGCTTCTTGCCATTTCGAGCACAAGGTGTGGCGCAGTTCCTCCATAGCTCGTTCGGCTCTTGACCGAATTATCGACGCTCAGAACCGTGGATATCTCATGTGTAATGCGCGGTTCGATGGCCTGCATCGCGCCGAGAGGCAGCGCCTCGAGGTCGATGCCTTTCGCCTCGGCCGCGGCGACGATGCGTCCGGTGACGTGATGCGCTTCGCGGAACGGCAGGTTCAAGTTCTGCACGAGCCAATCCGCAAGATCCGTGGCCGTCGAATAGCCGCGCCCTGCGGCCTTGGCCATGACCTCGGCGTTGGGCTCCATGTCCTCGACCATGCCGGCCATGGCCGCAAACACCAGAGCGACGCTGTCGAGGGCATCGAAGGTGACTTCCTTGTCCTCCTGCATGTCTTTGGAATAGGTGAGCGGCAGGCCTTTCATCACCATCAGCAGGCTCTGGAACGCACCGGCGATGCGGCCGACCTTGGCGCGCGCCAATTCCGCCGCATCCGGATTGCGCTTCTGCGGCATGATCGACGAGCCGGTCGTGAAGCGATCCGACAGCTTGATGAAACCGAACTGCGGCGTCATCCAGATGACGATCTCCTCCGCCAGTCGCGACATGTGCATCGCGGCGATACTGGCGGCGGCAAGCGTTTCGAGCGCGAAGTCGCGATCGGAAACACCGTCGAGCGAGTTCGCGGTCGGCCCATCGAAACCCAGTGCCTTCGCCGTCATATGGCGATCGATCGGGAACGACGTTCCAGCCAGAGCCGCCGAGCCCAGCGGGCACTGGTTCAGCCGTGCCCTGGCATCCCTTAGCCGGCCGCGATCGCGCGCCAGCATCTCGACATACGCCAGGCAATGGTGCCCGAACGTCACCGGCTGCGCAGGTTGCAGATGCGTGAAACCAGGCATGACGGTGCCGGCGTGCGCTTCCGCCTTCCGAGCGAGCGCCAATTGCAGACGGCCGATCGCCGCGTCCATGGCATCGATGCGATCCCGGACGAACAGACGGAAGTCGAGTGCCACCTGATCGTTGCGTGAACGCGCCGTATGCAACCGTCCCGCAGCATCGCCAATCAATTCCTTGAGCCGCGACTCGACGTTCATGTGCACGTCTTCAAGGGCGCGTGAAAATTTGAACGTCCCCGCCTCGATCTCGCCCAGCACCTGATCCAGTCCGGCTTGAATCTTGGCTTCATCGTCCTTGGAGATGATGCCCTGCGCGGCCAGCATCGCCGCGTGCGCCTTCGAGCCGCGGATGTCCTGGGGCGCTAGAACCTTGTCGAAGCCGATGGAGGCGTTTATCTCCTCCATAATCTCGGCGGGCGAGAGCGCGAAGCGACCTCCCCACATGGCGTTGGCCGGGGTTTTGGCCGATTTGTCGGTCATAGCGGGCTCCGCTTCATGATCATCAACGCGCCGTTGAGGAGAGCCGAACGCACATGTCTCGTTCGACCGCCGCCAGATCCGCACTCTTGGTCCTGGCGTTCGCACTGATCGGGTTCGGCGCGGTATACGTCACCCTGGGGCGGCCTGACAATGTTCTCCCGC
>JAFAFW010000096.1 GCA_023423275.1 Pseudomonadota bacterium
AGCTTGGACTTCGCGACCTGATAGGGGATCTCGGTGATGACCACCTGATACATCCCGCGGCCGGTGTCTTCGCGCTCCCACTTGGCGCGAAGACGGAACCCACCACGACCGGTGCGATAGGCCTCAATGATGGCATCACGCGGCTCGACCAGAACACCGCCGGTCGGGAAATCAGGGCCGGGAATGAATTCGACCAGCTTTTCTATGGTCGCGTTCGGATGCTTGATCAGGTGCAACAGCGCGTTGCACAGCTCCTCGACGTTGTGCGGTGGAATGTTGGTGGCCATGCCAACCGCGATACCGGACGCGCCGTTCGCCAGCAGGTTCGGGAAATTGGCCGGCAGCACGACCGGCTCGTCTTCCTCGCCGTTGAAGGTCGGCCGGAAATCGACGGTTTCCTCGTCGATGCCGTCCAGCAGACGGGTCGCGATATCGGCCAGCCGCGCCTCGGTGTAACGGTAGGCCGCCGCGTTATCGCCGTCGATGTTGCCGAAGTTGCCCTGGCCGTCGACCAGCGGATAACGCTGCGCGAAGTTCTGCGCGAGCCGCACCATCGCGTCATAGACCGCCTGATCGCCGTGCGGGTGGTACTTACCGATGACGTCGCCGACGACGCGCGCGCACTTCTTGTAAGCCGATGCCGGATCGAGCTTGAGCTCGCGCATGGCGTAGAGAATGCGGCGGTGAACCGGCTTCAGACCGTCACGCACGTCAGGAAGCGCGCGGCCCATGATGGTGGACAGCGCGTACGACAGATAGCGCTCCTCGAGCGCGTCCTTGAGACTGATCGGCTCGATCGGGCCTGGTCCGGGCAGAATCGGTTTCGTTGTCATAATCTGTGACCTAGCGGACCACGCTTCGCCTCTCAAGAGCCGCAGAGCCACACCCTGCGACCGGGATGCACGTGCAAACAACCTCCCTCACCGCGCGCATTTCATCGCGGGTTCAGGCAAGTGCCCGGATTGAGCCCTCTGAATGGCTCGTTCACGCCTTATTCATTTGGCATGCGCTTTATGGCGAGAAGGAACGGTTTGCTCCCTATTCCGTTGTCCTCTCAAATGATGCCTCAAAGGAGCATTGGGGGTACCTATGATGAAGAAGTTGGTTCACGTGCTTCTGGCACTTTCGCTCGCGATCGGCGTCGGCATGGCTGCATCTGCGCCTGCTGAAGCAGGGCGTGGCGGTCGCACCGCGGCCGTCGTCGGCGGCACGATTATCGGTCTCGGTATTCTTGGCGCGATGGCGCACGGCCGGGAGCGCGCCTACTACCGCGGCGACGGGTGCTACAAAGGCCCGGTGCAGTGTGAGCGCGTTGGCCGTCGCTGCTTCTACAATCGCTATGGCGACTATGTCTGTCGTGGCGGTCGTGAGCGCTGCTATCGTCCGACGTACTGCGACTGATACCCGCGGCTGAACCCGCAGCGATTATGGCGTCCGTCCTCTGACGGGCGCCATTTTCATTTCAGTTTACGCGCGCTGCTACCTGTTCGGTGCGACCGTTTCCAGTGTCTGCACGGCGGTCTGGTTTTTCTTCGTGGCGACAAGCAGGTTCGACTCCTGTGACCGCCAGCGATAGCCGATGCCGAAGTCCAGGCGTTGCGCGGACTTGCGGAACAACTGCCCGAGCTGCGGCTGGTTCTGACCTGCGAACAGCGCAATCGGCCCCAGATACTTTCCGTAGGGCCGCAAATCCCAATCATCGGCCTGGAAGTGCCGCACAGGCACACCGGAATCGTCCTGGATCAGAACCTGGCTGCGCGAGAGCAGAAACTCCCGCACCGTCGAGAAACTTTCCAAATGCATGAGGTAGGACGCGCTCTTCACCAGGCTGTCACCCATTCCGAGCTGTTCGCAGAACGCAAGGAAGCCACTGGTCTTCACGCCGTGGTTGGAGAGATCGGTCTGAAAATAGTAGAGTGTCTGCTTCGGTCCGCCAGCCGATGAGAAGGAAATACGGGCCCCTGTCGCAGCCTCTCCCAAACCGACAACCGCGACCGATCCATCCTTTGCGAGCGTGATGAGTTCCGCTTCGTGGATCGTCATGCCTGAGCGCGCCATGAATACATAGATCACCGGCAGCGTCCCGTTCAGCGTGCCACCAGCGAGCTGCACACGCATATCCTTGGTCTTGAAGAAGCTGTAGTTCAGGATCGAGTTCATCGACCCGCGCAGCGACTGCAACGTCTGCGGCAGCGCGCGGCGAACCGTTGGCGACAGATCGGGAATGCGGCCTACCGGCTCCAATCCGCTCAGCACATAGGTCGATGCGCCCGGCAGCAGCGCGTTCGCATAAAGGAAGTCAGGGCCGCTGAACATGTAGAACATCACCGGCCGGCGGGCCGTAAGCGTGGCCTGCGACCAGTTCCGGATCCTGGAAAGCTGGCGCTGATCGAGGCCCTTCCAGGACTGGTCGAAAACGCGCGCGTGTGCCTGCCAGCTCCGTTCCTGAGTCAACGGGAGGAGCGGAGAGGTTGCGGCCGGCATCATTCCCGCGAGGACGCGCGCAACGTCATCGGGAGCGGTTTTGTCGGCCGACGCGGGAAGCGGCATCGCCATCACGAACAGAAGAGCAAGGGCCGCCCAAAGGCGGGTGGTCTGCTTGGGGATCATCATTGGCGGCTGGACTCTGAGATACGGACTGAACGTGACGGGCTGAAGGGCATCGCTCCACCGCCCGCTGGCACGATGGCCAGGCGATCAACACGATGTGCAGACGAAAACCGATCGCGGGCTGGGCGGGAAAATTCTGCGCACCTGGCACCGGTCATCGGGCGGGCCGCAGCAAACCACGCGGGGCTCGAACCGACATCTCCAAACATAGACGCTGAACCTACTGACGAAGGAGCAATTCGGGACGCTAGTGGATCGTGTAGGGGCCAACAATCGGGAAGGACGCTATAGGCCGTGTGCCGATCACATTTGTCATGGACCGATGCAGCGAAACGACACTTTGCAAACGCCAGCCATTGAGCCTTGTGAAGCCTTGTGACGCATGCTACCGCCACCCCAGTCGCATTCTCCGCCGGGTAGAACGCCATGCCCAAGCGCGCGCGCAAATTGCGCCAAGCCATCATTGACACGTGCCAGTGGATGAACGCAGCCGGGCTCAACCAGGGCACCTCCGGCAACGTTTCGGTGCGAAACGGCGGCGGCATGCTGATTACGCCATCCGGCATCGACTACGAAGCGATGGTTCCGGAGATGATCGCCGCGATGCTGCTGGATGCGGAGGACGGCAGCTATGACGGTCCGGCCAAGCCGTCGTCAGAATGGCGGTTTCATCGCGACATCCTGCGCGCAAGGCCGGATGTCGGCGCCATCGTCCACACGCATTCGACGTACGCGACGACGCTGGCCATCGCGCGCAAGCCTATCCCCGCGTGCCATTACATGATCGCGGCCTTCGGCGGCAACGATATCCGATGTGCCGGATATGCGCGATTTGGTACAGCGGAGCTCTCGCGGCTGGCCGTTGAGGCTTTGAACGGCCGCAACGGCTGCCTGCTGGCCAATCACGGCATGATCACCGTTGGTCCCGATCTGGAAAAGGCCAAGTGGCTGGCTGTCGAGCTGGAGACGCTCGCCAAGCAATATTGCCTATCGCTCGCGATCGGCGGCCCCGTGCTTTTGACCGACGCCGAGATGGCGGAAGCGCACGCGGCGTTTGCCGCCTATGGAAGGCACATTGAACCGCGAGACTAGCCGGTCTCGGCATACCTGAGCAGAGAATCGGCCAGCTCGTCAGCGGTCGCGTCCCCTTGCAGATGACGCGACTGAAACGTGGGAGCGGTTCGTGCCCCACGTTGATAGGTTCGGGTTACCGCCGGCAGTTCCCCGCGTTCAAGGGCAGCGAGTGTCGGCGCATGCACGATTTGCATCGTATCGAACCCGCAGCGCAGCATCAGCGGCACCTGATCGAGCAGGACGTCACCCGTTGCCCGGAGCTCTCCTTTGTAGCTCCATTCGCGGAGCCGCCGCGCCGTTGAATACGCGCGGCCATCCGTGAACTTCGGGAACACCAGTGCAATCAGCGCGAGGCGATGAAGATCGTCGGTGTCGAAGTCGAGCGTCTCGGCGGGCTGCACAACAAGTCCCAGCGGAACTCCGGCCGCGGCAAGCGCCGTTTGCTCCGCGCGCCAGCGTTTCAGCGAGAGGATCGCCCGCCCATCGATCGGCAGCGTCGCTTCATCATCCACGGCGGTCCACGCATCTTGGGCAAATCCGTCCGCAGTCCAAAGGCGTGGTTCGGTTGCTGGCGGACGCAGCGGGGACAGCAGAGGTTTCGGTTCAGACATTCGCTGCCTCCACGACATCGGGCTTCGCGCGGCGTGCAGGTTCGGGACCGTACAATGCGTCGCGGAACGGGGTCTTGCCCAGACGGCGATACGCCTGAACGAACGTCTCGGCCGGCTCTCGGCGCAGCCTCAAATAGGTGTCCACGATCGTCTCGATGGCATCGGGAACAAGCTCTGCAGTGAAACTCGGGCCGACGATATCGCCGACCTCGGCGTCCTCCTTGGGACTGCCACCCAGTGTGATCTGGTAGTGCTCGGTGCCTTTCTTATCGACTCCCAGAATGCCGATGTTGCCCGCGTGATGATGGCCGCAGGCATTGATGCAGCCCGAGATGTTGAGGCGCAGCGGCCCGATCTCCTCGGCGCGTTGCGGCGCGGCGAATCTCAAGGCAATCGACTGTGCAATCGGGATCGAGCGGGCGTTGGCGAGGTTGCAATAGTCGAGGCCGGGGCAGGCGATGATATCGGTAATCAGCTCGGTGTTCGCGGTCTGGATCTCCGCCGCAACGAGACCGTCATAGACGGACGCCAGATCCTTCACGGCGACGTTCGGGAGCACGAGGTTCTGCTGGTAGGCAACGCGGATCTCGCTGTGCGCGTAGCGATCTGCGAGATCGGCGACCGCCTCCATCTGCTCCGCCGACGCGTCACCGGGGACTTTGCCCGGCTCCTTCAGCGAGATATTCACGATGGCATGTCCCGCAACGCGATGCGGCATGACATTGGTGCGAACCCAGCGATCGAAGGCCTCATCCGTGCGCCGCCGCGCCTCGATCGCACTGTCGCGCTGCGATTGAGGCTTCAAGGAAATCGGCGCGAAATAGGCTGCGATGCGCTGCAATTCTTCAACCGGCAGATCGATCGTCGGCTTGTCCAGCCTCACCCACTCGGCCTCGACCTGCGTGCGGAATTCAGCGATGCCGAGCGCATTGACCAGGATCTTGATGCGCGCCTTATAGATGTTGTCGCGCCGGCCATGCAGATTGTACACGCGCATGATGGCTTCCAGATACGACAGCAGATGATCGCGCGGAATGAAGGCAGAGATCTCCTGAGCGACGTACGGCGTGCGCCCTTGTCCGCCGCCGACAAACACCTGAAAGCCGATCTCGCCGCCGGCGCGCTTCACGATCTTGAGGCCGATATCATGGAACAGAATCGCGGCGCGATCCTCGGCTGCTCCTGTGATCGCCACCTTGAACTTGCGCGGCAGGAACAGAAACTCAGGATGGATCGTCGACCACTGGCGGAGCACTTCGGCCCACACGCGTGGATCTTCGATCTCATCGATTGCGACACCAGCATACGGATCAGCGGTGACATTGCGGATGCAGTTGCCGCTGGTCTGAATCGCGTGCATCTCGACTTCCGCCAGCGCGGCCAGGATGTCGGGTGCATCGTCGAGACGTATCCAGTTGAACTGGATGTTCTGGCGCGTGGTGAAGTGGCCGAAGCCGCGATCCCACCGCCGCGCGATCATCGCAAGCTGGCGAAGCTGGCGACTCGAGAGCACACCGTATGGAATGGCGATCCGCAGCATGTAGGCGTGGAGTTGCAGATAAAGGCCGTTCTGCAGACGCAACGGCTTGAACTGCTCTTCAGTCAAATCGCCTTTGAGCCGGCGCGCAACCTGATCGCTGAACTGCTTGACGCGTTCGGCGACGAAGCCGTGATCGAATTCATCGTAGCGATACATTTGAACCCCTTACACGCTCGGCCCACCGGCGGCGCGAATGCGTTCGCGCACCGAAACGGGTGCCGGCTGGCCCTCAGTCATGTTGACATCCATGGCATAGACACCTGTGACCTCGCGCTCCTCGACCGCGCGCGATGCCTGCTCCTCAAGTGCCTTCAGTTGTGTGGCATCCTCGGCGACGGCTGCTCCGGCCAACGCTTCGATCCACTTGCCGTCTGAGGAGAGGTAGACAACCGCGCCCGAACCGAGCGCGTTCGCGGTGACGACGCTAGGCATAAGCCGCCTCCGTAGTTTCGATCGGCTGGCTATCAATATGTCTGACGTCACCGGCCGCAGGCAGGGCCGCGATTTCGCCAATGATCAGCAAGGTCGGACCGTCGAGGCCTAGACGCTGCGGGTCTTCCGATAACTGGGCCAGTGTTGTCGCAACACGCCGCTCGTCTATCTGCGAGGCCCGTTCGATGGCGATCACCGGCGTTGTCGTCCGCCAGCCGGAGCTGATCAATTTATCAGCCAACGCACCGGCCGTGGCCAAGCCCATATAGACCGCGAGTGTGGACTGTCCGCCCGCCAGCGCATGGAACGCGACCTGATCGAAATCCGGCGCGCCATCCCCCGCGGCATGGCCGGAGACGAAAGTCACAGAATGCGAGATATCACGATGTGTCAGCGGGATTTGCAGTGATGCGGCGGCGGCGACTGCCGCGGTGATGCCGGGCACGACCTCCACCGCAATTCCCGAGGCGCGCAGGCAATCCAGCTCCTCGCCGCCGCGCCCGAAGATGAAGGGATCGCCGCCCTTGAGTCGAACGACCGTCTTGCCCTCTCGTGCGAAAGCGACCATCAGCGCGTTGATTTCGGCTTGCGTTTTCGAATGACGACCGCGCGCCTTGGCAACGGAGATCATCCGCGCCTCGCGCCGGGCGTATTCCAGGACGCCATCGCTGACGAGACCATCGTAGAGAATGACGTCGGCACTCTTCAGCGCACGCACCGCCTTCAGTGTTAAAAGATCCGGATCACCCGGTCCTGCCCCCACGAGGATGACCCGGCCCAGAGGCGGACCATCGGCTTCGGCACCTTCGAGATGGGCCGTGATGAAGGCGCGTCCGGCTGTTTCATCGCCAGTGAGAATGGCTTCAGCAGCAGGTCCGTTGAATACGCCCTGCCAGAATGCGCGACGCTGCGGACCAGGCTGGAGCCGCGCGCCGACCTCCTCGCGATAGGTGCGAGCGACTTCGGCAAGACGCCCCAGGCGCGGGTGCAGATCCTGCTCCAACCGGGCGCGAAGCTCCGTTGCAAGCACAGGGGCCGCGCCTTCCGTGCCGATCGCAACTGTCACCTCGCCGCGATCCACAATGGCTGGAAGCGAGAGCGTGCACAGCTCCGGACGATCGGGAACATTCACCGGGACGCCAAGCTGACGCGCCAATGCAGACACGCGGGCGTCCTCAACGTCGTCCTCCGTCGCGGAGATGACCAGCGGACGTCCGGCGATCATGGACTGATCCGGTTCCGCGCTGACGATCTCAGCCTGCCCCGCCGCGACCAGCGCATGAACTCCCGGAACCGCGGCCGCTGTCGCGAACGTCACGCGATCCGCGCGCTTCAGCAGCAGGCGCGCCTTGATCAGCGCCAGCTCCCCACCACCGACGACCAGGGGTGAAACGGTACTGACGTCTATAAAAATCGGAAAACTGCTCATCTCTTCACCCGGCAATCCAGGTTTGTGCCACGAGGCTGTCAGGCTGGATCTCGAGCTCCAGACCATCGAGTTCCCGGCTCATCATGATCTGGCAGGCGAGCCGCGAGGTGTCGTCGGCATCCGGAATCTCATCCAACTTCGACAGCTCGTCGTCGGACGGCGGGGGCAGCAGATCCTGCCAGGGCTTCGGGATGCGGACATGGCAGGTCGCGCAGACACCGGAACCGCCGCATTCGGCCTTGATCGGGATCCCGTAAGCGCGGATCAGCTCCATGACGCGAAAGCCGGGCGCAGCTTCCGGTTCGAACGTGGCCCCATCTACAGTTCGAACCACCAAGCGCAAGAATTCATCGTCGGTTGCGCTCGCATCAGCGAATGGCATGTCTTTGGGCATCGCACCGTCTCTCTGTGAGCGGCACAATTTATCAGAAAAATTTTCTACATAACCCTGGCGGGAAAAATAAGAATAGCAAGCTATGCTGCGCAACGCGCGAAAAAGCCGTGTTTCATACTCCTGGCGTTAGGAGAGTAACTTTGCGCGCGATGCGGCCGCCGAGGTAGTTCATACCTTTGCTGCCGAGCCCGGATGACGTGGCTGGACGGATTTAGATATAGACCGCGCCGCTACCCGTATCGACACTGTCCCCGCGCGCCGTCTCGCCTTGGGCTTGTGACGGATGCTGTCCTTCGCCCGGCTGCTGTCGCGTTCCGCGCGAGCGGTCATCGGGCATCGACCACCCCGATTGCGTCTGCCCCGAGGGAGCCACTGACGGCATCTGCCCGCTCGTGTGTGACGGGCTTTGCCCGCCAGAGATCAATCCAGAATCGGCATCGGCGATCCGAACCGAGACGGCGTCGATATCGTAACCGGACTGCCGAAGCAGATCCGAGAGGACTTCCCGGTCACGGCGCAGCAAATCCGCCGTATCGGCACGCATGGCCTCCAGATGCAATTCAAGCACGTCGGCCTTCAGCGAAAGACTGACATTGACCGTGCCAAGCTCGACCGGTTGCAACTGGATATGCAGGACACGCAGCGGCGCGGTTGAAGCGGGCTTCGCGGCAGCCGGATCGAAGATCGCGCGGGTCGCGTTCTGCGTTTCGGGATCTGTCAGTCCGTTTGCCACGGCGTCGGCGATCTGCACGGCCGGGCTGGAACGCGTCATCGGCGAGAAGTGCGTTTCTTGCCGGACCGCCGTGATCTTGACTTCGGAGTTCGCTGAATCGCGGCCAACGTCCACATCAGACTGGACTTCCGCAGTGCGCCCGGCCGGCCGGCCGACGCGCAGCTCGCTTGTCGGGAATTCCATAGCATCGTCCGGAGATACCGCACCCGGCATCGCGGCCGTGACATCAGTGTCCGACGGCGCGACATCCGCAGCTTGCCCCATCGGCGCGGCCGCATGCTTCGTCATAATCGGCAATGGCAGGACCTTGGCGTCGGATCCGTCAGTCCGCGCCGCATCGCGCATCGCCACCGATGCGGCGTTACGGATTGCGCCTTGAGGCAATAACGCCACGACGTTTTGCAGAACCTCGAACGGGTTTGCTTCAGCTTTCTGCACGTCACCGACGTCGGCGGTCTCGACCTCTCCCTCCAGCGTGGCGGCCGAGGCGTCATCTGCGAGCATGCGTTTCAGCTCGGCGACGAAATCAGCGATAGTGCCTTGCTTTGACTTTGACGTTCGTGCTGTTTCGACGTCACCGGCTCGCCCGCCGTCAATGACGAGCATCTCGGCGAGCATCATGCGTGCGGACGTCCGGTTGTGGGCGCTGCCGGTCCCTTGGGTCGCAAGGCCATCAGATTGGGGTTTGTCGCCCTCCAGATTTGTCAGATGCTCGGGGAATCCGAAGCCGCCTTCCGCACCCTCACGTGACTGCCCGCCTTTGCCGAGCGGACGATGCCCGGATGTCTCGGGTTGCACGATCGGGTGTGCGGGGATTCCCCCTGCCTTCGTCATCTCGCCACGGCCCTCTTGCTCAGCATGCCGTCTATTCTGGCCATCGTGGCTTGCGCGAGCGTGACCACGCGCGCGCCCGTCGCAGCAAGATCCCGCGCCCGCGGTGAAGCCCCCTCCACCGGCGGCGGGCTGGTCGGCGTTGCAACGGTCGGCTCGCTGCGGATCTGCCTCGCGATCTTCAGCGCGGAATCCAATATCTCGACATCCTGAGGTGTGAGCGCCGCGCGGTCGACGCGCTGCAGTTGCGCCAACCCTGCTTCGAAATCGTCGGTTGCAATCAAGGCCGCCGCCTCATAGACGCGAGCCTGGGGCGTCGCGGCCGCCGCATCCCCACCAAGGCTGTTGGCGTGATGGGCGGCAAAGCGCGTCAGGCCGACCTGGCCTTTGAGGATGCCTGCCTGCGCCATCGCGAGATAGACGTCCTTTTTGGCCGGCGCATCGAGCCCCTCCATCATACTGTCCAGTCTCGCCAGACGCTGCGGATCGTCCCAGTTCTTCGAATTCGCGATCTCCGCAGCGAGTTGACGATGGAAACCAACGGCGTAGATAGACCTGCTATAGCGGCGCATGTAGCGCGCGGTCAGCGTCTCGAACCGGTCGAAGTCCTCGAGTGCCGACACCAGCATGATTTCGCGGCGAAGAGCTGCCTCCTCCACGAGCGTTCCCGGCGCCAGGAGACGCGCGATTTCAAGGCGTGAGACCGCACGCTGCGGCTCATCCCTGGCGAGGATTACTCCCTGCGCGAGCGCGACGTGTGAGGCGATGCTCGAATCAAGGCTCAGCGCATCGATGCCGGACAACTGCTCGGACGCCTCCGTGGTGCGCCCTTCCGCATAGGCGAGAGCACCCTTCAGAATCCGCTCCTCCATCGCCGGCAGATCGCCAAGGCCGAGTACGTTTCGCGCGACGCGCGTGTCACCGCCGTTCAACGTGAAGACAATGCCGGCGCGCAGATATTTCACGTCGCGCCAGACTTCCGGCTTTGCGCTCAGAAGCTGATCCGTGACAGCCGCGATGAGCTTGCGTTGTGACGCATATGCCCCGCGGCTACCCTGGACGATCTTGTCCTGTACGGTACGTAAGGTCCGCACCAGTTCTATAGGGTCATTTGATACAGATACGGTTTCCGCGGTTGCCGGTTTAGCGAACGGCAGACCGATCGCAACGAGAATGACAGAAATACACAAGCCCTTCACGACGCATGTCCCTTACGCAACAAAATTTCGATACGCCGGTTTTGGGCCGCCTCCGGCTCCCCGGCTATTTTCAGGTTGCGATCGGCGTGCCCCTCGATACGCTCGAACCGCTTCTCGCCAATCCCGCCGCGCACAAGCATGTAGTAAGCCATGTGCGCACGCGCGGCAGACAGTCGCCAGTTATCGTAGGCCTTCGATTTGAACGGGCGCCCGTCGGTGTGCCCGCGCACGACGATCTGCTCGGGCCGGTCTTTGAGGATCTTCCCGATTTTTTCCATGAGCACGACGGTTTGCGGCTGCGGCTCCGCCGAGGAAATGGCGAACATGCCGAAGTCGAACTCGTCCGTCAGACTGATGAGAATACCCTCGCTCGTGCCGCGCACCTCGACGTGTGGCATCGCACCCGGCGCAGCCTCGCGCAGCGCATATTTGATCTGTGCCTCAAGCCCTGGATCTACGACCGGAGGACTTTCGGCCTGGCCGGTTCGATTCTGATCGCTGCTCGAAGAATGGCTCTCGCCTTCCGGCGTCCCGGTCTGGGCTGCGCTGCCTGACACGGTCTGCCCGTCAGCGGCCTGCGGCGATAGCTTGGCCAATATCGCATCCGCGCCTTGAGCATCGGACTGAAGGGCGATTTGCATCGCTTCGGCGGTCTGCTCCGGCTGCGTTTCCGGCTTCGGTGACGGGGCGACGGCAACGGCCTGCTCAACGGCAGATCTGAATTCCGGATCGAACGGATCGCGGAACGCTTCTCCGGCCAGGTTCACTGCATCGGCTTGCCCCTGCGCCTCGACGGCCTTCTCGATCGTTGCGAGCGCGGCCAGCTTCGCCAGTACCCCATAGGGATCGCTGAACAGCACATCGTCGGGATACTTCGCCTTTGGGCCGAACTCGGCGCGCGGGTCACCCGTCGCTGCCCCGTTCTGGAGTTTCGACTCGCCGGGTCTGTTCTCCTGCCCGCGCGCGCCGGTCTCCATGTCGTGCAACCCCTTCGGATTGGCAACCTTGTCGGTCAGCCGGATGGGGTCGAAATAGCTGGCAACCGCCGTAAGCGTTTCCCTGTCCGAGGCATTGATCAGCCACATGACGAGAAAGAACGCCATCATGGCGGTCATGAAGTCAGCGTACGCGATCTTCCAGACCGAGCCGCCATGGCCATGATCGTGATCCCCGCCCCGCTTGCGGATGAGGATGATCTCATGACCTCTTTCGTCGGATGTATCGGTGCTCATCGGAGGGCGTCTCCGATGCGACGGGCCAGAGCAGCGAGTTGGGTTTCAAAGACAGTTTCACCGCATTGGACGTGAACATCACAGTCATCGCTCCGGACCGGCGTGATGTCGATCTGCCGACGGGAGAAATTATCCTGCAGTTCGTCAACAAGGTCGTCAGGACCGCTGACCTCGATCGCAATGCCCTGCTGGCGCGTCACGAATTCGTTGACCAGGGTGCTCATCTCGGCCAAGGCCTGACGGCGCGCCTTGTCGAACAGTACGGGCGCAAGAGCACGCGCAGCGGCGCTCGCGATCTCCGTCTCAAGGCCCTTCAGCCCCTTGGCGAAACCTTCGGCGAGCTTGTCCGCTTCCTCGCGGGCCCAGGTCTGACGATCGGCGGCGCGCTCGGCATCATGCTGCCGGAGGCGCTCGACGAGACGCGTCTCCGCGGCAGCCGCCGCTTCGGCACGCCCGTCTTCCAATCCTCGTTGATAGGCCGCTTCGACCTGCGCAGAGAGATCCGCCCGGGGGACCATATCCTCCGGCGGAGTTGCCCGCTGCTCGCGTCTGACCGGCGCGGAAGGAGCCGAACGCCCGTCCTCCCCATCCGAAGCGAAATCAAGCAAATAACGCGCTACTGATACCGAACTCATGCCCTTCTCGCCTCACGCATCCACTGTTTGAGAATTGCAGCCGCCTGGTCTTCGTCGTAATCGACCATCTGCTCCAGCCGCTTTTGCGGGGAGTTGCCGATCTTGGCTTGCAGATCGGCGATGAGGTTTGGCTGTTCCGCGCCTTGCAGACGATGGGTGGCAAACGATCCCCCCTCCGCCTCTGTCTTCAGCTCTCCGCCCGCAACCGCTCCCTCGCCACCGGGTCCCGGAGGTGCCAGAACCGCCCGAAGCGCGGGCCTCAGGCCCATCCACACCAGCAATCCGGTGGCACCGAGGATAGCCAGGGCGTTGATGATGCTGCCCGACTGCCGCGTCAGCAGCTCCATGAGACCGGCATCCGCCACCGGCTCCATCGGCTCGCCGTTGCGGAAGAAATCGACGGCGGCCACCGTGATCCGGTCGCCGCGATCCTGCGAAGCGCCAGCAGCGGTGGAAACCAGCCGCTCGATCTCCTTGAGCTGAGTGTTGAGAGCCTCCTCGCCGGCTCCGTCGCCCAGTGTCTCCATCAACCGCTTGCGATTGATGACCACAGCAACGGTGAGAGCCTCGATGCGGTAGCCGTCGCTGACCGTTGAAATGCTCTTGGAGTTGATCTCGAAGTTCGTCAGCTCCTCGCGCCGCTCGTTGGAGCGCGACGAGACATCGCCGGAACGCGCCGTCGGCTCCTCTGCCGGGATATTCTGCTCGACCGTGACCGGCGTACGATTGGCCTGGTTCTGCGAGTTCCCGGACTCTTTAACAACACGCACCGATCGCTCGACGCGGGATTCCGGATCGTAGTTCGTCTCGTTGATCTGCCGCTTGTCGGTGTTCAACCGGGCCGCGACGCTGACTTCGAAATTGCCGAAGCCCAGATAGGGCGTGAGCGTCTTGCTGACGCTCGCCTGCAAGTCACGAGTGAACGATTTTTCGAGATCGACCAATCGCGCCGGCGTCGCGGTTGACGCGTCTCCGGCAGCCGCAAGCACACTGCCATCGGTGCTAAGCACCGTGACCTGATCGACTTGCATGCCCGGAACCGCCGAAGCCACGAGGTGGCGGATGGCAACAGCCGAGGAGGAATCGCCGCTGGTTTCCGTGCGAATCACGACGGAGGCCGACGGCGTCTGACTGTTACGGCGAAACGATCCCGCATCAGGCAGGACCAGATGGACGCGCGCGGCGCGGACACCGTGCACCGCCTGGATCGTGCGCGCGATCTCACCTTCCAGCGCGCGGACGCGCGTAATCTCCTGCATGAACGAGGTCAGGCCGATCGAGCCCATATTGTCGAAGAGCTCGTAGCCTGCGTTCGAACTGCTCGGCAGCCCCTTTTGTGCCAGCAGCATGCGCGCCGTCGCCGTCTGGCTCGGCCGCACCATGATTTTATTGCCTTCGGAATTGACGTCGAAGGCGATCCCCGCTTCTCCGAGCGCCGCACCGATCCTGCTCACGTCCTGCGCGGTCAGCCCGGTGTAGAGCGTATCGAGCTCCTGCCGGCTCAGCAGCATGCTGGACATGGCAACCCCGGCGAACACGGTGGCACCGATGATCGCCAGCGCCAGAAGGCGCCTTGGTCCCAGCGAACGCAAGTTCGCCAAGAGCCGTTCCAATTGTTCTCGCCCGATCATTCCAACCTTCCACACGATACGAATTCAGTCGGGACCAGATTCTTGAGCGGGAACCTTGTGCGAGAGTGACGAGGAACCGAGCCCCTCCCCCAGGGCCCGGAAATTCCAGTTGATAACCTTGCTGAACCCAGCGAAGCCGAATTGCCGGGCGGTTGGAGGCAACCGATTCGAATCAGTTGCCTCACCTACCCGCCGGCCACACCGGAGCCGGTTATCCCCCCATCCATCTCCAGAGGAGATGGATCAGCCTGTTAGCGGAACAGCGACAGGATGTTCTGGCTGTTGCTGTTGGCGATGCTCAGCGCCTGGATGCCAAGCTGCTGCTGAACCTGCAGAGCCTGCAGACGAGCGGACTCTTCGTTCATGTCAGCATCGACGAGCTGGCCGACGCCGCGCTCGATCGCATCGCTGAGCTTCGTCATGAAGGTCTGCTGCAGGTCGATGCGCTTCTTGGCAGCGCCGAGTTCGGCGGCGCCGGTCGCCAGGCTGGACAAGCCGGTTTCGATGGCCGTCAGCATGTCGTCGAGGTCGTCGTTGTCGACGTCCGTCGCCGTGACGTCCAACGTCAGGATCGAGATATCGGCAACTGCGCCTTCACCCGTCGTCGTGAACTCCTTGTCCAGGATGCCGGCGGCAGCGCCACCCGAATCGCTGTCGATCAGGCGGATGTTGGCCAGGGTCACGTCGATGCTGCCGGTCGTGACGGTGCCGGCGGAGTCCCTGTTGTAGGACGAAACGATGTTGAAGCTGGTGACGGTATCCGTCGAATCCGTCTGGATCAGGTTGGAGCCAGCGTACTGTGCGTTGCCAACCGTGTCCTTCAGATGAGCCTGAATAACCGAGATTTCGCTCTGCAGCTTGGCCTTGTCTTCGGCGCTGGCGTTTTTCGCAGCAAGAACCTTCTGCTTCAGTTCGGTGACGCGATCAACGGCGTCGCTGACGGCCGTATATGCAGTGTCGACCTTGCCGGCGCCGAGACCGAGAGCGTCCTGAACAGTCGAGATCGCCTGATTGTCCGAACGCATGGTGGTCGCGATCGACCAGTAAGCGGCGTTGTCGGAGGCGGTTCCGACGCGCAGGCCGGTCGAGATACGGCTCTGGGTCGTTTCAAGATTCTTGTTGGTCTGCGCCAGCGTCTGCAGCGCAGTCATTGCCGACGAATTGGTGAGAAGGCTCGTCATAAGAGGAATGTCCCTTTGAAGGTTCGTAACAGGTTCGGGGACATACCGGATCAGCCGGTATGACAGCGCAGCATCATGCTTTTGGTCCGGCGTCCTGCCGGCACCAAGCTGTCATCGGTAAGGATAATGCCGTATATACCTTGCGCAGACCTTAACGAGCGCTGCCCTCCGCAACTAAAGGAAGGACCGCATCAGTCCGCCAACCAACAAATTCCAGCCGTCGATAAGAACGAAGAATAACACCTTGAACGGTAATGAAATAACGGTCGGCGGCAACATCATCATGCCCATCGACATGGTCAGCGTGGCGACGATCATATCGATGACGAGAAATGGCAGGACGATCAGAAAGCCTATTTCGAATCCGCGTCTGAGCTCGGAAATCATGAACGCGGGAATAAGAACCCGCATCTCGATCTGATCGGGATTGCTCTGCGTGCCCGTCCGGCCAGCCATGTCCGCGAACAATGCCAGATCCTTGTCGCGGACGTGTGCGCGCATGAACGCCCGGAAAGGATCGGTAATACGTTGGTAAGCTTCTTCCTCGCTGATTCGGTTCTCGACGAGCGGCTTGAGGCCGTTGTTCCAGGCTTGGTCGAGCGTCGGCCCCATGACAAAAAACGTCATGAAAAGCGCCAGGCTGATCATGATGAGATTGGCCGGAGTGGTCTGTAATCCCAACCCGACACGCAGAAACGACAGGGCGATCACGAACCGCGTAAAACACGTCACCATGATCAGCAGGCCGGGCGCGACAGACAGTAGAGTAATGACGAGGACAAGCTGGACGATACGCCCGGTTGCCGTTCCCTCGCCCTGAGGCACGAGCGCGTCCAGGCCGGGGACCTGCGCATGAGCGGCGGCCGAGAACGCCAGCAGGGCCAAAACCCCGAGCAGGACGGCGCGATAACGTCTCATTCGATGACGAAGGTATGCACGACGAGTTCGCGCGCGCGGCCGGCGCTTCTCGCTTTCACGCGGTCGCTTAAATCTTCACGCAGATGCTGAAAACCGCTCGCGCCCTCGACTTGGGCCACAGTCACGGTGCGAAGAAAGGCGATGATATCTTCCGAAACTTTGGTTGCAAGCAGGTCCGCCTCGTCAGACGGCATCTCGTCCAGAACGAGCGAAGCCTCCAGCCGCACCCATGACGTCGGCGGATCCGCGAGGTTGGTGATGACCGGAGCTAGTGTTTTGATCTGCGACGCGCCAGCGACAGCCGGCTTGATTGTGGCTGGTGGCTTGGCTTTCTCCGCAGCTTCAGCCTTGCGCTGAATGGACTGCTCGACCATCGTGTAAAGCTGCAACCCCAGAAATCCTCCGCCACCCGCCGCAATCACGGATAGCACAAGCACCGCGACGATCGATGTCACGATGGAACCGGACCCCGCCTTTTCCGACATGCCTTCCGGATTTTCCACTGCGGTCGCCATGGCTGCATCATCTCCGATGCGTCAGAACGGAATAATGATATCGAGGAGCTGCTGGCCGACGCCCGGCTGCTGGACCTCGGTGATCCGGCCCCGGCCACCATAGGAGATACGCGCCTCCGCGACCTTGTCGTAGGAGACCGTGTTGTCTGTCGAGATGTCGCGCGGACGCACGACGCCGGCCACACTCAACACGCGGACCTCGAAGTTGACGCGCACCTCTTGCGTTCCGCTGATCACGAGATTGCCGTTCGGCAGAACGTCGGAGACAACTGCTGCAACAAGCAATTCGATCTTTTCCGAACGCTCGATGCCGCCGATGCCTTTAGAGGTCGTCTTGGAGTTGATCGATCCGTCGTACTGCGCCGATCCCTCTTTCTCGCGCTTCAAGGTCTCGATCGAGTAGGATCCCCCGACGCCGATCGTCTTGTTGGAGTCGCGCGACCGGTTCGATGTATTATCGAGTTCCGCCTTGTCCTTGATGGCGATTTTTACCGTTACGACATCGCCGATTTTCGTAGCTCGCGGATCACGGAAAAGATCCGCGCTGGAATCCTGCCAGAAGGAATTCCCGCGTTGATAAACTGCAGGCTGTGTCGGCTCGATCAGAATTGGCACGCGGTCGGGGATGAGTCCCGCGCCGACGGGCGTCATATGCGGCTCGCGTCCGATATCGTGCGGATCGATGCTGCAGGCGCCAAGCAGCGTCGCAGCGGCCGCCAGTGTCAGCCTGGAGATCATGACTTGCCACCAACGGCAGGCGTATCGGAAACCGGATCAGGGTTCACCTTGGCGGCACCCGCAATCGTCGTCGTCAGTCGCGCGGCAGAACCAGGCGGCATCTCGCTGAGAATGGCGCTGGCGTTTCGCGGCTTCAGCTTCGTCAGAACTGCGGCGGCCGTTTCCTCGTCCATGGCGGCAAGCTGCAAAGCCGCCGCGTCCGGGCGCATCTTGGTGTAGATTTCCACCAGCGTCCCTTGCGCCTTCTTTGCGAATTCGTCCCGGCGGGCCAGCCACTCGCGATACTCCTTCGCGCGTTGCTCCAGAAGCGCGATGCGCCGATCGAGTTCCTGCTCGATCTCACCGAGCGTCTTCTTCTGCCAGGCAAAGCGCGCATCGGCCGCCGTGTCGGCGATATTGATGCAATACTGTTGCCCCGCGGTTGGCGCCGCCCCAGGCGCATCTTTCGGAGCCGAAACCGAAACCGGCGCAGATGCGGCAACCGGCACAGGTGTCGGAACACGTGTGATCTCAGGCTTCCGGAGCATCTCCGGCGCGACGGCGTTTTGCGGCGGCGGGGCGACCTGCTGTTGCGCCAGCCGCGGCTGCCTCAAAGGCATGCGGCGCACCGGCTCTCTGGAAACGGGCGGAGAAATCGACTGCGTCGTGATCGGCGCAAACTGCTTGGGCCCCAGAAGCACCAACGGATCCCACCCGGCATCCACTCCGGACTGATCGGTGAGTTCGGTCGCATCGACATTGGTCGTGGCGACGATGGGAATCCAATCCTGTTCCGCCCACGTCGGCGATATCGCGAGCGCAACAACCGCGGCGGCACAAGCCGCGACCGGGACTGCGATCCGAAGCATTGCAAGAACGTTCTTCATTGCACGACGAGCTCTGCCTGTAGCGCCCCGGCGGTCTTGATGGCCTGCAGGATGGCGATGATGCCCTGCGGCTTCAGACCGATCTTGTTCAAACCATTGACCAGCACATGCAGGTTGGTTCCGCCGACGATGGCGATATTTCCGCCTTCCTCCAGCGCATCGACCACGGTGTCGTGCGTGACGACCGTCTTGCCGTCGGAGAACGGCGCCGGCTGCGAAACCTTCGGCATATCGGTGACCCGCACGGAGAGATTTCCGTGCGCGACCGCGACGGTGGAAATCTGCACGTCCTGTCCGATGACGATCGTGCCGGTCCGCTCATCGATCACGACACGGGCCGGTGAATCGGCTTCGACCAGCAATGCGCCGACCTCCGCCAGGAAGCGCGCCGCACTGACGGTACGCGGCCTTGCCAGAGTGACCGTCCGCAGGTCTTCCTCGCGCGCCGTGCGAATTCCGTAGGTTTGCCCGGTATAGGCGTTGATCACGTCGGTGATGCGGACTGCCGTGTTGAAGTCGGGGCTGCGCAGCTCGAGCACGATGAAGCGATCATCGTCGAGCCGGCCGGGGGCCTCGCGTTCCACCAGGGCACCATTTGCAATGCGCCCGGTAGTCGGCACGCCCTGCGTCAGGGTCTCAGACTTCCCCCCCGATGCAAACCCCGTGACGGCAATCGGCCCCTGTGCGACTGCATATATTCTTTCATCGGCGGCCGACAGCGGCGTCATCACGAGCGTGCCGCCGGCAAGCGAGGTGGCATCGCCCAGCGACGATACCGTGACGTCAACGCGCGATCCCTGCCCGGCGAATGCCGGCAGCTCCGCCGTGACGATGACGGCGGCAACATTCTTCGCGCGCGACCGGGTATTCCGGATGTTGACCCCCATGCGGTCGAGCATCGACTGCATGGACTGCTCGGTGAACGGCGAATTACGCAAGCTGTCGCCGGTGCCGTTGAGGCCGATCACGAGACCGTAGCCGACGAGCTGATTGACCCGCACGCCCTGCACCGAAACGATATCCTTGATGCGACTGGCCGCGGTTGCCGGAGCCACCACAATCAGCATCGCCAGAGCTGCCAACATCGCCCGCGTGATCACGGCGCCCCCACCCTGACACTGCCGTCGGACATCACGATGCCGCGGATGACGGTGCCGGTGTCGGCGTTGCGCAGGCTGATGACGTCACCCGCACCGCCCGATTGCAGCGCTATGCCGAGCCCGGAAATCGTCAGGCCATCCGCCTGAAAGACCATGAAGGCCGATTTCCCCTGAGTAACGAGATAGGCATCGCGAAGAGCATTCACCGGGATAGGCTTGCCCGGAAGCAGTGTCCGGCGCGCAACCTTGCCGAGTATGGAGTCGCGCGACACGAAGACCGCCGACTGGCTCACCGATCGCGCATCGAACAACCGGTCGGAAAGCTGATCCGGCACGATCGGATCGCCGGGATAAATGGTAATGCGCGGCACCGGCAGACGCTGCGTCGTCGCCGATGCCGCAAGCGATCCCGCAACAGCCGCGCAGGCCGCAACCAGTGCGGCCAATGCTGCGTGCTTAATGCGTCGCGGCTGAGGGCGGACAGAGCATGCCATGCTAGCGGATACCCTTGGCGATCGTGCCGAACATGTCGTCGGCGGCCTGAATGACTTTCGAGTTCATTTCATAGGCCCGCTGCGCCGAGATCAGCTCCGTGATTTCCTTCACGGGATCGACGTTGGAATTTTCCAGATATCCCTGATGAACGGTGGCAAAGCCTGGATTTCCCGGAACGCCAACCACGGCCGCACCGGAGGCGGGCGTTTCGCGATACAGATTACCGCCGAGCGGATCGAGTCCAGCCTCGTTCGCGAAGTTTGCAAGGGTGAATTGACCGATGTTCTGCAGATCGGTCTCATTTTCGATGCGCACGAAAACTTCGCCGCTTTCGTTGATAACCACCGTCGTTGCGTTATTCGGGATCGTCATCGCGGGCTGCACCAGATAGCCATCGACCGTCACGATCTGCCCATTCGCGTTTTTATTGAACGAGCCCGCGCGCGTAAAAAGCGTTTCGCCGTCAGCGCCTTCAATCTGAAACCAGCCGCGGCCATTCAAGGCCAGGTCGAGCTTGTTCGTCGTATTGGTCATCGATCCCTGCAGATGCAGATTGCGGATCGCAGCCGCGCGCACGCCGAGGCCAACTTGCGCACCTTCCGGAATCATATTCTCGCCGCCGCGGCTCGGAGCTCCGGCCGCACGCTCCGTTTGATAGAGCAGGTCGGTAAATTCCGCCCGCGCCCGTTTGAAGCCGGTCGTGTTGATATTGGCGATGTTATTGGCAATGACTTCCAGGTTGAGCTGCTGGGCATTCATGCCGGTCGCTGCAATCGCAAGTGCTCGCATTGTCGGGTCGTATCCTTGCTAGATCTGCATCCGGCTGAGTTCGAGATAAGCGGCCGTGACCTTGTCGCGGATCGCGATCGCGGCTTGCAGCGTCTGCTCCGCCGACATGACGGCCTCGACAACCTGCTGTGTCGATGCCTGGCCCTTCACACCTGCAATCGAGGTGGCCTCGGCTGCCCGCAGCGTATTCGTCGTGTCGGTGAATAATCCGCCGAGAATTTTTGCGAAATCGATGTTGCCCGCGCCTGACGTTGGCGCAGCCGACACCGTTGCGCCGGCGGCTGCAGTCGAACCGACAGGTGCGATCGCGCTTCCCAGGGGCGAGATCTGATCAATCATCAGGTCGTCCTCAACAGATCGATCGTCATCGAAATCATTTCGCGCGCCTGCTTCACGACCTGCAGATTCGCCTCATAAGAGCGATTGGCCTCGCGCATATCCGCCATCTCAATGAGAAGATTCACATTCGGCAGCTTGACATAGCCGGCCTCGTCTGCTGCCGGATGGCCAGGATCATGTTCCAGCCGGAACGGCGCGCGATCGAAGTCGACACCTTCGATTTTCACCAGATTGGCACCCGAAAGACGATCGACCTCCGCCTCGAAGCTGACCGTCTTTCGCGTGTAGGGATCACCACCGGGCGTCCTCGCAGTCGACTCTGCGTTCGCCATATTCTCCGAGACGACGCGCACGCGATTGGACTGGGCCTGGAGGCCCGAGGCCGCCACCATCAGCGTGACCTGCAACGGATCGGACATAACCAACTACCCCTTCGTGCTTGCCATCAGCATGCGATGAAACGCCTTCAGCACACCGCTGTTCATTGCGAACGAGCGATGCACTTCACCAGCCTTGACCATCTCCTGCTCGAGACTGACGGAATTTCCGGAATGGACGATTTCCCATGCCCCGTCCTCGCTGACATCCGTGACGGGTGAGCCGCGTTCCGATGAACTCATATGCCCAGCGTTGGTCGCTGCCATATTCAGCCTGGCCGAATTGAGCGCGCTCTCGAAAGCAGCCGTATCAACGGCCTTGTAGCCGGGCGTATTCGCATTGGCGACATTGCCCGCGATCGCCGACTGGCGCACCGAAAGCCAATTATTATGTTGAGAAATGAGATCAAACAGATGGACAGGAATCATCGCACCCCCGGAAACATGCGTAACCGTTCATTAAGGTGCCAGTCTTGTCCGAGGCTGACCGCTGATTTTTAAGGTCAATTCTTTTCGGCAGGGCGCGGCCGGAAAACTACTGATTCGCGCTGACGATGCCATAGCCAGAGATGATTCGCGACGTGATCGGTCCCAGTCGCGCGTCGTCGATCGCCCGAATCAACGCCTGAGTATTCTCATGAGGATGAGCGGAGGGTTTGCCGAATTTGATATAATCGATCTCGACACCCGCCTGCATCTCTTCCAGCATGAGCCGGAAATAGACTTCCACCTGCCGATGCCGAAACTCCATATCCAGCACGACGGTCGGAGCTTCGCCCCAATTCATCACAACATCGGCGGATCGAGCGAACGAAATCGTACCCGGCTTATAAAACAGCTCGGTTGAGGAACTGACGAGCTGATCGATGTTGGCGAAGCGCTCCGTTCGGATAAACGCCACGAAATCCGCTGATTCGATAAGACGCAGCTCCGAGGCGATTTCCTTTACGGCATTGGCCATTGCAATTTCACGCTGCAGCTCCTCGCACGCATCTTTCCGCATCCGCCAACCTCAAGCCCTGCCCTTGGGACCGCGCGACATGACATAGAACACAATCTGCGCAACCGCCTTGTAGAATTCGGGCGGTATGATCCGATCGATTTCAACCTTGTCATACATCGATCTTGCCAGAAGCTTATCTTCGATGACCGGAACGTTATTTTCCTCGGCGATCGATCGTATTTTGAGAGCGATCAGATCTTTTCCTTTTGCCAGGACACGGGGTGCAGGGTCTTCCTCCCGCACATAGCGGAGCGCAATCGCATAGTGAGTCGGATTGGCGATCACCAGCGTCGCCCGCGGCACGGCCGCCATCATGCGCCGTCTTGCACGATCACGGGCCAGCGACCGCATTCTCGCCTTGACCAGCGGATCGCCGTCGATCTGCTTGTGTTCCTCTTTCACCTCCTGACGGGTCATGCGCAATTCGCGTTTCCAGAACACCCGCGACCAGACGAGATCCACCGCCATCAGCACCACGGTTGCCGCAACGACGCCGGCCACAAGCCTGATGGCGACATCATGGATCAGCCGCGGAAGCTCACTCGGCTCCATGAACATCGCGTTGAGGACGTCATTGCGCATCGCGCCGACAAGCAGGAAGCCGATAAAGCTGATGGCGGAGAACTTGAAGAGAGCCTTCAGGAACTCGACCCGCCCTTGCGAGCCGAAAATCCGTGTCCAGCCGCTCGATATCGACAGCCTGGACAGCTTCGGCTGGATGCGATCAAAAACAATCTGCGGCGGATTTTGCGCCAGGGATGACGCGAGCCCGAGTGAGGCCAGGACGATAATGGCGGGTAACAGGAGCTTCGCCGCATCCCACCCGATACCAGCCAGCACGTTGACGGCATCGCCACCGGTCTCCAGGGACCAGCCACCCGGATTATCAATGAAACGCGCCAGGGAAAATTGCATATCCGAGGCGCGAGCCGAGAACAGCCATGTAATCAGGAGAATACCGAGCAGCGACCCGAAAACCGCAGTTTCCTTCGAGAACGGGATGTTTCCCTTCTCGATCGCATCGCGCGTTTTTTTCTCGCTGGCCTCTTCTGTTTTACTGTCTTTGTCGGGAGCATCAGCCATCTACGGCAAACCTCCTCAGGCCGCCTGATCTTCATTCGCAGACGGCAACTCGGCCTGTCCCTGCGAAACCAGTTTCAGGACGGCATCGACAATGGCGCGGCGTGCGTCGGCGATATCGCGTGCCGGAGCTTCCCGACCAGGCTGCAATTCGGCCTCCACCATGCGTCGCGCACGAGCCCCCAGCACGCCGAGCACGGCAGCCTGGAACGCCGAATCGGTGCCATGCAGCGAGGTCACGAGCTGGTCGACCGGCACCTGATTGATCACCGTGCTGAGAGACCTCTGCGACAGCAGATGCAGATCCTCGTACGTGAACAGCATGCCTCGCAGCGCCTTCACATCCGCTGGCCGGACCTCCGCCAGGAGCCTCAACGCGTCCTCGGATTGCGTCTTGTCGAGACGGTTGAGAATTTCCGCGATCCCCGTATGCGGTCCCACCGTCGACGTTGACAGTGCGATCAGATCCTCGCGTAACGCCAGCTCCAACGCCTCCAGCGCGTCGTCCGCCACGGACTTCAGGCTCAACATGCGCCACAGGAGCATGTTGCGAAATTCCGGCGGAAGCGTGCCAAGAATTCGCGCTGATGTTGCCGAATCGATTCGCGACAGGATCAGAGCCGCAAGTTGCGGATGCTCGCCCAGCAGATAATCGCGCAACGCATCGTCCTTGAGCCGCGCGAAGCCAGCCCATACCGGCTCGCCTTCTGGCGGCGGAGGCGCCTCGCCGCGATCCTCGAGCATCGCGGCAATCTCATCTTCGCTCATGAGATCAGCCAGCAGGTTGCGAACCTCGCCGGCCGTCCCAACGAAATTGATCCCTCCGGAGAACGTCTTGGCGAAATCCTCGACAAGCTGCGCGAGATCGGTCGGCGAAATCGACGGCAGCTCGTTCGCCGCCAACGTGATCTGGCGAATCTCTTCCGGGCCGAATCGCTTCAGCAGACGCGACGCCTTCGGCCGGCCGAGCGCCAGCAGCAGCACGGCGACCTTTTCCGCACCCGTCAGCTTGCCTGCGTCCAGGCCAGCCTTGACCTGGGCTTTGCTTGTCGTGACGCTCGCGATTGACTTCGTCTCCCCTGCGAGACCAACAAACCGTTACGACTTCGGCGGCGTGACGACTTCGGTCAGGGAGATGCCAAACCGCGAAGATCCCTCTTCCATGACAACGACATCCCCCCTGGCGACAATCCGGCCATTTACGACAACGTCCACGGGTTCACCGACCCGGCGATCCAGCGGAATAACTGCACCCCGGCCCAGCTTGGCCAAACCGGATACCGGCATGGTCGCAGAGCCAAGCACGATCTGCACGGAGACGGGAATACGCATGATCATCTCGAGATTTCGTGCAGGCGGGGCGGAATTCGCAGCATCCGCGCCGCCCGCCCCCTGAGCGGGACCAAGCGCCTCGGCAAGCTCCTCCTGTGAAGGGGTGAGCTCTGCAGCAAATTCCTGCAGCAATGTATCCTGCTTCGCGGCGGTCGTATTTTGGGACATCTCGTTTTCCCCGAAATCTTGCTCAGATCATTCCGTCGGTCGAAATCCAGTGGACTTCAAGACGAATCGCCCCTCTCACCCCGAGAGAAGGCCGTGCATGAACTCCTGGTCCTGGTCGATGAAGTCATCCACCCTCAGCGTGTAGGCGCCGTTCGACTTGCCGATCTCACACCATAACAGCGCCTCGCCGTTGCATTCGACGCGGATACGACTGCGCGGCGTGGCATCCAGCTCAAGAACCTGACCGACCTTGAGCTCCGTGATATCTCCGAGCGTCTGCATGCTTTCATCCAGCACAGCGCGCAGGACCACACGCGTGCGCGTGATCTCGCTTTGCATCTGCCGGCTCCAGCGCGGATCCGCCCGCGCCGTCTCGGCAGTTGGCGCGCGGCCGAGGGCCGGACGCAACGCGGTCAGCACAGTCTTCGGGAACGCGACCAGAAGATCGCCGCCGCGATCGGCAAAATCGATGCGCATACGCGCGATCTCGATCGGTGCATTCGCTCCTCCGAGCAGATCCAAATCGATCCGCTCCGCTTCATCGCTCGTCACGAATGCGGTTTGTGCAAGCGCCGCGAACCCCGCCTCGAGTGCCTTGCCGATACGCGCAATCAGCGTTCTGCCAACGCGCATCTCGATACGCGACAACGGCCGGTCTTCGCCGAAGGCTGGCTGGGATCCGTCCCCGCCGAGCACCATGTCGATGTAGGCAAACACCAGATCGCGATCGAGCCGTAGAAGCAGATGCGAATCCCACTCCGGTGCATGAAGAAGCTCGACAATGCTCGCTCCGGGTTCGGCGTCGAACAACTGCGAAACCGTACCGCTCCCGATTGCAATCAGCGAAAGCTGCGGCTGCAGCGTGGAAACCTCTCGCAACTGCTCCACACATGCGTTGGCCGCCCGCTCCAGGGCAACCGGAAACATGGGCAGCCGCTCGGTGACAGCAACCTCTCCGCCGAAGATCGCCGCGATGGCATCCCGCTGCGCTTTGTCCTGTGCGGCTACCGTCATGCCGGACTATGCAGCCTCCTTGCGAACCGCATCATCGCCGCCGGTCGACATCGCGGCCTGCTCGACCTCATCGATGGTCGGGCGCTCGTAAGCCGAGATCGTCTTGCGGCCATGCTCAAGCGCAACCTGCGGCATGGCGCCATTCATGAACGCCAGCAAGGTCTGCTTGACGATGATGTAAAGCCGCAGCCTCTTCTCGCGGACCTGCTTCAGCTTGGTCGCCAGCGGAGACACGACCGCGTAAGAGAAAAAGATGCCCGCGAACGTGCCAACCAGCGCCGCACCAATCAACGCGCCGAGCACTTCCGGGGCCTGATCCAGAGCCCCCATCGCCTTGATCACGCCAAGCACCGCCGCCACGATTCCGAGCGCCGGCAGCGCCTCCGAAACGGTGACCAGCGCCTGCTGCGCTTTCATCTTGTCATGCCGGACGGTCTCGATTTCCTCGTCCATCAACGATTCGATTTCGTGAGGCCGCGCATTCCCCATCAGGATCAGACGGCAGTAGTCGCAAATGAAGCTGGCCAGCTCCGAGTTGGCGAGGATTGTCGGATAGCGCTTAAACAGCGCCGATTCGGCTGGATTCTCAATATGCGCTTCGACCTCATTGCGATTGGGCCCGCGCAGCTCACGCATCAGCGCGTGCAGGACACCCATAATATCCAGATACTCACGCGGCGTCGGCACAGCGTTCTTGAATGCCTCGCCGATTCCCTTCCCGCAGTCCTTGATGGTTTTCATCGGATTGGCGACGACGAATGTACCGAGCGCCGCGCCGCAGATGATGACGTATTCCCACGGCTGCCAGATCACACCCACATGGCCGCCCATAGCCATGAAGCCACCGAGCATACAGGCGAGTGTGATCGCAAGGCCGATAACGATAGTCACAAGGCAAGCCCCCGGTTTGAATCCCTCAAGAGTCGTTAGACGCTCCGAGGCTTGCGCGAGCCTGTTTCAATGGCGGCGGAGCGGCTTAAACAGTTTCGGGTAAGGCGGATCCGTCACTCTCCCGGCGAGCTATTCCGAGGAGAAAGCCCGTGCTGACCACACCCCTCAGCTACAGGATCATTGCGAGCGATCTGAACCGGTCGATCGAGACGACCTCGAAACAACCGTTGGTCGCGCGCGAGACGGCTTACTACCTCGAAAACATCGGCAGCGTGAAATCGATTGACGACTTTCTCGCCGACGATCGGATTTTCAAGTATGCCATGAAGGCATTCGGCCTCGCCGATATGGACTACGCCAAAGCCTTCATGCGCAAAGCCCTGACCGAAGGCGTCAGCGACAAAGACAGCTTCGCCAACAAACTCTCCGATACGCGCTACAAGGAATTCGTCGAGACCTTCGATTTCGAAAGACTGGGCGAAGCCACGACCGCTTTCACGCGGACCCAGCAGGGCACAGTCGATCGCTATATGCGTCAGACTCTCGAGGAAAATGCCGGCATGCAGAACGAGGGTGTCAGGCTTGCCCTCTACTTTACGCGCAAGGCCGCGGACATCGAGAACGTCTATGAGATCCTTGGCGACAAGGCGCTGGCGCAGGTCGTGCAGACCGCGCTCGGCTTGCCCGATTCGGCGATGGCTGGCGATATCGATAAACTGGCGAACACGATTGCAGACCGGATCGATCTGGAGGATTTCAAGGATCCGGCCAAGCTGGAGAAATTCATCCAGCGTTTCACGACGCTGTGGGAAGTCACCAATCCGAGCACGCCGCAGCCTTCGATGAGCTTGCTCATCAATCAAAACCGGACCATTGGACTGGACATCAGCGTCCTGACCAGCCTCCAAAACCTGAAGCTCGGAGGCCTGTGAATGCAGTCCGGACTTTACGTTTCTCTGTCAGGGCAAATCGCCCTGCAACGGCGACTAGAGACAATCGCCGACAACGTCGCAAACACCAATACCGTTGGCTTTCGCGCCGAGCAGGTCCGCTTCGAAACAATGCTCTCGCAGGCATCGCTCGACCCGGTGTCGTTCGTCTCGCAAGGCGCAACGCATATCTCGCGCCGCAATGGCGAACTCGTCCGGACGGACAATCCGCTCGACGTGGCCGTCGAGGGCGATGCATGGCTCGCCATTGGAACACCGGCGGGCCAGGCTTACACGCGCGATGGCCGCATGCGCATGACCGAAGACGGCGAGTTGCGGACGCTGAACGGGTATGCGGTCCTCGACGTCGGCGGCGCTCCCGTGATGCTCGATCCGAACGCCGGCCCGCCTAGTATCGCGCGAGACGGCACCATAACGCAGGGCAACCGACAGGCGGGGGTGATCGGCTTATTCCAGATCGATGAACGCGCCGCGCTGACACGCTACGAAAACTCGAGCGTCATTCCGAATCAGGCGGCGACGCCTCTGCTCGATTTTACCCGAGCCGGCGTCTCGCAGGGATATGTCGAGCGTGCCAATGTCAATCCGGTGCACGAAATGTCGTTGCTGATCATGGTGTCGCGCGCGTTCGAGGCGATTTCCAATTCGCTGAATGATGCGGACGCGACGATGAAGGATGCCGTCAAGACGCTAGGCTCCACCTCGTGAACATGAATGCTTTGCATGCGCTGGCTGCGGCGTTCGCGTCGGCACAACCCGAACTTGGATTGCTTCGCGTTGGTGGCGCTGTGGCGGAGGCGACGCCGACGGTCTTACGCGTCGCCGGACTGTCGCGATATCTCAAGCTGGGACAATGCGTCGAGTTCGGCGATCACGGTGAATTGGGCGAAGTCATCCGCATCGATGAACGCGGCGCCACGGTCAAGCCGTTCACTGAGACACAGAAGGTCGGCCTCGGCACGCGCGTCTGGGCTCGCGGCCCCATCACGCTCAATCCGGATACCTCATGGCGCGGGCGCATACTCGACGCTTTCGGAGCTCCGATCGACGGCTTGGGAGATTTACTCCAGGGCATCGAGACAATGCCGCTGGATCGCGCACCGCCGCCACCCATGCAACGCCAGAGATTACAAAAGCCCGTGCGTACAGGCATTCGCGTGATTGATCTTTTCACGCCGCTTTGTGCCGGGCAAAGAATTGGAATTTTTGCCGGCTCCGGTCTCGGCAAATCCACGCTGCTCGCGATGCTAGCGAAAGCCGAAGGCTTCGATACCGTCGTGATCGCACTGGTCGGCGAACGTGGCCGGGAAGTACGCGAATTTATCGAGGATACCATCGGTGCAAGCCGTGATCGGATGGTTGCGATCGTCGCTACGGCGGATGAAAGCGCGATGCGGCGGCGTCTGGCTCCGCGCACGGCCATGTCGATTGCGGAATATTTTCGCGAGCAGGGACGCAGCGTGCTGCTGATCATCGACTCGATCACACGCTTCGCCCATGCAGTGCGCGAGGTCGAACTGGCTGCGGGTGAACCGCCGGTCGCACGCGGCTACACTCCGGGCGTCTTCAGCGAACTGCCGAAGTTGCTGGAACGCGCAGGTCCGGGGCGCGAGGGCGCGGGATCGATAACCGGCATTTTCTCGGTACTCGTCGATGGCGATGATCATAATGATCCGATTGCCGATAGCATCCGCGGCACGCTCGATGGCCACGTCGTCCTCGATCGCGCGATCGCGGATCACGGCCGCTATCCGGCTGTCGACCTGCTCAGATCCATTTCGCGCGTCGCGCATCTGTTATGGACGACGGAGCAGCAGCGTTTGATCCTGCGGTTGCGCGGCATGATCGCGCGCTTCGACGAGACTCGCGATCTCAGAGTCATGGGCGGTTACAAAGCTGGCGAAGATCCCGAACTCGACAGAGCCGTGGAATTGGTGCCGAAACTCTACAATGCGCTTCAGCAAACACCACGCGATCCGGCGAGCACCGATGCCTTCCAGGAACTCGCGCGGCATCTGTCGAGCTGAGCACGAAGCCCTACAGATTGGAACGGCCGTTCCGAATCTGATCCTTCGGCAGATAATTCAGATCCTGGACAAGAACTTCCTCGACGAAGTGAGCGCCGAAGCGCTCGTTGACACTCTTGGCAATGGCTTTCGATAAAACCGGAAGATCGTGCTTTTTCATCTGCCGGAAATCAAAACCCTCACCCGAATATATCGTGCGGATGGCCTCGTCGACGAGGAAGACATCCGGCTTGACGGACAGCTTCTTCAACAGGCTCGCGTCGATCGTGAAGACGAACTGTGCAACCACGTAGCCTTGGACCTCGCCATCGACAATGACCGGCACGCTGATCATCTTGGTCTTGACGTAGTCAAGGCCGCCGAAAAACTTCTCGGCCTCAGGTTCCGGTACCTGGCCAGCCCGCCACGTCACGGCGGCGTAGCCGGACCCCAGCGTTACGGCGCAAACCCACAACCCGACGGCAAGAAGCTTGATCATAGCCTCGCACCATAGGCGAGCCCTGGAGGAGAGTACGTCCCGTCGGAGTCGGATTCCCGGATCGTATCCGAAACCAGCGTCGCAATCTCGCGGACCGCCTGCAGATGCAGATTCAGCACCGCACTGTTTGCTTCCAGTGCGCCTCGCAGTGCCTGCAGTTGGAACACGGTGTCGTTATCCGCGCGGCGCACATCGAACGTCCGCAACGCGCGGGTCAATTCGAGCAGACCCTGGCTCTTGCGCGCATTGTATTCGTTGAGGTCGACGCTTGAATGCGACTTCAGAAGCGCAGTCTCTTCGCTGACCGTCTCCTCGAGCCGCTGAATTACCCTGTTGATCGACGTTGCAGTCATTTCGCTTCCACCTATGCGTTAGGGCTTATCAGGACCCGGTGCACTTCTTGATTTTTCAAGAGTCGCAGCAATTCCGATCCCGCCGCTCTTCGCCAATTCCATTCCGAGCTTCTCGGCCAGCATTGATTTCCAGTAGCTGCCGGCCGTGCCGCTGCCGAATACGCTCTCGGCGTCTTTCGGAAGCATGGCCTCGACGAAGCTTTGAAGAACAAAGGCTTCGAACTCGACATAAGCGTCCTTGCCGCCCGTCTGCGCCTTCGCCGTCTCAACCTTCATGCGCTCACTCGCCTGGGATACTTGGGATGTGCCACCAAGATCCAGAAACGCAGAAGAAATGGGCGAGATCGGCATTCAAAAAACCTGATGTCTGATTTGCTTGAAATTTGCCTCAATCGCCTTGTGGGAGCCTTGCGGAGTCGCCACGCAGGCAGCGCTCGATAATTTCGTCGAGGTCCTGTTTTTTCTGTTCGCGCTGTGCCTCGGCATCCGCTGTCTCGAACAGATGCTCAGCCAATTTCGATCGCACCGATTGCTCGAGCAATCGTTCGGACTGAACCTTGCTGCGTTCGGCAAGCTTGTGGCGTTCCCGTTGAACACCTCCGATTTTCCGCAGGCACATGAATGTCAGCAAAGCTTGCACCGTGTCATCGGCGTCTATGAGCTGCAGGAGAGTCTGCTCGGCTTCGTCGAGCTGCCGTTTCTCCCGCTTCAATCCTGCCATCCGGCGCTGTTCGACACGCTCCATGAGCTGCTGCGCGTTGAGCACGGAGAGCGCCCGTTTGGCCCGGATCGTTGAAGAGTTGCTCATGCCCGGATCAACCAGCTCGCGAAGCCATCGATGAACAAACGCAAAGCCTCCCCAAGAGTGAAATACAGCAGGATCAACCCACCAGCGATGACGAACGGCAGGGATATGAAATACACGGGCACCTGCGGCGTCAGCTTATTTGCGAGCCCGAACATGAGATTGATGATCAGCGCATAAACGACGAACGGGCTGCTGATCTGTAAGGCGAGGAAAAAAGCATCCGAAATGGCGTCCGTAAGCATCGGAAGCCCGCGCTGCATCGTCAAGGAGGCAGAGATCGGCAGCACGGAATAGGATTGCACGAGGCTGCGCAATACTTCCCAGTGCAGGTCGGCCGTGAAGAAGAGAATCGTTGCCGTCAAGGTGATGAGATTTGCCAGCGGCGGGTTGGGCTCGGTGTCTTCGATCGGCAAACCCGGCAGGTTTCCGAAGCCAAAAAAGTTGGCGACGCCGACGGCCATGAACTGCAGCGCCAGAAAGAACATGCGTCCCATCATGCCGATCAGCGCGCCGGTCAGCACCTCACCGGCGACAAGTACGGCCAGCTGCCCCGCGTCCGGCTGCGGGACCGTCGCGCGCAACGATGGCAGGAGCATTGGCGCAAGCGCTATGGTCACGGCAATCGCGACGAGAAGGCGAACCTGCATCGGCACGCGCGGGCTGGAAAAACCCGGCATCAGCATGAGGCATCCGCCAATCCGGCAGAACAGCACGAAGGCCAGGAGCACGCTGTCCGGCCCAAGTGCCGTCACGAGATGGAGCCTAGCGCCTTGATCTGCGTGCCGCGTGCGATCTCGATGTGCGACAACACCGGCAATGTCGAGAACAAGCGCTCCGTGACCATCCGCACGTAGGGGCGGGCCTCGGGCGCCGTCACCAAGACGAACTGATGACCCTGATCCATATTCGTTCGGATGGCCTTTGTCGCTTCTGTCCCGAACTGCTCGATCAGATGCGGATCGATGTCGAACTCGATGACCTCGCCCTTCGCGTCGCGCTTGAGGCTTTGATGGAATGCCAGTTCCCAGCGGCTGCCGAGCCTCAGCACCTTCAGCATGCCGCCGTCCGAAAGGTCGCCGCAAATCTGTTGCGACATCCGCATGCGTACGTGCTCGACCAGTTGCTCCGAACGCCGCACGTGTCCCGCGACTTCCGCGATTGCCTCGAGAATGAGATGCAGGTTGCGGATTGAAACACGTTCCGACAGCAAAAGTTTCAACACCGCCTGCAATCCGGAGAATGAAAGCTGAGACGGAATGATCTCATCGACCAGCCTCCGGTATTCCGGATCGAGCCGATCGATCAGCGTGCGCACGTCCTTGTAGGACAGAAGCTGAGCGAGATTATTACGGATGACTTCGCGCAAGTGCGTCAGCAGCACCGAGACATTATCGACCGGCGTAAAGCCTTCGCGCTTCACATTCGGCAAAAAGACTTCCGGAACCCAGACAGCCTTCATGCCGAATGCCGGTTCGCGCACCTCATCGCACGGCACGTCCGGCTTCGGCCCTTCGCCGACGATGACCAGCATATCGCCGATACGCAAAGACTCCGTCGCCGCGACAGTCCCATGAATCTTGATCTGATAGGATTTCGGCGGCAGCGTCAGGTCATCAGTGAGCTTGATCTCCGGCACGACGAAGCCGTATTGGCGCGCAAATGCGCGCCGCATCTTGGCGACGCGCTGTGCCAGCTCCCCGTGAGCCGTGAGAAGGCTGGTCGAAATCTGCTTGCCGAAGCAAAGCTCGATCTCCACCGCGCGAAGCTGCTCCTTCACCGAACCGCGCGCTTCGTCTTCGGCGAGTTGCTTGACATCGCGTTCGCGCGCCTCGACGAGGGCTCGCGCCTCGGCTTGGCGTTTCGGAATGAGGTACGCCACAACGCCCAGGCTCGCTGCGAGCGCGGCGAACGGCATGAAGGGCAGTCCCGGCGCCAGGGCCAGCACGGCCACCACGAAAGCAGAGAGAAACAAGGCCTTCGGATAGCGTCCAAGCTGGATAAAAACCGCCTTTTCGGCGGATCCCTGCGTGCCACCTTTTGAAACAAGAAGGCCGGCGGCGAGGGAGATGATCAGAGCGGGGATCTGCGATACCAGTCCGTCGCCGACCGAAAGCTTGGTGAACACGTCGACGGCGTGGGAGGCGGTCATATCATGGCGGACGATGCCAATGATAATACCGCCGACGACATTGACGGCTGTAATGATGATACCAGCGATCGCGTCACCGCGAACGAATTTCGAGGCACCGTCCATGGAGCCGAAGAACGCGCTTTCTTCCTCCAGTTCGCGACGCCGGCGCATCGCCTCCTTATCGTCGATAAGACCGGCATTGAGATCCGCGTCGATCGCCATCTGCTTGCCGGGGATGGCATCGAGAGTGAAGCGCGCGCCAACTTCGGCAATTCGCGTGGCGCCCTTCGTGATGACGAGAAAGTTCACCGTGATCAGAATGACGAATACGATCGTGCCGATCACGAAATCGCCACTCATGACAAAGCTCGCGAATCCCGCGATGACGTGTCCCGCGGCCGTGACGCCCTGTGCGCCTTCCGACAGAATCAGGCGCGTCGTCGCGATATTGAGCGCCAGGCGAAGCAGCGTCGCGATCAGCAGCACAGTGGGGAATGCGGAAAACTCCAGCGGCTTCTGAATCCACAGAGCCACCATCAGAATCAGGACGGAAAGCGCAATCGAAATTGCCAGGCCAACGTCGATCAGGACCGCCGGCAGGGGCAGAAACAGAACGGTCAGAATGAAGACAATACCGACCGCAAAGCCGATATCCTTGCCGTTCTTGCGCTCGATTATGTCGATTGTCGTCGCGGGCGTCGCCGCCATGCCTGCCCTGTCCCTCGTGACGATTGCAGTCGTTTACGCATCACGCAAACTGCAACCTGCCCGTTGAGACTTTCCCGAGCCTTACGACGGCGCACAGAACTCGCACTGCAGGAATGCAGGGTGCTTTCGGGTCCCGGTTCAGAACCCGTTTTCGATCCGCGAATAAATCTGCTCGGCGAACGTGTAGATGACCGAGCCGACAAATGGCGCCGTGAACGACGCCGTAACGAGAATCGCGATGATCTTGGGAATGAACGTCAGGGTTATTTCCTGGACTTGCGTCAACGCCTGAAGCAGCGCGATCACGACGCCGACGATCATGGCCGCCGCCACTGCCGGACTAGATGCGACGATGATGGTCCAGATCGTCGCCTGGACGATATCCAGCGCATCGGCCTGGTTCATCGTCAGGCCACCGTAACGCCTGGCCCGAGTTCCACTTCCCGCCCGTCGGTCAATACGGCGACGGCGCCGCCGGATACGACGCGAAGCGCCGCAACCTGTCCTGTCACCTCTCCGTCTGCCGACAGGATATGGCGCCCGATGATGCCATCAGCCTGCGAAAGCGCCATCGAGGAAATAAGCGTATCGAGCTTCGTATTCATCTTGATGCTCTGCTCGACGTTGGAGAACGATGCGAGCTGAGCCATCTGCTGGGACGGATCCATCGGCTGAGTCGGATCCTGATTCTTGAGCTGGGCGATCAGAAGCTTGAGAAACGCATCATAATCGAGCGTTGAGGACTGCGCGGTCGTCTGCGACGACGTCGTCTGGCTCGTCGTAGAGGTGCCGGTCGCATCTACTTGCATGGCATGGGCTCCCGCTGCTCATGATCAATCGATCTGGAGGGCGCATGCGCTCGCGCCAGAATGGCCTCTTCAATCGGGAAGAGACCGCGAATGGTCTTCAGTGCTTCAAACACTTTACCCGTCAAAACCTGCTGCTGGACACGCTCCAAACCATCAAGCACATCCGCGTTCTTGAACGACATCGAAAGCAGTGAATAAGACTGCTGGAACATCGCCCGCGCCTCAGCCGCCTTCGCTGGCTCGATCAGCATGGTCTGCACGATGAAATAGAGCTGGCGCAAAGGTGTCGTCGCGTCCTCCGCGAGCAGCACGTGGCTTTCGAGCAGAAACGTGACGTCGTTGAGCAATTCCATGGAGACCTTGCGGTCCACACGCACCACCGCGCCGTTGATGTAGATTCTCTCTCCCGCGCGCAGTGAAATGTGCATGGCCGATTTCACCGCAGCCCGTCACCGATTGAACGGATAACGTCGATCAGCCCCCTGAAGTTTTTTGATTCTTCCTGCCTGATTTTCTCCGCTTCGCGCATGATCCAAAGTCCGATCGAGATGAGATCGGCGCGCAAGGCTTTCGGCAAATCGTTTTCCGGATTGGCGAGATCCTCGATCAGCATGCCCCAGAGGCGGCGCACAAAATCAAGAGCCTCGATCGCCTCGCGGGAGCGGGCGCCCTTTGCCTCAGCCAGCTCGAGCAGCTCGATCGCCCGTTCGATCGCCATGCGCTCGCGTTGACGCGCATCCTTGGGCGCTTCATCGAGTACTTCTGCGTAAGAAAAATGATACATGGCCTATTCCACCCTAGAGATGGTTGAGCAGACTGAGATTTTGCAGCCTTGCCGTCAGTGCGTAAGACACTTCGATTTGCGTGAGCAGGGACGTGACACGCGTCGAAGCTTCGTAGGGATCGACACCTTCCAGTTGGGTGACATGCTGCGAGAGAATATCGATCTGGATCGACATTCGTTCGCTCGCCGTCGAGACGCGCTCCTGGGCTGTGCCAAGATTGGCTCTCACTCCGGACAACTGGACGACAGTGCTGTTGATCAAGGCAGCCGCTTTGTCGACCACTTCCTTGTAGGCCGCCTCGCTGAGTTCGCCCACTCCCAGATCGGCAATCATCGAGTAGGCGCTGAACAGATCTCGCAGCGGCTTGATGTTGGCGTTTGTCGAGGTTTCCGCCATCTCGGTGGTCGAGATCCGGCTACGGATGTTCTGATCCGATGCGTTCGACCAGTTCGTCGACCACGATGGCTCCTCGGTGAGCGCCGCGAAAGGCCCGTCAAGAAAGGCTTTCATATCCGCGGCGGAAATATTCGCGGCAGCCGGATCGGACTGCGCAAATCCGAAAGTCGTGAAGAAGGCGTCGGCAACGGACTGCCGGCTGGCTGGGGGCGGCTCGGCGAAGTAAGCCGAGATCGGACTCGAATTCACATCGATCCCCGAAAAGATGTACGCCCCTTCAATCTCGATGTTGAGTCCATTGATCATCGATTCCAGGCGCGTCCTGGCCTCGACCTGAATGACCTGCGGCCCGCTGTCACTTTCACGCGATGCATTCAGAGCGCTGAGAAAAGCCTCTGCATCGTCCGAAATGGTTTCCAGAACGGCTTGCGTCGCGTCAAGCCGGGTAGTCACCAAACCGTTTGTGTCCCTGATGGTAGAAAGCCGCGCATGATCCTGCCTCAGGGAAACGCTTTCTCCAGCACGAAAGCCAAGACCAATGCCGACGTCGGAATACCGGCCAGTCGACATCTCTTTCTGTGCGCCTGCCAGCTTGGCCTGCGCCTTCATCAGGCTGAGCCGTGTCGATTCCGTCAATGCGATCGTGGAAACGAAAGTGGTTTTCATCTGTTAGCCCGCCGCCTCGAGAAGTGTGCGGTACATGTTGTCGATCGTCGATATCAGTCGCGACGTCGCTTGATAGCTCCGCTCCAGATCGAGAAGCAGGATCATTTCCTCGTCGAGATTGACACCTGTTACATTTGAAAGCGCCTCCGAAGCACGTTCGAACATCGTGGTTCTGTAGCTTGCTTCGCTGTCCGCGGTTTTACGCAATTCCTGCAACCATCCCACGGACGAGGATGCAAAATCGCCGAGCGTGGCGGTCGCATTGAGCTGTGCATCCGAATCGAACGACCGCTGCTCCGACATACCATCGATCATGTCGTGGAGCCGGTCGCTGAAACCGGCGCTGCCCGGTGCGTTGTAGACGTAGTCGGCACCGGCCATGCCGCCGTCACGCAACATCGTGAGGTCGCCGCCTTGAACCGGATCGACACTCGGATTGAGCCGAATGCTTCCCGCGAGCCCCGACACCGCTACTCCGGACGTCGGAATTGCCGGAGCACCCGACCAGGTGAACAGTCCCGGTGCATCAGGCAGAGTTGGCGTCGCGCTTTGATCGCTTTCTGAAAAAACTTCAATCAGCCCGCGGGCAATCTCATCGAGCTGGGTCTGATAGTCGACAGCGATTTCATCTCGCACGGCCGCCAGCCCCGTAAGCCGCCCCGTACCGCTCGCCATCGCGCCCGCGGTGCCAGTCACCTGAACACCGTCAATGAATACGGGATTTCCGGCGACGCCGGCCGTCAGGTTATAGCTGACATCGAACGTGACTTCGCGCGGCTTCGTCTCAAATAATGTGACACCGCCATCGGTCATAACGACCATGTCGTTGTCGCCCCGCGTAATCGTCCTGACGCCGATCTCTTCGGAAATTGATAAAAGCAGCCGGTCGCGGGCGTCCAGATAGTCCGTCACGTCGGCGTTCGATCGTGTGCCTTTCACGATCGCGGTATTCACGGTCTCGAACTGTGCGAGCAGGGAATTCAGCCGATCCACCGACCCGGCCATCTCGGCATCTGCCTGCTGACGCGTCGCCTGGACGGTCGCGGTCGCATTATGAAGCGAGTTGACGAGATCACTCGCCGCATTCAGGGCCGATTGAGCGCGCGTGAGATCCTGCGGCCCGTCAGCGTACGTTTGCAAAGCATCAGCCAGCGCGCCGATCAGCGCTGCGGGCGAAGCATCGAGCTCTGGATCAGTCACGGTTTGATCAAGGTTCTCCAAACCCGTGACGATCGAATTCTGACGCCCCGCGGCCGAGTTGGCCGTCAGCATGTGCTGCAGCAATGCTGTGTCGGAAACACGCGTGACGGACTGCAGCCTGACGCCTGCACCGGGAACCGTGACGATATTCGCGGTTTTCCGCGACGTCAGAATATCCGCGCCGGTGGTTACATTGCGCGATACGACCGAAGTCTGACTGGCGGTGGCCGATAGTCCGCTCCGGGCAGCATTAATGGCATTCGCCAGCGACATCTATTCCAGCCTTCCGCCCAATACCAGGCCCGCAACCATCAGCGCTTGAGATTCACAAGGACGTCCATCAAATCCGCACCCGTCTGGAAGACTTTCGAATTCGCGGTGTAATTACGCTGCGACTCGATCATCGCAGTAAGTTCGGATGCCAGATCAACCGTCGACTGCTCGAGCGCACCCGACGCGATCGCCCCCAACCCGCCCTCGCCGGCAAAACCAACCCGCACATCACCGGAATCGGCACTCGGCGCGTAAATATTTCCCGGCAGAGGCTGAAGGTTGTCTGGGCTTGTCACCGTCGCCAGCGGGATCTTGTGCGTCGCGACGCGGGCTGAGTTTCTAAAGACGGCATATACCGTGCCGTCATTGCCCACTTCGATGCGCTCCACGTCGCTAGGCGCATTCCCGTTAATGTCCGCTTCCTGATAAGAATATGTCTCTGGCAAATGACTCGACTGCGACATGTCGAGCTCCAGCGTTTCGCCGTTCGGGATTGGAATCGAGAGCGATGTCGTTGCGCCCGTCACCTTTCCCAAGGCATCGAACGTCAGAGTTTCCGTAGCCAACGGGCCAGATGCGTACGGGAAGCCGCCACCGGACGCCGCATCCGCGCGATTATAGACGGCCACTTCCCACTCATTCGCAGAAGTCTTGGTGCTGTAGACATCCAGGATGATCTCGTTGCCAACATTGTCGTAGGCCACGAGCGATGTCTTGCCCGTATACGTCGTCGTTCCCGACGCATTATTCTCGGACGGCAAATCCGCCGCCGGCACGATATCGGCAGCATACGGGAGGTTGACGTAGAAACGCCCCTCGGTCGACGCATTTGCCTGCATCGCCAGATCACCAATATTGATGACCTCAAGACCCGAATATCCATTGGCGACGACCGTCGGATTTCCATCAGCCAACGGATAGCCCATTAAATAGAAGCCCGCAGCATTGACGAGCCGCCCGCTGCCGTCCTTCACAAACGAACCGGAACGCGTGAGATAAACCTCACCGGCACTTCCACCGACGAGAAAAAATCCCTGGCCGTCGACAGCAAGATCTGTAGACGACGTCGTGTAGGATAGCGTCCCCTCGGCACTGATCGCATAGCGAACGTCCGTGCGGACGCTGCCGGAGACGTAGCTCCCCTCGCCGGATTCAAGGATCATCGACGCAAACTCGGTCGACGCGCGCTTGTAGCCGGTCGTATTCATATTCGCGATGTTATCTGCGACCGTCGCAAGCCTGTTTGCCTGCGCCGCCATTCCAGACGCACCCGTCCGCATCATGCCGTAAAGGCTCATCGCGCACTTTCCCGAATTCCTGCTTCTGATGACGCGACAATGGCAGACAGGGCTTGCGCGGGGCTGAAAGAGCCGAGATCGCCGCAAGCGATCCGCGCCGCCGGATCCGCTACACTTGAACCAGCCGGTAGCCGAGATAACGCTGCGAATCGACAGGGTCGCACCCGAGCCGGTGCCGCAACCGCTTGCGCAACTTGCTGATGTGACTTTCAACGACGTTCTCGTCGATGTCCTCACCGAAAAGGCCGTATACCGCGTTGAAAATCTGACTTTTCGTGACCCGGCGACCCTTGTTGGTCACGAGATATTCAAGGATGCGCCGCTCCCTGCGCGGCAAAGGCAACACCTCGCCGCTGACCTCAGGATCGCGACCGTCAAAAAACACACGCAGCTCGCCAAAATCCGCACACTCAGCGTCAGAACTGGCGCGCCGGCGAATCGCATGAATCCGCGCCATGATCTCGCGGACATGAATAGGCTTTCGGACAACATCGTCGACACCGGCCGCAAACAGGTCGAGCGTCTCCTCCAGAGATTTGTTGTCATTCATGGCGATAACCGCGGCGCCTGTCCGTCCGCGGATTTTACGCGACAGCACCTGACGTCCGCTGAAGTCTCCGAGGAGGAAAGCCTCCACGGCACCCATGTCGGAATCTGACGCTGTGTCCACCCAACTCGTGAGGTCACCAGGCAAAATCCCCGATGCCGTCACACCTTCACGATCAAACCAAGTCCGATACCCATCGGTCACGGTTTCGCGCTCATCCGCGATAAGGATCATGGCCGCCCCCCGAATCATGCCCCCACCGATTCGGGTACAATTCCTCACTTTTCGCGTCAACGTGAAGCTGCTGTTTACGAATCCTTCAGACTCAGTTTGAGCGCAGTGTGCGGATTTTTCCACACAGGACATTTTAGCTGATTGCCAGACCGCCAATCCTGACCTCGACAGCACAAATCACCACAAAATCGCGCAATCCAAAATCGAGACAACCACCGCGTGTAGCGACATTTATTCCCAAATGCGTTCCGAAATGACGCGGAAATAACAGGGAATGAAATCAAAAAAATTGCGAAATTCGTAATACTAATCTCTGCGAACTCCCACATTGCTTCGATTTTCGCACCCCACCAATGGGTGCGAAATGAAGCCAACTCCGCCTCTAGTTGGTCATATTTTGCCTACATGTGGGCGCTCTGCGCTGATCGGGCTGTACCTGCGTGAAACATCGGCACAGAGCAGACCACACGGGCGGATCGCCATTCGCGGGCGGGCGAATTCGTTACCAGTCGGTGAATTTTAATACAATCTTAACCGTCCCACACAATCATAACCGCTGCTAGCGGCCTTCGATGACTGCGCACATCGGGGCACGTCCTGTTGCGTCAACGCTATGCGCGAGAGAGTTGAGTATGCAAAGCGTGTCTTCAAACACAAAGCCACAATCTCGACCACCCTCATCATCAGGCAAAAGCCTCAGAAAACTTCCAAGCAGCGATGTGGTGAAGAAGGTCACTCAGACGTTCAACACCTGGGCGTTCAAGCGTGAGCAGCCATCGGACATTTCGCTTCTGGAACATTTCACGGCCCGGGCGATCATGAAGCGGCAGCCTCTGTCGTTCGTGCTCTACTGGGGAAAAGGCCCTCGATCCAATATCGCCAACCCGGATCTCCAGTGCCTCGACTACCTCGCGTCCATGGCAGACCGCGTGAAGACCGTTTATCGCGACGGCTGCCTTATCAACCTCGTACTTACCGACACTCATGCGACGTTGAATGGCCATTCGAGCCAGAACATCACATCGTACTTCACTCAGGTCGAGCAGGAAGCCGGCAATCGCGGCTTCGAGGGCTATCTCCTGAGCGAACTGACCGAGACGGCCGGTCGGGCCATCAACGTGAGCGACTTCCCGGATCCCAGCGAGCAGACCATTCGCCAGCTCACGGAGAGCGCGATGCGCTGGTACCGCGGCACCGAAAGCGTCGAACAGGGGGCGCTGGACTATTTCAAGATGAACATGGTCGAACGGCAGGTGATCGAGCTGTTCTTCCCGGGCTCGATCTTTGTCACGTTCAACGGCAGTGACCACCGCGAGCTGTTTCCCGAAAAACTCCCGATTTTTTACATGTACTCGCTCAAGCGGGGTTTTGGCGTGAAACCTTGGTTTCTGACAGACGACGGAACTCCCGCTGTCGCCAGCAACGGCTGAACTCAGTTAGCACATGTCGGAAATGCCGGACCGGATTTGAGTGTCTGGACGCATTTTGCACGTCGTGGCGCGATAGCCCGGGTATCGCGCCGCTCAACCCGTGCTCGGGGGAATGCCGCGGATGGATTGGTCATTGCTGATAACAGCCGGCCTGGGGCTATTCCTTGCCGGCATCGTCAAGGGCGCGACGGGGTTGGGGTATTCATCCTGCGCGCTGCCGTTTCTGGTTTCCGCGATCGGCCTGAAACCCGCGATGGCGCTCGTCATCATTCCTGCGATGGCGACCAACGTCACGGTCGCCTTTACGGCCGGGCATTTCTCTGAAATCGCCCGGCGGTTCTCCGGCCTTTACCTGGCGATGCTGCCGGGCATCGCCATCGGAGTCTACTTGCTCGCCTGGATCGCGCAATCGATCGCGACCAGGACGCTTGGCGTTGTGATTATCGCCTACGCGGCATTGTCTCTGGCCCGGCCGGACCTGTCTATCTCGAAAGTTTCCGAACGGACCCTGCAGATTCCGACAGGATTTGCGAACGGCCTCCTCACAGGTCTTACGGGTTCGCAGGTAATGCCGCTGTTTCCCTATATGATGGCACTGGAACTCGATCCCAACCGGCTGGTCCAAGCCATCAATCTTGCGGTTTCCCTGTCGTCGGTCATCCTCGCAATTGGATTGTTTTCGACGGGCATCATGACGCCGTTCCTGCTGGGCGTCTCGATCATCGCGATCGTGCCTGCCCTGCTCGGTGTCGAAATCGGCGGCCGGATGCGGAGCTACATTCCATCTTCGAAATTCAAGATGGTCGTTCTCTACGTGCTGTTTTCGACCGGGCTGCTTCTGCTGATCCGATCATAATATCGGCCGGCCATAACAGCGCGGCGGGATCAGATTCCTCGCGACAGAACAAGCATGGCAGCGGGCACGCCCTTGGCGTCGGTGTCCACGCCAGCAGTGGGAATGCCCATATTTGCCTGGAGAACGAGGGCAAGCACCCCCAGCATGGCGAGTTTCAAACCGAGCGCCGCTCGCCAACCGGATTGTCTTCCCCCATCGTCGGGATCCAAATTGTTCACATCAGGATACACGGCACATACCTCGATCAATGTCCTGATCTGCTCTCGTCAGGCTGCCAGCGATCTCCTGCCGTCTTCGGGCACTTTCTTCGGCAGGATCTCGGCAGCAGGCTTCGGCGTACTGAAGTAATAGCCCTGCGCCTCCGTGCAACCGAGCACCGCCAGCTCGTCGAGCTGCTGCTGGGTCTCGACGCCTTCGGCAACGGTGGTCATGCCGAGATTCGAAGCCAGCGTCGTGATCGCGCGGATGATGACGGTGGCGCTATGTTTCTGGCCAAGCGTCTTCACGAAGCTGCGGTCGATTTTGATGCGGCTGATCGGATACATCTGCAGATAGCTGAGAGATGAATAGCCCGTCCCGAAGTCATCCAACACGATACGGATGCCCAGCGCCTGCAGTTCCTGGAGCTGGCCGATGGTCGTGCCGTCGTGCTGCATCAGAGTCGACTCTGTAATCTCGATCTCCAGGCGATTGGGCGCCAAACCAGAAGATGCAAGTGCGTTCCTCACGGTATCGACAAGCGTGCCGTCCCTGAACTGGCTCGGTGCAATATTGACAGCGATCTTCAGGTGAGCGGGTTGGCTCGCCAGCTCCGTGCATGCCGTCTGCAGCACCCAGGCGCCGATCGGCACGATCAATCCGGTTTCCTCGGCAACGGAAATGAATTCCGCCGGAGAAACGAGGCCACGTTCCGGATGCCGCCAACGCACCAGAGCTTCGAAGCCATTGACCTCCTTCGTCGCAATAGAGACGATCGGCTGATAGTGGACTTCGAGTTGCTGCTCTTCCAGGGCAACCCGAAGACTGGTTTCGAGCGCATGGCGAGCCTGCACGGAGGCGTGCATGCTCTTATTATAGAAGCAGAAGCGCCCACGCCCGGCTGCCTTCGCGGCATACAGGGCAAGATCGGCCGCCTTCACGAGATCGGCTGCCGTGCGGGCGTGCTTATGACCCAGGGCCACGCCGATGCTGGCGCCGACGATGACGCGCAGACCTTCGATGTCGTAGGGCTCCCCGAGGATCTTGACCATGTTCCTGGCGAGTTCCGCGGCGTCATCGTCGTCGATCAGATCCGCCTGGATGACGGCGAACTCGTCACCACCCAACCTGGCCACGCTGTCATGAGGGCCCAGCGTCGTCTGCAAGCGCTCCGCCACGTAGGTCAGAAGCCGATCTCCGAGCGGATGGCCGCGGGTGTCGTTGACAAACTTGAAGCCATCGAGGTCGATGAGATGCAGTGCGAATCTCCGGCCGTCCTGGAAGGAGTCGAATGCCCGGTCTATACCTTCGCTGAACTTCGCGCGATTTGCCAATCCGGTCAGATGATCGTGGCGAGCGATGTGCAGCAGTTCAGCCTCGTGACGGATCCGGCTGCGCAGCGCCCCGATCACTGCGAACAGCACCAGGATGGAAAGGAACGTCGCACCCGCGACATACTTGCGCCGGTTGCTCTGCCGCGGACCGTCTTCCATGATGTCACGGCCGGCCACCACGACGGTGAGCGGATAATCTTTGACAGACCGGATCGCCAGGACACGTTGGTGCCCGGAGATTTCTGCATTGAGCACATCCGTGCCGTCCTGCCCGCCTCGGCTGTCGTCGACCCTTGTAATGTCATGGAGCTTCTGCCCCACGGAATTCGCGTAGATGCCAGTTCCCGTGCGGATGATGTCATCGGTCCCGATGACCGCAACACCCGTACCACGGCCGAGATTGAGGCCACCGTAGGCGGTCGAGAGGTACGTCGGATCGAGTGACAGCACGAGAACGCCACCAAAGCTGCCATCCTTCTTGTAATAGCGGCGCGTAAACTGGACGGACCATTTACCAGAAGCACGACCAACCACCGGCTTGCTGATAAACAGCGTATCCTGGTCCGAGTCGACGTGAACTTTATAATGCTCGCGATCACTTAGATCGACCGGCTTCGGCGGATAAAGCATCGCCGTGCTGGTGATCATCATGCCTTTGGGATCCATAACCGCCATCTGGACGGTTTTCTCGTCGACGGTGAAATCTTCCTGGAGGAGGCTCGGCCATTCGGCGGTATAGCCGCTGCGCTCATAACTTTGGCGGAGAAACTTGAGAATGCGATCGATCTCGCTGGCGGTGCGCGAGATGTTTTTTTCGAAAAGCTGCGCCAGGTTCGAGGCTTCCTGAACGATATCGCGTTCAGCCGCCTTGCGCTCGGTTTCTATATGTTGCCAGACCGCGACCCACACGACGCAGAGCAACACGATGCCAAAGCCAACGGGCTGCAACAGGATCCGCTTGGAACGCTGCAATGTTCGGTCGGCGATTTTGTATCGATCGGTGGTCATGGCTCGATAAGCGTTCATTGGTTGTCTTCGCCAACAAGACTTATCGCGATTGCACCTAATTGTTTCTTTCTAAAAGGAGGGTTTTTTGAATGCGTTGCGTTGGCTATGGCTAAATATGTGTAAAAATCACAGAGTTTGCTGACTATCCCTGAAACAGAACCACAAAGATTTCGCAAACATCTGTAGAAAATATTCTGTTCAGAAACCCAATCGCTGGTATTTGCGAATTTACTCAACCCTGAATACTTTAAATGAAATAAAACAACCTAAAGTTGCTATTGGCAATCAGCCAAGCAAACGGAACGACAAGCCGCTCTCGATGAGAGCGGCTCGTATCCGGTTTCAATCTAATCGTGCTCTTCGGAGGTCAGGCTGACTTTCCCGTCGGCAATATCACGCCGGACCGCCTCCGGATCTCGCGCGGCTGGCGGTCCGTAGCCACCTGCCCCTGCCGTCTCGATGACCAACCTGTCACCGGGAGCGAGGCGCGTCACGACCTTGGAGGGAATGATCTCTGTCGAGCCATCCGCGCGCGTGATCCACGAGCGCGCGCACGCGCCCGGCTCGCCACCGTTCATTCCCGATGCCGGCAGGAAATGACGCTCACCACGATGCGAGAAAGACAATGCGCCCTCGACATCGTCCAGAATTTCGAATTCCTTGATCTGGCCGAGCCCTCCGCGCCACGTCCCCGCACCACCGGAATCCCGCTTGAGGCTCCAGCGATTGATGCGGATCGGCGCTTCAAGCTCCATGGCCTCGGCAGGCAGATTCATACAGTTCGTGACATCGGCCTCAACGGCATCGACACCATCGCTGCCATTGCCCGCACCGCTGCCACCCGCAAGCAACTCGCCGGTCACGAAGCTTTCTCCGCTCTTGCGCTGACCACCGAACGCCATGACGAGAAGATGACCACTGTTGGCCGCGGGAACGCGATCCGGCGCAGCGTTCGCGAGAGCCGCCAGCATCGCGGCACAAATCCGCTTGATCGTCGCCGTGCGCGCATTGACCGGCGCCGGGGAACGCGGATTGACGAGGCTCCCCTCCGGCAGGTTGAGCGAGATTGGCCGGAAACAACCGCCGTTGTTCGGTATGGACGGATCGGTAACCGCCCGAACGACGAAGCACGATGCCGCCAGGCTGCCGGACGGGACACAATTGACCGGGCCGCGCACCTGCGGGCTCGTGCCGGTCAGATCGAAATGGATCGTGCCATCACCCGGCAAGGTGGCCGTCACCTCGACGCGAATGCGCCGATCGATGTCGATGCCATCATTGTCGAGATACTCCACGTGTTTCCATGTGCCGGCCGGCAACCGCTTCAAGGCGTCGCGCGTCATTGCTTCGGAACGGTCGAGCAGCAATTGGAATGCCGCCAATATCGTGTTGTCGCCGAGCTTCCTCGCTGAATCGGCGAGGCGCACGGCTGCGATCTTGCAGGCCGCGACCTGTGCATGCAGGTCACCGAGGAAGATGTCCGGAATGCGCACGTTCTGCCGCAAAATCTTGGTCAGCGTCTCGTCGAAGATACCCGCCCGCGCCCATTGGACAGCCGGAAGGCGCAGCCCCTCCTGATAGATCTCGGTTGAATCCGTTGGCACCGAGCCAGCCGTTTTGCCGCCGACATCCTGATGATGGGTCATGGTGGCGGCAATCGCGATCGGGCGACCACCCGCGAAGACCGGCATGACCACCGCGACATCCGGCAGATGCGTTCCGCCGCAATAAGGATCGTTGAGGATGTAGACGTCACCCGCCTGCATCTGCTCGACCGGGAACACCCGAAGGATTTCGCCGACGGCCGGGATCAGCGTGCCGAGATGGATCGGAATAGCGCAAGCCTGCGCCAGCGTCGTGCCATCGAGCGTGAAAATACTCGCGGATGCATCGAGCCCCTCCTTGACGATGGGCGAGCACGAGCTTTTCAGCAGTGTCGTCTCCATCTCGTCCGCGATGCAATCCAGGCGATGGCGCAGGACTTCGAGCGTCACCGGATCGAAGTTTTTAGTGGGGTTTGGTGCCGTTGCCTCACGGGTCATGCGGTCTTCTCCAGAACAAGTGCGGCTCCGGCTACGACGGTCGCCTGCCAATCAGCGGGAAGCAGCGTCGTCGAATCCTCCTGCTCGATGATCGCAGGACCAGCCACGCGCTCGCCGGCCGCGAGCTTCGCGCGCTCGTAGACATTGGCTTTGCAGAATTGCGGCTCACCGCCCGCGAACAGAACCGACCGCTCTCCCTTCAGCGCCGTTTCCGGAGACGCGCCTGGCGTGCCACCAATGGCGACTTTTGGCTGCCAGACGACGTGTACGGTCCTGAGGTTCACGATCTTCGCCGGCGCTCCTGTCTTGTGTCCGTTGATCCTTTCGTGCGCGGCTTCGAAAGCGGCATAGAGGTCACCCAGCGGATCGGCCGCGGCGAGATCGAGCGGCACCTCGATGAAATGACTCTGGCCCATATAGCCGACGTCAGCCAGCGTTCGCCGTTCGCGAACCAGCCCTTCGACATGCTCGGCTTGCATCAGCGCATCGGCGCGCGCGTCGAGTTCACCGAGAAGCGCGCGAATGCTCGCGAGGTCGGTGGCGGCAAGGGGAGCGTGAAACGCACCCGAAACCTCATGCGCGACGGGAGCCGCCAGCAGCCCGGCCGCCGCCAGCACACCGGGAAAGCGCGGCACCAGAACGCGGCGAATATCCAGCTCCGCCGCCAGTGCCGTGGCGTGGAGACCGCCTGCTCCACCGAGTGGGACCAAGGTGAACTCGCGAGGATCATGACCGCGATTGACCGATACCAGCCGGATCCCATCCGCCATGTGTGCGTTGGCAATCCGGTGAATCCCGAGCGCCGCCTGCGCAACGGTGATCCCCAAAGGATCGGCGATGGTCTCCTTGATAACCTGGTGAGAAAGCTCCGGCTGCAGTGGCAGCGTTCCACCGGCGAAGAACACAGGATTCAGATATCCGAGCACGATGGAAGCATCCGTGACCGTTGCTTCCCTGCCGCCGCGACCGTAACAGGCCGGCCCTGGATCGGCGCCTGCCGACTGCGGACCGACACGCAACCCACCACCGGTATCCAGCCAGGCGACTGATCCGCCTCCCGCACCAAGCGTCGTGACATCCAGCATCGGCACGCGAACCGCATAGCCTGCGATCTTCGTCTCCGGCCGTACATCGACACGGCCATCGTTGATGAGAGCGATGTCGCTGGATGTGCCGCCGACATCGATCGTGATCAGATCACCGTACCCCGCCTCAGCCCCCACGGCCGCACCGCCGAGGGCACCAGCCGCCGGACCGGACAGGAACAGGCGGACGGGACGCTCCCGCGCGACCGACGCAGCCGCAAGCCCGCCCCGAGACTGCATGACCTGAAGGGGCGCGGGAACCTTTGCGGCCGCGAGATGTGTTCCCATATTCTCCAGGTAACGATCGACAGTCGGCTTGATATACGCATCGAAGGCAGTCACGACCGTGCGCTCATATTCGCGAAATGCCGGATCGACTTCCGATGACAGCGAGATCGGAATTCCCGGCATCGCGGTTCGCACGCGTGCGGCAACGCGTTGCTCGTGCTCCGGGTTGAGAAAGGAAAACAGCAGCGAGATGGCAACCGCTTCGACATTTTCCCGCTTCAGCACGGAGATCGCATCGTCGATCGAGCTCTCATCGAGAGGCACGAGCACCTGTCCGTCGGCCGCGATGCGCTCCCGAACCTCGACACGGCGTGACCCCGGCGCGAGCCATCCTGGTGTTTCGGGCGTCAATCTGAGGTCGTACATCTGGCTGCGGATCTGGCGACCGATTTCGAGAATGTCGCGAAAGCCCTCGGTGGTGATGATCCCGACCCGCGCGCCCTTCCGTTCAATGACGGCATTGGTGGCCACGGTCGTTCCATGAGTAAAGCGATGGATCTCGTCGCCCCGCACATCCCAGCGCCTGGACAGCTCGGTGAGCGCAGCCGCCACCGCCTCGCTCGGGTTGGCGCGCGCCGACGGAACCTTGAAAATCGACGTGCCGCGATGACCGATCGCGATCACGTCCGTGAACGTGCCGCCGATATCGATGCCGATATTCGTGCCTTCCTCCGCCCCCATGCTGCACTCACCCTTTCACGCGTTCCGTCTGATCAGTCCCGCCCGCTCGAACGGCAACGTCCTATACCGCGCTGCTTCTGTCGAGAGGGTGGAACTGCATGGCTCAGCCTCTGGTCGGGCAAGCCTGAAGCTTGTAGATGCTCGGGCGTGCCTTGAATCCCTCTCTCGCCGTTCGTAAGGAATCACCCTGCGTGGATAAGTTGTGCCTCAAAGATGCAGCGCGATGCGCCGAGGCGATCGTGAGCCGGGTTGGCCGGGATATAAAGCTTGCCGTGCCGATCGGCATCGGCAAGCCGATCCTTCTGCTGAACGCACTCTACCGCCTGACTGAATCCGACCGCAGGATCAAGCTCGACATCTTTACCGGCTTGACACTGACGCGGCCGCAATTCCGCAGCACGTTGGAACGGCGCTTTGCGGAACCGATGCTCCAGAGATTGTTCCCGACCTATCCTGAGCCGGCGTACGTGGCGGCCCTGCGCCGGAACGAGCTGCCGGCAAACATCGGCGTCAATGAGTTCTTTCTGCAGGCCGGCGCATGGCTGACCAACAAGCGCGTTCAGCGGGACTATACGAGCCTCAACTACGCACACGTCGCCGCTCATCTGGAACGCATCGGGATCAATGTATTCGCGCAGTTGCTGGCTCCTGGCATCGGCCGCGATGAAAACCGCGTCAGCCTGAGTTCGAACACGGACATCACACTCGATATGGCGCCGTATGTGGACGCATGCCGCCGCACCGGCCGGCCCATCGCTGTCGCCGGCGAGCTCAATTCCAACCTGCCGTTCATGCCGGGCGCCGCGTCCATCGCGCGGGACCACTACGATGTCCTGCTCGAGCCGGAGGGACCGGCTTATGACCTGTTCGCTCCGCCCAAAGAGATCGTGTCGCTCGCCGATTACGCCATGGCGCTCCATGCCGCCACGATGATCAAGGATGGCGGGACGCTGCAAATCGGGATCGGCTCATTCTCCGACGCGCTCACACACGCCCTGGTGCTGAGGCACACGAACAACCACGCTTTCCGCGCACTTATCGAAAAGCTCGGCGAACCGCTGCCGCCGGATGCCGAACTTGAACCCTTTTCACGGGGCCTTTACGGCTGCACGGAAATGCTGGTGGATGGATATCTCACCCTTCGCCGCGCAGGCATTCTGAGCCGCCGTGTTCCGACGCCGGAGGGAGGAAACGCTCTGCTTCATGCCGGTTTCTTCGTTGGCAATCGGGCATTCTATGAGGAACTGAGACGGCTGCCGGCGGAGGCCCTGGACGAGATCCGCATGAGCCCGATCTCCTATACCAATACGCTCACCGGCGACGCCAAACGCAAACGAACCGAGCGCGCCCACGCCCGCTTCGTCAACACGGCGATGACCGCAACACTGCTCGGTGCGATTTCGTCCGACGCCCTGGGTGACGGACGGGTGGTGAGCGGCGCCGGGGGACAACTCGATTTCGTGACGATGGCACACGAGCTGACGGATGCGCGATCCATCATCGCGGTGCGCAGCACACGCCGGCAGGGGCGTCAGACAACATCGAACATTGTCTGGGACTATGCCAATGCGACGATCCCAAGGTCGCTGCGCGATATCGTTGTGACGGAATATGGCATCGCCGATCTCCGCGGCAGGTCCGATCGCGATACGATCGCCGCCATGCTGCGCGTCTCAGACACCAGATTTCAGCCGAAGCTGAAGGATCAGGCGCAACGCGCGGGCAAACTCGAGGACACCTTCCCACTCCCATCGAGCGCTGTCGACAACCGGCCTGAAAAAATCGAGGCCGCCCTGATGCCCGCGCGACGCGAAGGACTGCTGCCGGAGTTCCCACTCGGCAGCGATATGACCGAGGTCGAGCAGTCGCTGATCGGTCCGTTGTCTGCGCTGAAAGGCGCATCCTATGGCGAGATCGGACGCATGATGGCCGCCGGTCTCTCCCGCCAAGCTCCCACCTCGGCGGAAACTGCAGCGCTTGATCGGCTGAGCTTGAGTACGCCCGAAAACCTGTCGGATCGCGCCTGGCGTATTCTGGTGCTTGGAGCGTTGCGCCGCCCAGCCTGACGCACGCTCAGTCCGGCGATCATCCAGACTTCATCATTTGAGATCGTTCGGTGACGCTGCCGCGTTGCCCGCAAGGTCGCGCGCTGGCGCAATGCATTCCCTCGGTCTGAAATCTCGCCGACAAGATTGTGAACAATAATGTTGACATATGCAGCGAGACGATTTGATATCGACACTGAGGAAACGCAAGAGCGGGCAAGCAAATGTCCGAGAAGGTTGTCGCGCTGCGATCAAAGCAGATCGCGAAAGGCCGCAAACGGCGTCCCAAGCCATCGAAGCCGGACGTTCTGCAGGTTCTGCGCGAGCGCATCGCATCACAGGATATTCCCCCCGGTTCCAAGCTGCGGGAGAACGAACTCGCCGATGAATTCGGCGTACCGCGCACGCGCATTCGGGAGGTCTTCGGCGCGCTCGAAAGCCGGGGATTGATCCAGCGGGTTCCCAATCGCGGCGCGGTGGTTTCGCGGCTGGAACTCGATCAGGTCTTTCAGCTCTATGATGTGCGGGCCGTGCTCGAGGGCCTGTGCGTCCGCTCCGCGACGCAGAACGTGCCGCCAGAAACGTGGCAGGAGTTCGTCGATCTCTTCGGCGCACCGATGGATGCCTACATCGAGGCAGCCGACTTCGATGCGTTTCTTTCCGTCTACGAGCGCTTCCGCCGCAAGTTCATCGAGCACGCGCACAACCCGGTCGCCGCACAGATGCTCGACAGCATCTACGAAAAAACTCACGTCGTGATCCGCCGCATCGTCATCCTGCCGGGTCGCGCGCAGACGGGCCTGGGCGAACACCGGGCCACGATCGCCGCCATGCGAGCCGGCGACGCAGAGGGCGCCGAACGTCTCAAACGTGCCAATCTGCAAGGCGCGAAGGAATACTTACGCCGCTTCGAAAAATACGTGCTGTAGGGGTGAGGGCAGGTGGTCGATCATAACGAGATGAAACCTGCCGGCCCGCTCGCAGGATATCGCGTGCTCGAAATCGGATCGACCGTGGCAGGCCCCTTTTGTGGCCGCATGCTCGCGGACTTCGGCGCCGAGGTCATCAAGATCGAACCGCCCGACGGCGACCCCGTCCGCACGATGGGCAAACAGCTCGACGGACATTCGCTTTATGCTGCCAGCATTTTCCGCAACAAAAAGATGATCAGCCTCGATCTGCGCGAGCAGAAGGGCCGCGATATCGCCCGGGCGCTCGCTGCCAAATGCGACGTCCTCGTCGAAAACTTCAAGCCGGGAACGCTCGAGAAATGGGGATTGGGCTGGGCGGATCTTTCGCAGCTCAACCCGGGCCTGGTGATGGTGCGGATTTCCGGTTTCGGTCAGGACGGCCCCTACTCTCATCGTCCAGGTTATGGCGTCGTGTGCGAAGCTGTCAGCGGCCTGCGCCATCTGACGGGCGATCCGGATCGCGCGCCGTCGCGGGTCGGTGTCTCGATGACCGACTATATCGCGGGCCTGCATGGCGCCTACGGGGCCGTGATGGCGCTGATGCAGCGCAAGCAGAGCGGACGCGGGCAATTCATCGACGCGGCGCTTTACGAATGCGCCTTCAATTTCATGGAGGTCTGGGTTCCCGCCTACGACAAGATGGGATTCATTCCGGACCGCACGGGCTCCCGCTTGATCGGCAGCACACCCAACAATCTCTATCCGACTGCCGACGGAACCTACATCCACATCACGGCCATGGCGGACAATCTGTTCCGCAGGCTCGCCAACGCGATGGAACAGCCTGGACTGGCAGAGGACACCCGCTTCGCCAAGCATACCAGCCGAAATGAAAATCACGCGGCGCTCGATGAGATCATAAGCCGGTGGACGTCGGCCCTTCCGCTTGCTGACATCGAAGCGACGCTGCAAAAAGCGGCGATCCCGGCGACGCGCATCTTCACCATCGAAGATATTTTCAACGACCCGCACTACCAGCAACGCAATTCCATTATCAGACCACCGGATGACAATCTCGGCTCGGTGGCGATGGCTGGTGTCGTTCCGCGCCTGTCGGAAACCCCTGGCATCGTCCGGCATGCGGGACGCGATATCGGACAGGACACGCGATCTGTTTTGCACGATGTCCTGGGGCTTGGCGACGACAGCATCGACGCCCTGATCCGCGAAGGCATTCTCGCCGAGAAATCCTCTGCCGAACGCGCGCAGCATGAGGGCTCCGCAGCATGAACACCCTGCAAACCGCCGCGATTTCGGCCGAGCCAAACTCCCAGACGCCCGACGACTATGAACTGAGGCAGTCGAAGGCTCTGGCCATGGGCGGCCCGGAGAAATTGGCGCGCCGGAAGGCCGCCGGTGTACTCAATGCGCGCGAACGGATCGACGCGCTGGTGGATCCCGGCAGCTTCATTGAAAGCGGTTTGTTCGGCGCATCGGCGACGCGCCCGGAGGATCGCGACCGCACACCGGCCGACGGCAAGATCGCCGGCTTCGGAAAAATCAACGGGCGCGAGTGCGCGGTGATCGTCAACGACTTTACCGTCATGGGCGCATCCTCCAGCGCCACCAACGGCCGCAAGATCGCGCACGCAAAGCGCGTCGCAACCAGCCGTGGATTGCCGATGATCTTCCTTGGTGAATCATCAGGAGCCCGCATGCCCGACCACATGGGCTCGCGCGGCATGGGCACATTGCTCGGCAACGATCCGACGCAATATGCGCGCATGCGCGAAACGCCGTGGGTCTCGGCCACGCTCGGCTATTCCTACGGGTCATCCTCCTGGTACGCCGTGCTGTCGGACTTCAGCGTGATGCGCAAAGGCGCGGTGATGGCGGTGTCGAGCGCCCAACTCGCCTCGCTCGCCATGAAGGAGACGGTCGATCCGGACGCCTTGGGCGGCTGGAAGGTGCATGCGGACATCACCGGTTTCGCCGACATGGTCGTCGAAACCGACGAGGAAGCCCTGGCGGCGATCAAGACCTTTCTCTCTTATATGCCTGCGCATAATCGCGAGGCACCTCCCATACGCCCGGTTCCGGCGGAATCGGGTTCCAAAATGGCGGGGATTGCAAAGCTGCTGCCGGCAAAGCGCACGCAGGTCTACGACGTCCGTACGATCATCCGCACGATTGTCGATGCGGACAGCTTTTTCGAACTCAAGCCACGCTTTGGCAAAGTTGCCGTTACCGGACTCGCGCGCCTGGATGGGCGCACCGTCGGGCTCGTCGCCAACAACCCGCTGTTCAAGGGGGGCGCGATGGATACCGACGCGTGTGAGAAAGTCACGAGCTTCCTGGTGCTGTGCGACAGCTTCAACATTCCTCTCGTGCTGCTCGTCGATACGCCAGGCTTCGCGATCGGCAACGAGGCCGAACGCAAGCGCGCGCCAGGCAAGATCATGAACTACATGCAGGCGCTCCAGCTCTGCACCGTGCCGAAGATTTCCGTCATCCTGCGCAAGAGCTACGGACAGGCGTACCTCAATATGGGCGGGGGCCGGAATTCCGATGAAGTGGCGGCATGGCCGACGGCTGAGGTGAGCTTCATGGATCCCACCTTCGCGGTGAAAATCGTCCATGGTCTGGAGCCGGGAGATCCCGGCTTCGACGACGCATTCGCGCGCATGAGCAAGGATAGCGAGCCGTGGGACATGGCCGCCGTTTACGCCGTGCAGAGCGTTATCCGGCCGGAGGACACGCGCGATTATCTGATCCGGATGCTCGACGTTCACCGTCAGCGCATGACCAATGGCATCGGCCAGCATCTGATGCACGCCTGGCCGACGAGCTACTAGGACCCACGCCGATGCCCGCGTTCAGCAAAGTTCTGGTGGCAAATCGCGGCGCGGTCGCCGCCCGCATCCTGCGCGCGCTCGGTGAAATGAACATTCCATCCGTCGCCGTTTATTCCGACGCCGACGCGGGCGCGCCGTATCTGGAACTGGCAAGTCAGGCCGTTCATATCGGCGCGGCGCCGGCGCGCGAAAGCTATCTCAACCAGGACGCGATCATCGCTGCGCTGAAGGAAACCGGCGCTGACGCGGTGCATCCCGGATATGGATTTCTGTCTGAGAATGCGAGCTTTGCCGAACGCATCGCTACGGCGGGAGCCGCGTTCATCGGGCCGTCGCCCCGCTGGATTTCCGATATGGGACACAAGGCGCGCGCACGAGAACTGGCAAAACAGTATGGCCTGCCTGTGGGACGCGGCTCCGGCGTTCTCGGCAACGAGAAGGACGCGATCCTCCAGGCGGCAAACGACATCGGCTATCCGGTTCTCGTCAAGGCGGCTGGCGGCGGCGGCGGAATCGGCATGCTTCCGGCGCGGTCACCCGATGAACTGGTGGCCACGGTCTCCCGCGCAGCCGACCTGTGCCAACGCGCTTTCGGCACCTCGGATATCTACCTCGAGCGGCTGGTCGAGAAGCCGCGACATGTCGAATTCCAGATCCTCGGCGATCGACATGGCAACGTCGCTCATCTGTTCGAGCGCGATTGCTCCACGCAGCGCCGCTATCAGAAAATGATCGAAGAAGCACCCGCCCCCGCCGTCAATCGGGCGCATGTGGACAAAACAGCAGCGCTTCTCGCGCAGAAACTTGCAGCAGCCGGATACGATAATATCGGCACGGTCGAAATGCTGATGGACGCCGACGGCGAACTCGCTTTCCTCGAAATGAACACGCGCCTGCAGGTCGAGCATGGCGTGACGGAGGAAATCACCGGCCTGGATCTCGTCCATGCACAGATCCGCTCCGCTGCCGGTGAGCGGCTTGCCGCCATCCTGCCGGACAACATTGCGATCAGCGGCCATGCCATCGAAGCGCGCGTTTATGCCGAAGACCCGAAGCGCTTTTTCCCCTCGCCAGGAAAACTCACGACATTCCGGCCACCGCTCGATAAGAGTATTCGCATCGAGACCGGCTATTGCGAAGGCCGCGAGATCACCCCTCACTACGATCCGATGATCGCCAAGGTCATCGTGCATCGGCTGGACCGCGAAGCTGCGCGCCGTGCACTGATCGAGTCCTTGCAGAACTTCACGATCGAAGGCGTAAAATCCAACATTCCGGCTCTCATCGCCGTTCTCGACAGCGACGCGTTCGTTTCCGGACATCCGCACACCGGATTGGTCAACGACGTGCTCGCACGAAAAGCTTAGCCAATAAAATTGGAATAACGCTGAGAAAAAATGCGCTAGAAATCAGGAAACAGGGGCACGCGAGCGTGGCGGAGATCGAAGCGAAAACGGAAGTAACTGGCGCGGTCTGGAAGATCGTCACTGAAGTCGGCCAGAAAGTGGACGCCGGTGACACCATCATGATCATCGAGTCCATGAAAATGGAAATTCCGGTGATTGCCGAAGAAGACGGTGTGATCCAAAAATTCCTCGTCGAAGAAACGACCCCTGTCAGCGAAGGACAGGTCGTCGCTATTCTGTCGAGCTGATCTGGGTATCGGAGGCGCCACGTGAACCAAGTGACGAAAGCCCCGCCATCAGCCGGCACCAAACAGGACGATTGGCGCGAGGAGATCACCGAACTGCAGTTTCGCCGTGAGCAAGCGAATGCGCTCGGCGGTACGGAGGCCGTTGCGAAGCATCACGATCGGGGCCGTCTGACGATCCGTGAGCGCGTCGAGGGGCTGGTCGACGAAAAGTCTTTCCAAGAGGTGGGCACGCTGACTGGACAAGGCAAATACGACGGCGCGGCGCTAACCGGCGTGACGCCGGCACCCTACGTCATGGGTCTCGCACAGATCGACGGACGTCCGGTTGCCATCGGCGGCGAGGATTTCACAATCCGCGGCGGCGTGAGCTGGTCCGGCGACCGCAAGAAGGGCGGACAAGGCGGGTTTGTCGAGGACCTTGCCGCCAACTACCGCATTCCGCTGGTCAATCTCATCGACGGTGCAGGCGGCAGCGTAACGTCCATCAACAAGCGCGGTCATTCGGTATTTCCCGGCGTCCATGGTTTTGAGCGCTCCGTGGAGCTGCTCGGTCTTGTGCCCGTTGTGTGCGCCGTCATGGGCACCGCCGCAGGCGGCCCGGCCGGCCGGGCGATTCTTTCTCACTGGTCGGTCATGGTGGACGGCACCAGTCAGGTCTTCGCAGCCGGTCCGCCGGTCGTGGAACGCTCCCTTGGTCAGAAAATTTCGAAGGAGGATCTCGGCGGCGCTCCGATCGCAGTCGATACCGCCGGTACAATCGACAATCGCGTGAAAAGCGAAAACGAGTGTTTCGCGGAGATCAAACGCTTCCTGTCGTACATGCCCTCCAACGTCTGGGAGCTCCCGCCAATCGTCCAGGCATCCGACTGCATCGACCGCCGCGACGAAGAACTTCTCTCGATCGTCCCGAAGGACCGGCGGCGACCGTACAATATGAAAAAGCTGATTACTCACGTCGTGGACAAGGGATCGTTTTTCGAGATTCAGCCCACATTCGGCAAGGCGCTGATTACCGGCCTTGCACGCATGAATGGCAAAGTCGTCGGCATTATCGCCAATAATCCGATGATTTATGGTGGTGCCATGGATGTGAAAGCCGCGCGCAAGCAGATCCATTTCGTCGAGCTATGCGACTGTTTTCATATCCCCCTGATCTTCTTCGTCGATGTACCGGGCTTCATGGTGGGGAAAGACGCTGAGGCGGCAGCGACACTGCGCGAGGGCATGCGCGCCGTCTACGTCGGGCTGCAGGCGTCGGTCCCCGTGTATACCGTGGTCGTGCGCAAGTGCTACGGTATGGCCGGGATGGGAACCACGGACAAAAACGGCCTTGAACTGAAGATTGCCTGGCCGTCCGCGGAATGGGGATCATTGCCGATTGAAGGCGGTGTCGCTGCCGCATTCCGACGTGAGATTGCCAACGCCCCAGATGCCAAGGCCCGCGAGCAGGAAATCGAGGCCGAACTGCGTGCCATGGCGTCACCGTTCCGCACAGCTGAAGCATTCGGCGTGGAGGAGATCATCGATCCACGCGAGACGCGCCCGTATCTGTGCCGCTTCATCGACGCCGCACAGGCACGCTTGAAAACGACCGTCGGCCCCAAAGCAAAATATGGCGTCCGGCCCTGACCGACACATAACAAAAAAAGAGAATAACAGACGCAAAGTCAAAAGGAGGAAACTGGAATGAAAATAAGAACGACCATAGTCCACGCGGCAACGCTCGCATCCGCGCTCGTGATTGCTGGCACGGCAAGCGCGCAAGAAAAACTGAAAGTTCGATTTGGCATTCTCAAGACGGCCTCTCAGGCTGCATTCTACGTCGGTGCCCAGAAAGGCATCTTCGCGAAGTACGGGTTCGACGTTGAGGTCATGCCGCTCTCAACCGGCGTGCAGGCGAATCAGGCGCTCGCCGCTGGCCAGGTCGACTGGTCAGGCGGCGGGGTCGAATCCACCGTGGTGTCATGGGCCACAGGCCTGCCGTTCAAAGCATACTCGATGTATGCGAAGGGTGGGGACAGCTACGGCCTGCTCGTTCGCAAGGATTCGAATATCAAATCGCCCAAGGACCTGAAAGGAAAGCGCGTCGCGGTTCCGCAAGGCACAGCACCAGCGCAGGGCCTCAATCAGGTGGTCCAGGAAGCTGGTCTTGCGCGTGATGATGTGCAGCGCGTCAATGCCAACTACGGCAACATGGGCCAGATGCTGATTGCCGGGTCCGTTGATGCGATGGCCGGCCTCGAACCGTTCCTGTCGCTGACAGACGAAAAAATGAGCGGTGAGGCCACAATCCTGCTGCGCCTCGGAAAGCACGTTCAGGGTGGCGGTCTGTTTCTGATCACGAACAAATGGGCTGAGGCGCACCCGGACAAGATTGCCGACGCGGTTGCCGCACTTTGGGAATCGCAGCAGTGGGTCCGTAAAAATCCAAAAGAGGCGGCGGTCATCCAGGCCGAATATCTCAAGGTCGAGCCGCGCATTGTTGAAGTTACGTTCAAGTGGCTCAACTATGATCCGCTGCTTGACGACTTTACACGCAAGTCGCTTCAGACCACCGCCGACTATCTGTTGGCCGAAAAGCTGATCCCGAATGCTGTGGCCCCTGCCGACCATCTGAAGCAGCTCGACAAGGTCGTCACCGAAGTCAAGGCCAAACAGGCGAAACTGCTCGAGTAGGCGTGGCCGGAATGACCGAAATCCTCGTCTCAAGGAACATCTCGAAGACCTACTTCGACACTGTTGCCAATGACGACGTCGTAGCGCTGAGCGACATCTCGCTCAGCATCGAAGCTCACGAGTTCGTCTCCGTCATTGGTCCGTCGGGTTGCGGTAAGTCGACATTCCTGCGCATCGTCGCTGGTCTCGATGCGCCGACATCCGGCGAGGTGACGGTCACGGGCCGGAAAGTGACCGGACCGGGCGCCGACCGCGGCATGGTCTTCCAGGAATACGCGCTGCTGCCCTGGAAAACGACCGAAGCCAACGTCGAGTTCGGGCTTCGGCTCAAAGGGATGTCGAAAGAGAAGCGCGCGCCGATCGTGCAACGGTTCATAGATCTCGTCGGATTGAAGGGATTCGAGAAGAAATACCCGCATCAACTCTCCGGCGGCATGCGCCAGCGCGCGGCCGTCGCCCGCGTCCTCGCCAACAATCCCGCGATCCTGCTGATGGACGAGCCGTTCGCTGCTGTCGACGCCATGACACGGCAGCGACTCCAGGAGGAATTGACCATAATCGCCGCGTCGGAGCGCACGACCGTTCTGTTCATCACGCATGCGATCGACGAGGCCGTGTTTCTCTCGGATCGCGTCATTGCCCTTTCCGGCCGGCCGGGCCGTATCGTCGCCGATGTCCGCATCGACCTCAAACGGCCACGCCAGTGGAATGATCTGGTTCGCGATCCGGATTTCATCCGGTATCGCGATCAACTGACGCAATGCATTCACGACGGCGCGAAATCGATCAAGGAGCACACATGAGCGCTGCCGATCTTCCCGCCGAGGCGATCGCCGCCAAAGCACGCAGCCGCATCGGGCGGTCCTGGTTCACCGACCTGTTTCCGTTCGCAGTCGGCATCGTCATCTGGCAGATCCTGTCCTCACTGAACATATGGCCACGCGTTCTGTTTCCTTCGCCTCTGGAAGTGGCGGAAGCATTCGTGAGCGACATCGCCAGCGGTGTGCTGCTGGTCAACCTCGGTGTCAGTCTGAAAAGCCTCATCCTCGGCTTTCTTGTGGGATCGGCGATCGCCATTCCGCTCGGCTATCTCATGGGACTGAACCGCCGAAGCCGCGATTTTTTCGATCCGCTTGTCAATCTCCTGCAGGCGATCCCGGGACTTGCCTGGATTCCATTCGCGATCCTTTGGTTCGGCCTCGGTCAGGGCGCGGTCACCTTCATCATCGTTATGTCGGTATTCTTCCCGGTGCTGCACAATCTGCTCACCGGCATCCGGATGGTGCAGCCGGTTTTGATCGAGGCTGTGCGAACGCTCGGGGCCGGCAAAGCCGCCGTAATCAGCCATGTGATCTTTCCTGCCACCCTGCCAAATCTGATGACGGGCATCCGGTTGGGTATCGCCTTCGGATTTCGCTCACTCGTCGGCGGAGAGATGATCGCGAGCACGAACGGCCTGGGCTATGCCATATTCAATGCGCAGCAGTACTTCCAATCCGCGCGCATCGTTGTCGGCATGCTGGCGATCGGCATCACGTGGCTCATCATGGACCGCCTGCTTCTGCGACCCATCGAGCAGCGCACGACGATGCGTTGGGGGCTTGTACGGGAAGGTATCGAGACGGCTTAAATATACGGATCAGACTTCAAGGCGCGTCCGTCATCGCATCTCTCAGGTTCGCCATTTTGGTTGAGAGATCGAACCGCAAGCCGTTTTCGTCGAACCGGATCTGTGACGTTCCGTTAAAATCCTGCGCGATGACACTCTTCACGATAATAGAGCCGAAACCGGTTCGTGAGGGCTTCGAAACCTTCGGCCCACCCTCCTCGATCCACGACAAATGGAACTGATCGTCCGAGGCAGGCCGGCCGGCCGTCCAGCGAATACTGACAGATCCTGCTTCGGAGCGGAGCGCGCCGTATTTCATCGCGTTGGTTGCCAGCTCGTTAATTGCCAGGGCAAGCGACAATGATTGCCGCGAGGCGAGTTGCAGGGATGGGCCTTCCAGATGAAACGGATTCCGTTCGCTGCGAAAGGGGGAGAGCGCCGCTTCGATCACACTCTGAATGGGGGCTTCATTGAGATAAGTTCCGGCCAACAGGGACTGCACTTGAGCAAGGGCATTGATACGCTGCCGGAGTAAATCCGCGCTCTCCAGCCTGGAGCGGTTGGCGCGCATCGTCTGCGTCACGATTGCAGAAACCACGGCCAGCATGTTCTTCCCGCGATGGGTCAATTCGCTATTGAGAAAGCGAGACCTCTTCTCGGCTTCCACCTTTTTGGTCGACTCGATCACCGTGTCCATCAGCCCCCTGACCTGTCCTTGTTCATCTCGAATCGGGCTGTAGCAAAACGTGAAATAAGCCAGCTCGTAATGACCGTGCCGATTGATGTTCAGTGGAAAATCCTCGATGAACGTCGGCTCGCCGGCGTAGGCGCGTTCCGCGATCGGCCCTATCGTGTCCCACACTTCGCTCCAAACGTCGCTGAACGGCCTGCCCAGAGCCGGGGGCTTCTCTCCGAGAATCGGCCTGAACGCATCATTGTGGATCGTGATCAACTCCGGCCCCCAGACAACACTCTTGGGAAACTTGGAATTGAGCGCCAGACTGACGACGGTCTTGAGACAGGATGGCCAGGTGTCGGGAGACCCGAGGGGATTGGACACCCAATCATAATTTCTGATGGCCGCCGCCATCTCTCCCCCGCCATCGAGGAAATGCCTGTGATCTGCCATCTACTTCACCTGGAGGGCACCGTTCACGCCGCCTCTGCCTCACCGTTTCTACTTTAACGTAGCCGCATGCGCCAAGTTGTATCCATCGCCAGGGCCGGACATACTAAACTCCGGCGCCAGCAATTCGGGATATTTGCCGATGGAGGGGTGCACCTGCTAGGCCGGATGCCATCCAGTATAAGGCGTCAACTGCGAAGCAATTTCGCTCATTACATCAATGCTGCTCCAGGATGCCCCGGAATGCACGGCGAAGCTCGTCAGCGCCGTCCCGGCGATACCATCGGCCATGGGCAAGGATGACGCGTTCCGGCGCCCAGACCAACATCTGTTCCACAGCCCCGCGCAACTCACTGGCTCCGAACGTCAACCGCAGATCTCGGGGCATCCCGCCATCCGGATCCAGCACACCGCCGAGACGCGTCAGCCAGCGCATGAAGAAGCCCAGCCTTTGCGGCTCCAAGTTCTCGATAAGGTCCGTCAGGATCAATGTTCTGCTGGCGTGATGGAAGAATTCGACTTCCGTCATATAACTGCCGGCAATGGGAAGCGTTGAGATCTCGTCATCCCATGGATAGCCACCTGATGTTTCCAGCGGCATCGTTGCGAAGTCGATGCGTTTTCCCGCCCGCTTCTTGATGCCGGGCGCGAGATAGATCTCTGCGCGCGGAAACCCCGCCTTCCATTCCGGGATCCACCAATAATGGATGCGGTTAGGGCCGATGATCCAATACGGTTTTCCAAGTCTTTCGACTTCGATCTTGAGGTCGTCTCCGAGAGGCGTCGGCGAGTGGATGAACAGATGATCGTCATGGAGGCGTACGATCGTCATTCTGGTCGGAAAGGGAATTTTCAGTCCAGGCGGGCCGAACGAAATCGCCGGGCCATCGACGATCCAAACGTCGTCGGCGATCCTTTTCAGTGTCTGGATCGGCGTATAGGTGAAGTCCGCCATGCCGTTCATAGAGGACGTCCTCGGCCAAACGGAACGATGAGGCGATCCCCTTTTGCTCGATATGTGAAGGCCCAACGCAGCAGTACCGCAAAAGTTCGCGGAACGAAAAGCTGCAGGGATGCTCTCGCCACGGAGGAGCCTAGCGACGCTGCTTCTTGATGTTCGCGGGATTGGCGCCAATCAGGATCGCCAGCATGCAGATGAGGAACGAGAGCAGCGTCAGCATCGTCGATACGGCGGCGATGACCGGAGTATTCTCCCACATGATGCTGCTATACATCCGCACCGGAAGTGTGATGGTCGAGGGTCCGTTCAGGAACCAGGCAATCACGACTTCATCAAACGAAGCCAGAAACGCAAACAGCAGGCTGCCAAAGATCGCGACCTTGAGCTGAGGCAGAACGACTTGCAGAAAGACACGCAGCGACGAAGCCCCCATCAGCATGGCTGCGCGTTCGAGTGCCGGATCAAGCTGCGTGAGACCGCTCAAGATCATCACCACGACAAACGGCATGCCGTACATGGCGTGAGCCAGGATCATCATCGGCATCTGACCCTGGATGCCAAGTTTGGCTGCGAGAAAATAAAGGCCAAGTGCAATCACGATCACCGGCACGAACAGCGGCGAGATCACGGCCATCTGCACGATACTCTTGCCACGGAAATGGCCTCGCGAGAACGCATAAGCGGCCGGTATTCCGGCTGCCGTCGCAAGAATGGAGGCGGCGGTGGCAATGACGAGGCTATTCAAAAGCGCCGACATCCACTGTTCGGAGCCGAAGAATTGCCGGAACAGGACAAGCGACATCCGCGCGGTGTCGAGCGTGAAGTCCCCAGCCTCCGACAAGGAAATCGGCATCACCACGAAACTGGGCAGCACCAGGTAGACATAGACAAGACATGCCAGGACGGTGGCGATCTTCGGCATGCGCAGGCGAGGCAACCGCATCAACGCCCCGCCTTGGTTTGGATTTTAAGGATTGCCGCCGAAACACCGCCGCAGAATATGAGCAAGAGAAGCGCAATCAACGATGCGCTCTGCCAATCGAGGATCTCGCGCGTATAGAGATCGATGACGTTGGCCATCATCATGTCCTGCCGACCGCCGAGCAGGGCCGGCGTCACGAAGAACCCCATCGAAATCACCAGGCAGATCAGCAGCGCCGCAAATACTCCGGGCAGGCTCTGAGGAAACGTGATCGACCAGAACACACGCAGCGGCGAGGCTCCCATCACGTCGGCCGCGGACTGGATCGCCTGGTTTTGTGCCGACAGGCTGGCCAGCACCGGAAAGATCGCAAATGGCACAAGGAAATTCGACATGCCGACGATCACCGCGAAACGGTTGAACATCATGTTCAGACCGTCCAGCCCCAAGCCGCTTTGCAGGATCGTATTAATGATGCCCCTATCGCCGAGGATCACGATGAAGGCGTAACTCTTGACGAGAATACTCGTCCAGAATGGCACGAGAACCAGCGTCAGGCAGATCGCTTTCCAGGTACTGCTCTGGCGCATGATGTGCAGGGCGACGGGATAGGCGAGACAGACGCTGACGATTGCGGCCGTTGCGCTGATTTCCAGGGTGTTCATGAATACACGAAACACCAGATTGGAACCCACGACCTCGCGAATTCCCTCCAGAAGCCCCCGCTCCTCGCCCATGGTGTAGCTGGCGACGAAGCCCATCGGAATCACGAAAAAGCCGACAGATATCAAGATCGCCGGCCATGCAAATTCGGCGAGCGACGGCAGCAACTGCAGACGTCTTAATGCCATCACGTCCTCAGATCTCGCGATTTCAATTTGTATCACTATGCGCCAACTAATATCAATTTACAATATCGACGGTGAAACCTATGCTGCGCAAATATCTTGGAAAGCCGCGCGCGGCGGCAGGCCCGGCGCTTACGCCATGGCCTGGATTTGTCATTGAGAAAGCCCTTCATGAGCAGCGTAGTCCTCAGCGGAATTGAGAAGAGCTACTCCGGCTTTCAGGCTCTCAGCCAGATAGACCTGACCGTTGCTGCAGGAGAGTTCCTGACGCTTCTCGGCGCAAGTGGATCGGGGAAGACAACGCTGCTCAACGTCGTCGCCGGAATGATCGAACCAGACCGCGGCACCGTCGTGATCGGCGATCGCGATGTCACGAACGTGCCGCCCCGCCAACGTGGCTTGGGCATGGTGTTTCAGAGTTACGCGCTCGTCCCGCATATGTCGGTGTTCGACAACATCGCGTTCCCGCTCCGTATCCGCCGCTTCCCCGTAGGCGAAATCAAGGAGCGCGTTGGAAAAATTCTGGATATCGTTCAGCTTGGCCACATTGCCCATCGCAAGCCGAGAGAGCTTTCCGGCGGGCAACAACAACGCGTGGCGATCGCGCGGTGTCTTGTCTACGAACCGCCGGTCATTCTGATGGATGAGCCGCTGGGCGCGCTCGACAAGAAATTGCGCGAGCAGCTCCAGCAGGAAATCCGCCGAATTCACCAGGAAATGAACGTCACCATCCTTTACGTGACGCACGATCAGGAAGAAGCGCTCTACCTGTCGGATCGCATTTGCCTGATGCGCAGCGGGAAGATCGAGCAACTGGGATCCCCGCGTGACCTGTACTTCCATCCCATGAACGCGTTCGTCGCAGATTTTATTGGCGAGTCGAATCTACTCGCTTGCCGCATCGAGAGCATCGGCCGCGTTCAACGTCCGGCGTCGGGGCAGATTATCCACGTCAAGGAGGCCTCCGATCAAATACCGGGCTCGGAAGGACGTTTGATGATACGTCCCGACCGGATCAACATTCTGACGGCAACCGAGAACAAGCCGAATGAGATTAGCGGTATTATCGAAGAGGTCGCATTCGTCGGCGAGACCATCCGCTACACGATACGCAGTGCCGACGAACACATTGCCGTAAAAATGCCAGCAGGCGCTGGCACCGCTGGCCTTTCTCAAGGCTCTGAAATCAGGCTCGGCTGGGAGCCTGAAGATGGCCTGCTGCTTCGCGGTTAGGGCATAACCCCTAACCGCCAATGTTGAACGCGACCGCGCTCAGAGAAGAATCCATTCCTTGAAGCGCTTGTCGAGTTTCTCGTAATTCTTGCCCCAATACTCATCGTCGATGAACGCATTGTTCGGGCTCGTGACGTTCGGCAGCCATTTGCGCGCATCTTCAGACATCAGCTTTGCGGCCTCCGGAACCACCGGAGACAAGCTGAGCTTTTCAGCAAGCTTGGCTTGAGTTTCCGGACGAAGCGCGAATGCGACGTAACCCATCGCTTCCTTCTTCCGCTTGGAGCCCTTCAGTACAGACATGTAGTTGAACGCATTGACGTTCTGCTCAAACGAGTAGGCCAACGGAACGCCGGTCTGTACGGCCGCACGGATGCGGTTCGGGTAAGCGTAGATGAAGTCGATTTCGTTGCTCTGGATAAGCGTGACCATTTGCGGCGTCTGCTCAAACCACTTGCGAACGTGCGGCTTGATGCGATCCAGCGCCTTGAAGCCGCGCTCTACATCGAGCGGATAGAGATCTTTAGGCGCGACGCCGTCTGCGAGCAGGGCAACTTCCATGGTCTCGGAAACGCGGTTGCGCAATCCGCGCCGTCCGGGAAATGATCCGGCATCCCAAAACTGAGCAAAGGTCTTCGGCTGCTTCTTTTCGCTACCCGTCGTATTCCACGCAATGCCGCCGCAGTAGATGTAATTCGCGACACGATCACGACCGACGCCACCGACGACCTTCGACGTGTCGACGATCGCGGTATCGAGATCCTCCCAGTAATTGTTCGTCGAGCCGGCCATGATGAGCGGCCCGCCGGCGTCGAAGATGTCCCATTCGACATTTCCCGACGTGACCTGCGCCTTCACTTTCGCCAGGTCCGGCGTATTCAGGATCTGCACGGGAACACCGGATTCCTTGGTGTAGGGATCGGCGATCACCTCTTTCAGCGCTTCGGCATACGAGCCGCCATAGCTCACGATCACGAGCGGCGCAGATTGCGCACGGCCGATGATGGCGGGGCCGAATGCCGTGAACACCGCCGACGCGGCGGCCGTCTTAAGGATTCGCCTGCGGCTGACCGCATGGCGTGTCGACTGATCGTCAGCCATCAAACCTCTCCCTTGTTATCACATATTGATATCTAATATCTAATAATGTGACATGGCGGGTGAAAGCACGCAATAGCAACCTTGAGCGCGCAAGGCGTTCCGTTGCGATCACGATCGTCGAATGCGAGGAAAATTGGGATTACAGGCTGGCTTCGGCCCGCATGGCCTGGGATGAACTGGAGACTGCGCGCGCCAGCTCCTGAATCGCCGGGGCCAATCGTTCTTTCGCCTGTTCAACGCTCGATTGGGTCGCATTCGCCGCGGTTCCGACGGCGGCAATCACAGCTCCCGTTGGCCCGAACACCGGCGCTGCGATCGAAATTTCCGTCTCGAAGGATTCCTTATAAGTCAGGGCAAAACGATTTTTCCGCACCTCCGCGATTCGCCGCTCGAGATCGTCGCGCGTCAGAAGTGTCTTGCTGGCATACGACACAGGCTTTGTCGCATCCAGTATTCGCTTGCGCTCATCGGGAGTCTTGTAGGCGACCATCGCTTGACCCAAGGCACTGATGTACCATGAGAACTTCGATCCGATCACGATGTTCGGGTTAACGACGAAACGGCTGCGGTAACGCGCCAAGAAGATGACGTCGGTCCCTTCCAGCTCGGCGAGATTGACCGCTTCGCCGTGCTGGCTGTTCCACTCCATCAGGTAGGGCGTCGCGCGCTCGAGGAGGACGTGATTTCGCAGGTAGCTCGCACCGAGCTGCAGAACCCGAGATGTGAGGCTGTACTGGCGAGTCGCTGGATCTTTGTTGAGAAAACCCAGCGTCACGAGTGTTGCCGTGAAGCGCTGCGCCGCGCTTTTCTCAAGCCCGGTGACAGCCGCGATTTGCGTCAGGGTCAGGTGGGGACGACCATCGTCGAAGGCCTGGAGAACGCTCACCCCCTTTTCCAGGGACGAGTTAAACAGGCTCGCGTGGCGAAGCGGCGCATCCGGCCGTTTTGCGGCTTTCCGACCTCTCGTAACGCGTTCAGCCGCCTTGTCCATTCTGACCTCGTGGTGCGCCCCGCCTTTCCTATCGCGTCGTTGGCGTACAATGACAATATACCAATGTCGCTTTCAGCCCTCCGGCACCTCGATTACGTGTGGGTCTTTCCGCGATTCGCGCCTCGTTCTGTGTCTGCGTCCCATCCGGCACTTGCTGTCGCCGGTAATTCGGTCTTGCGGATGCGCTGCGTTGGACCGCGGGGAAAATCCTGAACGATCTCGATGAATCGGGGCAGCTGATAGTAGGCGAGATGCCTTTCGCACCACGCGTAAATATCCGCAGGATCAACGGCTTGCTCTGGCGCTGGCCGGATGAAGGCCTTGATATCCTGCTCACCCATTTGTGAGGCGACGCCAATGACTGCCGATTCTTCGACGGCAGGATGCGCATTGATGACGCGCTCGACCTCCCAGGCAGAAACGTTCTCGCCGCGGCGGCGCAAAGCGTCCTTCTTACGACCTGAAAAGTAGAAATATCCGTTCGCGTCTCGATATCCCAGATCGCCACTGAAGACGCAGCCGTCACGTAGAACCTCGGCCGTTTTCTCCGGCTTACCGAAGTACTCCTTCATCGTGATCCCGGGCAGTTTCGGGCGCATGACGAGCTCGCCGACTTCGCCATCCGGAACCGGCTTGCCATCCTCGCTGGCGACGAACACTTCGAACTCCTCGACCCCCTTGCCGATGGAACCGATTGGACCGTCGTGATTGAGCGTCGTGAAATTCCCGGCTTCGGTGATGCCGTATCCTTCGCGGATCGTCACTCCGAAGCGCGTTTCGAACGTGGCCCAGCTCTGTGTGGGAGCCGCCGCGCCCCAGGCGATCCGCACCGGATTGTCGGCATCGTCAGGCCGTTCGGGTTGCTTCAGCAGCAAATTCATCGCGCCGCCGAGATAATGAAGCTGCGTTGCGCCGAACTTACGGATCTGGTCCCAGCATTTCGAGGCGCTGAACCGCTCGACCATGCCGGACGGCACACCGTGCTGCAGGCTCATCAGCACCGTCATCCAACCGGCGACGTGATAAAACGGCTCCCACAGAAACAGGACATCACCGGGACGGACCTCCGCCAGCAGACCGGCATTCTTGGCGCCGATCTGAAACCACTTCTCGCTCAACACCGCGCCCTTCGGCTCGCCCGTGGTGCCTGACGTATAGGAAATCATACAGACCCGATCGAGCCCACCCGCAGCCACGGCAGGCGCATCGCCGATGTTGGCAAGCGCCTCATCCAGCGAGCTGAAGCGGGGATCATTGGTCGGATATCCGCTGCCGCGCCACAGGACCTTCTCCACACCCGCGTCGCCCGCGACAGCTTCCACCAGTTCGCCAAAGCCCGCATCGGCGATGATCATTCGCGGGCGCGCACTTTTGAGCTGCGTCGCGATGCCCATGGCTTTCAGATGCACGCTGACCGGCAGAGCGACAGCGCCGATCCAAGCCAGAGCGAAGAACAGATAGATATGATCAGGCACGGTTGGCAGCATCAGGCCGATGCGGTCACCCGCCTGGATGCCGCCAGCTTTCAATCCAGCCGCCGCACGATCGATGCGTTCCTTGAGGTCGGCGAAGGTGATGACCTCATCGCCATACATCAGGAATGTGTCGGAGCCATTGGTTTCCGCGCGCCGCTCGATCAGCTGCCGAAACGTCTCATTGAGTGGATTTGCCATCGCGCGGGTCGTCATGCACGGGCGGCTTTGCGAGCGGCGCGGACGCGCAGAAACTCTTCCATGCAGCGTTGCGGCTCACCGGATGCGAAAGCTGCGATCTGTGCCTCTTCGGCAATTTCAAATGCGAGATCGAACTGGGCTTGCGTGGCTTTGCGTGCCGCACGCTTCGTCAACTTCAAAGCCACCGGAGGCTTGGCAGCCAGCTCGCGCGCAAGCGCAATGCTGCGTGGCAGAACCTCGGCGGGCGACACAATCTCATTAAGAAGCCCCGTATGCTTCGCTTCTTGGGCATCCATCAGGCGACCTGTGAGGATGAGATCCATGGAGCGCGCGAGACCGATCCGCGGCTCGAAGATCGCCCAGGGCCCGACTACGCTCGGAATGCCGTTATTCAGTTCAGGCTGCCCCATGGTGACGCCCGCGTGACCGATGCGAAAATCCATCAGCAGCGCGACTTGAAACCCGGATCCGGCAGCAAGGCCGTTCAAGGCCGCAATGATGGGCTTTTCCAGACCACGGATGGTTTCATAAAAGTCCTTGATCCCCCAGAACCAGGCGTGGGCATCCTCAGCCCCATTGAACGTCTGGGACTCGTTGAAGTCCTGACCTGAGCAGAACGCCTTGTCGCCGGCACCGGTCACGACCACCGCCTTGACGGTTTCGTCGGCATTGAGGTCCGTGAAAATGCGGCCAAGGTTTTCCCGCATCTTGTTCGTCCAGGCATTGTGGCGTTCTGGACGATCCAGCGTCACGATAGCGACCCCATCATCATGGGCGAGCTGGAGATTGGGGAACGTCATCGGGTGCTCCTTGGCTATGTCCTCGGACACAGACTAGATCGAAAAATCAAAGATATCAAATAGTGATAAAAAATATCGCATGATGCCGTACGCATGACCACCATGCGGGATCGTTGAAGTTCTTTGGTGACTGCATAGTTGCAGGCCTTCCGGGCAAAATGTTCAACTCACTCCATAGAAGGCGGAAAAATCACTATTTGATAACTTAGATTAATATGAGATATCCTTCACCAAACTTGACTTCCGGCAATCGATTAAGAGGCCCCCTGTGACGACCGAAAACCTCACTGAGCTACGCGCCGATTGTGCGCTCGCTGCCAAATTCTGGGGCCGCACATTCGGCGCCTTGGGCGCGATCGTCTTCCGGGAGAAGGGGGAAGAGGCGATCAAACGGCTGTGGGCGCTCATGCTTCATCAGCATCAGCAGGGATTCTACAAGCAGGGCCTCGTCAAGCTGGGGATCTCACCTGACGAGCCGCCCGCCGTGATCGCCGGCAAGTATCATTGGTACACGAATCTGATCGGTGGCCTGACGATGGAGTACGTTGAGGAAACGCCCAAAAAGGTATGGATTCGCTATACCGCGCCGATGTGGACCTACCCCGGCACGACGATGATGGCCATGCCGGCTTCGCTCCGCAGGACGATCTTCTCGATCTGGCACCCTGCAAATGGCCGCATGATGGGCAACAAGCGTCTCGGCTGGGTCGCGACGAAGTTCGTGATGGAAGGTGCACCTTACGACGAAGGCTATTTCATCGAATACGATCATGATCTCGCTCCCGGCGAGGAGCTCAAGTTCGAGCAGGCCGCGCATACGCCGGAGTTCGATCCCGCCAAGGCCCCGCGTCTCGATGAAAAGCTTTGGCCGGAAGCGCGAATGGTAAAGGCGCGGCGGAACTGGTCGCGTGAGTACGTTGCGACAACCCTCGACTGCCTGACGCAGATGTACGGTCCGCACACCGCATATTACCTGTGGGACCAGACCATGCGGTGTCTTGCCGTGCAGTATGCGCATGAGCTGAAGGCCGACGCGGGCGTAACCGGCAACGATGCCAAATCGATCGCCGCCTTCTTTACCCGCATGCTCAAGGCCCAGAATCAGGACTTCGAACTGCAGGAACTCCCCGGTGACAAATTCGCGATTTCCCTGAAGTCGTTTCTTCCGTTCGCCAAGGACGCGCCTGAAGAGCTTCGCCATGCGAGCTTCGCCTTCCAGAGCGTCGCCGCCTGGACGCTGAATGGACGGATATCGGTCACCCGCCGTCCCGAGCCGGATGCGCGCAACCCGACCGCGGAAGTCTGGGAGATCTCGGACGCCGGCCGGTGGCTGTATTAAGCGTCTCAACGCCCTCACTGACGAGACTTCGATGGCTTATATCGACCCGGCGACAACCGTCGCAGACCTGCTGGATGCGCGGGCCTGCGAGAACACGGACCACGTGTTCTGTAAGTGGAAGCAGGACCGCATCACTTATGGTCAGCTCGCCGCACGCGTGAACCGTTTCGCGAATGGCTTCGTGGCTCACGGCGTCGGCGCGGGCCATCGCGTCGGCGTGATGCTTCCGCATCATCCCGACCACATCTATATTCTGTTGGCGTTGGCTCGGATCGGCGCCGTGGCCGTGCCGATCAATACGCATCTGCGCGGCGCCGGGCTCGAATACCAGATCAGCCACAGCGACCCGCAAGCAATCGTGACTGATGCGGAATTCGCCGAACAGGTTCTGCCTGCACTCACCGCGACCGGCACAAAAGCAACTCTGTTCTGGCGGGGCGACACCCTTCCGGCGCGAGACGACAGTCTCCCGGTTATCGCCTTTGATGCGTTGATCGGCGCTTCCGAAACGCCGCCGCCACACAAAGCCAAGGCGGAGGATATCGTCGCGATCTGTTACACGTCCGGCACCACCGGTGCGCCGAAGGGCGTGCTCATCACCGATGCCATGTATCGCGCGGCTGCAATCAGTTCGCTACGTATTTCAGGCATTCAGGATGGCGATGTACCGCTGTTCTGGGAGCCGATGTACCATATGTTCGGCATCGAGGTCGTTCTGCTGGCGCTCCACAAACCCGTGACGCTGGCGATGGTGGAACGCTTCAGCGCTTCCAACTTCTGGCGATGGGCGCGCGAGACGGAGGCCACCCACATCCACTATGTCGGTGGCGTCCTCCAGCTCCTTCTCAAGCAATCGCCATCCGGCAACGACCGGAACCATAAGGTCCGCGTTGCCTGGGGCGGCGGATGCCCTCCGGAACTCTGGTACGAGTGCGAAGCGCGGTTCGGCTTCGACCTGCGCGACAGTTTCGGCATGACGGAAACAGCCGCGCTGAACATCATCAACACCGAGGATATCCCCGGCGCACTCGGACGCACGCTCCCCTACTTCGATGCACGCGTCGTCGATGACGAGGGTCGTCCCGCCGCAACCGGCGAACTCGGTCAGCTGCTGATCCGAGGATGCGAGCCGCACATCATCACGCCCGGGTATTTCCGCAATCCCGAAGCGACAGCGGATACCATTCGTGATGGCTGGCTGCAGACGGGCGATCTCGTACGCCAGGACGAACACGGCGTCTTCTGGTTCTTCTCGCGCAAGAAAGACAGCGTACGCCGGCGTGGTGAAAACATCTCCGCGTGGGAGGTCGAGCGCGTCATCAACGAGCATCCCGGGGTTGAGGAAAGTGCCCTCGTCATGGTGCGTAACGAATTCGGCGACGAAGACCTCAAGATCTTCATCAAGCCCGTCGCTGCGCCGTTCGATCCGGGTGTCCTGATCTCATGGTCGGCGACCCGCATGGCGAAATTCCAGGTTCCGCGTTTTGTTGCCTTCATCGAGGAATTTCCGAAAACGCCGACACAACGCATCCGAAAGCATGAATTGTCCCGATCAATCGACGATTGCTGGGATAGTGAGAAGCAGGCTGCGGCTGCAAAGTAATCACGAACGAACCGCTAAGAGGGGGTGGCACGATGATGACAATCGAGGAAGCCATCGTCGGTCGAAGGAGCATCCGGGCCTTCAGGAAGGATCCCGTTCCTCGCGATCTCGTCGAGCGCATTCTGAAAATCGCGAGCCGGGCGCCCAGTGGCTCCAACATCCAGCCCTGGCATGTTTACGTGCTGGCGGGAGCGGACAAGGACGCGCTGGTTCAGGATCTCATGCACGCGCACGAGAACAACGTCCCAGGGCAGCATGAATATCAGTATGATCCAAATCCGTGGTTCGAGCCCTATCAGTCACGCCGCCGCAAGGTGGGTTGGGATCTCTACGGCGCGTTGGGCATTGTGCGCGGCGACACAGAGCGGATCCTGCATCAGGTAGGACGCAATTACGCGTTCTTCGACGCACCAGTCGGCATGATCTTCACGATCGAGAGCAAGCTGCCCGTGGGCTGTTGGCTCGACTACGGCATGTTCATGCAGAACATCATGATCGCAGCGCGCGGCTTTGGTCTGGATACCTGCGCTCAGCAAGCCTTCAGCCGCTTCTCGAAAATCATCCGCAACCATATCCCTTGCCCGGCTGATCACACCATCATGTGCGGGATGGCTCTCGGCTATGCCGATGCGAATGCACCCGAAAACTGCTTCCCGACAGAACGGCGCTCACTCGAAGACATCGCGACCTTCAAAGGATTCGCCGCAACCGGGAAATGCAACGCCGATAGCGCCGAAAGCTAGAACCTTGATCGCAGCGCCGTCTATATCGGTGTGCTGGAGTGCGAGGCTGAAGCGCGACGAGATGGATGGCGGAATGTGTACCAGGAAGGTGAGTTCCGCCCATCACCCCACTAATGCCCATTAGGTATTAATTCCCGGTGCAACGGATAATTGCCGATAAGCATTGGCGCACCTAGACTGCAACCTCCCAGCAAGGGTCGCCCAACTCAATCTGACGCGAGTGGGCGACATCTCGCGTGGATGGCGGGTCGGATGAGCAAGGCTGGCTTGCTCGCTCCAAAGGGTCCATAGCAGGACAATCGATGATCGTTCAGGCAATTCTCTATCGCGTACTCTACGCGTTGCCGATCCTGATCGGTGTGACCGTTATTTGCTTCGCGCTGATTTACCTGGGGCCCGTCGATCCCATCACTGCGATCACGCCTGATGACGCAACGCCCGAACAGATCGCGATGATCCGCCAAGCTTATGGCTTCGATCGCCCGCTACCGATCCAGTACCTGAGCTGGTTGGGGCAGGTCCTCACGGGAGATCTGGGAGTTTCGTTGCAGACGCGGCAGCCGGTTGTGGAACTGCTGTTTCCTGCTCTGGCCAACACAATGATGCTGGCCTTGTTCGCGACCGCTTTGAGCTTCGTGGTTGCCTTTCTGCTGGGCACCATCGCTGCCGTCTATTACGGGCGCTGGCCGGATCGCGTGCTGAGCAGCTTTGCGGCGGTCTGCGTCAGCGTGCCGAATTACTGGTTCGCGATCGTGCTGGTGGCAATCTTTTCGGTCGAACTGAATTGGTTGCCCGCAATGGGTATCGGCCCCGGCGGTTCCCGCAACTGGGCGTGGGATGCACAGCATCTGCGTCATCTCATTCTTCCGGTTATCGCGATCTCGATGATCCCGATCGGCGTGATCTCGCGCACCGTACGTGCTGCAATTCTCGAAACGCTCAGCCAGGAATTCGTCGAGGCGCTGCGTGCCCGCGGACTTCCAGGATGGTGGATCATGTGTCATGTACTGCGCAACGCGGCGCCGACGATCCTCGCGGTTGCCGGACTGCAGTTTGGGCAGATGCTCGGCGGCTCGATTCTGATCGAGACGATTTTCGCTTGGCCCGGTTCTGGGATGCTTCTGTTCCAATCGATCTTCAAGCGCGACCTGCCTGTGCTGCAGGGCACGATCGCCGTGATTGCTCTGCTGTTCGTATTCATCAATCTGGCTGTCGACATCCTCCAAGCTTATCTCGATCCGAGGATCGAACGCCGATGATTGCCATGGCGAAGACACAGCGCTGGAGCGGGGGCGTTCTATCGTTCATGGGGCGCGACCCTTATACGACCGTGTTTGCTGCACTGGTCGTGCTGATCATTCTGTCGGCGGTCGCGGCGCCAATCCTGGCGCCGTTCGATCCCAGCACTGGCAACGCAATGAAACGTTTGGCTCCGATCGGCACCGTAGAACACCTGCTCGGCACCGATGAGCTTGGTCGCGATATGCTCTCGCGTCTTCTGTACGGCGGGCGGGTGTCGTTGCTGCTTGGTGTGCTGCCCGTGTTTTTCGCACTCTTGATTGGTGGTACGCTTGGCGTTGTCGCCGGTTTCATGGGCGGATGGGTCAACATGGTGATCATGCGGACCATGGACGTCTTCTACGCGTTTCCATCGGTGCTGCTTGCGATCGTGCTATCTGGTGCGCTTGGTGCCGGCCCTGGAAATCTTGTGATTGCGGTAACAGCGGTTCTCACACCGCAAATCGCGCGCGTCACCGAAAGCGTGACGACTCAAATTCGATCTTTCGGCTTCATCGAAGCGGCCCGCGCGAGCGGGGCCGGATCATTCATGATTATCCGGTACCACGTACTGCGCAATGTGGTCGGTCCCGTGCTGGTGTTTGCAACCAGTCTGGTCAGCGTCAGCATGATCATCTCGGCGGGACTCAACTTTCTTGGCTTTGGTGTTCAGCCACCCACGCCGGACTGGGGCTTGATGCTCAACACACTGCGCCAGTCGATCTGGATTAATCCCGATGTGGCAGCCCTGCCGGGTGTTATGATTTTCCTGACCTCGTTCTGTTTCAGCCAGCTCAGCGACGGTTTGCGCCGTCTGCTCGACGTCAAACAGCAGTGAGGGCGGCGTAAGCATGGCAGCGTCCACAGCAGCTCTGGTCAAAGTTCACGGACTGCGGAAGCACTTCCATCAGAAGGGAGGCTTTGCCCAACCGGCGGCTACGATCCGTGCGGTGGAGGATATTTCTTTCGACGTGATGGCGGGCGAAACACTGGGTGTCGTCGGGGAGTCGGGTTGCGGAAAATCGACGGCGGCGCGGTTGATGCTGAAGCTCGTCCAGCCCGATGCCGGGGAGATTACATTCGGTGGCCGTGCCATAGGCAGTAAGGCGCTTCCCATGCGCCAGTTTCGCCGTCAGGCGCAGATGGTATTCCAGGATTCGCATTCCTCCCTCAACCCGCGCCTCACGATCGAGGATAGCGTTGCGTTCGCGCCAATCGTGCACGGCGTTTCCCGCCCGGAGGCGCGGCAGAAGGCGCGACGCGTGCTCTCCGATGTCGGCCTCGCGGCGGATCGGTTCGCTGACAGATATCCGCATGAGCTATCGGGTGGACAGCGTCAACGCGTGAATATCGCCCGTGCGCTCGTGATCGATCCACGGCTTGTGGTGTTCGACGAGGCAGTCTCGGCGCTCGACAAGTCGATCGAGGCGCAGGTTCTGGCGCTCATCCAGGAACTCAAAACACGCCTCGGCCTCACCTACGTTTTCATTTCGCATGATCTCAACGTGGTCCAGCACGTCTCGGATCGTGTCATGATCATGTATCTTGGCAAGGTCGTGGAGATCGGCGATGTCCGCGATATCTACCGGACGCCGCGCCATCCCTATACGAAAGCTTTGCTCGCCTCGCGGCCAAGCATGGATCCGGAGCGGCGTACCGAAGCGGTGCCGCTCGCCGGTGATCCCCCCAATCCAATCAATCCGCCGTCCGGTTGCCGATTCCGCACGCGCTGCCCGCTTGCAATGGAGGTTTGCAGCCGTGTTGAGCCGTCGCTGTCGCCGTTGATCGGCGGCACCGGTCATCAGGTTGCCTGCCATGCGGTGCCTGATCGCATTCTCGACGGAGCACTGTGATGCCTGTCGTGGAAATTCGCGATCTGCGCATTGCTTTCGCTGCACGCGGGCGGACCGTTCAGGCCGTCGATGGCGTGGATCTGACGCTTGAGCAAGGAGAGGTGCTGGGGCTACTCGGCGAATCCGGTTCAGGCAAGAGCGTGACCTTGCGATCGATCCTGGGGTTGGTTCCGAAACGCCGGGCCATCGTCAGCGGTCACGTTCGCACGATGGGCGTCGATGTCCTGACGGCAAGGGAGCGCGCGTTGCAGGCTCTGCGCGGTCCCAAGGTCGCGATGGTATTTCAGGAGCCGATGACGGCGCTTGATCCGGTCTACACGATCGGCCGGCAGATCATGGAACCGATCGTCGCCCATGAAGGCGTGAGTTGGACCGAGGCCGGTCGGCGAGCGCGAGAGCTGCTGGAACGCGTCCAGATTCCCTCGCCGGAGCGGCGCTTGAATGCCTACCCGCACGAACTGTCCGGTGGACTGCGGCAGCGTGCGATGATCGCAATTGCATTGGCCTGCCGGCCCAAGGTGCTGCTTGCTGATGAGCCGACCACCGCGTTGGACGCGACGGTCCAGATTCAAGTGCTGCTCCTGCTGCGAGAACTCCAGAAAGACTTGGGCATGGCCGTTATCATGGTCACGCACGACGTGGGCGTCGCGGCCGAGGTCTCGGATCGCATCGCCGTTATGCATCTTGGCAAGGTCGTCGAAAAGGGGACGGCTGTCGACGTGCTGAAGCGTCCGCAGCACGCCTACACGCAATCCTTGCTGCGCGCGACGCTTAGACCGGACGACGAGATGGAAGCGACAGTCACGCAGGTTTAGCCATGCCCGCTGGTGCGGCTGGCTTTGGATTTAACTAGAAAGGGAGACACACTTGAAACTGCTATCACGAATGTTTTTGCGCCGGGGCGCGAGCATTCTTGCTCTCGCTGTGGCCTGTTATGCGTTGCCTGCCGCTGCGCAGACGACGAAGGACACGTTGCGGGTCGGCATTAATATTGCCGAGCTGCCGACAGCGGATGGCCAGCCGACACAAGGTGGCACCGGATTCCGCTGGATGGGTTGGACCATCTACGATTCCCTCGTCTATTGGGATGTCACCCAGGATAAGACCGTTCCGGTTGAGATTCCTTATCTCGCCGAGGAATATTTCGTTCGCCCCGAGGATAAGTCCAAATGGGTGTTCAAGCTGCGCAAGGGTGTCAAGTTCCACGACGGCTCCGACTTCAACGCCGACGCCGTGATCTGGAATCTGGAGAAGCTGTTCAAGAAGGACGCTCCCCAGTACGACCCCAAACAGATCAGCGCCACGGCGTGCTGCATGATGGACATCAAGGGCTGGACCAAGATCGACGATTACACGGTCGAAATGGATACCGGCACGCCTGATGCCAACACGCTTTATCGTCTGCCTTGGCTGCGGATGGCCAGTCCGACCCAGTGGAAGAAGCTGGGTAGCTGGGAGGCGTTCGAAAAGAATCCATCAGGTACCGGGCCGTTCAAGGTCGCGGAAATCATTCCCGGTCAGCGCGCCGTTCTTGTTCGCAACGAGAACTATTGGAACAAGGATCGCCTGCCGAAAATAGCGCGCATGGAGCTGCTGCCGATTGCGGACCACAATACCCGCACCGCAGCGTTGCTGTCGGGCCAAGTCGACTTCATTGAAGCACCGCCGCCGGACATTATTCCGCGACTGGAATCGGCGGGCATGCAAATCGTTCGCAACCGCTATCCGCACATCTGGCCCTATATCCTGCGGGTTGCCGGGGACGCGACGCCCTTCAAGGACGTTCGCGTTCGCCAAGCGATCAACCTCGCCATCGACCGCGAAGCCATGGTCAAGATGCTGAGCGGAAATGCGCTGGCGGCCACGGGGCTGATGCTGCCTGACAGCCCGTGGTACGGATCGCCGTCGTTCAAGCTTCGCTATGATCCCGAAGAAGCGAAGAGGCTTCTGAAGGAAGCAGGATACGGACCGGAAAATCCGCTGAAGTTCACCATCCTGATCTCGCCGGGCGGTTCCGGTCAGATGCAGCCGCTGCCGATGAACGAATTCATCCAGCAGAACCTGAAAGCGGTCGGCATCGATCTCAGCTTCAATGTGGTTGAATGGCAGACCCTGCGCACAATGCGCAACAAGGGCCCGCTCGACCCATCGAATATCGGCATTCACGGCGTCAACAACAGCTGGGATACGTCGGGTCCGGCGATCGGCATGGAGAACATCTTCGCGTCCTGGAAGATCTCTCCGAAGGGCGTCAACTGGGGTGTCCATGACGAAGAGCTGGACAAGGTGATCCAGCAGATCCAGACGACGTTCGATCGCGCCGAGGTCGATAAGCTGATGCAGAAGGCTCATGAAATCGTGGTCGATAAGGCCTACTGGCTCTACGTGGTCCACGACATCAACGTCCACGCCATGTCGCCGCGGGTAAAGAGTTTCCGCCCGGCCATCACGTGGTATGTCGACTACACGCAGATCACTGTCGAGTGATCGAACAAGAGGCGGCCTCTGATATCGGGGGCCGCCTCTCTATTCTTCAGTCTTTTGTTTATCAATTTTTTCAGCCGGCGGGATGAAGCCCGACCAGAATACTTCGGCACCTTAGGGTCGATTCTCCCCGCTCAGCGGCTAGAGTATTTCCTGTTCGCCCGGAAATGTTCTGCTGTCATCCCGGAATTTCGCGCAAGCGAAATATCCGGGACCCAGGCGTGATTTTTATGACCTCTGGGTCCCGGCTCTCCGCTTCGCTTCGGCCGGGATGACAAAAGGATGGCGCGATCTAAATCGGAAGACGCTAGCCAGCCAGCGTTGGTGCCCGCGTATGCCAGTCCGTTACACCTTGATAGGCATGCGCGGTGCGAAGCAGCGCGCTCTCGTCGAATGGCCGGGCGACAAGCTGGAATGCGATAGGCAAGCCATGCTCGTCGAAGCCACACGGCACGCTCATTGACGGCAGTCCCAGATAGTTGAAGGGACGTGTCAGTACCGCCATGCCTCCGAGGTTCGCCAAGGCACTGGGATTGGTATCGCTCGATTGTGTCGAGGCCACCGTTGGCACCAGAAGCGGTGTCGTGGGCAGATGCAGCACGTCGCACTTGCTCATCACCGTTTCGAGGAATTGGGCAAGGGCCGGGCCGCGTTGTGCAAGAGCTTGAGCGTACCACGTTGCCGGGATGGCAAACCCACCTTCGATCCGAGCGCGCATGTAGTCGGAGTAATCTTGCGGCCGTTCCTTCAGCCATGCCGCATGAACGGTCGCGGCTTCGGTGCGAACGATGATCTCGCAAAACTGGTAATAGGCGGAGAGATCTGAGCTCGTCACCGGAACGATGATGGCACCGAGGCTTTCCAGTACCTCGCGGCTGGCTTGCATTGCCTGAGCAATGCTCGGTGGCAAAACGACATCTTTCGGCAGCTCAAGCACGCCAATGCGCGAGCCTCGAATGCCGGCCCGCAGCGTCGAGGTGTAAAAGGGGACCGTTTGCTGCGAGCTGCTGCCGTCGTTCGCGTCGTATCCCGCGATCACTTCCAGCATCAAAGCACAGTCAGCCGCCGAGCGTGCAAGGGGACCGATGTGATCCAGCGACCAGCCACGTGGCATGGCGCCATGTCGGCTGACCCGGCCATATGTCGGCATGAGCCCCGTAACGCCGTTGAATGATGCCGGGATGCGGATCGATCCGCCTGTGTCCGAGCCTAGCGAGGCATAAACCAGCCGGGCGGCTACGGCCGCGCCGGAGCCGCTCGATGAACCGCCTGTTACGAATTCGGTGTTCCAGGGATTGAGGCAGGCGCCATAGAACTGGTTGTCTCCCGTTGGATGAGCAGCGAACTCCGACATGTTGAGCCGGCCGATCGTCACTGATCCAGCCGCTGCGAGCCGTGTCATGACTGTAGCGTCTGACGTCGCCCGCCATTCACGGCGGATGGCCGATCCGCACGAGCAGATCTGGCTGTTGCGGTAGAACATATCCTTGTGTGCCATCGGCACACCATGCAGAGGTCCAACCGCCTCGCCACGCGCGAGCTTCTGATCCAACTGCAGCGCTGCGTCCAACGCCTGGCGATGCTCAACATCGATGAACGCATTGATGTGCGGCTGCCAGCGATCGATCCTGGCCAGGCAATGTTTGACCACTTCGACGGCAGATACTCGCTTGCTGCGGATCAGGTTCGCCGTCGTTGTGAGGTCAGCGTTGGCAAGATCAATCGACATCAGTCGCGCCCATTGAAGTCTGTGTTGCGCGGAACGTACTTGGCTCATCCTCAAAGGCGAGGCCTTCTGCCTTTGCAGCAATGAAGGTGCGCAGAGATTTTAGCTCTGCAGCAAGCTGTTCGGCTCTTTCTGTGCTGATGCCGTAGCCCTGCAGTGTTTCAGACATCCAGAAAACATGATCGGCGGCGTCGCTCATAGGCAAAGGCTCCATCACTTCTGTTCGCATGCGATCAACGTCCGACTACCATCCGATGGCGTAGGACTCCTGGCGTGGGTCAGCGCCCGCATGCATCAATCCGTGTTCCCGATCGATGTTGATCGTGCAAACCGATCCCAGTCGCCAGAACCAGTCTGGCCACCAATACACGACGTGTCCTCGCGCCGCGAGGGCGTCGCCTAGTTTGCGGCCAAGCCGCGGCTCGAGATTGAGCCGCCCAGGGTAGTACTGATGCGGCGCGAACGAATTCGGGAAGCTCTGGCTCATGAAGCGCGGCGCTTCCACCGCGCTTTGCACATCCATGCCGAATTCGAAAATATTCAGGAAGACCTGAGCCATTGCCTGAACCTGAACGTCTCCGCCAGGAGTTCCGATTGGCAGGATGGGCTGCCCATCTTTGAAAATGATCGCTGGATTAGGTGTGAGGCGAGGGCGCTTACCGGGAGCGACAGAGGAAGGATGAGCCGGGTCGACACGTGACTGACACCCGCGTGTGGACGGCGTCAGGCCCGTTCCGGGAATGACGACGCCATCCCAGCTCGCGTCACTGGGTGTGCCTGAGAATACATTTCCGTGGCGATCCACGACGCAGGCGTAAGACGTGTCAGCGAGAACAGGCTCGTTGATCATGCCGGCGGGTAAAGGCCAAGCCTTCGGCTGAGGCCGTGGGTTCAATACCTGTGCTCCGCAGGATGTGGGCTCGCCAGCGGGTGGCATTTCCGGTGCGGCACGTGCGGAGTCGACGAGCGACAAACGCGCCTTCGCATAAGCCTCAGAAATCAATTGTGTGATTGGCACATCCACGTGCTTCGGATCGCCGTAGTAATGTTCGCGATCGGCAAACGCCAGTTTGATGATTTCAGCGAAGCGGTGGATGTACTCCGCCGAATTGTGCCCGAGGCTGACAAGATCACTCTGCTCCGCCATTTTCAGTATTTGAATGAGCAACGGACCCTGGCACCACGGTCCGCAAGTCTTGACCTCCATGTCCTTGTAAGTCGCGGATAAGGGCGGTTCTACCGTGACCCGAAATTCCGCCAGATCCGAGTATCGCAGCAGTCCACCATTGGCGACGCTGTAGGCATCGATCTTGCGCGCAATATCGCCTTGATAGAAAGCCTTGCGGGCGGCCTGAAGGCCGGCTGCTCGGCCTTGCCTGCTCGCAGAGAGTTCCTCATCGACCATGTACTGGAGCGAGGCGCCAAGATCTGTCTGGACAAATGGTTCACCGGGTTCCGGTGGCCGCCCTTGTGCCAGATAGATTGCAGCGTTCGATGGATAGCGCTGATACCCAGGCAGGTATTCCTTGATCCGGTCGGACATCAGCGCGTGCGTCGCGAAGCCCGTACGCGCGAAGCGGATTGCTTCGGCCGCGACCTCTCCGAAACTCATCGTGCCGTAGAGTTCCAGAGCAGTCAGCCACGCGTCGGGAGCGCCGGGGACTACCGATCGCAAAATGCCCTCTGGAATTTGGCCATCGTGATTGTTTTTGAAGTAGTCGGCCGACGCAGCCTTTGGCCAAACACCCAGCCCGCTGATGGTGATCGTTTCCTGCTTGTCTGCGAGGTAAATCATCATCGGAGCTACGCCGGCGACATTCACCATATCCGGCTGCACGACCGCCAAGGTGACTACTGCTGCGACGCCCGCATCGACTGCGTTGCCGCCATTCTCCAGTACCGAAAAGGCCGCCTGGGCAGCGAGGTGATGTCCGGCGGACACGACATGTCGCGAGCCGGAAACAACGGGGCGATGGCGCATCGGAGTATCCTTGTTTATCGGAACGCGAGCAGAAGTCGGTTCCGGCGCGACGGTGTCAGGCCATCGCGCCCCAGTGAGGCCAGCCAGTGCAATCCAGCCGACCGCGAGCAATCTAAATCGACAACTCTATTGCAAACAATTACCATTATTGGCGACGATCAATAGCAAGGGTGTGAATAATGGCCGTTGATGTTCGCCAGCTCCGCGCGTTCGTCGCCGTAGGAGAGCAACTCAGCTTCGCGCAGGCCGCTCGCCGCCTGAACATCGCCCAACCGGCCCTGACACGGACCATCAAAAGCATCGAAGCCGTCGTCGGCACGCAACTTTTCGTCCGCACCACGCGGAGGGTCCAGCTCACACGCGCGGGTGAGGTGTTTTTGGACGAGGCGCGTCAATCGCTGCTGCAAGTCGATCGCACGATCCGTCTGGCGCGGGAGACCGCGGACGGCCTGGGTGGCCACATCAACATCGGCTACATGGATTTTGCCGTGCATGGGCCGTTGATGACCGCACTTGCGATGTTTCGTCGGGAGCGTCCGAGTGTCCGAATTAGTATGAAACGGCAAAGGTCGGAACAGCAATCGCTGCTCGTCGAGTCTCAGCAGCTCGACATCGGGATAACGATGCAGCACGCCTTCAATCCGCAGCTCGAGATTATCCCGTTAACGCGCCATCCCTTGAGAGTGGTGCTGCCCGCCGACCACCCTCTTGCCCGTCTGCGTAAAATCCCGCTCGCTCGTTTGGCCAACGAGCGGTTCGTCCTTGGCGAGCCGTCGATATGGCGTCTTTACCTGCGCGTCATCAACGATTTCTGCAGCCGTGAGCGTTTCCTCCCCACCGTGATCGCCGAGGCTTTCGAGAGCCCAACCTTATTTCAGTTTGTCGCCGACGGTGCTGGCATAACGATCTATCCATCGATCATCGATCGGTTGAAAGTTCCGGGCGTTGTTTCAAGACCGTTCGTAGAAGACGCTCCCGAATTCGAAACGTTCGCAATCGGGCGCCGGCATGAATCGAACGGCACGGTGTCGCGCCTCATCGAATTGATTCGGCAGAGCGTCTCGGAGCAAAATACTTGAGCGTTAAATCTGCTTTCACCCAAGGCGAGGCAAGAGGTTTGTCCGATCGCTGGTGCACAACCGACCGAACACGGCAGCGAAACCAAATTACGTGCGGATGGGGACCACATGGGTGAGTTCGGCATGAAAATCTCGACGCAGCAGAGCATTACCGTCGACCGAGGGGGAGGTGATTGGACAGCCGACCTAGCTCAGTTAACCCGGCTTGGCTTCCCGGCATGAGGCCATCAGTCACCGACTTGATCGTGGATGGACTAAACGGCCGGCTGTAGGTGGCGAAATATCCCATCGCTGCCCGCTCTGCAGCTAGAACCGCGAAAATGACATGACGTTGATCGCACGTGCTAGTGAGATGAATGGCTTGCTGCATTCCTTGTGATATTCGCCCGTTAGACCCTTGTACCCATGAGGGTCATTTTCGAAGCGGACGTGTACCCTAGGCTGACCATTGAGAATGGGCGCTTTGCAGCTCGCACACCGCGGCGCGCACGGTTCTTCGCCACCAACCATTCCATCAAGAAGCATGAGACTTTCCCCCGAAAGCACTTCGTTGCCTCTACACATTTACACAAGGCGATCGCTGATCAAAGCTTTGTTTCGTAAGCAACGCTTCTTGGGGCAGCAAAACTGGCTGCCCGGTGGCTCTGACGGTCAAAGGCAGTGCTGATGCTCTGCCCGCCGCGTTTTGCGGCAAACATCCCCAGCTCTTCGGCAGCGACGCGGAACCCCAGCCACCGGAAGGCAGCTTAGCTGCGTCCGCCGTTCACCCCGGCAGCGTCTCGTTCACCCTAAAAGGGCAGCTCACCAACGTTTGCTCCTGCCAACACGGTGCGGAAGTCAAAGTTGGCGGCTACCCCCTTGAAGACATCGGTCGGAGCGGGGAGATTCGAACTCAGCCTACGACACGACCAGCCGACTTCGGCATGTCGTCCAGAATGACGGTTTTCGTCTCGAGATACGGCAGCAGTCCTTCCGTGCCACCTTCGCGGCCGATGCCGGACTGCTTGAAGCCGCCAAAAGCGATGCTGAAATCAGTCCGGAACGAGTTGTGCCCGACCGTGCCCGAGCGCAATTGACGTGCCGTCGCGTAGGCCCGCTCAACATCATTGGTGAAGACCGACGCATTCAGGCCATAGATTGTGTCGTTGGCGATCTCAACCGCGTTCGCCTCATTCTCTGCCGGGATCACTGACAGGACGGGACCGAAAATCTCCTCTCGTGCAATCGTCGAGTTGTTATCGACATTGGCGAACACCGTAGGCTCGATGAAGTAGCCACGATTGAGGTGCGCCGGGCGCTTGCCACCGGCTGCGAGCTTGGCTCCTTCTGCCTTGCCCTTCTCGATATAGCCTTCGACACGATCTCGCTGACGGCTCATGGCCAAGGGCCCCATCTCGCACGTCGGATCGAAAGGATCGCCCACCTTCACCTTGCCAAAGGACTCGCTGAGCGCGTCCACGAGTGCATCGTGACGAGTCTTGGTCACGACGATACGCGTCAGCGAGGAGCACACCTGACCTGTCAGAAAGGTAGCGCGCCCCGCAATCGTCTTCGCAGCCGTGCCAACATCGTAGTCATCCAGAATGACAGCCGCCGACTTGCCGCCGAGCTCGAGCGTGCAGCGCGCGATGCGGTCACCGCAAATCGAGGCAATGCGGCGCCCGGTCGCTGTCGATCCGGTGAATGTGATCTTGTCGATGCCAGGATGTCGAACAAGAAGCTCGGAGACTTCCCGATCGGCAGTCAGAATATTGAGGACGCCCGGAGGAAGGCCGACCTTCTCGCAAACCTCGGCAATAATGTAGGCGGCGCCTGGTGCTTCAGGGGACGCCTTTACGACAACGGTACAACCGGCGAGAAGCGCCGGTGCGCACTTATTGGCAATCAGGCCTGGCGGTCCGTTCCAGGGGATAATGGCACCGACGACACCGACGGGCTCGCGTACCAACAGGCCGACATTGCCACCAGCACGCGGCGTATGCCGCTCCTGGAATGGAAACGTGTCTGCGAGGCCGGCGTAAAATTTGTAAGTATTGCTGAGGCCGGCCATGCGGGTCTTCGCGATGCTGTGGAGCATGCCGGACTCTGTCGTCTGGAGCAGCGCACTCTCCTCCACACGCTTGTCGAACTCATCAGCGATCGCGCGCAGATACCCGGCGCGCTCGGCATGCGACATGCGCGGCCAGGGGCCGTGGTCGAACGCTTTGCGTGCCGCTTCAACGGCGCGATTAACATCGGCCTCCTGCGCCTCCGCAACCTGCGCGAACAACTCCTCGGTTGCGGAATTAAGGACAGTGATCTTGGACGCGCTTGATGGCTTGGTCCATTTGCCGTCGATGAAGAACAGGTCGGGATACTTGATCGGAGCAGATGCATTCATGTGTGTTTGTCTCCTGACATAAGCCATTCTGTCATCGAAAGCACATCTCAGTGCTATCAGCTTTTCGTGCCCCCACAAGCCTGGGCTCCCGCAGTCGGATACAATTCAGAACTTGGTCGTAAGCCAATCGAGGCGGGCACAAGTGGCCCGCCTCAAGCAAGTACCAATCACAGCGCTGCGGTGATCGCTTTCACTTCCGTATAGTTATTGAAGACCTCGATACCCATTTCGCGGCCCCAGCCGGACTGCTTGTAGCCGCCGAAGGGAAGCGCTGAATCGAACACGTTATGGCAGTTGATCCACACCGTCCCTGAGCGGATGCGATGGGCCATCTTGTGGGCGAGGCCGCCGTCGCGCGTCCAAACACTCGCTGCCAGGCCATAAATCGTGTCATTGGCCTCCTTTGCGATCCGATCGATATCGTCGTCATCGAACGGCTGGGCGCACACGACCGGGCCGAAGATCTCTTCACGCACAACCTTCATTCGCGGGTTGGTGTTGGTGATCACCGTCGGCGCCACGAAATAGCCTGCGTTGCCGACCTGTTTGCCACCGGTGACAATTTCCGCGCCCTCCTTACGGCCGGCGTCAATGTAGCCAGTGACGCGCGCGAATTGTTCATCAGAAACCAGCGGCCCCATCTCGGTCGCTGGATCTAGGCCCGGGCCGACCTTGATCTTGCTGGCGATGGAAGCGACTCCTTCGACGACTTTGTCGAACACCGTCTTGTGGGCATAGAGGCGCGATCCGGCGCAACAACATTGGCCATGATTGAAGAAGATGGCACTGGCCGTTCCAGGTATCGCAGTTTCCAGATTGACATCGGGGAACACGATCGCGGGCGACTTGCCACCGAGTTCAAGACTGACCTTCTTCAGATTGCCAGTGGCGGCTTGGGCGATCAGCTTGCCGACTTCCGTCGAACCCGTGAACGCAACCTTGTCGACGAGATCGTGGCTGGCAAGCGCTGCACCGGCCGTCTCGCCGTAACCAGCGAGGATATTGACGACACCGGCCGGGAAACCGGCTTCCTGTATCAGTTCAGCCAGACGAAGTGCGGAAAGCGGCGTCTGCTCGGCGGCTTTCAGCACGACCGTGCAGCCTGCGGCAAGTGCCGGTGCCAGCTTCCAAGCCGCCATCAGCAGAGGGAAGTTCCATGGAATGATCTGGCCGACCACGCCAACGGGCTCGCGCATCGTATAGGAGAGATATTCGCCAGACATCGACAGCGGGATCGTAGAGCCCGTGAGCTTGGTGGCCCAGCCGCCCATATAGCGGAACATATCAACGGTGAGCGGCACGTCTGCAACGCGCGCGACGGCAGCCGGCTTGCCATTATCAAGCGATTCCAGCTCGGCAAACTCTTCAAGGTTTTTCTCGATGAGATCAGCAAGCTTCCATAGCAAACGACTGCGCTCATTCGGTTTAACGCGCGACCACGAGCCATCGTCAAAGGCGCGGCGTGCGGCTTTCACCGCCAGATCCACGTCCTGACGGTCCGCTTCCGGAATCCGGGCGACGACTTCAGCGGTCGCCGGATTATAGACCGGGAACGTCTTGCCCGACGCGGCAGCGACCAGCTTACCGTCGATCAGGAGACGGGGTTGACGTCCTATGAACTCCCGTGCCGCCCTACTGAGGCGGGCATCAAGTGCAATCGCATCCATCGCTTCCTCCTTGGTCGTTAGCCGATCTCCATTTGCTCGATATATCAATCGGCATGTTGTGAGCCGTTCGGCCCGGAGCGGTATCGGTTTCGCGCCGCGGCAGCTGCCGTTTTGCGCAGGCGTGGTGCTATGAATTCGCGCTTACCCGGTTCGGTTTGCAACAAGCGGATTGCTTTTCTGCTCGGCAGCTTCGTGACTTGCCGTGCTGAGTTAGCCTTGTTCTGGAGCAGTCGGAGATGGCACACTGCTGTTGCAAACGACAGCGTCGAGTTCGACGCCTATGATGCTGAGTGACGCCGAAACCTCAAACCGCTGAAGTAAAAAGAAGCCTTCACGGTTCCTTACCGGTTCGCTATATCCGTTCAAACATAACGATGGTGCCAGAAGACAGCCCGACCTACAAGTGGGATCCTGACTTCGAACTTCCGCCTTCAGTCTTAAATGTGACAAGAAGGACTGCTCGATGGCATCGACCAACGGAGACTGAAACATTTCCATGTCGAAGAAAATCCTTCTGACCGGAGCATCCGGCGCACTCGGCCGCGTTCTGACGACGGGTCTTGCGGAAAAGGGACACGCGATGATACTGAGCGATATCGCGGATTTCCCCGACGCCATCCCGCAGGGTAGCGAATTCCGCAAGCAGGATCTCAGCGACAAAGCCGCCTTCGACGCGATGGCCAACGAGGTTTCGGCTATCGTGCATTTCGGTGCCGTAGCCATCGACCGCCCATTCGATGAAGTGATCGGACCGAACTTCATCGGCACCTACAATATCTTCGAACTGGCCCGTAAAGCCAAAGCGCGCGTGATCTTCGCCAGTTCGGTACACTCCATCGGCTTCCACGAGCGCACGGAAAAACTCGACGAGAATTGCGATCACCGGCCGGACGGCTTCTACGG
>JAFAFW010000010.1 GCA_023423275.1 Pseudomonadota bacterium
TGAAGTCGGTCTTCAACGGCCGCGGCAAGATCGAGATCAGCCGGTTCAAAGGCCTCGGCGAAATGAATGCGCAGCAGCTCAAGGAAACCACCATGCTCCCAGCGCGGCGTACGCTGCTGAGGGTGGAGATCGCCGAAAGCGATCGCGACACGATCACCGACGCGGTCAACAGCCTGATGGGCTCGAAGCCGGAAGCGCGCTTCCGCTTCATTCAGGAGCACGCGGCGTTCGCGAAGGATCTGGATATCTGAGTGGGAACTCGGTTCCCCTCCTCCCGTCATTCCCGCGTAGAAGGGAATCTAGTCACGTCTCCGCGTGAGCGGTGATCCTGTGTTCAGTGGACGTCGTTTCCTGAATTGAGGTGCGCTGGATATTCCGCTCGCGCGGGTATGACGGTGGCTGGGTGCTTTCAGCGCTGTGACTAAGCCGCGTTCCGCCCGTAGAACAGCATCACGACGTGCTCGGCCTCGGCGAAGAACAGCCAGCGCTCGACCAGAACGCCAACGGCGGCTGAACCCACGGCGAGCAGCGCCAGCAGAAAGCCGATCGACCATCCCGCCATCAGCACGAGTATAGAGAGCAGCGCGGGTACGACGAACAGCATGATCACCGACATCCGCCGCAGCTTTTGCGCATGCTTCCGGCCGATCTCAAAACCCATCTCGCGCATCACGTAGTTAGGTTGTGTATGCGGCGGCTCCAGCGGGCGTACCTTGCCGAAACGACCGAGGCCCGTCGCCTGCTCAACCGTATAGCTGCGCGTGGCTTCATCGGATTGCGCCCACGACGCGGCCTTGAGAATCCAGGCCGCGGCCAGGGTCACAACGGCGAGCCAAGGCGCCCAGCTCGTCAGGCTGCCGAACAGCAGAAGCAGGAAGTTGAGCACCACCGCGCCGGTCGCGAGTGCCAGAGCGACATAGACCGGCGTCACGAGGGACTGGTGCCACGACCGGATCGTCGGCAGCGAGGCGTAGATCATGCCGGTGCAGACCACGGTCACGATAGCCAAGATGGCCGCCAGAATTCCCGCCAACGCAAAAATCCCATCGGTCCGCTCCAGGAAGACCCAGCCGATACCAAGAATGCCGGCCGGGACGTAAGTGGCGACAGCAGCGACGCCCTCGCGCGACAGCCATGACGACCGCCATTGCGAGAACGCGCGCCATGCCCGTTCCGGACGGCCGAGATGCGCCGTCGATGCCAACAAGCCTGCCGTGATGAGGGAGAATGCTAATCCCAGCGCCACGAGACCAAACGACCATGTTTGGGGCACCAACCCCAGCGGCCCGCAGAGCGCCAGCCAGAACAGCAGGCCATATCCGGCTCCGGACGAGGTCGTGAAGAAAATCACCGAATAGGCGGGATGCATGGCGTGTCCTGTCAGGCGCAGCGTTGCGACGGCATTATCGCGAAAGGGCTTTGTCTGCCCACGCGAAGAAGCGCGCCGTCACCGAGTTTCCTTCCCCATGGGCCGAGCTTGCCCGGCTCTCTTTGCCTGGATGTGCCGTCGTCGCGTCGCGTCGCGGGCGCGGCGGCAGATACTTATTGACCGGCTTGTAGCCCGTTTCCGGAAGCAGATCGTAGCCCCCGCGTTCAGCCACGAGCTGGGACACCTTGCTGGTCGGATCGCCGAGATCGCCGAAGTGGCGTGCGCCCGTCGGGCAGGCCTTCACGCAGGCCGGCAGGCGATCTTCCGGCTCGAACGTCTCATTATAGATGCGGTCGACGCATAGCGTGCACTTCTTCATCACGCCGTCGGCATAGTCGTACTCGCGTGCACCATACGGGCAGGCCCACGAGCACAGCTTGCAGCCGATGCACGTATCCGGGTTGACCAGAACGATGCCATCTTCGGCGCGCTTGTAGGATGCACCGGTCGGGCAGACGGTGACACAGGCCGGCGTCACGCAGTGCAGACACGAGCGCGGGAAATGCACCGTGCGGCTGCGATCGCCCTCGCCCACCTCATATCCGTGGACACGATTGAGCCATGCCCCGTGCGGATCGGCGCCGTAGGGATCTTCATCGGTCAGCGGCGCGGAATAACCGCCCGTATTCCATTCCTTGCAGCTCGTGGCGCACGCCTGGCAGCCGACGCAGGTGTCGAGATCGATCACCAGCCCAAGCTTCTTGGTCGTCGTTTCGGGAAGCGTTGTCATTCGGCAGCCTCCCGGAACTCGGCGCCATACGAGGAGACAGCGATGTGGACCTCACCTTCCGGATTCTTCAAGCGTTCAAAACGCGGCATGCTTTCGTGCGCCTCGTCCGGCTTGGCGCGCTCGATACGCACACGCAGATCATACCAGGCCGCCTGCCCCGTCACCGGATCGCTGTTGGAGAAGCGATAACCGCCCTCCCGCTCCGGCAGCAGCTCCGAAATCAGATGATTGAGCAGGAATCCGCGCGTCGATTCCGGCGCATCCGGCGTGAGATTCCATGCTCCCGTCCGCTTGCCGATAGCATTCCAGGTCCACACCGTATCGGGATTCACACCCTCCATCAGGCGTACCTGACAGCGGACACGGCCGATGGCGCTCGTGATCCAGACCCAGTCATCATCCCCGATGCCCAGCCGCGCGGCCCGATCACGATGCATGTAGAGCCGGTTCTCGGCCGTGATCTGCCGCAACCACGCATTCTGCGATCCCCACGAGTGGTACATGTGCATTGGGCGCTGGGTGATCGCGTGCATCGGGAACTCGTCCTTATCGAGAACGGCTTCCTCGAACGGCGCGTACCAGAACGGGACCGGATCGAAGAACGTCTCGATGCGGCGGCGATGGCTGGCCGGCGGCTGCACCGCGCCGTGTCCGCGAGCGGCGAGACGGAACTTCTGCAGGTTCTCCATGTAGAGCTGGAAGATGATCGGCTCGGCGGCGCCGATGAAGCCGACGTCTTTCGCCCACTCCAGATATGCCTTGTTGGCGTGTTTGAAGAATCGCTGCTCGTCCTTCAGGTGATGTTGATAGAAACAGCCGTTGGCGATGTACTGTTCGAGCTGCTTCGGGTTCGGTGCGCCCTTGCCATAGCTTTGGCCGTCGACGCCGCGGAAGCCCGCCAGCGGACCGATGCCGGGGCCGCGTTCGTGATTGACGATATAGTCGGCATAGCCGCCAGGATAACGCGGTTCGCCTTTGTCGTTGACGAAACCGGGCAGCTTCAGCCGCGTCCCGATGTCGATCAGCACGGTCTGGAACGGGCGCACATCGCGATCCGGCTCCACAACCGGCTGGCGGATGGAATCGGCGGCGCCATCCGGCTCCGATATCGGCCGGTCGAGCATCGAGATGCAGTCCCAGCGCTCCAGATAAGTTGTATCCGGCAAGATCAGATCCGCATACGGGACCATCTCCGAGAAGTAGGCGTCGGAATAGATGATCTTCGGGATGTTGTAGTCGCCGGTCGCCGGGTCTTTTTCCGTCAGGTGGCTGAGCACCGCCGGAACGTTCATCGACGAGTTCCAGCTCATGTTGGCCATGTACATGAACAGCACATCGACCGGATACGGATCACCCTTCGCGGCGTTGGTGATGACCATATGCATCAGGCCGTGAGCGGCAATGGGCGCATCCCAGGAATACGCCTTGTCGATACGGGTCGGCCTGCCCTCGGCGTCGACCAGCAGATCCTCCGGCGTCTGCGTGAACCCGAGCGGGGCTCCCGTCAGCGGCGTGTTCGGCTTGACACCGGCGAGCTTGCCAGCGGGCCGGTTCGGTGGCGGAGTCGGACGCGGGAACGGCGGCTTGTAGCGGAACCCGCCGGGGCAATCGATCGAGCCGAGCAGGATCTGCAGGATATGGATCGTCCGGCAGGTGTGGAAGCCATTCGAATGCGCAGAAATCCCGCGCATCGCATGCATTGCAACGGGACGGCCGATCATCTTGTCGTGCTTGCGGCCAGCCCAATCGGTCCACGGAATATCGAGCGTGATCTCTTTTTCGAAGGCAGCTTCGGCCAATTCGGCAGCGAGGCGACGGATCGTGTCTGCGGGAACGCCGGTGGCGGCTGCGGCCTTTTCCGGCGTGTACTCGCTCGACAGAAAGCGTTCCGCCAGCAGCGTGAATGAAGGCACCGCCGTGCGTCCGTCCGCGAGTTTGAACTCGCCGACCATCGCCGGAGCAATATCGACG
>JAFAFW010000017.1 GCA_023423275.1 Pseudomonadota bacterium
TCGACGATGCGGTGATCGTAGCTCAGCGCCAGGTACATCATCGGGCGCGGAACGATCACGCCATCGCGCACCACTGGGCGCTCCTCGATGCGGTGCATGCCGAGGATGCCAGACTGCGGCGCATTGAGGATCGGCGTCGACATCAGCGAGCCGAACACGCCACCGTTGGTGATCGAGAACGTACCACCCTGCATCTCGTCGATGCCGAGACGGCCATCGCGCGCGCGGCGTCCGAAGCCGGAAATCTGCGCTTCGATCTCGGCCAGTGACATGCGATCGGCTTCGCGCACGACCGGGACCACGAGCCCCTTCTCCGTGCTCACCGCGACGCCGATGTGGTAGTAGTTCTTGTAGATGATATCCGTGCCGTCGATCTCGGCGTTGACGGCCGGGATCTCGCGCAGCGCCTGAATGCAGGCCTTTACGAAGAAGCCCATGAAGCCCAGCTTGATGCCGTGGCGCTTCTCGAACAGATCCTTGTACTGAGACCGCAGCTTCATCACCGCGCTCATGTCGACGTCGTTGAACGTCGTGAGCATCGCAGCGGTGTTCTGCGCATCCTTCAGCCGGCGCGCGATGGTCTGGCGCAGGCGGGTCATCTTCACCCGCTCCTCGCGCACTGAATCGTTCGGCGCGGATGGCGCACGCAGCTGCGTTGCGGCAGCCGGCACCACCTGGGTGGCGGAATAGTTCACCGGAGTGGCAGGAGCTGGCGCCGCCTTCGCGGCGACCGCGTCTTCCTTCAGCACCTGACCCCGACGACCGGAACCCGCGACCTGATCTGCGGGAATTCCCTTTTCTTCAAGGATCTTACGGGCGGATGGAGCTGGCGGCATTTCGGTCTTTGCCGGGGCGGGCGCCGCCGCAGCGGGAGCCGGAGCGGGTTTCGCAGGCGCCGGCTTTGCGGCGGCGGGGGCTGCCGCTGCGGGCTTCTCAGCCGCAGCACCTTCCTTGATGCTGCCGAGCACCGTGCCCACAGCAACAGTTTCACCCTGCGCGACGCTGATCTCGCCGAGCACACCGGCTGCAGGCGCTGGAACTTCGACGGTGACCTTGTCGGTTTCCAGCTCGCACAGCGGCTCGTCGACCTTGACCGCGTCGCCCGGCTTTTTGAACCACTGCCCGACCGTTGCCTCGGTCACGCTTTCGCCCAGTGACGGCACCCGGATCTCGATTGCCATAGTCGTACAGCCCCTGTCATCATCGGCCCGCACGTGGCGGGCGCATTTTTCAAGCCTTTAGCGAATCTTCTATGAGCGCCTTTTGCTCCGCCAAGTGACGGGACAACTGGCCTGTCGCGGTCGAAGCTGCCGCCGCACGCCCGACGTAGCGCGCCCGCGAATACTTCGCTTTGATGTGCTGAAGCACCCATTCCAGGTTCGGCTCAACGAAGGACCAGGCGCCCATGTTGCGCGGCTCTTCCTGGCACCAAACGATCTCGGCCTGCGGGAAGCGGGCGAGTTCGGCCATCAAGGTGCGGGCCGGGAACGGATAGAGCTGTTCCACGCGCATCAGATAGACGTCGTCGATGCCAAGCTGCGCACGCGTCTCATAGAGGTCGTAGTACACTTTGCCGGTACACAGCACGACGCGCCGGATCTTGGCATCGTCCTGCAACGTCACCGTCGACGTATCGGCATGCGGATGCTGGACGTCGGCGCTATCCCACAGCACGCGATGGAAACTCGTGCCCGGTCCGAGTTCATCGAGCCGCGAGACCACCCGCTTATGACGCAGCAGCGACTTCGGCGTCATAAGCACCAGCGGTTTGCGCACCTTGCGATGAAGCTGACGGCGCAGAATGTGGAAGTAATTGGCCGGCGTCGTGCAGTTCGCGACCTGCCAGTTGTCCTCCGCCGAGTTCTGCAGAAAGCGCTCGAGGCGGGCCGAGGAATGCTCCGGACCCTGGCCTTCGTAGCCGTGCGGCAAGAGCAGCACGAGACCGGACATCCGCAGCCACTTACGCTCACCGGACGCAATGAACTGGTCGATGACGACCTGGGCGCCGTTGGCGAAATCACCGAACTGCGCCTCCCACATGGTCAGCGTCATCGGCTCGGCAAGAGAGTAGCCATATTCGAAGCCGAGGACGGCTTCTTCCGACAGCATCGAGTTGATGACTTCGAACTTCGCCTGATCCGGAGACACATACTTGAGCGGCGTGTAACGGCGCTCGGTCTCCTGATCGATGAGCACCGAATGGCGCTGCGAAAAGGTACCGCGCTCGACATCCTGACCCGACAAGCGAACCGGGAACCGCTCCTTCAGAAGCGTACCGAACGCGAGGCTTTCAGCCATCGCCCAGTCGATACCTTCACCCGTCTCCACCATCTCACGACGGCGATCCAGCAACCGCTGCACGGTCTTGTGGACGTTCAGATCGACAGGAACCGTGGTGATGCGACGGCCAACGTCCTTCAGAACGTCAATCTCGACCCCGGTATTCCCGCGGCGTTCTTCATCCTCGTCCTGGCCGAGACCGGCCCAGCGGCCATCCAGCCAGTCCGCCTTGTTCGGACGGAACGCGTCGGAGGCCTTGAACTCCTCGTCGAGATGCGCACGGAACCGGTTGCGCATCTCATCGACTTCAGCCTCGGTCACAACGCCGTCGTTGATCAGCCGCTTGGAGTAGATCTCCAGCGTGGTCGGATGCGAGCGGATCTTCTTGTACATGAGCGGCTGGGTGAAACCCGGCTCATCGCTCTCGTTATGGCCATGCCGCCGGTAGCAGATCAAATCGATCACCACCGGCTTCTGGAACTTCTGCCGGAACTCGGTCGCGATCTTGGCGACGTGGACCACCGCGTCCGGATAGTCCCCGTTGACGTGGAAGATCGGCGCTTCGACCATCTTCGCGACGTCCGTGCAGTACGGTGACGACCGCGACAGACGCGGATTGGTCGTAAAGCCGATCTGGTTGTTGATCACGAAGTGGATCGAGCCGCCGGTGCGGTGCCCCTTGAGACCCGACAGACCGAAGCATTCGGCCACGACGCCCTGCCCGGCGAAAGCCGCATCGCCGTGAATCAGCAGCGGCATCACCGCCGTGCGATCATCGGGCGGACAATGGCGCTGTTCCTGCTTCGCGCGCACCTTTCCGAGCACGACCGGATCGACGATTTCGAGATGTGACGGGTTGGCGGTCAGCGACAGATGGACGTTGTTGCCGTCGAACTCACGATCCGACGACGCACCCAGATGGTACTTCACGTCGCCGGAGCCTTCGACGTCATCGGGCTTGAACGACCCGCCCTTGAACTCGTTGAAGATCGCGCGATGCGGCTTGGCCATGACGTTGCTGAGCACGTTGAGGCGACCGCGGTGGGCCATGCCCAGCACGATCTCTTTCACACCGAGCTGGCCACCACGCTTGATGATCTGCTCAAGCGCGGGGACCATGGCCTCGCCACCTTCCAGACCGAAGCGCTTGGTGCCGGTGTACTTAACCTCCGAGAACTTCTCGAACATCTCGGCTTCGATCAGTTTGTTGAGGATCGCCTTGCGACCCTCGACCGTGAAACTGATGCCCTTGCCCTCGCCTTCGATCCGCTCCTGGATCCACGCCTTCTGCGCCGGCGAGGTGATATGCATGAATTCGACGCCGATCTGGCGGCAGTACGTCGCGCGCAGGATCTTCAGAATCTGGCGGATGGTCGCCGTCTCAAGGCCCAGCACCTTGTCGATAAAGATCGGCCGGTCGAGATCGGCTTCGGTGAAGCCGTATGTGACCGGCTTCAGCTCGCGATGCCGGCGGCGCTCGCTGATGCCGAGCGGATCAAGGTCCGCTACCAGATGCCCCATCACCCGATAGGCGCGGATCAGCATCAGGGCGCGGATCGAGTCCTGCGTGGCCCGCAGCGACGAGGCCATCGACAGGTCAAAGCCCGCAGCTTGCGCGCGGGCTTGAATCTTTCCACGGATGTGTTGCTCGGCCGCGCCGTAGTCGCCGGTCAGTGCCGCAACGAGTTCGGAATTTCCGCTTTGATCGAGCTCTGACAGTGGACGGGCCCACGACGGCCCAAGGTGCTCGGAGCGACCGTTGCGATCGCGTTCTTCTTGGAGACTCTGGAAAAATAGCCGCCACTCGTCGCTGACAGCACCAGGATTGCGTTCGTAGAGCGCCTGCATCTCTTCGACGTAAGCTGCATTCGCTCCGTCGAGGAAGGATGTCCGCGCGAAGGCCTCGTTCAGCGCTTGTCGTGACATCGTTGATTTGGATCCGATGAAAAGCCTGCAGTAGCGGGCGGGAAGTTTGCACGAAACGGCACAAAGCACCCTCGTCGGGCGCCTAGTAGCACACTCCGTGATTTAGTACAGGCGCATGACCCTTTTAAGAGCGGAAAAGCCTGATTCTGGCTTGGCAGCTACGCGTCAGGCGATCTTCTGCTTAACCCTTGAGCACTTTAGCGAGCGTCGTGCCCAGAGCAGCGGGGCTATCGGCGATGGCAATGCCCGCCGAACGCATGGCTTCGAGCTTGTCCTCGGCCTTGCCCTTGCCGCCAGAGATGATCGCACCAGCATGGCCCATGCGGCGTCCCGGGGGCGCCGTCACACCGGCGATGAACCCGGCCATCGGCTTCTTGCGGCCCTTGGCAGCCTCGCGCTTGATGAACTCGGCCGCGTCTTCCTCAGCCGAACCACCGATCTCGCCGATCATGATCATCGAATGCGTCTCGGGATCGGCCAGGAACATCTCCAGCACATCGATGAACTCGGTGCCCTTGACCGGATCGCCACCGATGCCGACCGCCGTCGACTGACCGAGACCCGCATCCGAGGTCTGCTTGACGGCTTCATACGTCAGCGTTCCGGACCGAGATACGATGCCGACGTTGCCCGCCTTGAAGATATTGCCCGGCATAATGCCGATCTTACAGGCGTTCGGCGTCAGCACGCCAGGGCAGTTGGGGCCGATCAGACGCGACCAGGACCCTGACAGAGCGCGCTTCACCTTGATCATATCCATGACGGGGATGCCCTCGGTGATGCAGACGATCAGCGGGATCTCAGCATCGATGGCTTCCAGGATGGCATCGGCGGCAAATGGCGGTGGGACGTAAATCGACGTCGCCGTTGCGCCGGTCCTGGCTTTCGCCTCCGCGACCGTGTTGAACAGCGGCACGTCAGCCAGTTCGGCATCGGGATGTTTCGATCCGCCCTTACCCGGCGTCACGCCGCCGACGATCTGGGTTCCGTAAGCTTTGGCTTGCTTGGTGTGGAATGTGCCCTGGCTTCCGGTGATGCCCTGACAGATAACCTTGGTGTTCTTGTCGACGAGGATGGCCATGCGCGCCTTCCGTGCTCATGTCTTCGGATGCAGTGCGGGTGCTTGTCGACCAGAATGGCCGCGCAATCAAGTGCGCCGATCGTCCAGCAGGCCATCAATCGTCCGCCTGGTCGATGATGACTCGTGAAATTGCGCCGGCAAGCGGTCACTTCCGGTGCACCAACGCCTCCGACAGGCGTTGACCCTCGCGCCATGGCGACTATTTTAGCATCGTTCTGTCCACTGCGCTTTCTCCTCAGGTCGCACTGCGGGCGCAGGGCATCACAGCATGAGGATATTTACCATGGCCGGCTACTACGAGATCAAGAAAGCCACGAACGGGCAGTACTTCTTCAATCTAAAGGCCGCCAATAACGAGACAATTCTCACAAGCGAGCAGTACAAAACAGAAGAGTCTTGTAAAAACGGCATTGCATCCTGCCGCAAAAACTCGGCAGACGAGGCAAATTTTGATAAGAAGACTGCAAAAGATGGCTCGCCATACTTTTCGCTCAAGTCAAAAGACAATGGGCAGACCCTGGGCCGCAGCGAAATGTATAAAACGGTCGCGTCCATGGAGAATGGCGTCAAGTCCGTCATCACCAACGGCTCGACCGACAAGGTCAAAATCGTTGAAGGCTGAGCCTTCGATGAAAGTTTGAGATTATCAAAATGCAAAGGGCCGCTGTGAGCGGCCCTTTTACTTGGTCACTGAAGGTCACCCGGCTTTCATGCCGCTTTCTTGACCTCAGCCGTCACCTTTTCAGCCGCATCAGCAAGATCATCGGCCGGAACGATCTTGAGTCCCGACTCCGCCAGGATCTTCTTGCCAAGCTCGACATTGGTGCCTTCCAGGCGCACGACGAGCGGCACCGTGATCGCCATCTCGCGCGCGGCGGCCACGACACCTTCGGCAATGATATCGCAGCGCATGATGCCGCCGAAGATGTTGACCAGAATGCCCTTCACGGCCGGATCGGTCAGGATGATCTTGAAGGCAGCCTGGACCTTTTCCTTCGACGCGCCGCCGCCGACGTCGAGGAAGTTGGCCGGCTCCTCGCCGTACAGCTTGATGATGTCCATGGTCGCCATCGCCAGACCGGCGCCGTTCACCATGCAGCCGATGGAGCCGTCGAGCTTCACATAGGACAGGTCATACTTGGAGGCTTCGACCTCGGCCGGGTCTTCTTCCTCAAGGTCGCGCAGCTCGACAATGTCCTTGTGGCGGTAGAGCGCGTTGGAATCGAAATCCATCTTGCCATCAAGGCAGATCAGCTTGCCGTCCTTGGTCACCACCAGCGGGTTGACCTCAAGCATGCTCATGTCCTTGTCGACGAACAGCCGATAGAGATCGCCGACCATCTTCACGCACTGACCAACTTGATCGCCAGACAATCCCAGGGCGAAAGCGATCGTGCGCCCATGAAACGGAAAATAGCCCGACGCCGGATCGATCGTCAGCGTGACGATCTTCTCAGGTGTGTCATGGGCGACCTGCTCGATGTCCATGCCGCCCGCCTGCGAGGCGATGAACGAAATCCGGCTGGTTGCGCGATCGACGAGCGCGGACAAGTATAGCTCGCGTTCGATCTGAGAACCGTCCTCAATATAGAGACGCTTGACCACGCGGCCCGCAGGTCCGGTCTGCACCGTCACCAGGGTGTTGCCCAGCATCTGCTCGGCGAACGACTTGACCTCGTCAATGGACTTCGCCAGCCGGACACCGCCCTTATCACCCGCCGCGGCTTCCTTGAACTTGCCCTTGCCGCGCCCGCCGGCGTGGATCTGCGCCTTCACCACCCAGACCGGGCCTGGAAGCTGCTGCGCCGCCTTGACGGCATCCTCGACCGTAAAGGCCGCGATGCCTTTGGGCGTGTTCACGCCGTACTGCCGATAGAGCTCTTTGGCCTGATATTCGTGGATGTTCATGGGACAGGGTTCCTATTGAGCTGGCAGTACCAATCACTTCTATCTGGTTTCATCTGTATTGGAGCGAAACCTCCGAATACAGAGCCGTTTCATTCCCATCATCCCCGCGAAGGCGGGAATGACGGAGCGGGAGCGCAACGAATATCTTCCGCAATTGTCAGGCGTTGCGGTCCGCAATCGCCTCGATCTCGAGACGGGCGCCAAGCGGAAGCCCCGCGACCTCGATCGTCGAACGGGCCGGATAGGGCTCGCTCATGTAGGTCTTGTAGACTTCGTTCATGGCCGCGAAGTCGCCCATGTCGGTCAGAAACACCGTCGTCTTCACGATATTCTTGAAGCTCAGGCCTGCCTGATCGAGGATCAGCTTCAGGTTGTTGAAGACCTGATGCGTCTGGGCTGCAACGTCGTCCCCGACCAGCTTGCCGGTCGCGCCATCGAGATGCACCTGACCGGAAATATAAACCACCGAGCCGGTGTCCATCGCCAGGGAATAGGGGCCGACTGCCTTCAACGGAGCGGCCGCGATCGCTTTCTTCGTCATCGTTGGGCTGTGCCTTCCTTGTCTTGAACAGGCCGAGCCTCGTGGCTCGGCCTTTCGCATTTCGGATGCTTAGCTTTCGAGCTTGGCGTCCATCGTGATCTTGGCATTGAGGACCTTGGAGACCGGGCAGCCGGATTCCGCTTCGGCCGCAGCCTTTTCAAAGGCAGTCTTGTCTCCACCCGGAATCCTGACCGCGACGTCGAGATGAGACGCGGTGATCGCAAACCCACCGTCGACCTGATCCAGCGTGATCGTCGCCTTGGTCTTGATGCTCTCCGCCGTCATGCCAGCCTTGCCAAGCTGCGCGGACAGCGCCATCGAGAAGCATCCCGCATGAGCCGCGGCAATCAGCTCTTCGGGATTGGTGCCGACGCCGTTCTCAAATCGTGTGCCGAAGGAGTACTGGGTATTGTTCAGGACGGTGCTGTCAGTCGAGATCGCCCCCTTCCCATCCTTCAGTCCGCCCTTCCATTCTGCAGATGCGCTACGCTTCATCATGCTCTCCTGTTGCACTTGGCTGGGTTGTATCCCCCCGAATTGCGATCAGGCTCCGAGCTGTGGGGCTATCTTCGTGCAAGCCTCGACGAGTCCCGTCACCGACTCGATCGACTTGGTGAACATGCCCTTTTCTTCCGCGTTGAGCTCGATCTCAACGATGCGCTCCACGCCGCCGGCACCGAGTATGACCGGAACGCCGACGTAGAGACCTTTCACACCGTATTCGCCATTGAGATAGGCGGCGCATGGCAGAACGCGCTTCTTATCCTTGAGGAAGCTTTCCGCCATCAGGATCGCGGACGACGCCGGCGCGTAGAAGGCAGATCCGTTCTTCAGCAGCCCAACGATCTCGCCACCGCCCTTGCGCGTGCGATCAACGATCTGGTCCAAACGCTCCTGTGTCATCCAGCGCATCTTCACCAGATCCGGGAGCGGAATACCGGCGACCGTCGAATAGCGGACGAGCGGCACCATATCGTCGCCGTGACCACCGAGCACGAATGCCGACACGTCCTCAACAGAGACCTTCAGCTCATCGGCCAGGAAGTGGCGGAAGCGGGTGCTGTCGAGCACGCCTGCCATGCCCACCACGCGCGAATGCGGCAGCCCGGAAGCCTTCTGAAGAGCCCACACCATCGCATCAAGCGGGTTGGTGATACAGATCACGAACGCCTGCGGGGCATATTGCTTGATGCCCTCTCCAACCTGCTGCATGACCTTGAGATTGATGCCGAGCAGATCATCGCGGCTCATGCCCGGCTTGCGCGGCACGCCGGCCGTCACGATGCAAACCTGCGCGCCTTCGATGTCGGCGTAGGAGCTGGTGCCCTTCAGCGAAACGTCAAATCCTTCGACGCCACCTGACTGAGCGATATCCAGGGCTTTGCCCTGCGGGGTACCGTCGACGATGTCGAACAGGACGACATCACCCAGCTCCTTGAGGCCAATGAGGTGGGCCAGTGTGCCGCCGATCATGCCTGCGCCGATCAGCGCGATCTTGGTGCGCG
>JAFAFW010000074.1 GCA_023423275.1 Pseudomonadota bacterium
TGTGTGGGCTGTGGCGTATGGCTTGGGGCGGCGCGCCCGTCATGGATGCGCCGCTTTTCTCTCGAGACGACAGGACTCTCTCATGGCACTGAGCATGAACGGTGAGGTTATGCTTCCAGCCGATCGCCAGATGGTGTGGACGAAACTCAACGATCCCGACGTCCTCAAGGCCTGCATTCCCGGCTGTGAGACGCTGGAAAAGACCGGCGACACCGACTTCCACGCCGTGGCAAAATTCAAGATCGGCCCCGTCAGCGCGCGCTTCAAAGGCAACGTGAGCCTGTCGGATCTCGATCCGCCGAACAGCTATCGCATCAGCGGGCAGGGTGATGGCGGCATTTCCGGTTTCGCGAAGGGCGGCGCCAACGTCCGTCTGGAAGATGCCGACGGCGGTGGAACGCGGCTGGTCTATGACGTCGATGCGCAGGTCGGCGGCAAGATCGCGCAACTCGGCAGTCGGCTCATCGGCAGCGTGGCGAAGAAGAATGCCGATGAGTTCTTTGCAAACTTCGCCAAGGCTGTGTCCTAGGCCGGCTCTGTTGTGTTTGCAATCAAGGGATGCTCAAGAGATTCGGCTCCGAGCGGTTCGCCATAGGATCATGTTTGGCCGGCCATCTGGTCGTCGCGATCTTCCCAATCGCTGCGCAGCAACGTCGTGACATGTTCGATCGTTTGCCTCCCGTCAGCCATGCAACGGCTGGGAACCTCGCCTACGCGTCGATACCCCAACTTGCGCTGCATCGCCCAAGAGCTTTCGTTGCCGTCGAAGTAACCGTTGACCAACTTCGTCAGGCCCAATTCGCCAAAAGCGAACCGGATCTTCGCCTCAAACGCTTCGCGTCCGTAGCCGCGTGCCTGATACGGGTTGGCGATCCAAATTCCTCCTCCACCCGTCCCCGTCTTCCAGTCGATCTTATTGAGACTGACTCCTCCGATCACTTGTCGCTCAGATCTCAGTTCAACCGCAAATTCGTACGCAATCGGCCGAATGCTTGTGTTCGAAATCTCCTGACATCTCTTGATCCAATTTTCGGCGTGTGATGTCGAATAGGGGTGAGGGACGAAAGCCAGCCACTTTGCGACGTTGAGATCATTCAATCCCAGCGTGAGTTGTTCGATGTCTTCCTCACCCCAGCGTCGGAGAGCAAGGCGCGAAGTTCCAATTGTGGTGTCCACAACGGTGCAGCCTCCTTCATCCCGAAATCATCTGTTAACGGTTTTTAGCTGGGTAGTCGTTTGTCATGTCACACTGGAACCACGGCCAATTTGGGGTCTGGATTGGATGGAAGCCGACCAGCGGTTTTCAGAGTGCGTCATGATCTGTTTCAACGTCAGCACAAACCGGCCTATCGCCGATTTGTCCGCCCTCGGCCCGATCTTGAAAATACCTCAATCGGGCCGCCAAATTCCATCGTCTCTCCGGATGAAGGTTCCTTCCAATGTCAGATCGGCCTGGGTCGCCTCGCACGTCCAGAATTGATTTGGGCTCCGTGCAGCGCTGGCGGCGTTTCGCGTTGCTGTCTTTCGGGTTGGTCATTCTCTGCTTTGCCGCGTTCACCGCGTCGTCGATGCCTTACAGCATCGAGGGGCCATTGCACGAAAGCATCGAGAGCTTCGGACGGATACTCCTGCTTATGGCCGTTGCGGGACGAACCTGGTGCTCTCTCTACATCGGGGGCCGGAAGAAAGTCGAAATCGTCGAGACGGGTCCGTACTCCGTTTGCCGAAATCCGCTGTACGTATTTTCGATCCTTGGTGCCGTTGGTGTCGGCGCGCAGTTCGGAAGTGCAACAACGGCACTGGTTCTGGGAGCCATTACGGCTTGCGTGTTCGTCCTCGTCGTTCGCAAGGAAGAGGAGTTCCTCGCTGCGGCGTTCGGCGTTCCCTATCTCAGCTACGTGCAGCGTGTGCCCCGCTTCATCCCGAATTTCCGTCACTGGCGTAGCGTCGAGACGATCGAGATCAATCCGAAACTGGTGACGCGAACATTCCTCGAGGCGTCGCTGCTGCTGTCGGCCATTCCTATTGCGGAAGGAATTGAGTTTCTGCAGGTCTCTCACATCCTTCCCGTATTCTGGATCCTGCCCTGATATGAGCAAGCCCCCGCTGGACGTCCGTGGCCGGACGGTTTCGTCCGTCTGCCGCGTGTGGAACTTGTTCGGTCCTTGACCGTTCACTATGCGGTCCTTGGATAAACGGCTGATCCGGGGTGCCCCGGATCTTGAGAACTTTCGAGGGGTTTGAATGAAACGTGTGATCAAAGCTTTGACTGCCGCTGGATTTCTTGCGGGGATGGCGTCGATCGCGAGCGCCGCGCCTGTGGCCGTTGCTCCCGTCGATGGCGTGAATAACAGCAACGTCATCCAGGTTCACGGCGATCATCGTTCTTGTCAGCGCGACCGCAGGGGCTGGCACCGCCACAACAGGTGGGGTGAGCGCAGAGCGTGCCGTCCGTGGCGCGGTCGAGGCAAGCGGCCGGATTACTGTGTGCAGGTCGGTCCGCTTTGGTATTGCGACTACTGATCGCCGCGTCGCCGCAGTGATTTGAATATGGCCCGTGTGCTGTTGCGCGCGGGCCATTTTTTTGGAGACTGTCTGCGCAATGGGTGATGGGCGGACCAAAATCAGGATTTGGTCCAGCTTGCCGCCGCGATGGAGTCGGATGTGAACTGTCTCCGCCAAAGAACGACGGAAACCACTGCTGTCGTCAGAATGAATGTGTAGGGTCCGGCGAACCATCCCAGGTAGGCGATCGCGAAGAAGTACGCGCGCAAGCCGCGATTGAAGTGCCTGGCCGCAGACACGTTCATGCGCGACGCACGCTCAATCGATGTCTCGATTGCATCCTTATCCGTGCATCCCAGGATCGGCATCGTCCCCATCAGGATGGCGACATAGTTGAAAAGCCGGTAGGCCCAGACGAGCTTGAAGAACGAGTACGCAAAAATCGTCGCAAGCCCGAGGACCTTGACCTCGAAGGCCGCGCGGGTTGTCGGTGTCGTGAAGGGCAGCGCCTGGAAGACCTCCAGCGCCGCATCGGTGAATCCGAGCGCCGACAATGTGCCGCCAACAGCCAGAAACGCGCTCGATGCGAAAAAGGCGGTGCCGTTCTGCAGTCCACCCATGATCTGAGCGTCGAAGATGCGGTTTTCGCGCTCGTAGCAGCGGCGCATCCATTCGAAGCGGATCTGATGCATCACGACATTGAGACTGCGTTTGCCGTGCGATGAGAACTCGACGTAGGAATAATACGTCAACCAGGCCCCCACGAAGAGCGCGAGGGCGATGTAGTCGAGATTCGAGAATCCGCTCACAGCAGTCTCAGCTCCAGACTCTGGCACATCGGCGCCGCATCTATTGCGCCGCAACGTTCAGGTCCTTCCTGCCTTTTGCCTACGGTGGACGCAAGCGTGTTCTGGGAGATGTCTGCACTGGCGTGCCTCGGTGAGACAGGCAGCGCGATCGCGTGGCGCACACCATGATAGACAAATGGCCCGGCTCCTCTATCTGGGAGCAGGCCACTATCAAGGATGACACAGTTGAAACGGGCACTTTGCCGGCGGACTGCTATGGTATTCGAAGCGCGCAATCGGTATGAGCGGTTATTTCATTGTCCAGGTCCATCTGGTGGAATGTATCGAGCGACGTCAGAGGGCCCAGGTCAGCGTCTGACGTGATTTTGCGACCGGTATTCAAGAAGGCGAAGCCGCCCTTCGCGTGAAGTGAGTGCGAATTGTCCCGTGCAAAACGAGACAATCTCAACACGCTCGGGTTGAGCGCGTCCATATCAGCGAAGGGAGGAGAGGCGGCGATAGGCAATGTTCCGATGTCACAATCCGACAAACGGAATTCCAGGACATGACTTTTGCTTCAGCCGTCTAACCGGGCAACGGCAACGCGATCGAGGGCGGCAATGAACGAGCTGATTCCGCTGCTGCGGAGTGGCACATAGGGCTTGGCGGCTTGCCGGCAGAGGCGTTTCACGATGCCCACGGCGCGATGGCTGACGCAATCGATCGGGAACATCACCACGTCAGCGCGGCTGACGAGTCCCTCGAGCAATCCGCTTCGCTCCTCGATCCCGCCATCGTGGTGGAGCAGATGAGCACCGTGCCGCTCTCCCAGAGTGCGCATGTGATTGAGCTGGTGCGGGCGGCCGCCGACGTAAAGGAGGGAAAGCCCATCGAGACGCACGGTCGAAGACGTGATGCCCGCATCTGCGTCCGCATTCTGCAAGAGGTTCGCCTCCAGGGCAGCAAGTTCCTCTGAAAGTTGCTCCCGCTGCTGCTGCGCCTCAATCCGCTGGCGCCGCTCCTGATCAAGCTCCGCCTGGGCGCTTTGCACACGGTTCTCCAGCGCCTGCCGCCGCCGCCCTTCATTCGCGAGCCGGCGTTCGAGATCGGCGACCAGCTTCGCCAGCGTTTCATGGTCTCCGGCGCCGCCGTCATAGCCATTCTCGGCAATTCTGCGCGCCAATAAGGCGTTGAGATCGCGGATCTTGGCCTCGCGCGACGAGATCCCCTCCCGCAACTGCTCCTGCTGCCGACGGAGTTTTTCCTTCAATTCGATGTTCTCAGCCTCAAGTTCGTTGAGCCGACGGATGTCCGCGCGGTTCGACGCCCCGACGAGATGCGAGATCATATGCACTTCGCCGAAGACATCTCTGATGACGTCCTCATCGGCAGCCGGGTGCGTCAGCGCCGCCCAGTAAGCGCCCGGAATCTCGCCCCGCTTCGCCGCCTCGCTCCACAAGGCGCGGACCTCACTTGCTGTTTTTGCTTTGGCGAACTGGTTGATCGCGGTCTTGTGGCGTTTGTCGAGCGCCTTGTTCAGCAGTTTGCCCGCCGCATCTCTTTGCGCGGCAAGGAGCACGCCTTGGCCATGGAACTGGTGGTCGGTTGCCCCATCGGTGGCAAGACCGGCTTTCGTGAGGATGTGGCGCAGCTCCCCCGTCGAAAGACAGGTTCCGATGATCGAGCAATGGAAATTGCGGTTCAGATCCCAGATCTTCGACCGTTTCGGGGCCACTGCAACAGGCTGATCTGCTGCCTGCCTGAGCGGTAGCTCCCTCATGTCGAAATCTATACTTGTCGCAAGGCCGCGCGCGTTGACCGCGCGCTGAAGCTGCTCGAGGCTGAAGCGTGGGAATTTCGTCATTCAGAGCATCGCTATATCCATACGAATATAACGATGCTGCCAGATCAGAGCACTTTCGGCAAGCATCCGCTGATCTTTGAGTAATGGAGCGTGCGTCGGAAGCGGCCGGTTGGCTCCCCGGCATCCGGAACATCGTACCGGCTAGCCAGATGCGCTATATTGATCTTGATATGGCGAGACTTGCCACCACAAGGGAGACTGCAACCCATGAAGCTGAGCGCTCGTAACCGCCTCAAGGGCCGCATCGTTAACGTCACCAAGGGGCAGACCACCGCCCATGTCCGCATCGACATCAATGGCGCCATCGTCACCGCCTCGATCACCAATGAAGCCGTCGATGAACTCGGCCTAGCCGTAGGCCAGGAGGCCTATGCCGTCATCAAGGCCTCCGACGTCATGGTCGCGATCGACGACTGAGCCAACAGATGGTGAGACGTAACGAAATCCGGACGGGAGAGGTTGCCGTATCGCTGCCTCCCGCCACCGACGCTGGCCTGATCTTCATTGGCCGTATTCATACGCCCTGGACCGACCGGCTCCAGTGTCCGCGGCAAGGGCGGCTGGACGGTCCGGAATGCCGGATCGAGATTTTCGAGCCCTGGGTCGCGGCTCTCGATGGCATGGCGCAGTACGAGTTACTGGAAGTGCTCTACTGGCTGCACGAGTCGCGCCGGGATCTCGTTCTGCAAAGCCCGCGCTCGGACGGCACGGTGCGCGGCACGTTTTCTCTGCGCACGCCCGTGCGCCCTAACCCTATTGCCACACATATCGTTTCACTCGTGCGGGTCGAGGGCGCCAATGTGTTCGTGCGCGGGATGGACTGCCTCGATGGAACGCCATTGCTCGACCTGAAGCCCGACCGCGCCGGATTTACGCCATTGGCGCCTGCACAGCCGGGTGATTTCGAGGTCGGCGCGACATGATCAACCGGCGGATATTCCTCGGTGCGGCGGCGGCATCACTGTCGCCGGCCTCCGTGTGGGCACGGCCATCCACGGTACAGGATCACGCCGGCAGGTCGGTTCCGGTGCCAGCCTCCGTGCAACGTGTTTTCCCCGCCGGTCCGCCGGCAGCAATTCTGCTGTACACGTTGGCGCCTGAGCTGCTGCTGGGCTGGCCCCGCGCGCTGTCGCCGGACGTCCGGAACTTCCTTCTGCCGGACATCGCCAGCCGGCCTGAAGTGGGGCGGCTTACCGGGCGCGGCAATACCGCCAATCTGGAAGCCGTTCTGCAAGCCAAGCCTGATCTCGTTCTCGATGTCGGGACGATTTCCGACACCTATACGAGCCTCGCCGATCGCGTGCAGTCTCAAACCGGTATTCCGTATGTCTTGCTCGATGGGCGGCTTGAGACAACGGACACCGCCTATCGGACGCTCGGCGCGCTGATCGGCAAGGAGGAGAAGGCCGCGCAACTCGCTGATTACGCGGCGGCGACGCTTACCGCAGTTCGCAATCGAATCTCAGGAATTCCAGAGAGCGCCCGACCGAGGGTGTACTATGCGCGCGGATCACGCGGCCTGGAGACCGGGCTCGCGGGATCGATCAACGTCGAATCCCTTGCTGTCATGGGCGCACGCAACGTCGCGGGCGAGAGAAGCGGCGGCCTGGCGACGGTATCGTTGGAACAGGTCCTGGCGTGGGATCCCGAAGTCATCGTCACGATCGATCGCGCGTTTGCCCGCTCCGTTCGCACCGATCCGGCCTGGTCATCCGTTTCGGCCATCCGCTCCGGCCGCGTTCATCTGGCTCCGGCGTTGCCATTCGGCTGGATCGATTTTCCCCCGTCGGTCAACCGTCTCATCGGCCTGCATTGGCTCGGGCGCGTTCTCTATCCGGATCACTTCAAGGATGACCTGCGGCCGATCGCGACATCGTTCTACCGAGAGTTTTATCATGTCGATGTGAGCGCCCAGGAGATGGACAAGATCCTCGCCGAATGACACCGACCTCATCGCATGGAGCGCGTGGCTTATCGATCTCGGCAGCGATCCTGCTGTGTTCCGTCGCGGCCGCATTCGCCTTTGGCCGATTTCCCGTAGGCATTCTTGACCTGCTGCAATCCGCATTCGCCAAACTGACCGGAACGTCGTCATCGCTACCGCCCGCAATCGAGACCGTCATCTGGCAGGTGCGCGGCCCGCGCATTCTCGCCGCCGTGCTGGTCGGAAGCGCGCTGGCCGCGGCCGGGGCGGCATTTCAAGGTCTGTTCCGCAATCCGCTGGTGTCCCCCGATATTCTCGGTGCATCGTCCGGTGCTGCTTTGGGCGCGGTGATCGGCATCTTCTTTTCACTCGGCGTTCTGGGAATCCAGGCGTTGGCGTTCGCCGGAGGACTGGTTGCCGTCGCCGCCGTCTATCTGATCGGCTCCACATTGCGCGGCGGGGACACGATCCTCGTGCTCGTGCTGACGGGTGTTGTCGTCGGCGCACTGCTGGGAGCCGGAGTCGGCCTGTTGAAGTACCTCGCCGACCCGTACAATCAATTGCCGGCGATGACGTTCTGGCTGCTGGGCAGTCTGGCCGCAACAACGCCTGCCGATTTGCTTCCCCTGTTGGGGCCGGTGCTTGCGGGTATCCTTCTTCTCTATGCGTTGCGATGGCGGATGAATGCGATGTCATTGCCCGAGGAAGAGGCCCGCACGCTCGGCCTTCCGACCGGCCCCTTGCGTATATCTATTGTCGCGGCGGCGACATTGATCACCGCCGCAAGCGTTTCAGCGGCGGGTGTCATCGGATGGGTGGGACTGGTCGTTCCGCATCTGGCCCGCTTCCTTGTGGGACCAAGTTTTCCGATCCTGTTGCCGACATCCGCCATTCTCGGCGGAGGCTATCTGCTGCTGATCGATACCGTGGCCAGAACCTCAGCCTCCGTCGAAATTCCGCTCGGTATTCTGACTGCTGTCATTGGCACGCCGTTCTTTATCGCGCTGTTGCGAAACGCGGCCCGGAGCTGGTCGTGAAGCTCGAAGCCAGAAAACTGAGCTACGGCTATCGCAATCTGATCGTAGGGAGCGATCTGGATTTCCATGTCACTGCTGGCGAGGTGGTCGCGCTGCTTGGTCCCAACGGCGGCGGCAAGACAACACTGCTGAAAACACTGCTCGGTCTGCTTTCTCCGCTGGCAGGCGAGATCTTGATAGACAACCGACCGCTTCAGACACTCTCCACGCGCGAACGCGCGCAGCTTGTTGCCTATGTCCCACAAGTCCACACCGGGACATTCGCTTTTGCCGTTGAGGATATCGTGCTGATGGGCCGCAGCGCTCATGGCAATGTCTTCACACCTCCTTCGCAGCGGGACCGCGACGCAGCACATCATGCGCTTGAGCGTCTGGAACTCCTGCATCTCAGCCAGCGCCCCTATACGATGATCTCCGGCGGTGAGCGTCAGCTTGTACTGATTGCACGCGCCCTGGCGCAGCAACCGCGCTTTATCATCCTCGATGAACCGACCGCCAACCTCGACTTCGGCAATCAAGGCAAGGTGATGCGGGAAATCCGGGCGCTCGCCGCCAGTGGGCTGGGCGTGATCTTCTCGACGCATGACCCGAACCACGCCCTGAGACACGCCGATCGTGCGCTGCTGATCCGTGACGGCACTTGTCTCGCTGCGGGGGCGGTTGCGAGCGTTCTCACGCCGGTCAATCTGACAGCCCTCTATGCGAGCCCGGTTCTGTCCGTCGGCGAAGGCCGGCAGACAGTATTCTTGTCGGGGTGAAATCAACACGGTCAGCGTGTTGACCTTGGCGCACCCCAGCCACGAGACATGGACCGATTGGCGCTTTGCGGCGCTACGCTATAGCCATATGTATATATCGCAAACATTGCTTCTTCCTGCCTGCAATCGTCGCCGTTGGAGTGTTCTACGGCGGCGCACGCTCCGCGAGAGAGGACCGTCATGCCAATTGCGATTACGGATCGTCTCATGGCAGGCAAGTCCATGCGGCTCGCCAATGCGCTTGGCATGATCCGGGATCACCTCCCAATCGTTCGCGACCGTGAGGATGTCGAGCTTTGGGACGCCAGGGGTCGCGTTCTCGCGAGCGCGCTGATCGCGTCCAGTGACCTGCCCGTTCATGACAGCGCCACTATGGATGGCTTCGCTATTCGCTCCGTCGATATCGCGCGCGAGAAGACAACGGCCCTGAAGATCATTGGCAAAGCCGCCGCTGGCGCTCCCTTTGAGGGGACCGTGAGTATCGATGAAGCGGTTCGTGTCCTGACCGGAGCTGAGATGCCGAAAGGGGCGGACGCCGTGATCAAGCAGGAGCAGTGCATCGTCCACGGCGAACAACTCTACCTTCGGCCAAACAGCTTGGATGCGGGGCGCAACTGGCGCCAGCGCGGAGTCGAAGCAAAAACCGGCTGCGAGCTTCTGCCCATTGGCCATCGATTGCGCTCTCAGGATTTGGCCTTGGCCGGCGCTCTCGGATTGCAGCGCCTCACCGTGTTCCGCCGGATCAAGGTCGGGCTGTTCTCGACGGGCAACGAACTTTGTGAAGCTGGGCAGAAGCTATCGAAAGGCAAAAGGTGGGACGCCAACCGCTTCCTTCTGCACGGAGCGCTCGCGTCATTGGCTTGCGAGGTCCAAGACTACGGAATTCTCGCCGATGATCCGGTTAAGACCGAGGTCGCCCTGTTGGCTGCGGCTCGTGACTGCGATCTGCTGATCACGAGTGGTGGGATGTCGGTCGGATCCGAAGACCACATGCGCTCGATCATTCGCCGACGTGGCGCGTTGGAGGTGTGGCCGCTGGCGATCAGGCCGGGGCGTCCGGTTGGTTTCGGCGACATCGATGACTGCCCGATTCTCGCGCTGCCGGGAAATCCGATTGCCGCGACGATGGCCTTCATCGCATTTGGCCGCCCATTGATCGCAATGCTTGCCGGTGCGCGCGACGAGCAGCCCGTGACCTTTCAGGCGACGGCGCAGTTTATGCTCGAAAAGCCCGAAGGAATTCGACAGTTCATTCTAACCGACATCGCCAATGGTCCATCCGGCGTGACTACGGCAGTCCCGTGGCCCCGGCAAAGCCCGGATCTGCTGCTGCCGCTTGTCGGCGCACGCGCATTGATCGTCTTGCCTGAGGAGTGTACCGCGGTGGCTCCAGGCGACTTCGTCACAGTTGTTCCGTTTGAAACATTTCTTCAGTAAGTAAGCTGGCATCCGCTCAAGTCCGCACGCGCGCCTTGCCCAAGCTCACTCAGCATATCAAGACGGTTGCTGCAGTGGTTTGCGAAGATTTGGCAGAACTCGGCTTCGCAGGAGAGGGCACGACCGCGCTCTTGCTATTGGAAGACCTTCAAAGAGCTTTATGTGAAAGAGGCCAACCACAGGCGCATGATCGATCAAGCTATCGGAGTTTTGGTAAGGCCGAAAGCGCGGACGAACGTTTCCACTTTTCTGCCGGGCGACACCCGGTAAAGCAGGAGGAGTTTTCTGAATGAAATCAATGGCGGATTGCAGGAGTGGTAGCGGGAGGCGGACTCGAACCGCCGACCTAAGGATTATGAGACCTTCGCTCTAACCACCTGAGCTATCCCGCCGAAACAGCCGCGCCGATATAAGGAGGCGCACCATCGGCTGTCAAGCAAGCCGGACAGGATGTGGCCGGCTTCATGACGCATTTTTTAAATGCACGGCAGCGTGGCTGTCCGCGCGATCGTCCGGGCGTCAGGCTGCGATGGCTTCCGCGTGCCGCTTCATCCGCATCATCGTAAAGATACCCATGGGACGCAGGGCACGCCGTTCGATCACTTTCAGGTTGTCACAAACCATCACGCGATTGACGTCGAAAAGCGGGTGCCAGCCGAGCTGATCGGCAAAGGGAGCCATCCGCCGCTCCACCCAACCACGGACGCCTTCCTCCTGGCTGAAATGGTTGACCAGCAGCACTTCACCGCCCGGCTTGCAGACGCGGGCCAGCTCGCGCATGACCTTTTCCGGATCGGGCACCACCGTCATCACGTACATCGCAACGACCGTGTCGAAAGACGCATCCGCGAACGTCAGGTGCCCGGCATCCATTTCATACAGGCCGGTGACGTTATCGAGTGTCCGGCGCGCGACCCGCGAACGGGCCTTTTCCAGCATTTCAGGCGACAGATCGATGCCGACCACTTCCAGGTGCTTGCCATAAAGCGGAAGCGACAGGCCCGTCCCGACGCCAACTTCCAGGACACGCCCGGAACCGGCGTTGATAATTTCGACCGCATGTTTGCGTCCTTCGGCGGCAACCAGACCGAAGGTGTGATCGTAGATCGGCGCCCAACGCCGATAGGCACTCAACACCGACGTCTCGTCGAGCGCTGCACCCTTGACTGCCAGTGCTGCACTCGGCGTGGCGCCGTTCCGTTTTTCCGTTCGAACTCGACCGCCAATCACCTGTGTTCTCCCGCGTTGTCCTGCGCTGAACGTTGCTGCGCAATTTCAACCTGATTCGCCGCAGCCGCGGCTGCAAACTTGCCGTCGATCTTCGGCAATTCGTTGTCGTCAGCCCTTCGCGTCCGTGCGATCCATCCTCCGCCGAGGATGCGTGCATCCGGCGCCGCATCCGCGTAGAACACGCACGCCTGCCCCGGCGCAACACCATGTTCGCCGTTTGGCAAGAGAACGTGGGCGCTGTCCCCGTGTTCATCAAGAACGAGGACCGCGGAAACCGGAGTATGAGTGGAGCGGATGCGGGCGTGAATAGCAAGCCCCTGACGTGCAACAGTGGCCAGTGAATCTGGGCCCAGCCAGTTGACGTTCTTGAGCTCCAGGATGTCGGTCCGCAAGCTGGAGCGCGGGCCGACAACAACACGCTTCGCGTCGGCTTCGAGCCGGACGACGTAGAGGGCCTCGGTGCTGGTGAGATTGAGGCCGCGCCGCTGCCCAACCGTGTAGTGCATCACGCCCTCATGCCGGCCGAGCACCCGGCCGTCGACGTGTACGATCTCGCCGGGATCCGCTGCATCCGGCCGCAGTCGCGCGATGATATCGGTATAGCGGCCCGAGGGGACAAAGCAGATGTCCTGGCTGTCGGACTTGTCGGCGATCGAGAGGCCGATTTCCCGCGCGATGTCGCGGACCTGGGGTTTGCGTAATGTGCCGAGCGGGAACCAAAGCCGCTTGAGCTGCTCGCGCGTGGTCGCGAACAGGAAATAGCTCTGGTCGCGGTCCTCGTCGATGCCCCGGTAGATTTCAGGCCCGTCCGGGCCGTCACGCCGCGCGATGTAGTGGCCGGTTGCCAGAACGTCGGCGCCGAGTTCGGCGGCCGTGTCGAGCAGGTCCAGGAACTTGATCTTCTGATTGCAGGTGACGCACGGAATAGGCGTCTCTCCCGCAAGGTAGCTGTCGGCGAAAGCCGTCATGACCGACTGGCGGAAGCGGCGCTCATAATCCAGCACGTAGTGAGGAATGCCGATTGCTTCGGCGACCCGGCGGGCATCGTGGATGTCCTGACCGGCGCAACAGCTTCCCCGGCGGCCAACCGCGGCGCCATGATCGTAGAGCTGCAGCGTGATGCCGATGACGTCGTGCCCCTGACGCTTCAGCAGGGCGGCTACAACGGACGAATCTACGCCGCCGGACATCGCCACGACCACGCGGCGACGCTGTCCCGCTGTCACGAGACCGTCATCCGCTAACAACCCTGCCGTCTGACCCGATGTCATCTCAGAAGTGGAAGCTTCATCCGTGCAGTTCCAAAAGGCCCGGCGGCGCATCAGGTTTGCGTTGCGACACCGAGGTGTACCGACAGCCGGGAGCAGCAACTTATGGCCCCATTGATCATCGGACGCAAGTCACCTCAGAGCACAGGAGCAATGCGATCTGCGGGACGGCGATTCATCTTGATCGCGCAATATTAACCTAAGTGTACATAAAGGTTAACGAGTGTATTGGCGCCAAGTGAGACAGTCTTGCATGGTATATTTACCTCATCACTTAGAGCGAAATTAAGATGGTGGGTGCATCATCTGGCGATGATCAGCAGGTGTGCGTAGAATTGTCATGATCGAACAACAGTACAGATCGCGAGTCCGTTATGTCATCGGGCCGGACGGAAGTCCTTTGACGATAGCCGACCTGCCCCCGCGCAATACCAAGCGCTGGGTCATTCGCAGAAAAGCTGAAGTCGTGGCCGCGGTTCGTGGCGGACTTCTGAGCCTGGAAGAAGCGTGCGAGCGTTATACTCTCACGGTCGATGAGTTCCTGAGCTGGCAGCGTTCCATTGACAAGCACGGGCTTCCCGGGCTTCGGGCGACGCGCGTTCAGGACTATCGTGAGTGACGGTGACGCCCTGGTGCCATTCTGGCTGAGGAGTTTGCGAAATCGCGGAACCGGACCCGGACCCGCCTAGAGGGCGCGCGCGGGTTTGGACGGCGTCGACTGCGGCTTCTGGCCGGACGGCGGCGTTGTGGAGCTGGTCACCGTCGGTGATCCCTTCAGCGGGCGTGTTGTGCAGCCCGTTCCGCCCTGGCTCCATTGAAAAACGTCTGTGCGCATCTGGCTGCCGATGGGATCGGGCATTGAGATATTTTCCACTGCGATCGCCGTCTGTCCGTCCGCGGGATGCAGGGTCACGAGGAAGACCCGTTTGCCCCAACGCGCATCCGCGTCGGGATGAAATTCATGCACCGTGATCTCGGCGATTTCTCCCTTTGAGATGGGAGCCAGTTCGGCATGGAAGACGTGGGTCGTCTTCAAGGCTCCGTCGGCCCCGAACCAGCAACTCCGTGTTCCCTGCGCAATACGTGTGTAGACGTCCGTGACCGAGCCCGACGCACGCATGGGTTCGCCCGGGCCCACGAGTTGGGGAATCTGTGGGAGCTTGGCGGCTTCGCCGCAGGCGGCGAGCAACAACGTTGTGCCGACCGTAAGGATCGGCACGATTCGCGATAGGCTTCCCTGTGTGCTCATGCCTCGCCGTCACCCGTCATCACGGATCTTGGTGCGACCAGAGATGAACGGGAAGGCTACTCAGACGAGAGGGCTGACTGCAAGCCCGGCCGGTTCATTATTTTATGGACAGACCGCCAGGGCAGGTGGGCGTCACCGCCCAGGGAGGGCCTGCCGACGTGTGCGGCAACACGGCCGCGGGGCAGGCCGAGATGGCCTGCCATCGGCGGTTTCTAGCGCATGAAAACGTTGGGACCGCGTTCCGGACGATGCGACAGGCGACGATCGATTTCGCGCTGGCCTTCCGGCGCATTGGACCGATCGAGGTCGGCGCAGGCGTCATCACGCTCGCGGACCGCAGACTCCAGTTTCATCTGGAGATTATTGACAGACGCTCTGAGGTTGTCCCGCCGCTGGGCCGCCGCCTTGGCCAGCGTCGAATAGGCGAAATGACCGCGATCCTTGATGCCCGTGCGGTCTTCCTCGGACTGAACCTGCCGGTCGAGCTCGGATGCCATATGCTCGAACTCGCGGATCATAAGCTCGAGATCCGCAACTTTACGCCGCTTCTCCTCAGCCTCGAAACGCTTAAGGCGGAAGCTTGTCTCCCGTGACTTCATGTTCGATACCCCTGCACACACTCGAACAGTAACTGAAACAGTAACTGACTTACGCTCGTTTATTCAATACTCATGCCAAGCAGTGCCGTCGATCTGGGTCGACCCCGCCTGCGACCGGTCGAATCAACCTTTGATGGTAAATTTCCGTTGGCACACTTCCAACTGTACAGGCGACCGCTTAAGTTGCGGTAAAGCCACGGTCCGTGAACAACAACTTGTGGACAACCTCAGACGACATAATTCGAACGCCCGACTCTAGGGCGCCGTAACGAATTCTGTTAATCGTAGATTCGTCGCGAAACTGCTGAAGTGGCATCGAGAGCCGAGGGGGGCTTTGGCTTGAGAGACCCAGCAGTTGACCGACGTTCGAGGGGGCTGCACGAGACTTCATCCGGATCAATGGTGGGCGCTACGGGTGTCCATTTGTGATGTCGCTGAAGTGGCCAGCTCGAAAGGCTTGGTTTCTGTTGAAGTCTTGTTGTTGTGCTTGGGAGAAGCGTCGCCGTTGTTTTGCTGGATCTACGCGTTGCGTGTCTTCGATCTATGCGATTAGGCTTTGTTAACCTCTCCTGTGTAAATACCTAACAATAATTTAGGCAAGTTTCATTTGCGTGCTCTTCAGATAGGGGCGGCGGACCTGACGACATTCGGGTCTTGGGAGAGAGGAATAGGATGAGGGTCCTTCTGATCGAAGACGACAGCGCTACCGCGCAGAGCATCGAGCTGATGCTCCAGTCGGAGGGGTTCAACGTCTATACGACGGATCTTGGCGAAGAAGGCGTGGATCTCGGCAAGTTGTACGATTACGACATTATTCTGCTCGATCTGAATTTGCCGGACATGAGTGGTTATGAGGTGCTCAAGACCCTGCGCGTCAGCAAGGTCGGGACGCCCATTTTGATCCTCTCGGGAATGGCTGGGATCGAGGATAAGGTTCGTGGTCTGGGCTTCGGCGCAGACGACTATATGACCAAGCCGTTCCATAAGGATGAGCTGGTCGCACGCATTCACGCCATCGTGCGCCGGTCCAAGGGGCACGCGCAATCTGTCATCGAGACGGGTGAGCTCAAGGTCAACCTCGATACCAAGACGGTGGAGGTCAATGGCCAGCGGGTGCATCTGACGGGTAAGGAATACCAGATGCTCGAGCTGTTGTCCCTGCGCAAGGGGACGACGCTGACCAAGGAGATGTTCCTCAATCATCTCTACGGCGGGATGGATGAGCCCGAACTCAAGATCATCGACGTGTTCATCTGTAAGCTGCGCAAAAAGCTGCAGATGGCAACGGGCGGTCAGCACTACATCGAAACGGTATGGGGGCGTGGCTACGTTCTGCGTGATCCGAATGACGAAAACGTTGCCGCCTGAGAGAGGCTGGCAGTGATTTCCGGAGGCTGAAGCAGAGGGCATGAGGCCCTCTGTTTGCTTTTCGGGCTCCTGTCTTGAAACAATCCCGCCCGGCGTGAGTTGTGTTTGCTGTCCCAAAGGGGGATGGAGGAAGCTTCCGTGCTGGGTTATTGAACGCACCCGGCAATTTTTCTTGAGCGGATGATCATGGCAGACGCAGCACCAGGCAATCCGAAGCCCGGCCTCAAGGCGGCGGTGATCCAGGTGACGCCTTTCCAGCAGAACTGCAGCCTGATTTGGGATGATACAACCAAAGTCGGCGCGGTAACGGATCCCGGTGGCGATCTGGATCGGATCCAGGCGGCGATCCAGCAGGTCGGCATGCGCGTCGAGAAGATCCTGCTGACGCACGGCCACATTGATCATGCGGCCGGTGCTGCTGATTTACGCGATGCCCTGGGTGTCGAGGTCATCGGACCGCATCGGGCGGACGCGTTTCTTCTGAACGATCTTGAGGCACAGGGGCGCAAGTATGGGATCGATGCCAAATCGATCGTTCCGGATCGTTGGCTGGATGAAGGCGACACGGTCGATGTCGCCGGGCATCGATTTGATGTCTATCACTGCCCGGGCCACTCGCCTGGATCGGTGGTTCTGTTCAACGCGATGCAGAGATTTGCCCTTGTCGGTGACGTTCTGTTTCGTGGCTCCATTGGCCGCACCGACTTCCCATACGGCGATCACGAAGCATTGATCTCAGGGATCAAGACGAAACTTTTACCGCTGGGCGATGACATCGCCTTCATCTGCGGCCACGGACCGACCAGCAGCTTCGGTGCCGAGCGCGTGAGTAATCCGTTTCTGGTCTGACGCCGTTTTCGCACGCTCACCGCGTCGCATGCTTCTTTCGCATGCAGCCGTGCGCGGAATGATGCGAACATTAAACCTCCCTTAAGCGTTCTTTCCGATAGTTACGAAACGGGACAGTTCACGTCCGGTAGTGGGTTTCCCTTTGGACTCTGCCGGGCTGCATATCCGAAGGAATTGCATTGTGCGTACGGGTTTCACGCTTTTGGCCGGCTTTGCTGCCGTGCTCGGAACGATTTCAACTGCCCAGGCCGCTGATCTGTACGGGGAGGTGAGCCCGGAGGTGGTGGATCCACCGGCGCTCCGGCGGCAGCTCAGTTGGTATATGAGGATTGACGGTGGCTATTCCATCAATCGAGAGACTGGCTTCCATGAGGCGGGTTACGGCTCGCTCGGCTCCACGTCGCTCGACAATACCGGCGTGCTGGGCGGCGGCCTTGGCCTCTACCTCGGCCGGAACATCCGCATCGATATCACGGGCGATTACCGCTTCGAGGCAGACGCCGACGCAACGAGCCTCGATCTCACGGTTCCGGGTGAACGCCGTTTCGGTCTCAGCAGCACCGTGCTGCTCGCCAACATGTACTACGATTTCGACGTCGGCTCGCGCTGGCGCCCGTACCTCGGCTTCGGCATTGGCGCGGTTCATCACGGTACGTCGTCGGGGAGCATTGTCGGTGTCGGCTCGGTCGACAGCGGCAGCAATTGGAATTTCGCCGGTGCGCTGATGGCGGGCGTTTCGCTGAATTTCGGTGCGCGATCGATGCCTGGCGGAAGCGCCAAGGACCCGGTCATCTACCAGGAGGCGCGCGGGCCATACAATTTGGATATCGGCTACCGCTTCCTGATGCTGGGCGATGCCGAGACGGGTGCTGTGCGCGATGGCGGGGGCGCGATCGCCTACAACAGCATCAAGGTGGAAGACATTACGGCCCATGAGTTCCGGGTCGGGCTGCGCGTCGAGTTCAGATAGCGCAGCACGCGTCGAAGGTTCGCGGACGGTGGTTCCGTGAGCGTCACGTGACGGCGTAGCGAGAGGGTGCTCGCGAGTTTGTCGGTAAGCGTGCGTTCGGAGGGCCGGCAGTGGCGATGTCGTGAGGGACATGCCGCGGCCGTTTGGGGGATCGACGATGAAGACGACGGTATTCGGCCTGCTGGTCGCGGCGGGCGTGTGCGCTGCCGCGCCGGTGATGGCGCAGGGGGTAATCTACAAAGGCAGTTCGAAGGACGGCATCGCGCATACGGTGCCGGTGCCCGCGCCCGTTCCGATCCCGGATTACGGCGCACGTTGGTATTTGCGCGCGGATTTGGCTGCGGGATTTATGAGCGCCGATCCGTCGGAGAGCGGGATCGAGTACGGTGATCTCTACGTTCCGCAGGATTTGACGTCACCGTTCAACACCGGTGCGTTCGCACACCGCGATGGATCGGAAGCCGTGTTCAACTTCGGCGGCGGCGTCGGTTACTACTGGACGTCGCGGTTCCGCACCGACTTGACGATCGAGGGCCGGACGCCAGCTGATCTGAGCGTCGGCGGTGATTACAGCTACACGCAGAATGATAACGGTCTGAGCGACCAGGTTGATGGCACGACCCGCGACAAAGCCAAGCTGACCTCGGGGCTGGTGCTGTTCAACGCATATTGGGATTTTATGCCCCGCGAGCGTTTCACACCCTATGTCGGAGCTGGTGTCGGCTTTGCCGTGAACCAACTCAAGCGCAGCTTTTCGAACGTCGAAGCGATTTGCGATGGCGGTGCGTTGCCGGTCGGCGATGATTGTTTTGACGATGGAGGCTCCGCTCTCCGAGGTGATGTCGCCGACGAGACCGCCAACACCGTGACATTCGCGGCGGCGGCGATGGCCGGGTTCAGTTACGCGATTACGCCCGTGACGATGCTCGATGTGAATTACCGCTATCTCTACATGGGCGGCTCGGACGCGAGCCTGCGGGTGGGTGATAACAACACCCGCAGCACATTCTCGACCGGCGACATTCACGAACATCAGATCCGTGCCGGTCTGCGCTTTAATATTCAGTAGTTCACACAATACCTGTCATCCCGGACGCGCGAAGCGCGATCCGGGACCCAGAACTGAGCGCACGGGGTTTGCCCTGGGTTCCGGCTCTGCGCGCTCTCGCGCTTCCGCCACGATGGCAAACTGTGACGCATACCGCCTCCCACGAGCCCGATTGACTTTTTACGCGGCATCAGTCACCACCGCTGCGGGCCACTCCTCCCCACCGAGGAGCTTCTATCTGCAAGGGTAGGTTACATGACTGATCTGATGAAGCCGGCCGGGCGGCCGGCGCGCGCGTATTTTTCGTCCGGGCCTTGCGCCAAACGGCCGGACTGGTCCCCTCAAAATCTCAAGAATGGTTTTCTCGGCCGCTCGCATCGCGCTAAAGAAGGCAAAGCGCGGCTGAAGCTGGCCATCGACAAAACCAAGCAGATCCTCGGACTGCCATCTGATTATATCTGCGCCATCGTTCCGGGTTCTGACACCGGCGCGTTCGAGATGGCGATGTGGTCGCTGCTCGGCCAACGCGGCGTTGATGCGCTCGCCTGGGAAAGCTTCGGCAAGGGCTGGGTGACGGACATTCTCAAGCAGCTCAAGCTCAACGACGTGCGCGTCCTTGAGGCCGATTACGGCGCGCTGCCCGATCTCGCGACGGTCGATTTTGATCGCGACGTGGTGTTCACCTGGAACGGGACGACGTCCGGTGTGAAGGTTCCGGATGGGGATTGGATTCCGGCGGACCGCAAGGGCCTGACGCTCGTTGATGCCACCTCTGCCGCGTTCGCACAGAAGATGGACTGGGCGAAAATCGATGTCGCCACGTTCTCCTGGCAGAAGGTGCTGGGTGGTGAAGCGGCGCATGGCATGCTGGTGCTGAGCCCGCGCGCCGTGGAGCGTCTGGAAACCTACACACCGCCGTGGCCGATGCCGAAGCTGTTCCGTCTCACCAAGGGCAGCAAGCTGATGGCTGCCGTGTTCGAGGGCGAAACCATCAACACGCCGTCGATGCTGTGCGTGGAGGACTACCTCGACGCGCTGGCGTGGGCGGAATCCGTTGGTGGGCTGAAAGGTTTGCAGGCGCGCGCCGATGCCAACGCGAAAGCGATATTCGACTGGGTCGAGAAGACGCCGTGGATCGCTAATCTGGCGAACGTGGCCGAAACACGCTCCAACACGTCGGTGTGCTTGAAGATCGTCGATCCGGCGGTGACAGCGCTGTCGGTTGCCGATCAGGCCGCGTTCGCCAAGCAGATTGCCGGCGTTCTCGAAAAGGAAGGTATCGCTTACGACATCGCGTTCTATCGCGACGCGCCTCCGGGTCTCAGGATCTGGACAGGTTCGACCGTCGATACGGCTGATGTCGCAGCGCTGATGCCGTGGCTCGATTGGGCGTTTGCCCAGGCCAAAGCGTCGCTGGCGAAAGCTGCCTGATCACCCCATGCGTTGGAGCAGGGACGGCCGGCAGCGATTGCGCTGCTCGCCTCTGCTCATCCACTCTCTTCAAGGATGACCCTGATGGCACCCAAAGTTCTGATTTCGGATGAACTGTCGCCTGCTGCCGTTGCGATCTTCAAGGAGCGCGGCGTTAATGTCGACGTGAAGGTCGGTCTCAGCAAGGACGAACTGGAAAAGATCATTCCCGCTTACGACGGCCTCGCGGTCCGCTCGGCGACCAAAGTCACCGAGAAGATCATCGCTGCGGCCAAGAACCTGAAGGTCGTCGGCCGCGCTGGCATCGGCGTCGACAACATCGATACCAAGGTGGCGACGACGCGCGGCATCATCGTGATGAATACGCCATTCGGCAACTCGATCACGACGGCAGAGCACGCCATCTCTCTCATGCTGGCGCTCGCCCGCCAGATCCCGCAGGCCGACCGCTCGACGCAGGCCGGAAAGTGGGAGAAGTCGAAATTCATGGGTGTCGAGCTGTTCGG
>JAFAFW010000021.1 GCA_023423275.1 Pseudomonadota bacterium
AAGCATGAGGCCGGCGTCACGACGCTCACAGGCGACAGCGCGGGGTGGATCGGTACGACGGATGTCAGCGGCGGAACGCTCATCGTCGGTCTCGACGGCGTCGGCTCGCTGGCAACATCCAACATTACGGTCGGTGGCGCGGGTACGCTGAAGGGCACCGGCGCCCTCGGTGGCCTCACCGTGCAATCGGGCGGCGTGCACGCCCCTGGTAACTCCATTGGCACACAGACGGTCAATGGACCTTACATCCTGCAGGCTGGCGCTATCCTTGAAATTGAGGCCAACGCCGCCGGACAGAGCGATGTCGTCGTCGTCAATGGCACGGTAGATCTCACCGGCGCCACGCTGCGCGTCCTTGCTGAGAGTGGCACCTATGCTGCCACCACGGAGTATCTCATCATCGATAACGATGACGTCGATGTGGTGACCGGCGAATTCGCTACGATCACCAGCAACTTCACCTTCCTCGATCCAACGGTGATCTACGACGGCGGCGACGGAAATGACGTGGTGCTGACCCTGACACGCAACAACGTTGAATTTACGCAGGCGGCAAAGACGCCCAACCAGCATGCGGTTGCCAACACGCTGAACCAGCTTCCGCTAACCAACCCGCTGGTGAACGCGGTCGTCGTCCAGAGCGAAGAGGGTGCGCGCCAAGCCTTCGATGCGCTTTCCGGCGAAGTATACGCCAGCGTGAGCACGATGCTGACGAGCGACAGCCGATTCACCCGCGGCATTATCCTAAGCCGTCTGCAGCAAGCGTCGGCGAGCGGCGCCCAGGCTGGCGGCGCGCAGACGGCATCCGCGGGGACGGGCACTCCGCTCGCCGTGGCTGGCAGCTTCGATGCGCCGATGGCGCTCAGCATGGGCAGCGACAGGCCTGCACCGGGTTACGGCGTGCCCGCTGCCGCATCGCCGCTCGTGTTCTGGACGCAGGGTTTCGGCTCCTGGGGCGACTTCGATGGCGATGGCAATGCCGCCTCCGTCAATCGCACGATCGGCGGGTTCCTTTCCGGTGCGGATGCTTCGATGGGATATGGCTGGCGCGCCGGCCTGGCGCTCGGCTACTCCCATTCGAGCGTTGGCGTTGGCGCGCGGCTGTCGTCGGCCGACGTCGACAGCTATCACCTGTCGCTCTACACGGGCGGTATGGCGGGCGCCGTTGCCCTGCGCGCCGGCGGTGTGTGGAGCTGGAACAACATCGACACAAATCGCGCGATTGTGTTCCCAGGCTTCTTCGACCGCACGGAATCTTCCTCCAACGGCGACGTGGGGCAGCTCTTCGCCGAGGCGGCGCTGCCGCTGAGCACTGGTTTGATCACCTACGAACCGTTCGCCAACCTCGCCTATGTGCATGTGTCGACGGATCGCTTCGCCGAGCAGGGCGGCGCTGCGGCGCAAGATGGTTTTGGCGGCAGCACCACCACCGGGTTCACCACGCTTGGACTACGGCTTGCGACCAATGCGACGCTCGGTGATACGCGCATCGTGCTGCGCGCTTCTTTCGGTTGGCAGTACGCGTTCGGCGATATCGATCCCCTGCAGGCGCTGGCGTTTAATAGTGGCGGTCCGGCATTCGGCATCGCTGGCGTGCCGCTGGCGCGTAATGCCGCGCTGATCGACGCCGGTTTCGACGTGTTCCTCTCCCCCGACGCGACGCTCAGCCTTTCCTACAATGGCGAACTTGCGAACGATATCGAGGACCACGGCGTCTCCGGCCGCCTGAACTGGCGGTTCTGACGATCGATCTCGAACGCAGCTCTTCGGTAAGGGGCGCCTGCTTTGGGAACCGCACCGGACGCAATTGAATGAGCAACATTGTCCGATGCAGAGTCGATAGCGATGTCTGCAAGCTCGGCAGAGCCGCTATCGGTCGGCGTTGCTGCAATTGCTAAAGTCGCCTTTTGGGATATTGCTTCGCTTTATCCCGTCAATTCCACAACACCATATTCCGCATCACCGGCGAGTTCCTTGGTGAAGGCAGAGGGAGCTTCCTGATCAGCCTGAATGAGCGCGCCCTTTCGGTGCCGTCTTTGGCCACCTGCCGCAGTACATCTCCGAGACGCTTGGCTTCGTCCGGCGAAAGGTAGCGGTTTCGCTCCCGCTCCTTGTAGCGGGTGATGCCCTTGCATGGATTGTCGTCGCGCCATTTGCGCTCCATGGACCAGGTCATCAGCTTGGAAAGCGCCGTAAGGACGTTGTTGGCGTTGCGTTGGGTCTTACCCATCTTCTCATGAAGGGAACGGACGTCGTCGCGAGAGATGTCGGCAATGGACTTGTTCTTGAAGTGGGTGAGCGCGTGCAGCGTGAGCATGCGCCGGTACTCTTCCTTGGTTCGCGGCTTCAGGCGGACGCCGTAGATCTCGATGAATTTGTTGATGGCGTCCTCGAACTTCCCCAACAGCCTGATGCAGGGGACGGTCGAGCGGGCCTACATTGGCGAGCGCAGTCCTGGTACGGACGATGAGATCACGTTCGTCGTCCAAAAGGGGATCGGTCAACCGAAGCCGAAAGGCTTGCCGATGAGTATTTGTCTCTGCCGGATGACCGGAAACACCCGATTTCGCTGGCCTACGCATTCGCTGTGGAGGCATCCCGCAGGGAATCCGGCCGGTAAAGAGGGTTTGCGTCGAGGATTTCCGAATCATCTGCGCTCCTTCCAGTCGCTGCGATGATCCCGAAATCCTCCAGTCTTTATGTCGGACAGATATCGACTTCGAACATCCGAGCAAAAGTTGGACAACTCGGAATTTCCCGGATCACTACGCGACCAACACACAAGCTCCGACACCTTCAAAAGGCGTAAAGCTTGGCTGGGTTCTCAACCAGAATTCTTCGCACGATGTTCGCATCACCCGTCCACGAGGCAAGACGATTAAGTGCGGCGCCATTGTCTATTTTGAAGAACGCCTCGATCTCTTGGCGAGCAGTGTCTGCCGCGCGCGTGGCGCCCGGATGCGGCCAGTCGCTCCCCCATAAAGTGCGCTCAGAGTTGGCGGCTATCAGGGTCTGCGCTATGGGGGGGATGTCCTCCCAGTCCGACTTTTCTGAAATGCGATAGCCCGCTGATAACTTGACGTATGCCTTGCCACTCTCGACAAGTGCACGCAGGGCAAAAAACCCAGGCTGTCGCGTCCCGAGGCGCGCCTGTGCGCGACCAAAATGGTCAAAGACGATCGTTGCTGGTTGTGTGCGAAAGCGGTCGCGCAAAGTATCGATCATTGCCAAATCAGTATGAAGCTGAACGTGCCATCCCAGTGGCGCAACACGATTGCCGGTTTTATCGATCAACTTCCACGCTGCCTCTGGGTCGGCCACGCGATGGGTGGCGAGGTTCAGGCGCACTCCGCGAACACCGTCCCTGTGCATAGCCTCAAGGATCGCATCGCTGGTTGACGGAGAGATGACCGCGACTGCGCGCGCGCGGTTGCCGAGGCTGCGGACCGCATCTAACGTACAGGCGTTATCCGTTCCGTAGGGGCTCGGCTGTACGATGACGACGCGGCGAATTCCAATCGATCTGTGGAGTTGATTTAAATCCTCTATCGATGCATCGCCTGGTGTGTAGACGCGGTCGCGATCGTAGGGGAAGCGGTCAGCAGGCCCAAAAACATGAACGTGACAGTCCGTGGCGTCCTCCGGCATCGAGAAGTTCGGTCGTGATTGCGCCACGCCCAGGATATGTGTCGACATCTCAATTTCTCGCATCGTCAGAGTGTACCACCGACCAACACCAACCGCCTCGCGACCGCTGAAGTTGCTGTCGAGGAAGACGTCCTGCTAGTTAGTGCCCGAGGTTGTTTTCCAGATTTCCCGGCGCGGTGCTGCGGCTGTTACTTACTGCTGTCTATTCGGGTAGATCGAGACGTTCGAGCAACTCAAGAAGCTCGCGCGCCCAACGTCGCTTATGGGCGCGATGGATATCCTGAGCCGTCTGAGGGTCGTTACGCCGGATGGCTTCCACAACGGCAGCATGATTGACGTTCGAATACACGGGGCGAGGCCGCAGCGGTAAGGTCAGCACACGGAACCGATGCGCTTTATCAAGGTAGTTCAAAGCCGTGGCAGCGAGGTGTTGATTGCCGCACAGCTCAATCAGCAAGGAATGAAACCGATAGTCGGCGCTGGCCCATTCGTGGATGTCCTCGCTCTCGAGCGCGCGATCCATACCCGCAACAGCGTCCTCCAACATTTTCAGCTCGGCGGGAGAAACCTTCCGTCCGGCCAGCCTTTCCGCCGCCTGAATTTCCAGGCACTCGAGAACTTCATTGATCTCGCGGATCGCGCGTTTGGAGAGGCTGCTGATCTTGAAGCCGCGGCGCGGTATGATTTCCAGGAAGCCTTCCTGCTCGAGCCGCACGGCTGCCTCGCGAACCGGCGTGCGGCTCATCCCCAGCATTTCTGCCAGCTCCTCTTCGAGCAGCTGCACCCCCGGTTTCAAACTGCCGGTGATGACTCGGCGTTTGAGATCCTGATAGGCGCTGTCCACGAGCGAGCGGCGTTCTTGGGTCAACGCGGAAATCCCAGCAAGGTCGGTCGATATCGGTGCATATAATGTACGCATAGAGCAGATTATCGCATTCGCCAATAGTCGCGATTCATCCCTTCATGCATCGGTGTGCTACCTCGTGGTCGGTAAATCGCCCGTTGACACAACGCGGAAACCGAATAATGAATGCGTAAAGAATAATAACGCATATGTTGAAGGAGGCGCGCCTATGAAGCTGAAAGTCGTACTCGGTGGCCTGATTGCCATGCTGTCATTGTCGCCGTCCTATGCTGCGGATGTGCAGTTCACCTTCGCAACGACCAACGGCCTGCAGGATCTCAGCACTCGCGCGATGATGCAGTGGAAAGAGGCGCTGGAGAAGAAATCCGGCGGCAAGATCCGCATGGAGCTCTCCACAGGTGGGGCCCTGGGCGGAGATCAGCAGTTGCTCCAGCAGCTCGCGACCAATGAAATTCAGATGAACATTGCCGGGCCGATCATCGTGCATCGGCTCTTGAAGGAGTATCAGTGCCTCGAAGCTGAGTATGTCTACAAGGATGAGGCGCACGGATTCAAAGTCTGGACCGGTCCGATCGGCCAGGAAGTGTCGGCCGAACTCAAGAAAAAGTACGGCATTGAAATTCTCGGCGGCGCCGCGCGCGGCGCACGCCATGTTACAGCAAACAAGCCGATCCGCGAGCCGTCCGATCTCAAGGGCGTCAAGATGCGCGTGACCAATAAGCTGCGCAGCGACGTGTTTGCCGCCTACGGTGCGCTTCCCGGACCTCTGCCGGTTTCGGAGCTGTACGGTGCACTGCGCCAGGGCGTATTTGACGCTCAGGAAAATCCAATTCCCACGATCTACGGCGATCGTTTCTATGAAGTCCAAAGTCACGTCAATCTGACAGGGCACGTCTGGAGCTATAACGTTGTCACCATCAATAGTGCGTTTCTGGCCAGTCTGAAGCCGGATCAACGCGCCATCTTCGATGAAACGTTCAAGGACGCAATCAACTGGCTCAACGACGCCGTCAAAAGCGAGACGTCAGAACTCGTTGCCAAGATGAAAAAGGAGCGGAACGTCGAAACCGTTGAGGCCAACGTGCCTGCGTTTCAGAAGATCGCCACGCCGATCGTCGAGAAATTCGCCGCCGAAAACTGCCGCCCAGGCCTTCTCGATGACATCCGCAAGGCCGGTGAATAAGCCTCGAAAAGTCTGACCTTCCACCAGCGATAGCACTCATCACATGACGGAAGACCTGCGCGCGGCGCCGCTGCCGGAACGACGTAAATCGCTCATCGACTGGCTCGACCGAGGTGCGGAAGCCGTCGGTATGGTGCTTTTCATTCTCGTCATGCTTGTGACGCTGTTACAGATCGGGGCACGCTATGCGCATGTCCCGATTCCCTGGACCGAGGAAGCTGCACGCATTCTTTTCCTGGCTGCGATTATGCTTGGCATCGCGATCGCCGTGCGCAGGCACGAGCATATCGTGGTTGATTTTCTATTTGGCAAATATACCCCGCGTACCCAGGCCATTCTGACTATTGCGTTCAACCTGCTCATCCTGCTGCTGCTGACCATTTGGCTGATGGGTTCCTGGCGATTGATGAATCTCAATGCGACGGCAAGCTATGTCACGCTGCCCTGGCTATCCGTATCCTTTGTGTACGCCGTTGAGGCTGCTGCAATCGTTCTGATGGCGATCTTTGTGGTCGATGACCTGCTCGCGCGGATACGGTTTCTGTCGAAGGGCACATCATGATTACCGCCGTCATTTCGATTGCCCTGATTTTGGCCCTCATATCTTTGGGAATGCCGGTCGGGTTTGCCGCTGGCATTTCGGCGCTATTCGGTGCAGCCGTGTTGTTCGGTGATTTGTTTGATGCACGCGTTGCGTCTCTGATCGCTCGTACGTCGCTCGACAAGATGGACGACTTCTTACTGCTGGCGATCCCCTTCTTTCTGCTTGCTGGTCGCTTGATGAATACCGGCGGCATCACTGACAGGTTATTCGCCTTTGTCGCTGCGCTCGTCCGTCCTGTCCGTGGTGGACTGGGGCACGCGAACGTTCTCGCCAGCGTCCTCTTTGCAGGCATGTCTGGCTCCGCGACTGCGGACGCCGTTGGACTTGGCCAGATTGAATATAGGGCAATGACCAAGGCCGGTTATGATCATCGGTTCAGCGCCGGCATAACAGCAGCATCTGCATTGATCAGCCCCATTTTGCCACCCAGCATCGTTCTGATTGCTTATGCGGTCCAGGCGCAAGTATCCGTGGGCGCGTTGTTTTTTGCGGCCATTGTACCCGGCTTGCTAATGGCACTCACCTTCATGGGGTGGACGGCCTATAGTGCACACCGGTACGGTTTCCCCGTCGGCAGAGAAATTTCGCTTGCTGAAATCTGGACAGCGTTTCGCGGCGCAATTCTGGCTATTATGGCACCCGGCATCATTCTCACCGGGATTTACGCAGGGTTTTTTACGCCTACCGAAGCAGCAGCTGTTGCTGCCCTCTATGCGCTGGTCGTCACACGATTTGTATATCGTGAAGTGAGTTGGGCGCGCGCGCTGGCCGAAATCCGCGGCACCTTCATCGATACCGCCGTGATCATGCTCATCATCGCGTTTACATCGACGCTTGGCGTCGTTCTGATCCGAAGCGGCTTGCCGACCCAGCTCGCAGAATTTCTCGCCAGTATGACCGACAGCAAGACGGTGCTTCTGCTCCTGTTGCTAGTGCTGTGGTTGATTGTCGGGTGTTTTATGGCTCAGACGCCAGCCGTCCTCATCCTGACGCCGATCCTGATGCCCATCGTCCAGCAGTTTGGCATCAATGAAATCCACTTCGGTATCATCATGACGTTGGCGCTGACGTTGGGGCTTCTGACCCCGCCGGTAGGGATGGTTCTCTACGCTCTCGTCCGCGTCACAGGGCTGAGCTTCGATGATCTCGTGCGCGCATCTTTTCCGTACGTCGTTATGCTGATCGCGCTGATCATCATTCTGATCGTCTTCCCGGACATCAGCCTCGTCCTGCCAAGGCTTCTCGGATACAGCGCAGTGGGCTGATAAGAGAGTTCCCTCTTATTGCCGCGCGGAGTGATTATCTTTTGGGAGCTACCATGAAAATTCTCGTTCTGCCCGGTGACGGCATCGGTCCGGAAATTACCGAGGGTACACTTGAAGTTCTGAAAACTGCTGATCGGAAATTCGGCCTCGGCATTCAGTTTGAAATCCGAGATATTGGATTTGTGGCATTCGATAAGTATGGAACAACGCTGCCGGGTGAGGTGATGACACTGGCGCGTGAAATGGATGGGATCATTCTCGGGCCTATCTCCCATCTTGACTATCCGCCACGCGATAAGGGTGGTGTCAATATTTCCGCTGCCGTCCGTGTAAAACTCGATCTCTATGCCAACGTTCGCCCGGCGCGCACACGCGTGGGTGTTCCGCATCGCGGCAGTGACATGGATCTCGTGATCATGCGGGAAGCAACGGAGGGCATGTATCCGGACCGCAATATGGTGCACGGCACAGGTGAGTTCATGCCGACCGAGGATATCGCGCTATCGGTGCGGAAGATCACGGCGCATGCGTCCAACCGAATTGCGCGTGAAGCATTTGAGCTCGCACGTAAGCGCCGCAAAAAAGTGGCTGCCGTTCATAAAGCCAATAACTTCATTCTGACGGATGGTCTCTTCCTGAGGGAAGTGCGCAAGGTTGCGGCGGAATTTCCGGACGTTGAGCTGCAGGAATTCATCATTGACGCAATGTGCGCGCATCTGGTCCGTGACGCTTCTCGCTTCGATGTGATCGTCTCGACCAATTTCTATTGCGATATTCTTTCGGACCTGGCGTCGGAATTATCGGGCAGTCTCGGCCTTGCGGGCTCGATCAATGCTGGTGAAAATCTTTGCGCAGCTCAGGCGCAACATGGAAGCGCTCCCGACATCGCAGGACAAGGCATCGCCAATCCGACCTCGTTGATCCTGTCAGCAGCGATGTTATTGCGTTGGCTGGCGGAGAAGAAGGGCGCTGCAACGACCTATGCCACTGCAGCAGACGCGATCGAGAAAGCGATTGATGATGCGATTTCGAAGCCGGCCTCTCGCACACGCGATTTAGGCGGCACGATGAGCACGAGCGATTTCAGCAAGGCGATTGCGCAAGCCATTGTCGCCTAGAATGCGCAGCGGCCGCACGTTACGCGCGGCCGCTTGTCTCGTCATCGGCTACGTTGCGGATCGGGTGTAGATTTCCTCTACGAGAGCCAGAGTTTGCAGATGATCTTCCGGAGCAGTCTCGAATGGGGCGCCTGATTTCAACTGCTCGCAGAAATGCGCGATGACGGCAGAAAAACTCCCCTGATAACACGCCTGATAATCAAAGGCCTCTGATGACGTTGTTTCGCCAATGACGTCGAGCCGGCCATCCTGATACCGAGCGGAACTTTTGGTTCCGGCAATGCTGAAAACATCATCCGCTCGAAAATCATATCCAGCCGCATGCATGCTGCCGCGGATCGAGACGGTCTCGCCCGATGCGCCGGTAAACAGAAGAACGGCGCTATCCTCACCGACAACGAGGTCGCTCGTGCGCTCGAGATGGGCTGCCGACAGCTTCAGCGGCCCGACCAGCCAGCGCGCAACATCGATGTGATGGATCAGCGATTCAGCAACCAGCAACCGTGGCTCAGTCGCCATGAAAGGCTGGCGGGCGAGTCCGGGGGCAACAATCCCGTTGCTGGTGTTCAATCCGCCGCGGTAAAACGCGATATCGACGTGTAAAGCGCGCCCAAGAACGCCACCGGCCAGCAGTTGCTTCAGGCGGCGGTAGTAGGGTCGGAAACGCCAGTTTTCGTGTACCATTAGTCGGGTTTGACCACGCACGCGCTCCGCAATGTCGGTAGCTTGAGCGAGCGTCGGTGCAAGCGGCTTCTGGCAGATGACCGGCAGGCCACGCTTTGCGACCTTCTCGATCAGTGCGACATGCGTCTCGCGCGGTGTGACGATATCAACAACGTCAAGCTTTTCGGCGTCGAGCATCTCATCGAGGCTGCGATACGTTGTGACGATTCCGAACTGAGCAGCTCTCTCTTCAGCCCGTTGAGGATCAGGCTCGCAGATCGCGACGACCTTGGCGTCGTTGCGCTCAGCCCATCCGGCCAGATGATGCACCGAAATCGCACCAGCCCCAGCCAAGCCGACGCGCAATTGTCGAGTAGTCACGTGCTGCCTCTCTTCACAAATTTAAAGCCAACGTCGATGAATTTGGGCGTCGATAAACGCCCAGATATCCGCTCGAGCAACAGTTCCGCTGCTCTGCGGCCGATAGGGAGATTGGTGCGCCCGGGCATGGGGACAAGAAGTGGATGGTCGAAGGCCTGCCTCTCGCCAGGGTTAAATTGTTGTTTCGGGACTATCTCTGCATTTGCAGTTCGTTCGGATGTGGGGTTAACGGATGTTGGTTGGGAATCTGCCTGACATCGATATTGACAGCAATATCTAGCTTTCAGCAATGCTCAGACCTTGTTGGCTATTGGAGGCGATGCAGACGTAGTATCAGACTAGCCCCGGCAAAAATTTTAGAAAGCTACAGATGTCTGCTAAGTGGCCGAGGCTGTGTGACAACGCGGCTTTCGGCGACATCACTTTGACGGCGTGAGTGACGCGGCTGACGAAGATGAGCTTTTGTGTATTTCGCACTAGGAATCGGTCTCCGGCGATCAGAAGACGACCTGCAAACGCTGTGCGCCACGGCGCGAGCGCACAGATATCCGTACTTACGACCTCATCGCCTGGATCAGTCGCGGCACGCCGACGACGGTCATCACGCGCATCATGTTGTAGGCGAGTACGCTATGCCGACCGTATAGTCGCCATGCGCAGGGGACGGATGGTGCTGGATGAAAAGGCGGAGAATGTCTCAACCGCCCAGATCGACGGGATCTATAGCGAGATGCAGTAGCGGATACGCCTCGCTTGTTGATCGCACGGCTCAGCTAGCAGCAATCGCGCACGAAACGTTGCTGGCACGTGTCACAAAACTGAAGCGCTATCTCGCTACCGTTGTTAAGAATTTGGGTGGCGATTGTTCGGTGTGTTAAGTCGTGGGCGGTGCTCGATCTGGTCTGTCGTGCGGAGAATCTTAGCTGCTGCGCGGCGTGATATCGTCAGAATGTGCCTGGCATTGACGGCTTTCGCTGTGCCCATGGCTTACACCCAGGCCCAACTGCTGGCACAAAATTCCCGAGCTTTTGCTTCTCCTGCCATTCCAGCTGAACCTCTGTTCCGCAGGACGCGGTGTGACGAGCCGCGTATAGCGATCCTGCCCGAGCGCGGCGGGCGTACGCGCGTCGCCATCGATACACCCTGCCGGGCTGAGCAGTCCGTCGTGCTCGCGTATGCCGGCGCTGTCTTCATCAGACTGCTCGATACGCACGGCAGCGGCGAGTTCGTGCTCGATTGCTTCGCAGGCGAAGCAGAGGCGGTAACCATCAGCTTCGAGGACAATACGAAGATCGTGCGGCAACCCGTCGCCGCAGACATGCGCGAAATCTCCAAGGTGGCGATTGTCTGGACCGACACAGTCGATCTGGATCTGCATGCTTTTGCGTATGCGGCCGAATTCAACGGCCACGGCCATGCCTGGTCCGGCAACCCTGGTTCGTTCGATGAGGCAAGCACACGCGCCCGGCAGGACGGGCGAGGACAGGGTTTCCTCAGCACCACTGGCGCTGGCGGCGAGATTGGAATGAACTTCGAAGTCTACACTTTCGTTCATCAGGCTGGGCAGACCCCCGGCTCCGTGAAACTCGCCATCGATTACAAGACGAGAGGTAGCCGGCCTGCCGACAGTTTCTGCGGCAACGGACATTTGGCGGAAGTACGCTTCAAAGCCTACGTGATGGAGCGCGGTCAGCCTGCACGGCAATTCGACCTCGCATTCGGCGCCGTTTCCTGCGGGACGGATTTGAGCGTCAGGGCACGCTTCAATTCAAGACTCATTCCTGAACTCGCCATCCGAGGATGAGACGTATGAGTAAATGTGCATTCAAAGCCGCACTGTTGGGACTCTGCTGCGTCGTGGGAACAACTGCGGGTTGGTGCGCAGACGATACCGCCAACTTCGGTATTTATGGTTCCAATACAATTGGGGCACAGCTTATGCCGACCCTTGTGGAGGCTTATGCTGCGTCGGCCGGCGCAAATATTACGCGCCTTGCCGGAGGTGATCCGGAGCAGGTTGAACTGAAGCTCACCGGTCAGACCGGCGTTCCCTTGGCGTTGATCGATATCAGATCGCATGGCTCGGGCACAGCCGTCCCCGCTCTTGTCAGCGGCAAGGCTTCTATCGGTATGTTGTCTCGGCCGATGTCGGACAAGGAAGCACAGGCCCTCCTGCAGACTGGTCTGCCTGATTTGCGCAACCCAGGTTACGCTCACGTTCTGGCTATGGATGGAATTCTCGTCCTTGTTTCGCCAGACAACCCGATGGGGACGTTGTCGCTCGACCAGATCGCCGGAATCTTTGCCGGGACAATTCGCGATTGGTCAGCAGTGGGTGGCGCGCCAGGGCCGATCCACATTTATGCGCGCGATGACAAGTCCGGCACCTTTGACACATTCAACACGCTGGTGCTCAAATCCCGCAATCTCGCCTTGAGCAAGGATGCGAAACGGTTCGAGTCAAGCGAGGAACTGTCTGATGAGGTCGCGCGTAATCCAAACGGAGTGGGATTTGTCGGTTTTGCCTACCTGCGGAACGCCAAGGCGCTCGGGATAGCCACGGAATGCGGCATTACGAGCAATCCCACCACTTTCAACGTCAAGTCGGAGGAGTATCCGCTCTCTCGCCGCTTGTTCCTCTACACCAAGCCGCTGGCGAAGGGCACGATCGCTGCGGACGTGCTGGACTACGCGCTGTCGATCGATGCCCGTTCAAGCATCCTTGCGGCAGGCTACGTCGATCAGGAATTCGAGCTGCTGGACAGGAACGAACATATGTTGCGCCTAGCCAGTTCGCTGGTGCTCAATGATCCGGACGTCGATATTGCAATGCTCAAGCAACTGGCGAGCGACCTCAAAGCTCATTTGCGAATGTCGACGACATTCCGGTTTGCTTTGAATTCGGCAACGCTGGATAACAAGTCGATTGCCGACGTGCAAAGACTAGCGCGCATCGTGCGGTTCCTGGTCGAAACGGGACAGCGCAAGACGATCACTCTGGCTGGCTTTACCGATTCGATCGGTAACTTTGCCCGCAACGCTGTGTTGTCGCTCGCACGGGCCGAGCAAGTTAAAGCAGCGGTCCTCAAAGCGGCGGGAGTTGCGGTACCAGCCGACATGATCGCTACTCGCGGCTACAGCAAGCTGCTGCCGACGGCGTGCAATTCCTCCGAAGAAGGACGCCATAACAATCGCCGCGTGGAGAGCTGGCTCAGGTAGGGCTGCAGCGCAGGCCAGTGCACAGGCTCATGTGTCTGCTTTTGGCACGAACTTGACTTCGGTTGTCAGCCGTCAGCAGGTTAGTTGCGCGGTGCCGAGGGCAGAAGCAATCCGCGCCCCAAGCACCATGTCGTCCTCCTGACCAAACCCGTGATGCAGGATGCTGCCGTCGCGGCCGATCAGGATCGACGTCGGCGTGCCGCGCATCCCGAAGCGTGCCATCGTCATCGGGATTGGTCCGTCGGTGCCCGGCGTGTCGATGCCGACCGGCATGGTCAACCCATACTCGTGAAGGAAGGCTTCGAGCGCCACCGCCGTCATGGCCGCGTGATGCTCGAACACAGTATGCAGGCCGATGACCTGTAAGTCGGTATCGCGAAACAGGCGATGCGCCTTTTCCGCCTGCGGCGTGCCGTGCGCGACGCAGCCGGGGCACAGCATCTGGAAGGCATGAATCAGCACCGGCCTGCCGCGCAGGTCGGCGAGAAGCTTCGGCGTGTCGGTGTTGAACCAGCGGCTCACAGCGATCTCCGGCGCGACGGATGTTGGCATCACGCTCTCCACCAGTTGTTGGCCGCCGCGAGCGTCTGGAAGTGGATAGCGATGACCTGCGAAGAGGCGATCAGCGCATCGGCATCCCGCTCGTAGATGCTTCGCAACTCCTTGCGGATCGCATCCGAGGGCTGGGTCAGCTTCACGCCCATGCGCGAGAGCTTCACGGCGAGGTCAAAGCCAGCCTCCGGCGTCGGAACGACAAGGCTGGGCAGCCAGGACGGGGGTACTTGGGACATGGTGGCCTCGATCGGAAATGCCGCGAGGCCGGCCTGCCGACCTCGCAGCCGGATCAACGCAATGCCGAGAGATCGGCGCCAAAATTGATGTGATAGGGGTGGCCATCGATGACGAGAGCCGGAACGGATTTCACGCCGGCGGCCTCAGCTTCGGCAATCCGACTTTTCTCGCTGCCGAGATGAACGATCTCGACGTCGTAGGCTGCCGGGTCGAGAGCGCCAGCGAGGTGCTGCTCGGCGTCCACGCAGACGCTGCAGCCGGCATGGTAGAAGATGGCTTTCTGCTTCATGGCGAGGTTCCTTCGGTGAGATGCGGGAGGGTCATTTGCTCTTCTTCATGATGACACCCGGCAACGAGAGATTGCCGGAGGCGATCTTGTAGGTTCCCGTGACGCACAAGAGCGGCACCTTCCCCTGCTCATGCACCTGCAGCTTGGCGGCGACGGCGTCGAAGTTGACGTTCTCGGCGCCCTGCACAGGGACAGTGATTCTGACCGCCGCGCCCTTGATGAGCGGGCTCATGCCGGGACTGTCGAGCGCGATCGGCAGGCCAGGCGCGGTCGCCGGCAGCACGTCCTGGCCCGGAGAGACGTCGCGCACCTTGAGGCCACCGCCGCACGCCTTGTCCTCCACCAGCACCACCCAATGCGAATGCCAGTCGGCGCCGTCATTGTTCGGATCGCCATCGCCGTTCTCATCGAACAGCGGCGTGTCATCGAAATCCGGGTGGGCGGTGATCGCCAGCGCCAGGAGGCCGGAGCCCTTGTCGAAACCAACAGCGGAGGGATCGAGCTTGGTCGGCCAGACGTAGGCATCGACCTTGGAGCCCTGCAGCCTGCCGACCTTCTTGGGCTTCTGCGTGCCGGCGTTGCCGGCGACCTCCATGATGAACGTCGCAAGCCGCCCGTCCGTGCTGGCCGAGGCATGCAAGATATCGAATGCTGCCGGAACGTTTGCATCACGCTTGGCCGTGATGTCATGCGCGAGAGCCAATTGAGGGGTGAGCACCAGGCCGACGGCAAGCGTCAGCGCAAGGGAGGTGGATTGCGACACAGGAGCCTCCGGAGGATTGCAGAAATAGTATCGACTAGCTACTATTAGGCGGCGCCTAGTTCGTCGTCAACAGATAATATCGAGTCGCTACTATATGAAATCGTACCTTGCCCTCGATGCCGCCCACCTGATCGACCGGCTGGATCGGCTGGCGCGGAGTGGCGAAGCGGTGGGAGACCTCAACCCAGCGCAGTGGGAAGCCCTGCGCTTCATCGCGCGCGCCAACCGCTTCTCGCGGACACCGGCGGCGCTGGCGGAGTACCTCGGCTCAACCCGTGGCACGGTTTCGCAGACATTGATTGCGCTCGAGCAGAAAGGCCAGATCACGCGGCAACCGAGCGCTCGTGATCGCCGCTCGGTGACGCTCGCCTTGACGACGCTCGGCGAGCGCAGCCTGAAGGACGATCCGATCCTCGCCCTCGCCGCCGATCTTGCCGCGGCTGATCCGGAGAAGCTCGCCGTCGTGGTTGAGACTTTGCGCGCGGTGCTCCGGGCCATGATCGCGCGCAATGGCGGCCGCGCGTTCGGGGCTTGCTATTCGTGCCGCCACTTCCGCAAAGGCGGTGGCAGCGCACGCCAGCCGCACCACTGCGCGCTGCTCGACGAGCCCTTGTCAGAGGCCGACAGTCAAGCCATTTGCGTCGAGCAGGAACCAGCGAGTGCTGATACCTGAAAACACAGCGGCTTGAGATCGCTTTGGCCTGCCTCACCTGGCGCCGATCACTTCCGTGTCGGCACCGCCAGGACATCGCAGGGCAGCGTCATGAGCAAGTGCTCAGCGACGCTGCCCAGTGATCGTCATCCGGGGATTGTCTCACCCCGACTGGCTCAAAGATCGTGTGCGGCCCTTCTTTTCATCCAAGCCAACAAGATCTTGAATGCAATCATCTTTGTAAATCCGAGCTACCCAGCGACAGAACGCTGCCGACAGATCCGGCAGAGGCGATCGATCATTGGCGAAAGCAGAATAGCTCATTCCAGTAGCCACACGTGACGCCTCGACGACGAGGAGAAGTTGCTTCTTGATATAGTCAGACACGACGATTTCCGGCGCGACAAGTAGGCCGCCTCCCGCCAGAATGGCAGGAATGGCCATGTAATGATGAGCATAGCGTGCGCCTAGTCTGACGTCTTCTTCTCTCATGCCCATTGATGCCAGCCAAGCCGGCAGAATATCCGGTCGCGAATTGACGGTGCAGATCTGCTTTGTCCAACGACCCGATCTGGACATGCTTTGCACGACACCGGGAGCTCCAACGCAAACTACGTGCTCGTCGGCAATTTTCCATTCACGCATTGGTAAAGCCGGCACGAGATCACGTGAGATAAGAACATCGAAATCACCTAGCAGATCCTGTGGCGTTGCCGAGGTCAGGATGTCGACCGGGATATGGTCGTGAAGCGCGCCGAACTCAGGCAAGCGAGGATTGAGCGTCGTGAATGCAAAGGTCGGCAATGATGTACGCACGACCAATCGGCGTAAAGCGCCGCGTCGCCGGCGCATCAACTGAACTGAAAAAGCGATCTCATTCAGCGGTGCACTGACGGCCGCCGCGAGTTGCCGACCAACCTCCGTGAGCACGATGTTGCGCCCCTGCCGTTCGAGCAGGGATACACCCATGAAAATCTCCAGCTGAGAAACATGACGGCTGATCGCGCTCTGAGAGACACCCAAACTGTCAGCCGCGCGAGTGACATGCTGGAGGCGAGCAACTTCGCAGAACGCGCGAAGTGCATTCAATGGCGGAGTCTCAGATCTGTCAGTCATGCTGTCGATCGCATTCAACGCAGCCATCTATTGATCTGTTTTAGTCATGAATGTCACATGCCTATCATGTCGCGCATGAATTTGTCGCGTGGCAAACGCGGTAGATTCTGATGATCCCTATCAATATCGAAAACGCAACAGTGGGTTATGGCGCCAGAACCATAATTGACGACCAAAGCGTACACGTCCCGGCGGGCAGCTTCTTCACCATCCTTGGCCCAAGCGGCTGTGGCAAGACGACGTTCCTGCGCCTGATTGCAGGCTTTCTTACGCCCGGACAGGGTCGGGTTCTGTTCGGAGGGCAAGACGTCACTCATGTCCCTACGCATCGCCGCAACTGCGGCGTTGTATTTCAGGACTACGCGCTGTTTCCTGACCGCACCGTGTTTGAAAACGTGGCGTATGCCCTCGTCAGCTATCTTGTCATCAAGCGTCCCTCGATCCTCACATATTTTCTCGATTATTTCAGTCTGCTGCCTTTGGCGGTGGCCGGTACGGTTCTCGGCATCGGACTGATCAATACCTATCACAGCGGCTGGATCACCTTGACCGGCACTTGGGTGATCATGGCGGTTGCTTATTTCATGCGCCGTGTTCCCTACGCGATTAACACTACGTCGTCGGCAATTTACTCGGTACGCGACAGCCTGGAGGAAGCCTCGATCAGCCTTGGTGTGCCGCCGTTGCGTAGCGCCTTCAAGGTGGTCGTGCCGCTGCTGCGCCCCGCGATGATCAGCAGCGCAATCTTCATGTGGGTCACCACACTGTCGGAACTCAGCGCAACGCTCGTCCTCTATACGCCAGGGCTCGAGACCATGCCGATCCAGATCTATCGCCAGATCGACGGCGGGTACATGGGCGCGGCCTCCGCTTACAGCCTGATCCTGATCCTTTCGATTTTCGTGCCTTTGTTCATCGCCGTGGAGCTCTTCAAGATCGATGTCTTCGGAACCGGACGGAGATGATGCTCATGGTTTTTTTTGGGATGCATCTTCGCCTGGCCGGCGAGGGCATTGAAGCCGGCTCTGCCGATGCGGGGCCACCCTCCAACCTCAAGTGAGAGAACGACATGTCGCAATCACGCATATTTAAAACGCTCGCGATGGCCGCGCTCATAGCCGGTGCCGCTCTGTCTTCGGCTGAAGCTAAAGATACCGTTACGCTCTACGCCTCGAACAACACGGCAGCGGTGGATGCGCTGCTCGGCGTTGTCGCGAAAGCCGCACCTGACCTGAATGTCCAGGTGGTAAGCGCTTCGACGGGTGCGCTGCTGACCCGGATCAAGGCGGAAGCAAGCAATCCGCAGGCTGATGTTTTCTGGAGCGCGGGTTTCTCGACGCTCGACAGTTACAAGGACAGCTTCCAGTCTCACGGCACGACAGCAGATCTACCCGCTGACATGATTGGTCGGGACAATCTCTGGACCGGAAGCAATGTCCACGTGATGGTTCTGATGGTCAATGAGCGCCAACTTGGCGAGCTTTCTGCACCCAAGACTTGGTCGGATATATTCAAGCCCGAATGGAAGGGTCGGTTGGTATTCGGCGACCCGGTCAACTCCTCTTCTGCCTATGCACAGCTCTTCGGGCTCTACAAGCTCTTCGGTCATGAGGGACTTGAAAAGCTGGCCCGCAACGCCGTCATCGTGAACAGCTCGTCGAGCACCTACACGGCGCCTGCTGCAGGCGAATACCCGTTGGGCATCACCATGGAATATTCGGCGCAGGCTTACGTCGCCGGCGGACAAAAGGAGATCAAGCTAGTCTATCCGAGCGAAGGGACATTCGTGTCCCCTGAAGGCATGGCAATCGTCAAGAACGCACCGCATGTGCAGGCAGCAGCGCGCCTGATCGACATCATGGCCTCCGAAGAGGCTCAGGCTGCAATTTTCGAGGCGACCTATCGCCGTCCTGCCAACCTGCATGTCGATGTAAACGCCCGCTCGAGCCTGCCTGCCCTGCAGGATGTCAAGGTCTTTGCAATCGATCAAAACGAAGCAGCGGCCAGCCGCGATGAAGTGATTGCCCTCTGGAAAGACATCCTCGCCAAACAATAGCACAACCCGCGCTTTCGCTGTCGGAGCGCCAGTCTACCGGCGCTCCTTCTGCAACGAAGGCCATGACGCAACTGGCAGCTCAGTTGCGCGCGCAGGGACGCGACATCATCACTCTCAGCCAGGGAGAACCGGATTTTCCGACGCCAGCCCCTATTTGCGCCGCCGCCGTGCGTGCTATCGCGGAAGGGAAAACCGTCTATACCCCCGTTGCCGGCGTCCTGTCGTTGCGCGAAGCAATCTGCGAGAAGTACGAACGCGAGAACGCCCTCAAATTCACGCCCGAGCAGGTAACGGTCGGGTGCGGCGCCAAGCAAGTTCTGTTCAATGCACTAATGGCGACCCTGGACCCCGGTGACGAAGTTGTCTTCCCGACGCCATGCTGGGTTTCTTATCCGGAGATGGTGAAATTGGCCGGGGGCGAGCCTGTGCCGATCGAAACCCGGTCGGATGAAGGCTTTATTCTCCAGCCGGAGAACCTGCGTGCAGCGCTTACTATGCGCACCAAATGGCTCATGCTCAACTCTCCGTCCAATCCAACCGGGGCAGTTTACACTGAGCGCGCTCTTGCCGCATTAGCCGACGTCCTGCGTGACTTCCCACAGGTGCTGGTGCTGAGTGACGATATTTATGAGCACCTGGTCTACGGCGACGCGCGCTTCTGCACCTTGGCGCGGGTGGCACCGGATATGACGGAGCGGATCCTGACAGTAAACGGAGTGTCGAAGTCCTATGCTATGACCGGATGGCGCGTAGGATACGGAGCGGGACCGCTGGATCTTATTAAAGCGATGAACACGATCCAAGGGCAGTCGACCTCACACACATGTTCCATCTCGCAGTACGCTGCCATAGAAGCTTTGCGTGGCTCGCAGGAATTCATCCTGCAATTCAGAACGGCTTTCGAGCGCCGGCGCGATTTGATGATGGAGGCGTTCAGTCAAATCGATGGCTTGTCGTGCCTACGCCCGGACGGCGCCTTCTATCTCTTCGTCGATTGCCAGAAACTATTCGGCCGCTCGACGCCTGCCGGGCAGGTTTTGGAAAACGACAATGACGTTGCCAGCTACCTGCTGGAGGACGCAGGCGTCGCCGTAGTGCCCGGCAGCGGTTTTCTGGCACCTGGTTTCATCCGTCTGTCCTACGCGACAGATGATGAGAGCCTAGTCCGCGCCGCCACTGCCACCGCCGTCTCGATCGCGCGGCTGTCATGATCGTTTTTGCAAGGAAGATAAAATGAAAAAGAACACACTGAGCCTACGCAGTCTGATCACCGAAAAGGGGCTCCTCCACGTTATGGCCGCCCACAGCCCCTTGTCGGCGCGTCTGGCAGAAGAGGCCGGCTTTGATGGTCTGTGGGCATCAGGCTTCGAGCTTTCTGCTCTCTATGGCTTGCCCGATGTCAGCCTTATCTCGATGACACAGCATCTGGACATGGTACGGGCCATGGCCGAACAATCCTCGCTGCCCATTGTTGCCGATATCGACACTGGTTTTGGCAATGCCATCAATGTCATTCATGCGATCAGGCAATATGAGCGCGCGGGCGCTGCCGCCGTTGTCATTGAAGACAAGACCTTCCCCAAGGTCACGAGCCTTGTTGCTGGTGGACGACAAGAGCTGCTTCGCGTCGACGAATTTCAGGGTAAGATTCGCGCAGCTGTAGCGACCAGATCCAACCCCGAATTCCTCATCATTGCTCGCACCGAAGCCCTGATTGCCGGGCTTGGCGAGGGCGAGGCTCTAAAGCGCGCGGCTGCCTATGAAGCCGCCGGCGCGGACATGATCCTCATCCATTCCAAGCAGAAGACACCGGACGAGGTGGAGAGCTTCGTGCGGGCTTGGGACGGTCAAGCCCCCATAGTCATCGTGCCGACCGCATATCCGGAGATGAACGAAACACGCATCAAAGGTCTCGGCAAGATCGCCATCGTCATCTACGGCAACCATGCTATCCGTGCTTCCGTCACAGCCATGCAGGATGTTTTTGCACGGATCATCGCAGATCGGGGCATTCACAATGTGAACAAGGACATCATTCCGGTTGAGGAGGTCTTCCGACTGCAAGACATGGATAAGGTAAAATCCGACGAGAAGAAATTTCTCACATAATATCACGTTGCAGACGAGGAGATCGAGGCGCCTAACGCAAAGCACGAGGTCGATCCGTGCGCCGGAAGCACGGCAGGGGAAATTGCCGCAGCGGCCCATCATGCCACGTTCAAGAAGATAGACGTAAGTCACTGTATTCGTCGAAAGCGCAGTATCGGAATTCGGTTCGCCGGATATGACCTTCAACAATGTCAGTTAGCTGCCGACCACGTCGTCTCTGATCGAGCAGACGAGGAGGACTGAGATTGCCCCTGCGTCTTGAGATGACGGGTGTGTAGGTAGTCGACAAGGCTAGGGATCGAGCGGGGCTGCAACGAGGCTGGCCGTATAGTTTGCCAACGGCTTGCCCGCATAATTCCGGTCGATGCGACCGAGAAATCGGATTTCTTTGAAACGAGCGCGAAGGAGGTCATTCGCTTGGCGCCGCTCGAGCTCGACATAGAGCGCCGGGCATCTCTTATCCGCAAGCTCCGGCGGCAGATGAACGTAGCGCAGTGGCTCCGTCAACTGAGACACCGAAACGTTCTCAAGACGATAGGCGAGTTGGGCTGTCGTGGCGTAACTGGAGGTGACAATCCGACAAGCGCCGTTGACCCGGCGCAGCTGCTCGATGTCTAAGGCAAACTTCTCCCAACCGCGCGTTTGAGATGCAGGATCTTTCATTCCGCTCATGAAGCGGAGAGGCGCGATCGCGTGGGCATAAATAACTGCGCTGCATAGGAATCCCGTTGCAATTCCTAAAGCGCCGAGACGACGCAACCGCTGGCTGCCGGATGACATGACGGCGAAAGCTGCCGCGATGGCGAAGGCCGGGTAAAGAGGCGCGAGCCAATTACCCTGCACCCTGCTGTGCAAGGCGTGAACCCACAAATACACGACCAGTGGAATGACGACGGCAGCAAGCAGGATATGCGCCGGCTGACGCCGTTTGAGAGCTGAGCCGACAATGAGAGCAAACCCGAGCAATGACAGTGCTGCAAGAATCGGGCTCGCTAGGCCGGCAAATGCGCCAACGAACTCGACGAGATATTGGGTCGTCACCCCATTCCCGCGCGCAGCCCGCCCGAATTGTTTGATGAAGGACGCCCACTCATACTGAAGGTTCCAGAGCAGGACCGGGGTCGTCGCGAGCGCGGCGATGACGCCGCCTATCCACAACTGCCAGGTCCTTAACCAATGCAGGTTTCCGGGCTGCCACACGAGCCAAATGAGGATGCTGGCTCCGAGAAACAGGTTTGTATACTTTGAAATTAGGCCCAACCCGGCAAATATGCCGATCGCCAGCCACCAGTTGGCCTTGCGCGAAACCTGCAACTCCGACATGGCCCAAACGGCAAGTCCCCAGAACAACACAGAGGGAATATCGGGTGTCATGATCACGCCACCGACTGCCATAAGCGGCATGGCCAGCCCGATCCAGACGGCATAGCGACCGATATCGGCATCAAACAAGTTGTGCGCTGTCCGCCATAGGACGAATGGGCCGAGGACCGATCCCAAAATCGCTGGTAGGCGGATGCCTAAAGGTGTGTCGCCCGCCAGCCACCGCCCTCCCGCGATCATCCAGGCAACCATCGGCGGATGATCGAGATAGCTCATTGCCGGAGCCAGTGACCACAAGCGATAGTACGCTTCATCGTCCGTCAAACCGATACTGGCGGCGATGAACGCGCGGATCACTGCGAGCGCAACGATAATCCCCGCAAGCATGACGACGGACCGATGCGAGCTATGCCCGGTCGCTGCAATCGGGATCATATCAGCGCTGGCGCCACGTAAAGACGGAGCTGCTCGCATAGTTGAAGACCGCTCCCATCAGCGCGCCGGCTGTACCTGCCAGCCACCAATCCGTATTGCCGTTATAGATCCAGCTTGCGACGCCGACGTTGGCGATCGCGCCGAGGCTGCAGATCGCGTAGAAGGACATCAATCCTTTCACAGCGCGCCATCCGGCCAGTCTTCGATCCCGATAGGTGAGCCGATTGTTCAAAGCAAAATTCCAGGTCATCGCAACATAGGCTGCAGCGGTTTGCGCACCATCAAATTGCAGCGTCGATAGCGTCAGGAAACCTCGCAGCGCGGCCAAGTGGACGATAAGACCGCTGGCGCCGACAAATCCAAACAGGACAAAGCGAATGGAAATCCGATCGCCTGATAACTTGGCCAACAGCAGACCGAGGTAGTCGATGACGACAAGGCTATCGAGTTTCGATTGGCCAAGATGGCGCGGCCGAAATCGATATGGGACGTCCACGATTTTCAGTGGCGCTTTGCTGGACGCAACGATGTCCAGCAGCACTTTGAAGCCTTGGCTCGACAGGTGCGGAGCCACGTTGTCGAATGCTTCACGGCGCATCATGAAGAAGCCGCTCATCGGATCGCTAAGGCGGACTCCAAGCAGCGCCCGCGCTAAGGAGTTCGCCAATCGGCTGCCCCACGCCCGCACGCCGGCAAAGCCGTCCTTGGCCATCGCGCCCGAGGCATAACGCGTCCCGATTGCAAGATCTGCGCCTCGGCGAATCTGGGCAAGCATGTCGGGCAGCAGCGACTCGTCATGCTGTAGGTCAGCATCGATAACAGCGATCGCAAATGCCGACGAGGCAAGTATGCCTTCGATGCAGGCGCCCGCCAAACCGCGGCGCCCCAGGCGTCGAATGCCCCGGATACGCGGATCAGTCTTCCCCAATTGCCGGACCACTTGCATCGTTCCGTCCGGGCTGTCGTCGTCGACAAATATGACCTCCCAGTGCACGTCCTGCAAAGCACGCTGCAGCCGCTCAACGAGTTCGGTCACATTCTCGCGTTCGTTGAACGTCGGCACGATTACAGATAGGTCAGGCGGCGTTAGCGATCCGGTCGTGGGCGCGCGCGTTGAGATTGAGAGTGTATCGAGATTGCTGACCACCAACATCGAAGTCTCAATGACTGGCAGCAATAAGCGTCACGCGCAGCGACCGGGCTTGGGCGCCGGCCAGAACCGCTCGATGCAGCACAGCGGCCGTCAACGCCATAAAGATTCCGGCAAACACGACGTCGCTGAGAAAATGAGCGCCCTGCGCCATGCGAATGACGCCAGCCGTCAATCCAGCCATGGTGCCGACGATCAAGATCGTCCTGGACCATTGCGGTATGATGAGAGCAACGGCAAAGAATGATGCAAACATCGCGGAAGCTTCGCCACTGATGAACGAGCAATTACGCTCACATTGGCGAACCGGGATCAGCGGGGGCGAGAATTGCTTCGTGCCACCAAAATCTACGATCTGGCTAGGCCGCGCCCGTCCCCACTGGTCCTTCAGCACAAGATTGGCGACAAGGCCGGGTCCAATGCCGAGGCAAAGCACCAGATAGGCCCAAATCAAGGACGATGTTCGGATTCGACCTGAGGAGCGTGACACGGCCAGTGCAAGACCGACGACGGAAACGACGCAAAATAGGACGTAAAGCGATTTAAATATGTCCCGGATGTTTGCCAGCAGTCCGTCTCGAGCAGGGAAGAAGCTTCCATTTTCGCGTAAGAAGAGACGGGCGACGTGCAGATCCAGCTCAGGCCAAAGAAGAAATATGGCCGATGCCGCAACGCCGGATAGCGAGGCAGCCGCAGCAACCCTCAGGGCGAGATCTCCGCGAGGGGCGATCGAGACGTTAACCTGCACTGAGACACCATTTCGCAACGCACCGACACCAAAACTAGCCGCGGCTTGTAACGAAGACATGTCTATCGAATAAACTCGTCGCGGGGCTGTCACAAATTGCTTCGGTCGCGCCCGAGCGCGCTGCGAATTTGGAACAGCACGGCGTTCTCAGCGATACGCGCTGTGCCGACTTCGGTAGGATGATCAGCTCCGAAAGCGCCTCGCCAGCTTGGTTGCGGCCCACACCTTCGGCCGAAGGATTGAAAATCCTGAGATAGCAATGCCATGAGGGTTCGATTCCCTCCGCCCGCCCCAATTATTTCAATGGTTTAGGCGATTTTTTTCCGTTCTCGTTTCTTGCTTTTCGAGCGAGCTAGCAACCAATCAGCAACCACTTGGCGCAATTTCGCGCTCCCTCGTTTCCGGCCCATTCCACGCGATTTTCGGCCTGCGGAGCGATAATCCTGAGGCGGCGCATGACGGCTTCGGTTGCGATCAATTCCGCAGCCCGGACCGCGCCGGGATATTGCAGCATCGTCGGAGGGGGCGGTTCTCCGCGCTGGCCGTACACCGCATCGATGAGTTCTAACCATCAACTCAGTTGGGTCGAATGGCTTATCGTGCGCGGCGAGCGATCCGCCACTGATTCTCAGTCTTGCGGAATGGCGACGAGGCGGGCGGGCGAGCCGTGGTCGAAGGCACCGCTGGCCAAGGCGATCGATCACCTTGAAGCGATGGCAGCCTTCACCCGCCTCCTTGACGACGGCCGCATCTGCATGACGAGCAAGCGGCGTGGCCGTGGGTGGCACAGCCGTCAACGGCCGCAACAGGAGTGGCGACGAGCCTGCTTGCTCCACACCATTCCTGACGGAGGATATTCAAGCAGGTTCACCGGGCATCTGGGGTTGCTCCACTTTTTGGTCTCACTCCAATCCGCGTTCGCTCGCATCAGGTGATCTAGACTTATTTCTCTTGGTATGCGACCGGATAGTCTCGGTCAGGCAGTTTGAGGCGGGGATGCGTCGGTCGGGAACAATTGTATGGCGGGAGATAGAAGAGGCGCTAGGTCGCGAGATCGCCGATGGCAAGTATCCCTCCGGGGCGAAGCTTCCTCCCGAAAGCGACCTGGCGGCCCGCTTCGGCGTCAATAGGCATACGGTGCGGCGGGCGCTGGCCGAACTGCAGAGCCGTGGGACGATTTCCATTGAGCGCGGACGGGGCATGTTTGTCAAAGCGCCGCGACGAGCCTATCCGATCCGGCATCGAACGCGGTTTAGCGAGAACGTGTCGCATATCGTCCAGAATGCCCGCGGACAGATGCTCCGAAGCTGGCATATGCCCGCAACCGAGCAAATTGCGCGAGATTTGGACATTCCTGCCGGTACAACCATCGTCGCCTTTGACAATCTACGCGTCATCGATGGCGCGCCTGTCAGTCTGACGACGCATCATTTTCCCGCGGATCGGTTTCACGAGATGCCGGTTCTGTTTGCGGAAACAGGCTCCGTGACGAAGGCGCTGACGATGATCGGCCTGGATGACTACACGCGGCGCCTGACGCGCGTTTACGCGCGCCGCAGCACTCTCGAAGAGGCGACGATCCTGCAACATGAGCGGGATGACCCGGTTCTCGTCGTCGAGTCGATCAACGTCGACATGCAAGGCCGGCCTATCGAGTTCGGCAACTCGCGCTCGACAGGCGGGCAATGGGAAGTGGTCTTCGATAACCAGCCCGTGACGTGATCTATTCATCTAGATGTCGTTGGCGTGTCATGCGAGATCTCTATGGTCCGCGACGACACAAAGATCGGCAGCGCTCCAAGACGGAGCAGGCTGCGGGTCATGTTCGTCGGCGTTAGGATAAAGGGGATCGCTATGAGATCATTTCTGGGCAGCTTGGCCTGGGCATCCGTGGTTGCCATGACCGGTGCGCTGAGCACACCCGCCGTCGCAGCACCTGTCGAGGTTGTCGTTCAGTACACGCAGCCGCAAATTTTCGACAAGGTTTTCGAGAAGTTGAAAGCCGACTTCGAGGCGGAAAATCCGAATATCAAAATCAAGTTCCGTGGGCCTCACAAAGATTATTCGGCCGGCTTCCAGGGCTTGTTGCGCGAAGCAACGGTCGGCGGCATGCCGCACGTCGATTACGTAGGGCTGTCGTTCGTTCCGGTTCTCGGCGAGCGTGACATCGCCGTCGATCTCGCAACGTTGATGAAATCGGATGGATCGACGTTCGAGAAACAGGGCTGGACGCCCTCGATGCAGTCGATCGGTCAGGTGGGCGGAAAGCAATATGGTTTGCCGTTCGCCGTCTCGATGTCGCTCGTCTATTACAACGCCGATCTGGTGAAGAAAGTCGGCGCTGATCCGGCCAACATGCCGCGCGATTGGGACGGACTTCTCCAGATCGCGGGGAAGATCAAGGCTCTCGGACCCGACATGTCGGGCATGTATATTCCCTACGCGAGTAACTGGTATGGCGCATGGTACTTCCAGGGTGTGCTGTTCGGGCTCGGCGGCGAGATGATGCAGCCGAACGCCAAGACGGTGGCGTTTGACAAAGACCCGCATTTCCAGAAGGCATTCGAGCTGTATCGGCGCATGGTCGATGATGGCGGCTTGGTGCCCCTCGCAGACCAAGCTGCGCGCCAGCAGTTCATTGCTGGACGTATGGGCCTGTTCATCGACTCGATCTCACGGCTCAACAACTTCAGTACGTCGGTCGGTGATCGCTTCACACTCGGCACCAGCCCGCATCCTCTGGGCGCTGAGAATGGCCGTCTGCCGACGGGCGGCAATGTCGCGATCGTTACCAAGGAAGCTGCAAAGAACCCGGACGTTCTCGCCGCAGCCTGGAAGTGGGTGAAGTTCTCGACGGGACCCCAGGGCACCAATCAGGTGATCCGTCAGGTCGGATACACGCCCGTCAATGTCCTCGCACTCGAAGATCCTGCCCTGCTGAAGGGCTACTTCGACACGCGACCGCTGCATAAGACGGCTGTTGATCAGATCTCTCTGGTTCGCGAGTGGTTTGCCTATCCGGGACCAAACGCGATCAAGATCGACGATGTGATCGGCCAGAATCTGGAAGCTGTGGTCGGCAAAACGAAGACTCCGGAAGAGGCTCTCATCTCCCTCACGAAAGACGTTAACGCACTCCTGCCGCGCTGACGGTTGGATATGCGGACCCCAGGCGCCGCGAAGCGCCTGGGGCTTTGGTGTTGGAGGCGAACGCATGGCGACACTTGAGCTTTCGGGCATCGCAAAGAGCTTCGGTGCGACCGAAGTTTTGTGTGGCGTCGACCTGTCGATTGAAGACGGCGAGTTCATTGCGGTCGTCGGTCCATCAGGCTGCGGAAAATCTACGCTGCTTCGTGTCATTGCCGGTCTTGAGGCGCAGGACGCTGGCTCTGTGCGCATTGGAGGCGCTGTCGTCGATGCGCAGCCTCCGACGACGCGCGACATCGCCATGGTGTTTCAATCGTACGCGCTCTATCCGCATATGACCGTCGAGCAGAATATCGCGCTACCGCTCGTCATGCGCGACCTCACGCGCATCGAACGCCTGCCATTCATGCGCACGTTCAATCGCCGAGTTGCCAAAAAACGCATCGTAATTAAATCCGCCATTAACGAGGCCGTCGAACTCGTTGCGATGCGCGGTTATCTCGACCGGAAACCGAAGCAGCTTTCCGGCGGTCAACGGCAGCGTGTCGCGCTGGCCCGCGCCTTGGTCAGAAAGCCGAAGCTGTTTCTGCTCGATGAGCCGTTGTCGAATCTCGATGCGGCGCTGCGCACATCAACGCGTGCCGAAATCGTCGAACTGCAGAAGCGGCTGCGCATCACGACGGTCTACGTCACGCATGACCAGGTCGAGGCAATGACGATGGCGAGCCGCATCGTGGTTCTTATGGAGGGCAAAGTTGTACAAGTTGGCTCGCCGAAGCAAATCTACGACACCCCCTCTGATATTCGCGTGGCGCAGTTCATCGGCAATCCGCCGATCAACATTCTACCGGCGGGAGTCAGCGCAGGTGTCATGCTTGGGCGAGCGGGATTGCCCAATGAAACGGCGCATATCGGCGTGCGGCCAGAACACGTCACGATCACCACACCGCACGCTGGCATGATCGGCGCAACGGTTCGCCATAAGGAATTTCTCGGATCGGAGGAACTTGTGCATGTCGCTCTCAATGACGGCACTGTCGTCATTGGGCGTCATGGTGCGGATAGCCCATCACCGAAACTGGGCGCTACGATCGGTCTTTCGATTGCGCGGGACAAAGTGCATCTCTTCGATTCGGCAGGACGACGGATCTCAACAGGACTGATCGATCCGAAAAACGTACCAACAGGGCGCGCCTACGCGGAGGCAGCGCTGTGACGTCCCTCGCAGCAGCACTGACAACAGTTCAAACGCCGCGGACGTCAAAGCGTCTGGCGGCGCAGCGAGAATCACGCGTGGCGTGGCTTCTTGTATCTCCGTTTCTTTTCGGGCTGCTGCTATTTCTGATCCTTCCCTGCGTCGGCGTGGTGATCATGGCGTTCACCGACTGGCAGCTGGGGCAAAACACAATCCAGTTCACCGGACTGCAAAATCTCGCAGAACTGGCTACCGACGACGTTTTCCGCAGATCGGCGTCGAACACCTTGCTTTATGCGGCCCTCGTCACGCCGGCGTCGGTTCTGTTCGGGCTTTGGCTCGCCTTGCTCATTGAAAGTTCGCCGATAGGCCGCGCTTTTTTCCGCTCCGCATTCTTTCTGCCCGTCGTCTCTACGACCGTGGCCATGGCGATTGTCTGGGAGTTCCTGCTGCACCCGTCGTTGGGTCCCGTGAATGCACTGCTGTCTCTCGGCGGACTTCCGCGCCAGAGCTTTCTCAACAATCCAGCAACGGTATTGCCGACGTTGGCGATCATCGGAATTTGGGAAAACGCCGGCTACAACATGGTGCTGTTCATGGCCGGACTGAAGACCATCCCGCGCGATCTTTACGACGCCGCTGCAGTCGATGGCGCGCACAAACCTTATGAGCGCTTCTGGACGGTGACATTTCCGCTCCTCGGCCCGACCTTAGTCTTTATCGTCATCATTTCGTTTTTGCGCTCCTTCCGAGTGTTCGAAACCGTTGCGGCAATCACTCAAGGCGGACCTCAGCGCGCCTCCGAGGTGATCCTCTTCACGATCTATCAGGAAGGGTTCGTCTACTTCCGCGTCGGCTACGCCTCTGCGTTGACCGTGGCCTTCGTCGTGATGCTGCTGACGTTGACCCTGATCAAGTTCCGTTTTCTCGATCGTCGCGTGCATTATACATGAAGTGGATCGCAACTTTCTCCCGTCTCATCGTGCTTTGTGCGTTGGCCGCGGTGTTTCTCGCGCCGTTTGCCTACATGCTGGCCTTCTCACTCAAGTCGGCCAGCGAGATATTCAGCGGCAGCCTGTCTCTCATTCCACAGTCCTTTGAGGGACTATCCAATTATCCAAACGTCCTCATGCAACGGCCGCTGCTGCTCTATCTGATGAACGGCGCGATTGTCTGTGCCGCAATCCTCATCTTTCAACTGTTGTTTGCCCTACCGGCTGCATATGCGCTGGCCAAGCTGCGGTTTGCCGGCCGCGAGATCGTAATGGGATTGGTATTATTCGGGCTCCTTATCCCGATTCAGGTGACGGCATTGCCAATCTATGCGGGCTTTGCGCGGCTACAGGTGCTCGACACCTACGCGGCATTGATCCTGCCGTTTATCTCATCGGCATTTGCCGTGTTCCTGTTTCGCCAATTCTTTCGCACGATCCCCGATGATCTGCTCGATGCGGCGCGACTGGACGGTCTCAGTGAGATCAGCATCGTGGTGCGCATTCTTCTGCCGTTGACACTGCCAGCCGCGACGGCTTTCGGAATTTTCTCGGTCGTGTCGCATTGGAACGATCTGTTCTGGCCGCTCGTGGCCGTCCGCTCGCCCGAGCTCAATACGCCGCCACTTGGCCTCGTCTATTTCCGATCCGCAGAAGCCGGCGATCGATACGGCGAGTTGATGGCCGGCACCACGATCGTCACCGCACCACTCGTGCTAGCGTTCCTCGTGGCACAGCGACGTTTCATCGAAGGCATCAGCCTTGGGGCATTGAAGGGGTAAGGAGCCAACGCGTGCTGAAAATCCTGCAACTCACAGATTGCCATTTCGTCCCCAAGGGAGAAACAATATTTGGCAGCGATCCGCACCATCGGTTCGCGGCAGCAGTCGCCGACATCAATCGTCATCATCACGATGCCGAACTGTGCGTTGTCACCGGAGATCTTGCACACCACGCTGATCCACGCGCTTACGCTCTATTGAAAGAGACACTTGGCGAACTCTCCGTTCCCGTCCAGCTTCTCGCTGGCAACCACGATGAACGATCTGCCTTGTGCGGGACGTTCCCTGATCTCGCAGCGGATGAGAACGGTTTCGTTCAATCGGTCCGCGACACGCGGGAGGGGCGATTTATTTTTCTCGATACCATCGATCCTGGCGTCCACACCGGCTTCTTCTGCGAGAAGCGACAGGATTGGCTTGCCAAGATGCTCGATGACAGCAGAGATCGGCCGGTCTTTCTGTTCATGCACCATCCGCCATTCGAGATCGCGCTCCCGCATCTCGATCAATACGTCATGACGAACGGTGATGCTTTTGCCCGCGTCGTCGCAGGGCATACGAATATTCGCCACATCTTCTTTGGCCATGTTCACCGGCCGGTATGCGGAAGCTGGCGCGGCTTTGCGTTCTCCGCGCTCCGCGGCACAAACCATCAAAGCTGGCTGACATTCGAGAATACCCGCGCCAACATCTGCAGCCTTGAGCCACCGGCATACGCCGTGATCTTCATCGATCGCGACCGCACGATCGTGCATTATCACGATTTTCTCGATGCCAATCCCAAGTTCATCTACGATCCGGACGCGCCAATCGAAGAGCAGGTTAAAAGACTGCCTACCTAGGCAGCATCCACATTGGCGCGAACAGCGCCATCAACCTTCTCATGTCTTGGGATGCAGCATCTCCGCCGCAACGGCGGAGATGCTAATTCGCGAGCCGATCAGGCACAGCGCGTGGCGCACAGTGTTGACGGCTCCGGCTGCCGTGTTGATCTCAACCGGCACTAAACGCGAGCCTGCCTGCGTTCATCATGTCGGCGAACGATCCGTCAGGCCGCTGCAGTGCGTGCGACGCCGAAGGACGGTTCGGCTTTGCTGTGCATGCGATCCGCCTCGGTCAGATAGCGAATGCGCCCGTTGGTGATTGTCGCGACCACCACCGGGCCCTGGGCAGCTTCAGCGTCGATGAGCACGATGTCTGCCCGGCGGCCGGCTGCAAGTTCGCCGCGGTCATGCAGACCTAGGGCGCGTGCCGGATTAAGCGAGACCAGCGACCACGCCTGTTCAATTGGAAGCGTTCCCGCCGCTGCAATCCGGAACGGCGCATTGAGCAATGCGGGGTAGTGATAATCCGATGCCAGGATGGAGCACATGCCTGCGGCGACCATCTCCATGGCTGATGGACAACCGGTATGGCTGCCGCCGCGCACGATGTTGGGCGCGCCGAATACAGTAACGTCACCGGCATCGACGGCCGATTTCGTTGCCGCCTCGGTCATCGGGAATTCCGCGATATGCGCGCCGAGTTCGCGAAACCACGTGCGTTCGCTTTCCGTCCTGTCGTCGTGCGAGAGCAGCGGAATGCCGGCTTCCCGGGCCACCGCGGCAATGCGGGCGATCGACTGCGGAACCTCGTCGCGACGGGCGTAGGTGCGATCGACGAGAGCATTGAACTCCTCGAAAGTCAGCCTCGTCCGCTCGACCATGCGCGCGATCTTGTTGGCGCGACCGAGGTCCTTGATGGTGCCGCTCATGTGATCGTTGAAGGCGATGCAGCCGATGCGCCGTGTGCGGAGCCAATCGATGATCGTCTCTTCGGCGTCGAGATTGAACGTCTCGTGACGCAGATGATAGCGGGTGTCACAACCGAGCTGCGGCCGCAGCCGCTCGGTGATCTCGAGCATGGCGCGCGCATTTTCCGCGCCGCGCAGCCCCGGTTCCCACGACCACGTGACCCCATGGTAGGCCGTGGAAATGCCGTAGGACAGCAGCAGGCGGTCCGTTTCGAGCATGGCGAGTTCCAGTGGGAACGCTACGCCGGGACGCGGTTCGATCTGCCGCTCGAAGGCATCGCCATGGATGTCGACCAGACCCGGCAGCACCAGCAGGCCCGTCGCATCGATGATTGTGTCGGCGTCGGACGTATCAGCGCCGTCGAGGATGGTGCCTTTGCCATCCACGTACTCGACGCCGAGGTCGCCGGCGGTCAGACGGCCGTCACGCAGAATGCGATCGCCGCGAATAAGAGTGCGCATATCCGATCCGGTTCGTGCCCAAAGCCGGAACCTGTAGAGCGTGTGTTTGAAGGGTGCGTGACAGTCTGTTGATTGCGCGCCGCCGTCGCGTACAGGCATGCCCCGAGCCGTCACGCAACTGTCGTTGATCACTGCTATCGCCATAGTGAGCGGATGGATCCGCAGCGATCACACGCGTTCTGCCGCAGCGAAAGCTTCGCGGACACGCTCAAGAGGGAGTTCACCATGCTTCGCAGGACGTTTGTTGTCGGTTTGACTGCCGCAATCGCCGCTGCCGGTTCGATTGCGCCGCTTGCTGCACAGGAAAAAATCCGTTTCGCCGTGACGGACGTCGATGGCCTTGAAGAGTTGCAGCGCGGCTATGGGCCGTTCAAGGAAGCGTTTGAGAAGGCGACCGGCCTGAGCGTTGATTTCTTCCCGGTTTCCGGTCGTACCGCAGCCGTCGAAGCAATGGCAGCCGATCAGGTTGACTTCGTTCTCACCGGACCGGCCGAGTACGTTGTATTCAACGCGCGCATGAAAGCGCAGCCCGTCGTCGTCTGGGGCCGCCCGAATTATCGCTCGAGCCTGATCGTGCTGGACGAAAGCCCGATCAAGTCTCTTGCCGATCTGAGGGGTAAGAAGATCTCGTTCGGTGAGATAGGCTCGACGTCGCAGCACCTTGGCCCGGCCACCGTGCTTGCGGAAAACGGCCTGGGCTACAATAAGGACTACGAGGCGGTTTTTCTGAAGCTCAACGTTGCAGCTGAAGCCATGATCCGCGGCGACATCGCTGCCATCGGCATGAACCAGACGCATCTTGAACGCGTCGTGAAGGCTTTCCCGGACAAGAAGTTCCGATCGCTCGGCGACGGCATCATCCTGCCGGACGATCTGATCGTGGCCTCGCCGAAGGTGAAGCCCGAAACCTTGGACAAGTTCCGCAAGGCGTTTCTCGATCACGCCGACACGGTCATGAAGGCCGTGATCTCCACCAAGGAAAATCGGAAGTTCGAAGGCGGCAAGTTCCTGGCCAACGTTTCGGACAAGGACTACGACGTCGTCCGCAATATGTATACCAACGTGGGCGTGAAGGAATTCACGAAGTTCATCGGAAACTAAGGCGATGTTGGATCGCCCCTCACACGTAGACTTCGTCGCGGGCGCCTCAGAGGCGCCCGCCATCGTTGTGTCGCAGCTCGTCAAGGCGTTCGGCCAAACTCGAGTTCTCGACGGTGTCGATCTCACAGTGTCGGCTGGAAATGCGCTGGCGCTGATTGGCGCCAACGGCGCAGGCAAATCGACCTTGTTGCGTTGTCTCGTGCGCCTTACTGAGCCGACATCAGGACGCATTACGGTTCTCGGCAAAGACATCACCGCGGTTTCAGGCCGCGAACTGGCGCGATTGAGATCGCGCATCGGCGTCGTCTTCCAGCGCCATAATCTCGTGCCGCGGCTGTCGGCGCTGTCCAATGTCATTCACGGCGTGCAGGCGCGCGAACGTGGCATCCGCACGTGGTCGCAAACGCTCGCGCGCGGGCCGGTGCGTGACGAGGCGATGTGGTGTCTCGAACGTGTCGGCCTGGCGGAGAAAGCTGGACAACGCGCGGATAGCTTGTCCGGTGGACAATCGCAGCGCGTGGCTATCGCGCGCATGCTGATGCAGCGACCGGAGATCGTCCTTGCCGATGAGCCCGACGCCAGTCTCGATCCGCGCTCGGGCGAGGATGTCATGGCGCTGCTCTATCAACTGTCGTCCGACGGCCGCCTGCCTCTCGTCGTCATTTCCCACCGGATCGAACACACGTTGCGCTTTTCCGATCGCATCGTCGGTCTGGCTGGTGGCCGGATCGTCATGGATACGCCGTCGTGCGACGTTCGTCCGGAAGACCTCAGAGCGTTCTTTGTCGGAGTCGCCGCATGACGACCGACATTGCGCCGCCGCGCTCAACAGTCAGCATCGCACGCTTCGAACGCCCCGGCGCGCTGTCGTTTACGCTGACGGTCGTCATCATTGCGTTTGTCGTCTGGTCGATGATGAGCGTCGGGCTGTCGCTGGAGCGCATGGAACGCGGCATTCCCGCGATCGGCAGCATTCTATCGCGTATGTTTCCGCCCGATATTGAGCGTCTCCCACAGATCCTGTGGCAGCTCCTCATCACGTTTCAGATGGCCGTGGCAGGCACTGTCCTCGGCCTGATCTTCTCGTTTCCGCTGGCCATTCTCGCTGCGGAAGGACTGTCCCCGCATCCGCTGATAAAAGCCGGTGCGCGCGGTCTGATTGCCTTCTTCCGTACCGTGCCGGATCTCGTCTGGGCGCTGATCTTCGTCATTGCGGTGGGCTTGGGACCAGCTGCCGGCGTTCTGGCAATTATGGTCGACAAGATCGGCTTCGCTGGACGCTTCTTCGCAGAGGCGATGGAAGAAACGGATAAAGGGCCGCGCGAGGCCCTATCGACGATTGGCGCAACACGCAGCGGGCTGGTGTTTTCGGCCGTGGTGCCCGAGGCGATGCCGTCGTTCATCGCGACGTCGCTATTCAGTCTCGAAAAGGCGGTGCGCGGCTCGGTCATCCTTGGCCTCGTCGGTGCCGGTGGCATCGGTATCGAGCTGAAAGTCGCTTTCGACCTGTTCGCCTACAGCACGGCCGCAACAATCATTATCACCATTTTCCTGCTCGTTCTCGCGGTCGAGCAGATGTCGAACTGGGTGAGACGGCGTATTATCTGAGCCGTGATCCGATCATCGAGCGGTGATCTCAAAGACTGCGGGCTGCTATGCGCTACGCCATTTATTTCGTCCCGGCTGCCGATACGCCGCTGTGGCAGTTCGGCTGTTCTGCCATCGGCTATGACGCGGTGCGCGGTGATGCGGTCGCGCTACCCGGCCATCCCGCCTATGCGCATCCAGACGCCCGCTCCTGGTTGAGCGAGCCGGCGCGATACGGCTTTCACGCCACCCTGAAGGCGCCTTTCACGCTGGCTGAGGGCTGTGAGGAGGATGACTTGCGCGATGCGGCTGCAGTGTTTACCGCCGAGCAAAAGGCGTTCACGCTGCCGGATCTGATGGTGAAAAGCATCGGCCGTTTTCTCGCGCTCGTTCCGGCCGATCCGCCGCCTGAATTAAACGTGCTCGCGAGAGATTGCGTGCGGGCCTTTGAGCGTCTTCGCGCGCCGCTGTCCGATGCGGATCTCCGCCGCCGCCTGGAATCGCCGCTGACGGCGCGGCAGATTGGTTACCTCAATCGCTGGGGGTATCCCTATGTGTTCGAGGACTTCCGTTTCCACATGACGCTGAGCGGTGCGGTGGACGATGCCGTGCGTGAGCGGCTGGAGGAAGCGCTCAAGGCTCTCTACGCGCCGATTGCTGCGCCGATGCTGGTCGATGCGATCACGATCTGTCGTCAGGACACACGCAGCACTCCATTCCGTGTTCTGGAGCGGCTCCGGTTCGGCGGCTGAAGGCGTCGACTACCGGCTCGTCAGATTAGCCATGGCGCGCGCAATCGCATCGTCAAGGCGACCGCCGTTGTCGATCACGACGTCGCCGCCGCCGGGACTGAATACATTGACGGCGCGGGTGAGGCGTCCTTCGATCTCGGCGCGGGTTTCCCGGCCACGGGCTGCCAGCCGCCGTTACGAAATACCTCCCACACCACCGGCAATGGAACAGGAACATGCCTCTTCAGTCGTAAAGCCAGTTCGCGTGCCGTGGAACAAAGGGAAGCTTGTCGGTGCAAAGTCGCCGCTGAGATCGAGCGATGTGTGGTCGATCAGAACGAAGCTCTAGATCGAGGGCAAGAAGCGCGATCTTGCTCTTTTTAATCTCGCCATCGACAGCAAGCTGCGCGGCTGTGATGTTGTTGCCGTCCGCGTCGACGACGACGTCGCACCCAGCGGGTATTTAATGGATCGGGCGACGATCCGACAGAAGAAGACTGGGCGGCCGGTGCGCTTCGAACTGGCCGACCAGACGCGAATGGCGATCGGCGAGTATCTGCGGTTGACGGGACGTAAGCCGGGTCAGTTCCTCTTCGCTGGTCGTGGCGATGAAGGTGGACTAACTACACGGCAGTATTGCCGTGAACACGTTCGGGCCGAGCGAGGAACAGTCCCCCGGCGTTAAGCGCCGCATGAGCAAGATTTATAGGTTCGCATCCGACAAACCGTGCGCCTAGCGCAATACGGTCAATAACAGTCGAACGGTAACCCAAACGTCCGATTGTGCAAAAATGAGATCGCCTCGACGTCTGCCGGACACCGGCAAGCTTGAGGTGCTGATCTCGCACTTCTATTAAGCCGTGATCGAGCCGAAGCTTTGGCGTCTTATGCTGAAGGATGTCACCGACACGCTCAGCGCGGATGGCTCGTTCTTTTTCTCTAATCCTGCCACTCCGGGGCTCGGCATTCACTATTCGGAACAGCTTGACGAACTGGTTGATTGGATCGTTCGCCAAGGTCCCAAGCTGATCAACCTTCGGCCCGACCGTGCTTTGCATCGCAGTCCACCTGGGAAGGTCGTTATTGAAAGTGATCTTTTCAGTGAGTGGGATCTATTTGGTGCCAGTGATGTCGTCGAGCCGTATTCGGGCCGATCAAACAGGGACCAGATTTCCGCCAGTTGCGGCTGCGTGGCATTGAGAAAGTGTGTGCCGAATGGGGCATTGATCTGCACCAACTACAACCTTGTCAAGCTCGTCGCCAGAGCCGCCTGAGAGGGTTATCGTTGCCTATCAGCCTGCCGCGACGCTATCCAGGACGGGCTCCGAGCCTAGGGAAGGTGGGTCCGCGTGATGTTCGATACATTTGCCGCCGTTTTGGATTGGTTGGGGATCGTTGTCTTTGCGACGACCGGCGCTCTCGTGGCCTCGCGCAAGGAGATGGACATCGTCGGCTTTATTTTGCTCGGGACCGTCACCGGAATCGGTGGCGGGACCATCAGGGATGCGCTGCTCGGGACGCTTCCGGTTTTCTGGGTGACAGACCCTTCGTATCTCGTCGTTTGCATGCTTGTGGCGGGCCTTGCGTTCTTCTTCGCCCACATTCCCGAGTCGCGCTACCGGCTGCTGCTGTGGTTCGACGCAGTCGGGATGGCAGTGTTTGCGGTGACGGGCGCGGAAAGGGCACTTCTGACCGGCGTATCGCCGATCGTGGCCGTCGCCATGGGCGTCATCACCGCTACGTTCGGCGGGATAGTTCGGGACATACTGGGTGGCGAGAGTCCAGTCATCCTCCGGCACGAAATCTATGTAACCGCAGCGCTCGTAGGGGCTGCGCTGTTTGTCGCCCTGTCATCATATGGCGTGACGCGTGAGATCGGTTTGGCGAGCGGCTTGTTGACAGCCGCGGCTATTCGGTTTGCCGCTCTGCGTTGGAACTGGTCGCTGCCACGCTACCGGCCGCGGCCAGGACGTAACGTTGAGGATATTGCCCCCTGAGAGCTGACCACGACAGGCGAGCAGTTGAAACGGGGCAGTTCAAGGCATGTTCGCAGTTGTTTCATATTCATTTGCTGTAGAATTGCAGGGCACGGCGTTCTGGTGCCGAACACTTATTTCTGCGCTTGGTATGCAGACTGACGGAAAGACAGCGAGGTCTTCATGAGCCAAGCCACGGCGGAACCCTACCGCGGCAACGACAGGTTGCTGTACGGTATCATTCTCGGGGTACTGGCATTCTGGCTGTTTGCCCAGACGACGCTGAACATCGCCCCGACCATGGCCGCCGATCTTCAGCTTGAGCAGTCATTCATGAACATCGCCGTGTCGATCACGGCGCTGTTTTCGGGCATCTTCATCGTCGTCATCGGCGGCTTGGCCGACCGGGTTGGCCGCGTCCGGATGGTGATGCTGGGCTTTGTCTTCTCGATCGTCGGCTCGCTTCTGGTCGGGCTGGCGCCATCGGGTGCGCTGGGCGGCACCTTCCTGATGCTGGGCCGGATCTGTCAGGGCCTGTCGGGTGCGTTCATCATGCCGGCCTCGCTGGCGCTGGTGAAGGCCTATTGGGACGGCGCGGAACGCCAGCGCGCGATCTCGCTGTGGTCGATGGGATCGTGGGGTGGTTCGGGCTTTGCGGCGCTGTTCGGGGGACTGATGGCCCAGAACATCGGCTGGCGCTGGATCTTCATCATTGCGGCCCTCGTATCGCTGGTCGGCATGCTGATGGTGCGCGACACCCCCGAGAGCAAGGCTCCCGCGAAGGAGGGTTATAAATTCGACCTTCCCGGCGTGCTGACTTTCATGGTCGCCATGGTCGCCCTGCAGATTTTCGCAACCCAGGGCGGTGCATTCGGTTGGACCAGCCTTGCGTCGCTGGGCCTTCTGGCCGTGGCCGTGATCTTCGGCGTCGCATTTTACACGATCGAAAGCGGCAATCCCAACGCCTTCGTGCAATTCCGCCTGTTCAGGAACCTCACCTATACCGGGGCCACGATCTCGAACCTGCTGCTGAACGCGACGGCCGGGATCATCATGGTCGCGATGCTGGTGCTGCAACAGGGCGGCGCGATGACGGCGCAAAAGGCGGGCCTGCTGACCATTGGCTATGCCATCACCATTCTGGCCTTCATCCGGGTCGGCGAAAAGCTGTTGCAACGTCATGGCCCGCGCAAGCCGATGCTGTGGGGCAGCTACATCGTCGGCCTGTCGATCGCACTTCTGATGCCCACCAACCTGATGCTGGGCACCTATACGGTGCTGGCGGTGATCGCCTTTTCGCTGTTCGGTCTCGGTCTCGCGTTCTATGCCACGCCTTCGACCGATGCGGCGCTGTCGAACCTGCCTGAAGATCAGGCAGGCGCCGGCGCGGGTATCTACAAGATGGCCTCATCGCTGGGCGCGTCCTTCGGTGTGGCGATTTCTTCGACGATCTACACTTCGATTGCCGCCAGCCCCGAGGGGATACGCTGGATCGAGGGCGTGATTACCTTCGCCGGCAATCAGGAGAACCTGGCCTCGCGCGAGGCGGCATTCTTTGCGCTGCTGGCCAATCTGGTGATGGTGGTTGCCGCCATCCTCTCCATCATCCTCACTGTGCCCAAGGGCAAATCCGCAGAGCGAGACTGAACCTGACACCTGGCCCTTATACGCACAGGGAGCAATGACATGAACGCAATTGTCAAAGCGCTGGAAGCAGACAGTGCCCTGATGAAAGAATGGTTCGAACATATGCATCGCAATCCCGAATTGTCGATGCAGGAAGTCAGGACCGCCGAATATATCGCCGAAGCCCTGCGCAGCTTCGGCGGCTTCGAGGTCGAGACCGGCGTCGGCAAGCACGGGATTGTTGCCTCGCTGAAGGTCGGCGACGGCGAGAAGGCGATCGGGCTGCGGGCCGATTTTGATGCGCTGCCGATCCAGGAACAAAACGACTTTCCCTTCAAATCGGCTGTCGAGGGCGTATCGCATCTGTGTGGCCATGATGGCCATACCACCATGCTGCTGGGTGCCGCCAAGCATCTGGCCGGGACCAGGGCCTTCAATGGCACGGTCCGGTTGATCTTCCAGCCTGGCGAAGAAACCATGGAAGGCGGCCCGGCCATGATCAATGACGGGCTGTTTGAACGTTTCCCCGTCGATGCCGTCTTCGGCATGCACAACATCCCTGGCCTTGAGGAAGGCAAATTCTACTTCCATCCCGGCGAGATGATGTCGGCTGTCGATAACTGGGAGGTCGAGATTATCGGTAAGGGCGGCCATGGCGGTATCCCTGAACTGACCATCGATCCGGTCGTGGCCGGCTCGTCCATCGTCATGGCGATCCAGAGCATCGTGTCGCGCAACGTGGCGCCGGCGCATCGCGCCGTTGTGACCATCGGCGCGTTTCTGGCCGGCAGTGCCGGCAACGTGGTGGCCGGCAATGCCATGCTACGCTTTTCGGTCCGCACCACCACGCCCGAGGATCGCGAAATGGTTTTGGGTAATATCCGCCGCATCGTCGCCCATCAGGCGGAATCTTTCGGCTGCACCTCGGATATTCGCGAGGGCGTGCCCGGTGCGGTGCTGGTCAATGATGCCGAGGAAACCGACAAGGCTGCGAGAATCGCGCAGGCCGCCTTTGGCGAGGATCAGGTGATTTATCCCGGCCCCTCATTCCTTGCCTCGGAAGATTTTGCCTTCATGCTGCAAAGGAAGAAAGGTACCTATTGTTTTCTCGGCAGCGGGCCCGGCAAGATGGTCCACCATCCTGAATATTACTTCAATCAGAACATTCTGCCGATCGGTGCGGCTTATTGGGTGGCACTGACCGAAAGCTATCTGCGTTGATCAATCCGCGCCGTTTGAATGAGGTCGCGTGAGATTGTTTAGTCTTGGAAGCGGCAGCAAGCCGGAAGATTGCGCCCGTCCCGTAGCTATACCGAGTGCTGCGACCACAGCTTTGCTCTTGTCTCATGGGCACGCGGGACAGAAACGAAACTCGCTTCGCGCCTGAGGATGCGCTTTCGATTGCTGGAAGGATGAGTTCGAGGCGCGACATCATCGGTGACATATCAAGGCATGGGAGAATTGCCAGTTGCGTTTGGCGGGGCGGATCGAGATCCGCAGGGATTCGGAAAGGATACCCCAAGCGCTTTCCCCGTCAGAACGAGTTCGGCAATCACGTTGGCGGGTATAAGAATTCCATTTCGCTGCGCTATTTCGGTGAGCCGCACCTCATGTTCTCCAGGCATGAGGATCTCATCGAAACCGGACGCCCTGACCTTGCCCTTCAGCATTTCGATCATCGTCTCCATGTCGCGGGTAAAGTCGTCGGGATCACGGAGTGCCGCGATATCGATCGCCATAAAAAAGTGGCCGATATTTTGCTCGTTACTGAAATCGCTGTAGAGGTTGCCGATCAGGCTGCCGAAGGCGGCGCCGGAGAGCACGCCGCACAGCACATCCACGATGACGGCAAGGCCTGAACCTTTGGGACCGGCGAATGGGAGGACGACTCCGTTCGCGGCGGCCACCGAGTCGACGGTCGGTTGACCATCACGATCGAGCGCCCACCCGGGTGGAATGGCTTCCCCGCGTTTTGACTTCTCGACGATCTTACCTCTCGCGACCACGGACGTCGCAATATCGAGTATGTAAGGTGGATACCTTCCTGCGGGCATTCCGAAGGCGATCGGGTTTGTTCCCACCGCGGGCTCGCTGCTTCCCCATACCGCCATGGACGGCGCGGTGTTAGTCGCGCTGATCCCTATGCACCCCGCCTCGATCGCTTTCAGGATGTAGTGGGAGCAGATGCCGTAGTGATTGCTGCGGCGCGCGACTGACATACCGACGCCGTGCGCCTTAGCGCGCAAGATGGCTTCGCGCATCGCGGCGAGCCCGACTACGGCGCCCGGCCCGTTGTCGCCATCGACCACCACGGCGGCTCCGGTTCCCCTCTCGGCCGAGATTACGGGTGCGGCGTTGACGATCCCTCGCTTCAGCCGTTCCGCATAGATGGGGACTCGTGTGACGCCGTGCGAGGCGATGCCCCGCAGGTCGGCGATGATCAGGTTCTCGGCGACCTCAGCAGCATGCACGGGGCTGAGGCCGGCGGCCATGAACACGGCCGTCGCGTAGGCATTGAGGTCTTCAACGGCAAATCGGGATGCCTCAGTGCCGGTCGTGGTAATTTCGGAGGCCGTCATCAGGACACTCCCGAGAGCTGCTCGACCAGCAGCCCGAGCGCCGCGCTGTCCTTTCCCTCGTGTCCAGTATTGCAAAGAGCGGTCATCATCTCCGTGCCGAGCGCGGTCGCTGGCGCGAAGACACCAAGATCGCGCGCCGCTTCGAGCGCAAGCTTCATGTCCTTCAGCATCAAGGTACTGCGGAAACCCGGCTCAAGAGTGCCATCCAGAAAGCGCTTGGCATGGTTTTCCAATACGAAGCTTCTGGCGGATCCGCCAAGCAGCGCCTCCCGGACCGCGAACGGGTCTATTCCGGCCTGCTTGGCCATCACGAGCGCTTCAACCACCCCCATCAGAGAAGACACGATGGCGAGCTGGTTGCAGGCCTTGCACAACTGGCCGGCACCGCTTGCTCCGATCCTGCGGATCGTCTTGCCGATCGCCTGAAAAACCGGCATTGCGCGATCGAATGCCGCCTCGTCTCCACCCACCATGCAGCTCAGAGTGCCGTCGATCGCGCCTTTGGGGCCGCCACTGACGGGAGCATCGAGGAAATGAACTTCGCCGCGCCGCAAACGCTCCGAGAACCCCTTCGTCGCTGCCGGGGCGATCGTGCTCGTGTCGATCACGATGGTCCCGGGACGCGCGCCGGCGGCAACACCGTCGGCGCCAAAGAGAACCTTCTCGACGTCGGGCGTATCGGGCAACGAGAGCACGATCACATTCGATCGAGCGGCAACTTCTCGTGGGCTGACGCCGGAAAATGCCCCCTCCGCTATCATCTCTTCGACAGCGCGCGGACTGCGATTATGCACGGTCAGGGGAAATCCAGTACGCAGGATATTGCGGGTCATGGCCTTTCCCATGACACCAAGGCCGATGAAGCCGACGGAAAGCGTCGACGCCTGCTGTTGCTGGCTCACCTTGAAACTCCTTCCCGGTTGAGGGGACCGGCATCGACGTCAAACCGCTCGATCCAGTCCCCATCGACGGGACGCCGCAGTGTGCGAATTGCCCCGAATCAAATCGCTATGAAGCGTCAGAACTCAGCTCAGCCGAAGCGCCGGATTACTTCGTTTCCTCCAAGCCGGCGGCGATGCTTTTGAGAAGTTGCGACATCTCCTTCTTGAAGGTGTCGCCATTGAGATAGCCATCGCGCTCGGTCAGGGTCTTCATGTAATCCTGCCAAGGCTGGCTGCTCATCGCCTTGCGGAAGCAGTCGTGATGGAACTTCACGATGTCGGCGGACAGATTTTTCGGGCCCGCCCAGCCTTTCATATTTTCAACGAGTACATCGTAACCGAGCTCCCGTAGAGTAGGGACGTTAGGGTGGCCCGGATTCCGCTCGGTCGAGGCAACGCCGATGATCCGCAGGTTTCCGGCCTCGACCAGTCCGCGAATCTCCTCGGGCGCAGCAACCGTAAAATCGATCTGATCGGACAGCACCGCCTGGATTGCAGGAGCTCCGCCCTGATAGGGCACGTGCTTGAATCTCACACCGGCTTGGCGCGCCAGAAGAAGCGGCAGCGAATGTGCGAGACTACCAACGCCGGAGGACCCGTGCGCGATCTGGCCGGGTTTGGCCTTTGCCGCCTCGACCAGATCTTTCGGTGTCTTGTAGGCTGACTTAGCGTTCACGACCAGGAACTGACTGCCCACGTAAAGGCGGAGGATCGGCGTGAAGTCGGTGAGCGGATCGTAAGGGGTTTTGCGATGAGCCGGCACCGAAGTGCTCTCGCTGCCGCCCCCCAGCAGTAACGTGTGCCCGTCCGGTTCGGCGTTCGCGACTTCCTGCGCTGCGATCGTCCCGGCCGCGCCGGGCTTGTTCACGATCACGAGTGGCGTCGGATAGCACTCCTGCGCCCCGGCTGCGATGGCGCGGGCATTGATGTCGCTTCCGCCGCCGGGGGCGAAGCCGACGACGAGCTGCACGGGCTTGGTCGGCTGCCATGCAACGGCTTCGCCTGAATTTGATCCAACCGATATTACGAATGCCCCGCAGAGCAAGGCTGACAGACCAATCTGCTTCGACCGCATGTGTTTCCTCCCATGGATATTGTGCTTGTGTCGAGGCCGCAGTCCTGATCTTGCCAACAAGTGTGTCTGCATATCAAGTGATATTGTTGACAATAATCGCGTGCCCGCTGCCCTCGTTTTGCAATAAGGGCGCCCGGCGCCGCAGCAGCCTCGCCTTAATCTTTACGAAAGGCGGTCACCCTGGCCGGCCAAGGTCTCCAGCATACGGGTCTTGCCATTGAGAACATGGCGCTCGAACGCCTGGCCGGCCTTCTCGGCGTTGCCGTCGATGATGGCGTCGAGAATCTTTCGATGCTCGGCATTCGAGGTGCGGAGCTGCGAGAGGCTGAAGGCTGCTTTTCGCAGAGACAGCTGAAGCTGATTGCGGACCAAGGTATCGAGTTCGATCAAACGCTGGTTGCCGGTGAACTCGAGAAGGCGATCGTGGAACTCGAGATTCAAGCGGTAATAGGTCTGAACGTCTCTTTTGCTGATTTCCTTGTTCATGCGCTCGTAAAGAGCTTCGAGGGTGCGGATCTGTTCCTTGGTCGCCCGCGTGGCAACGAGACGTCCGGCAGTGCGCGCGAAGCCCGCGCGAATATCGTAGACGTCCAGCATTTCCTCGATCGAGACCTTGCGCACGATCGCTCCCTTATTCGGAACGATACGCACCAGGCCGGCCTGCTCAAGCAGGCGGAGCACTTCCCTGACGGGCCCTCGACTGACGTTCAGCCGCGTTGCAAGGTCGAGTTCATTCAGCCGCTCGCCAGGAGCGAACTCTCCGGTGAGAATCATCTGTTCGATGGTGTCGCGCAGCTCGCCGACGCGTGAAACGATCTCTTCCGGGAGGGCCATTTGCTAGCAAAATATCTCTAGTTGTTGACAGCATCTCATCTGTTGCTGACAAATCTATCAGTGTCGTTCGGTGTCTTCAATGGCGTACGCGGGCGTGCGTAAGGTCGTCGCCTCACCATAATTGGCCGCAGAAGCCGAGCAAGTGGAGGAAAGTCATGGATCGCCCAGGCTGGGAGAGTTCCGGCACCAAACAGCGGGAGCGCTTATGATTCGCATCAAAGCGCCTCGGGATTTTGCTGCCGGCTGTCTGTTCATCCTGATCGCCGCCTTCTTCCTCTGGTTCGGCCGCAATCTGTCGATGGGCAGCAGCAGCTTCATGGAGGCCGGCTACTTTCCGCGCCTCGTCAGCATCGTGCTCGTCATTCTCGGCCTGATGGTTATGGCCTCATCCTTGCGCTTTGAAGGCCCCGGCCTGACGCCGTGGGCCTGGCGTCCTCTTCTGGTGCTTTCAGGATCTGTTGCGGTGTTTGGCCTCCTCATTCCGCGCGGCGGTCTCGTGATCACTACGCTCGTCGTGATCGCGATGGCGGCGACGACAGGGCGCCGACTCGGCTGGCGAGAATTCATCGGCTTGTCGGTCGCGCTCGTCGCACTCATGGTTGGCATTTTCCATTACGGCCTCAATCTGCCAGTTCCGGTGTGGCCCCGATGGTAGACCTCGTCCAGCATCTCTCGCTCGGGTTTTCCGTTGCCCTCTCATTCGAGAACCTGGGCCTTGCGCTTCTTGGATGCGTCCTCGGCACGCTCATAGGCGTCCTGCCGGGGGTGGGACCGCTCGCAACCTTCGCGATGCTGCTGCCCATCACCTACTATCTGCCGCCGACCGGCGCCCTGATCATGCTGGCAGGCGTCTACTATGGCGCCCAGTACGGCGGCTCGACCACAGCCATCCTGGTGAATATCCCTGGAGAGGCGTCCTCCGTGGTGACTTGCCTCGATGGCCACCAGATGGCCCGTAAGGGCCGGGCGGGGGCGGCGCTTGCAACGGCAGCGCTCGCCTCCCTTTTTGCCGGGTGTGTCGTCACCCTGTTGATCGCACTTGCCGGTCCTCCGCTGGTGCAAGTCGCACTCATGTTTGGACCAGCCGAGTACGTCTCTATGATATCGGTCGGTTTGATTTCCGCCGTGCTCCTGTCGCATGGTTCCATCACCAAATCGACGGCGATGATCCTTGTCGGCATCCTGATCGGCGTTATCGGGACCGACATCAACACCGGGGATGTCCGTTACGATTTCGGCTTCTATGAACTCAGCCGAGGGATCGATTTCGTGCCTGTCGCCATGGGCCTATTCGCCCTTGCGGAGATTGTTTCGAACCTTGAATCCTCGGCTGGGCGTGGGCGGATCATCGCCGAGGTCAAGCGGTTATGGCCTTCCCGTGAAGACTTGCGCCTGAGCTGGAGGCCGACGCTGCGCGGTACGGCACTGGGCGCCGTTCTAGGGATCCTGCCGGGTGGTGGAGCAACCATCAGCTCGTTCGCCGCCTATAGCCTTGAGAAGAAAGTCTCCAAAACGCCGGAGCGGTTCGGTCACGGTGCGATCGAGGGTGTCGCCGGTCCGGAAGCGGCTAACAACGCCGGCGCTCAGGCGACGTTCATCCCGATGCTGACCCTCGGAATCCCGCCCAACGGCCTCATGGCTCTAATGATGGGTGCGATGATCACCCATGGGATCACGCCAGGGCCGCAGATCATGACGAAGCAGCCGGAGCTGTTCTGGGGCCTGATCGTATCGATGTGGATCGGCAACGTGATGCTCGTGATCCTCAATCTGCCGCTCATCGGCATCTGGGTCCGGCTGTTGCGGATCCAGTACGCGTATCTCTTTCCGGCGATCCTGCTGCTCTGCGCGATGGGAACCTACAGCGTCAGTTCAAGCTCTCTCGACGTTTATCTCATGGTACTTTTTGGCCTGCTCGGATACCTGTTCCGCAAGCTCGACTGCCCGGCGGCCCCCCTTCTGCTGGGCCTTGTGCTAGGCCCTCAGCTTGAAGAGCAGCTGCGGCGCGCGCTCCTTCTCTCGGATGGCGACTGGTGGGTCTTCGTTGAGCGCCCGATCAGCCTTGGCTTCCTTCTCGCCGGAGTCGCGCTCTTCCTGATGATCGCCCTGCCTGCCATCCGCAAGACGCGTGAAGTGGCCTTCCAAGAAGAGGATTAAGGCCCGTTCGGGATAAGTGGCATTGGGAATTTCTCGCTGATCTGGTCCGCCACAACCGTCATTCCCGCGGAGGCGGGAACGCAATACACGTCTCAACGAAGATGCGGATCATCTGCACGGGTGCCACTCTTGCTGGCACACCCTTCACAGCGCGGTGACCTGGAAGTCCACCTCCGTGGGCATGACGGAGAGTCGAGGCATGGTCCTGCACGAAAAACGCCGGAGCAGTAGTTTGCGCATTTTGTCATCCCGGCATTTATTGCCGGGATCCACGGAACCTCAGGACACTGCGCTCGCGGTTGGCTGTATCCCGGTGATCCCGGCCTGCGCCGGGACAGGCGAGCACCGGGATGACAATTGGTACTAACTGCTAAAGTCGGAATACTAATCGTCCGTCGACAACGGAATCGAAGCGAGAAAGTCCATACGCGTCTTCGCGCCCTGCATCATGAAGGCGAGGTCGACGCCGCCCTGCAGGAATCGCGCGCCCATCCCGACATATCGGGCCATTAGCGCGTGATCATAGACGCCGGCCATTCCCGGCGTGCGACCATATTTCTTGCAGGCGGCAATCATTCGCTCGTAGGCTTGAACGATCCTGTCGTGTCCAAGCTGTCCCGTGATGCCGAGATCGGCGCACAGGTCGTTGGTTCCGATATAAAGGACATCCACGCCGTCGACCGCGGCGATGGCTTCCAGATTTTCGATCGCAAGCCCGGACTCGAGCATGAGGACAATGATGATATTGTCGTTCAGCAGTTCAACCAGCTCCGAGGGCGGATAGTTCGCCGCCGCAAAAGAGAGCTGCGGCAGGCCGCCGGTGAGTGAGCGCTTACCCAGCGGCGGAAATTTGCACTGCTCGACAACCTGCCTCGCCATCTCGGCCGTCTCGACGTGAGGCACGATGATACCCTGTGCGCCCGTGTCCAGGAGTCGGGTCGCCTGCCAATGTTCCGGGCCTGGCACGCGGACGATCGGCGTAACGCCCCAGGCCAGAGCGGCAACGCTGATCTGGGCCGCCATGTCGAGGTTCATCGAGTTGTGCTCAAGGTCGATCTTGAGCCAGTCGAAACCGCATGCCTTGGCGATCGGGGCGATATCGGTCGTCCGTGCCTGTCGCAGGCTGAATCCGACCGAGAGCTCGCCGCGTGCGAGCTTTTCCTTTGCCACGTTTGGAACGAGTGTCATGAATCCCCGCAAGACGCGTTTCAGGGCAACCCGCGCATACTTGAGGGCCACCTTTAGATTGTCAACAAGATCCCAGATATTGCCGACAAAGCATTCCGCTCAGACCCTCAATTTTTCTAATGAGGACTATGCCGGCGAAGGCGCGCCGATCAGGATCGTTTATCTCGAGGGCCGAGCGCCGCACCGCAAGGTCCGTGCCCTCATCGAGTTTGCGACGGAAGATATCCGCCGAGCCAGTGAGCTTTGACGTAAGGCGGCATGAAGCCCGCAACCTTCGCCGGCAGTCAGCTTTCGTCAGTTGTCGTGTTGCCGCTCCGTTTCATCCGATCGGTGGACGTCTGTACGACCGATCCACCACGCGCCCGCTTCTAAGTATGCGCGGCTGAAACCATCGCTGGCGCATATGCCTCTTGCACGCTCGTGTCATCGACATCTCGCTATGATGATCATGCGCCGAAAGGCGTCAAGCTGTGAGCTGAAGCTCGTGAGCATTTTTGCATTCGGCGCTGAGAACCATGCGCGTTTTGTCGAGCGCTTCAACGTTTACGGACAGGAATTCTATGGCATGACGGAGATTGGTGGCGGTACCTATGTACCCGCTCACCGGCTCGGCGAAATGACGGGTTCAGGCAGTTGCGGCGTGCCGGCACCTTATCGGGAAGTGATATTTGCCGACGATGACGGAAATCCAGTGCCGCCCGGACAGGCAGGCGAGTTATGTGTCCGCGGCTGCGGACTCCTGCAGGGATACTACAAGAACCCGGAGGCAACGGCCGACGCCTTTTGCGGCGACTGGTTCCGCACCGGCGATCTCGCGCGCGTCGATGGACGCGGCTTCTACTACATCATCGGTCGCAACTCGCCTGCCTCGAATATAGCCAATCGTAGTAGATGGCTGCGTTGCCGTTTTTCCGGTGTTCTGCAGGAATACCCCAGAGGGCTCGGGCTCGTTTGCGTTTGTGGTGGTGCGATGGCAGAATAACGTGCCGAAATCTACGGCATCTCGCTGAAGGCACATCTGCAATGCCATGACCAAGTCACCGGTTCAGCCACAGCGATCCCTGTTCCGGAAGTACTTCACGGTCTTGTTTTTTGCTGTCGTTGTTCCGCTGCTGGTCAACGGCGGGGTTCAGACGTGGTTTGGCTACCGTGATCAGCGCGCCTTTCTCGACAGTTTTTTACGTCGTGAGGCGGGGTCAGCCTCCACAAAGATTCAGGGCTTTCTGGACGGCATCGAAGACCAGCTTGGATGGGCGGTCCAGATCCCTTGGCCAGACAAGCGTGACGGCAGTGACGAACAACATCAGGTGGATGCCAAAAGAATCATGCGCCTGGCGCCCGCCATCTTCAACCTGACGCTTGTTGACGGAACTGGAAGAGAGCGGCTGTCCATCTCCCGGCTTGAACTCGACAGGATCGGGAGTGGGTTTGACCTCTCGGAAGACCCGGCTGTTTTGGGGGCACGCTCAGCGCGGGTTTGGTACGGTCCGGTCGTCTATCGGGCGGGTTCGGAACCTTTTATGAGCCTCGCGGTTTCCGGCAACCGTCCGTCCGTCGGCGTCGCCATCGCTCAAATCAACCTGAAGCTGATCCGGGATGTCATCTCGGCGATCAAGATCGGCGATACAGGGCAAGCTTTCGTCGTGGACAAGCCCGGTCGGCTCATTGCACATCCCGATATCAATCTGGTGCTGCGAGGCACCGACGAAACGACGTTGAGATCTTTGCAGGAGCTCCGAGCAGCCGTCGCAGCCGGCGCGAGTGACGTTACCATCGGCAGTGGTGCCGAGAGACAGCGCGTCGTGGCCGCGATGACATCGATCGCGGGCGTCGACTGGAGCGTCTTCGTTATCCAGCCAGCGCCTGAAGCGTTCGCATCGATTTATGCTTTGATGTGGCGAACGGGGGGAGTGCTTCTCCTTAGCATTATCGCGGCCACTCTCCTCGCCTATTGGCTTGCCCTCCGGACAGCAGTTCCCATCCATTTGCTCGAGGAAGGCGCCAGCCGGATCGGGGCGGGGCAATTCGATCATCGGATTGAAATCGAGACCGGTGATGAATTTCAAAGCCTCGCTCAACGCCTCAATGAGATGGCCAGTGGGCTTGCCGTGTCCCAGGAACGGTCAGAGCGTATTGCGCGCCTCCGTCGTTTCTTGGCACCACAGGTCGCTGAACTCGTCGATTCTGCGGGGCACGAGAGTTTGCTGGAGGGACAACGCACGCAGGTTGTGGTGGCATTTTGCGATTTACGGGGCTTTACGACTTTCTCATCCAGGGTCGAACCTGATGAAGTCATGATCGTGCTGAATCAATATCATGAGGTGCTCGGCGCGATAATCACTCGCTATGGCGCTACACTGACGAGTTTTTCAGGAGATGGGCTTATGGTATTGGTGAACGCTCCTGTTCCATGCCCCGATCCGGCGTATCACGCCATCCGCATGGTCATCGATATGCAGAATTCGGTGCAGGATTTGATTTTGGAATGGACGGGGCGCGGCCATCGGATCGGCTTCGGCATCGGGCTCGCCATGGGGCCGGCAACGGTTGGGCGGATCGGATATGAGGGGCGCTACGACTACACCGCGATTGGAACCGTCGTAAACTTGGCTTCCCGTCTGTGCTCGTTAGCAGCCAACGGGCAGATCCTGATTGACGAGGCGGCAGCCGCATCCGTCGGCGAGCATGCAGCTCTCGTCGATATTGGTCCGCGCCTCCTGAGGGGGTACGATCAAGAGGTACCGATCTTCGCCATTAAGACATCCTTGAATCCCGGTGATGGTTCTACGGAATTGGGTGACGTCACAGGTGGGCCAAATTCTAACTTGTAATCAATCTCGCTCCTGTGCTGCCAGTGAGCCAGCTCGCGTCGGTTATTGAAGGTGCGCCCACCGCTGTTCGGTGATTGCGACCGAACGCCGACAGCGTTGAGCACCGACACCTGAGGATCGGGCTCTAAATAAGACGAATTGATTGCGGTTCTGATTATCTGTCCGATTTGAAAATCCCGAACCACTTTGATGTGGTACGGTTTGAGGCGCTTGGCGTAGTCCGGAGCACTGGGAGCCCTATATGAAACGGCGGAAGTTCATCACCGCCCTCGGCGGTGCGCTGGCGGCATGGCCCTTGGCAGCGCATGGGCAACAATCATCGAGCAGAATACTGCGCATCGGCACGGTGCAGGTCGGATCTAGAACCCGCCCGCAAGTGGTCGCATTCCTGCAGCGGTTGCGAGAGCTCGGTTATGTCGAGGGACTAAATTTATCGTTCGACTACATCAATGTCGCGGGCCAGATTGATCGCTATGGCGCCGCCATGAAGGACCTAGTCAGGAGCAATGTCGACATTGTCTTTGCTCCCGGTCCGGAGATCGCGTTGAAATCGGCAATCGCCGCGACGCGGACGCTGCCAATCGTGACAATCGCGATCGACTACGACGTGGTGGCCAAAGGTTACGTTAAAAGCCTCTCGCGGCCGGGCGGCAATGTCACCGGAACCGCGTTATTGCAACTCGAACTCACCGTGAAGCGTTTGCAGCTTATGAGAGATGCTTTTCCGGATATGCAGGGTGCGGTGGTGTTGTGGGATCGGATTTCCGCTGATCAATGGCAAGTGGCACAGGAGGCGGCAGCTCGGTTAGGATTGAAAATCTCCGGCATTGAGCTGCGAAATGCACCGTACGACTACGAGGCGGCGCTAGCCCAGGCGCCATCAGAACACCGCGGAGCGGCCTTCATGCTATCGTCACCGGTATTTTTTCCGGATCGTGTTCGATTTGCGAACATCGCGTTGCATCATCGGACCGCATCCATGTTTGTGTTTCGTGAATATGCAGAGGCTGGCGGCCTGATGTCCTATGGGCCAAGCCTACCGGGCACGTTCCGGCTGGCCGCCGACTATGTGGATCGCATTGCCAAAGGCGCAAAGCCCGCCGATCTGCCGATTGAGCAGCCGACGAAATTTGAGTTCTTCATTAACCTGAAGACGGCGAAGGCGCTTGGCCGACCCATTCCGGCGGGTGTGATCGCAGCCGCCGACGAAGTGATGGAGTGAGGACGTGTGTGTCAGCTTTTGGCCTCGTCGCGTCGACACCTGGAGGAGGGTTTTCGACCATCGCGACCGTTCACCTGGAGCCGTAGCCGCAGCAGGACTTTGTCTCGACAGCCGCTGCCCGGCGATCTTCGCTGCCTTGAGTGTGTGAAGAACGAGCAATTCAGCGATCACCAATCGTCGAGCATGATCTGGTCCGGCCCCCGATGCCATACCTTTGAGTTCGTATGGATGGATATGAGCGCGGCCTCGGACACCTCCAGTCAGTCATCCGCATCGACCTGAATCTAAGTGTCATGCGATATCGGATGTCGGCGGTGGACTGCGTCCCGAGCCACCGTCGCTCCAAGGTCCGCTTGGACAGGCGAAACTTCAGAAACTTCGAGAGGCGCCATGCAGCTTTTGCTGATTACCGGGCCAGCCGGCGTAGGTAAATCGACGCTGTGCTGGGAGATGAGCGCCCAACTCGCCGCGCAGCACGTCGCCCATGCGGTTGTCGAAACCGACGAACTCGACAGGGTCTATCCGCGCCCCAGTTCCGAGGAGCTTGCCAGACTGCAACCCGGCATTACCGACGTTAGCAGCATCAATCTCGCCGCGATCTGGTCGACATATCGGAGCTTGGGGCACTCGCGCCTGATCATGTCAGGTGTCATGATGCACTTGAACTTCGATAAGCGATGGATACTTGCCGCGATACCTGACGCACGGATCACCGTAGTTCGCATGCTCGCGACCGAACCCACGTTACTGGCGCGCCTCGCGCGGCGCGAGATTGGCTCCGGCGCGGACGAACAGGCGCAGCGCTCGCTTCGGCAAGCAAGGCGCATAGCAAGCGAAGACACAGAAGGCGTGATCGTTTTACCTACCGATGGGAAGGAACCGGCAGAACTCGCAGAGATCATTCTTAGGGAGGCTGGTTGGCGGAATACAGATCGGGAGTGACTGCCACGCACCTCATCCCGACATCGCCTGACGGTCCGCTCCCGGGTCGATCATGTTGCACGCAATCCGTTTCGCACCGGGAGGTTTGGCGTCAACGTTGCGAAGCTGGCCCCATGCCTTGGATCAAGTGATCGGTGATCCAGCGTCCGGCGGGGCCTGGTGGCGTGTCCCGGCGGTAAATCAAGCTCAGGGCCATGCTGTGGGTATCGGCGGGACGATGGGCAAGGTTGAGCACCGCCAGCCGCCCGGACGCGATGTCGTCCTCGACCGTCTCCCGGGGCATGAACCCCCAGCCGAGGC
>JAFAFW010000084.1 GCA_023423275.1 Pseudomonadota bacterium
GCGAAATAAGCGGCCGGCATGTCATCGACGCGACCCACGAGGCGCACACGACCCTGCAGCCCCGCTGCCGCAATTTGGCGCTTGAGCTCTTCGATGTAATCGTCGCGCCCGCCTTGATCGCCAGCAAGGATGACGATCCAATCATCGGGTATGGACGGCTGCGATGCGATTGCCGCTGCGGCGCCGATCAGAACGCTTTGACCTTTGCGGGTCGTCATTCGCGCAGCATGAAGGATCACACGTTGATCCGGCGCGACGCCCCAGGCCGTGCGTAGCTGTTCGACCCGGTCGCTCGACACCCGTGCCGGATCGAAACCATCGTCGATCCCCCGGTAGATGATGCGCATGCGCGCCTCGGGTGTGCCGAAGCGGCTGCGGATCGTATCGGCAATGTAGTTGGAATTGGCGATGACGACGTCGCCGCGCGCCATGATGCTGCTGTACGTCCGCTTGAGGTAGCCATTCACGCTGTAGGCACCATGATAGGTCGTCACGAATGGCTTTTGTGTGCGGCGCGCGGCCATCAAAGCGCTCCACGCTGGCGCGCGGCTGCGGGCGTGCAGCAGGTCAACGCTTTCCTGGGCGATAAGCCGCTGCAACTTGCGCGCATTGCCAAGAATTGTCAGAGGGTTCTTGCTCGCCGCGTCCATTGCGATGAATTCACCGCCGGCCTGCGTGATCTGCGGCACCAGACGGCCTCCCTCGGCGACGACGAGGGCTCGGCCGCCCGCAGTCACGATGGCCTCGGTGATCTCGACCGTCGTGCGTTCGGCGCCACCGATGTCGAGACGCGGGATGATCTGCAGTATCGTCGGGCGGTGTTGGGGCACATGGGCCTCGTTGAGACTGGGAGGACATCACTAGGATGACCGATTCGAACCCGCAATACCTTCAGGTCGGCGAAGGCACGGCTCGTCGGCGGATTGCCGTGCTGCGTGATGCAGGCGCGGAGCCGGAGCTGATCTGGTTGCCGGGCTTCAAATCGGACATGGTCAGCACCAAGGCCAGCGCGCTGAGTGCGTGGGCGCGCGAGAAGGGATTGGCTTGCACGCGCTTCGACTATAGCGGGCATGGCCAGTCGCAGGGAAGTTTCGAGGACGGCACCATCAGGCGCTGGCTTGAGGAAACGCGCGAGATTTTCTCTCGCGTGACGCGTGGTCAGGTCATCGTCGTCGGCTCCAGCATGGGCGGCTATTTGGCGTTGCTGCTGTTGCGTCAATTGCTGGCGGAGGATCCGAAGGAAGCGAGCCGGATCAAGGCGCTGGTTCTCATCGCACCCGCTTGGGATATGACGGAAACCCTGATGTGGGACAAATTCCCCGAGGATATCCGCCAGACGATCCAGGAGACGGGGGTCTGGATGCGGCCGTCGATTTACGGCGAGCCTTATCCGATCACGCGCGATCTCATCGAAGACGGCAGACAGCACCTGTTCGGACAGACAACCTGGGACCCAGGCCGGCCGGTGTGCATCCTCCAGGGGCTACAAGATCCAGACGTGCCCTGGGAGCATGTGTTCGAACTCGAGAAAAAGCTGACCGGCGGCTGGGTCGAGCTCACCTCGGTGCCCGATGGTGAGCATCGACTGTCGCGACCTGAAGATATCGATCTGCTGTTCCGCTTGATCGAGGAGAACGCGTTCGAGGCTTAACCTGCTAGCGGTTAAGCCATGCGCTGTGTTCGTAGAAGGAATCCGAACGAACGGCTGTTTCCAAGGCCATTGCACCCGCCCGTTCAGCAACTGCTTCCGGTACGATCCAGAGCGTGTAGCTGTCGGCGATGACAGGGCGGCGGCACGTCAACTGACCGGCTGCAACGCGGCAGGTGCGGTCGGCTTCCACGGTACGGCTCTCGCGCCGGTCATGCCTTAGCACCCGCAGGTCGATGGGTTGCACGTCCGCGGAACGGGCTCCGAGATCGACATTGCGAAACACGCAGGTCAGCGAACGGGAGCAGGATCCGGCCCGTGAGCCGAGCGCAACGCCCGGGCCGAATGCGCGGCCACGGGGTATTTCATAGGCCGGTTGCGCGGCGCCCTGGCTGACATAGCAGCTCCGGTCCAGACAGATGATGGGGTCACCGGTCTTGTTGAAGCGCCGGATGCCGCGATCGCCTGGCTCCATCAGCAGCAGGATCGTGACGCGCGAGCTGGGCCGCAAAGTTGCGAGATCATCGATACCGTCCGCTTCGTCATACGGGTGGGGTCCGCCAAGTCCGTTCGGGGGCAGCAACATCCGCGGTTCGCCGAACCGGGTTTCGCGGATATGTTTCACCCGCTCGGCCAGACGCTGATATTCGGCCTCTCGGTCAGCTTCGCGCAGCGCAAGTTCCTGCCGCACGATGCGAGCCTCCTCCAGATCGTTGCGGCGGACCAGCTCAGCCTGACGATTGCGTTCGGCGATGTCCGCCAGCGCACGGGCCTGCGCAGCGCGGCGTGCCTCCTCTTCCGCCAGCATCCGCTCCGCCGCCAGCCGCCGCTCTTCGGCGGCGCGACGAAACTCCAGATCCTCCGCAATCTTTCTGGCTTCAACGTCACGGCGCGCGCGTTCCTCTTCCGCCCGGCGCTGGTGTTCAGCAAAACGGCGCGCTTCTTCCTGCGCGGCGATCTCGGCAAGACGCCGGGCCTCCTCGGCTTTCCGGCGCTCCTCCGCGGCACGTTCCTGCTCGGCGGCGATGCGGCGAGCTTCGTTCTGCTTCGCGATCTCGGCCAGTCTGCGGGCCTCTTCTTCCGCCCTGCGCTTTTCTTCGACCTTGCGGGCTTCTTCAGCCTCGGCGAGACGCTTTTCCTCGGCCAGCTTTCGCGCCTGTTCCTCCGCCGCGCGTAAACGCTGGGCCTCGGCTTCCGCCTCCGCGCGCTCGATGTCCTTCAACCGCCTTTCCTGAGCGATACGGCGCTCCTCGGCCTCCGCGCGCGCGCGCGCCAGCATTTCCCGCTCGTCGGCCTTGCGTTGCGCCTTGACCTGCTGTTCCTGCTCAGCCTTTTCCCGTGCGCGACGCTTGGCTTCCGCTTGCTTCACCTGCGTAGCCGAAGGCTTTCGCTCCGCGGGAGATGATTTCTTCGCCGCTGTTTTGGGTTGGGGTTGATCCAGCGGCTCGGAGATGATCTTCACCGCGGGCTGGGATTGGCCGGCCGGCAAGACGACAACGGAGCTTTCAGGCGGCACGCTTGATTCCGCAATCTTTGTTTTCGGGGCCGGTTCGCCTTCAATGGCGAATTTCTCTGCAAGGGCGTGGGCGGCCTCGTCACCCGCCTCGACGGTGCAAGCCGGTAGCAGGAAAAGAATGGCAAGTGTGACGGCAATGGTGGAAAGGCGAGGTCCAGCAGGGGAAAGAGACATTGAAGGACGCTCCGCGACAAACGCTTTGGAAAGCCGCAGGGGAGGATTGTTCAATTCTGAACCCCTGTCCCCGCAGACCTTCCTCACATACGCGATGACTGGGGCCAAAGAACGGAGGTTGACTGAATGTTTCCTGAACGGGTTAGCGAAACAGCAGGTTTTTCAGGCCTTCGCGATATGTCGGAAAGGCCAATGCAACGCCGAGATCGTCCTTGATCCGCGTATTCCGGACGCGTTTGTTTTCGGAATAGAAGCTGGCCGCCATTGGGCGAAGATCGGCCTGCTCAAATGCGATTTCCGGCGGCGGCGAAACGCCGAGCAATTCTGCACCGAATGTCACGACATCCTGTGGCGGCGCCGGTTCGTCATCGGTGACGTTGTAAACGGAATGCCGTCCGGCACCCGCCATGGAGGCGCTCAGCACACGCGCAATATCATCGACGTGAATGCGATTGAAAACCTGCCCCGGCTTGATGAGCCGCTGCGCCGTCCCCGCTCTGACCTTCGAAAGCGGACCGCGACCTGGGCCGTAAATTCCCGAAAGCCGGAAGATCCGCACGCGCTTGCCCGTCCGGGCGCTGAAGTCCAGCCAGGCTGTCTCGGCCTCCAGACGTTGACGGCTGCGCTGCGAGAGGGGGCGCGGTGGCGTGTCCTCGTCGATCCACGCACCTTGCCAATCCCCGTAGACGCCGACGGTCGACAGATAGCCGATCCATTCGAGTGACGGCGCGCGGGCGAGGTCGCCGCCGTGGCAGGCCAGGACCGGATCGCCTGAGGCGTTCGGTGGCGCCGAAATGAGAACGTGTGTGGTCTTGGCAATGTCCTCGCGCACGGTTTCGCTGGCGATCCCGCCATCGAACAGGTGCCCACTCAAGCCGAGAGATCTGACCTCGTTCAGTTTGTCAGGCGAACGTACGGTACCGGAGATTTGCCAGCTCTGCCGGTCAAGTTGCGAGACAAGTGCGCGCGCGCTGTAGCCTAACCCGAAACAGAATAGTCTCTTCATGCCGCGATCTCCCGCGCCCACTCCGCTACGACGTCCGGGTCCTGTTCACGCCGGCGGAAGCGCGCGCCAAGCTGGCGGAAGGTTTCCGGGTCGCATAGTCGCGAAGCCGCCCAGGCTGCCATTGCGCGCACCAGCGGGGATGTATCGCTCGCCAATCGCTCGATCTCCGGCAGTAGGCTGGCATCCCCCGAATTTCCAGCGGCGATCAGAACGTTACGGATGAATCGGTCGCGGCCCGTGCGCTTGATCGGGGTGCCGGCGAACCGTAGGCGGAAGGCTGCATCGTCGAGTTGAAGCAACTCGGCCAGCGGCGGCTCCGTCGTTTCGGGGCGTTTGTGGAAGCGCATCTCACGCGAGGCTTCAGCGAATTTGTTCCACGGGCATACGGCGAGGCAATCATCGCAGCCGAAAACGCGATTGCCCATCGGCTGCCGGAATTCGACATCGATGTGACCCGGATGCTCGATCGTCAGGTAGGCAAGGCAGCGCCGCGCATCGAGTTGATAGGGCGCGGGGAAGGCCCCGGTGGGGCAGGCGTCGACGCAGCGGCGGCATGATCCGCAGTGATCGACCTCCGGCGCATCGGCGGGCAGGGCGGCGGTTGTCAGGATGGCGCCGAGGAACAGCCACGAACCATGCTCGCGCGAAACAAGGTTCGTGTGCTTGCCTTGCCAACCGAGACCGGCCGCCTGCGCGAGCGGTTTTTCCATCAGGGGAGCGGTATCGACGAAAACCTTTACGTCTGCCCCGCTGCGCGCAGCGAACAGCCCGGCCACCTGCTTGAGCCGCCCCTTGACGACGTCATGGTAGTCCTTGCCCTGGGCGTAGCAGGAAATCGCCCCACGTGTCGGGTCTTCCAGAGCTTTCAGGGGATCGCTGTCCGGCGCGTAGCTGTAGCCCAGCAGGATGACGGAGCGGGCTTCGCTCCACAGGACCTGGGGATCGGCGCGTCTGTCGGCCGTGCGCTCCATCCAATCCATATCGCCGTGCCGTCCTGCCGCAAGGAAGGCCTGCAACCGGCCGCCGGCCTTGCCGATGCCGGCCGGTGTCGTGACCCGCACCACGGCAAAGCCGGCAGCGCTGGCGGCGTTGGTCAGAATGTCCTTTAAATGCTGGCTCATCTGGCGTTTCGCTGCACGGCAATTCTGGCTGCCTCGGCAGCCTTCAGAAATCCAGATCCTCATAATACGGCGGCGGCGGAGCACCCGGCACCCGATCCGCCAGCAGGCTCCGGAACGATGGACGCGATTTCATGCGTGCGTACCATACCTTGGCGCTCGGGTACTCCTCCCAAGGCACCTCGCCCAGATAGTCGGCGGAAGATATATGGGCAGCCGCGGCAATGTCGGCAAAGCTCAACTCGTCGCCAGCCAGCCAGCGCCGCTGATCGGCGAGAAACCCGATATAGCTCATGTGGTAGCGCAGGTTGGCACGGATCGCACGAAGCACCTCCGGATCCGGGCTGCGCGGGACTTCCAGCGCGATGCGGGTGTAGAGCTTCTCGTGAAGCAGTTCCTGGATGACTTCACGATCGCACTTGCGATGAAACCAGTCGACCAGCCGCCGGACCTCCGAGCGCTCTTCGGTCGTGCCGGGAAACAGTGGCACCGTCTGCCCGTCAAAGGGATGTTCCCGGATCTCATCGGCAAGATATTCGGAGATGGCATAGGCACCACAGATGACCTTGCCGGTCTCCATTTCGAGGATAGGCAACTCTCCGGCCGGATTGATCGCAAGGAATTCCGGCCGCCACTCCCAGGGCTTCTCTTCCGTCAGATCGACCTCAATCGCCAGTTCGGCGAGTGCGATGCGGATCGCGCGCGAAAAGGGACAGAGCCGGTAGTGCCTGAGCGTGTGCATGATCCTCCGAAATCTCTCCTGCGGGGACTGCGTGCATACCGCCATTTCAGAACGGAGGCAGTGTGACGCTTCGGTTAGTCTCGCCGTGCCGTGAATCTGCTACACGTGCGCGTCATATGGAATTCGCAAGAGTGCGCCAGCCAAGCCGGGTACTCACACGAATGCACGGGGAAGGCGCATGCCGATTTGGCAGGTTCTGTTGCTGGGCCTTATTGAAGGTCTAACCGAATTCATCCCAGTTTCCTCAACTGCGCACCTTCTTCTGGTGGGGCATTTTCTAGGCTTTCAGTCTCCGGGCAAGGTGTTCGAGGTTCTTATTCAGCTCGGCGCGATTCTGGCCATCCTGAGTGTCTATGCCGGCAAGCTGATCCGGCTGGCGCTGGACGCCCCGAATGATCCGGGCGCTCGTCGGTTCATCTTCAGCATCGTATTGGCCTTCCTTCCCGCTGCCGTGCTCGGTGTCCTCCTGCATAGCTTCATCAAAACCGTGCTGTTCGAATCTCCGGCGCTGATTTGCACGGTCCTGATCCTCGGCGGTGTTGTTCTGCTGCTCGTGGACCGGCTGACGTTCAAGCCGCGCTATACCGACGTCATGCAATTTACACCAGGACTGGCCTTCCGTATCGGCCTTTGCCAATGTCTTGCGATGGTGCCTGGCGTCTCGCGTTCCGGCGCGACGATCGTCGGATCTCTGCTGATGGGCACCGATAAGCGTTCCGCTGCCGAATTTTCCTTCTTCCTGGCCATGCCGACGATGGCCGGAGCGTTTTCGTATGACCTCTACAAGAACTGGGGCATCCTCCAGCCCGATGATCTGGCCGGCATCGCGGTCGGCTTCGTGGCGGCTTTCGTCGCGGCGGTGATTGTCGTGCGGTATGTGCTGGACTTCATCACACGCCACGGATTCGCGCCCTTCGGATGGTGGCGGATCGCGGTCGGCACGGCCGGTCTCATCGGCTTGGCGTTTTTTGGCTGATCTTCAGCCTGTTTCAGGCAAGCTGAGAAGCCGCCGCCGGTTCGGAAAGTACGGCATAAAGCGCCGCTGCGTCGGTAGCTGCGCGCAGCCGCGTGATCGTACCGGGCTCCCTCAGCAGTCTGGAAATGCGGGCCAGGGCCTTCAGATGATCGCCGCTGGCGTGTTCCGGAGCGAGCAGCAGGAAGATCAGGTCCACTGGCTCGTTATCGAGTGAATCGAACTCGATCGGATGATCGAGCCGGGCGAACAGGCAGACAATCTCCTTGAGCGGCCGCGCCTTGACGTGCGGAATGGCAATGCCACGGCCAAGCCCGGTCGACCCGAGGCGTTCCCGCTGCAGCAAGGTGTCGAACAGCTCGCGGGCCTGAAGCCCGGTCATCTCGGCTGCGCGCTGGCTAAGTTCCTGCAGCGCCTGCTTTTTACTCTTTGCCTTCAGGGAAGGAATAATACCTTCCGGTGTCAGCAGATCCCCAAGTTCCATGTCGCTAGCATTCCCTTCGAGGTCCGGGCTCGATGCCCCGGAAACCCTTAAGTGGGTTTCTTTGCGGCACTATTTGGTCAGTTCATATGCGCTCGGCCTTCCAGCGCTCCATATGGGAAGCCGCCAGGCGAAGGGCCGGTTCAATTCACGGATTACCGGATGCGGCGGCGAGCAATCCCGGCGCCTTTGCACGTCGCATTGCGAAACACCAGAAACACCTGTCTCGTCAAGCCCGCCATCAACATGGAAGGCAGCTCTGCATTGTGACTTTCGCGCACCTTCTCGTACGTCGGCGCAATGCGATTGCGTCTGGGCAGACGGAGCCTCCGCAAGTCGCGGGGAATAATGTCTATATATCTCGGATGAGAGCATAACAGCGGCGACCCCATGAGCAGATCCACGCATTCGCCCGCTGTTATCGATGCCATCAAGTTTCTGCATCTCGCCATGTCCGAACGACTGGTGCTCGTACACACTGAGACACGGGCCGTTTCTCGACCCAATTCGCTGAGCTCCCTCGGAATGTGCGGCCGCCCCCCGGGTCACATGAGGTGAGTCGACGCATGCGAACATCGATGAAAGAAACGTTAAGACTCAGCCCGATCGAAGTCAACGAAAGCCGTCACACAATCGGCGATTGAGGTGCGGAACGTGACGGTTGTGTCCGGTTAGACCCGCATCACTGCCCGGCATTCAGGCAAAACTGCTCGCGCTTCGCTCAAACAGCCTTTTTTCCCGGCGGCGCTGGACCGACGAGGGGATGCGCATGGCTTCGCGATACTTGGCGACGGTCCGCCGCGCGATGTCGATTCCATCCGATTTCAGTTTGTCGACGATCATATCGTCGGAGAGAACCATCTGACTGGTCTCGCCGTCGATCATTTGGCGGATCCGGTGCCGCACGGCTTCCGAGGAATGTGCCTCACCATCGCCCGCGGACGCGATCGCCGACGTGAAGAAGTATTTGAGCTCGAACACGCCGCGCGGTGTCGCCATGTACTTGTTGGAGGTCACACGGCTGATCGTGGATTCGTGCATCGAGATCGCTTCGGCGACAGTCTTCAGGTTCAGCGGCCGCAGGTATTGCACACCGTGGGTGAAGAAGCCGTCCTGCTGGCGCACGATCTCTTCGGCGACCCGCAATATCGTCCTGGCTCGCTGGTCGAGACTCTTCGCCAGCCAATTCGCGGTTTGCAGACAGTTCATCAGATAGGTCTTGTCGTCCGCGGTCCTGGGCGAACGCGACACGTGCGAATAGTAGCTGCGATTGACGAGCACGCGCGGCAGCGTGTCGGAATTCAATTCGATGTGCCATCCACCATTTGCGGCAGGCCGGACCAGAACGTCGGGAACCACCGGTTGCATCTGGACCGATCCGAATTGCAGCCCAGGCTTCGGATTCAGCGCCTTGATCTCGCTGATCATGCTGGCCAGCTCCTCGGCATCGACGCCGACGATCCGGCGCAGCGCGGGGAGGTTGTGCGAGGCCAATAGCTCCAGGTTGTCAATGACAGCTGCAATCTGCGGATCGTAGCGATTCTGATCCTTGAGCTGCAGGCCGAGGCATTCGCCCAGACTGCGGGCGCAGACGCCGGGTGGATCGAATGTCTGCAAGGTCGAAAGGACCGCCTCGATCCGGTCGGTCGACGTGCCGAGCCGATCGGCGACAGCGTCAAGGCTGCCGGTTAGATAGCCCGCCTCATCGACCATATCGATCAGGAACTGTCCGATGAGGCGGTCGATGGGATCGGTCAGCGCGAGATTGAGCTGGCCGGTCAGATGATCTTTCAGGGAAATGTCAGCCGTCGCAAACGCTTCGAGGTCGACGTCGTCTTCAAACCCGCTGTGATTGCGCTGGCGCAGTGAGGCCCAGCCGCTGTCTGCCAGCTCCGGACCGAGATCCGTCGGCGCGGTGTCGGGAAAGACGTTGGTCAGGTCCGTATCGAGACTTGCTGACGCATCTGTCCCATGATCGGTGAGATTCAGCCACTCTTCGTCCCCGTCGGCGCTGGTGGCGGTCTCTGTGGCCTCAGCGGTGGCTGGGGAGACATCGGGATCACCGGCGCCGTCGTTCTCGTCCCTTTCCAGCAAGGGATTGCGCTCGAGCTCCGCGTCGATAAAGGCGTTGAGCTCCAAATTAGAGAATTGCAACAGGCGGATAGCCTGCTGGAGCTGGGGTGTCATCACCAGCTGCTGGCTTTGCCTGACCTCTAATCTGGCGGTAATCGCCATCGCCGCAGTTACCCTCGACCGTCACTTCTCGCGGGGACAGTTCTCGTCGAGTATGACTTAGACCTGATTAACCGAACATGTCCCCGAGATAGACCCTGCGGACGTCTTCGTTTTGTATGATTTCCTCCGGGTTACCTTGCGTCAGAACCTGACCGTCGTAAATGATGTATGCGCGATCGATCAGGCTCAATGTCTCCCGCACGTTGTGGTCGGTGATAAGAACGCCGATGCCCCGCTGGGTCAGGTGCCGAACAAGCTCCTGGATGTCACCCACGGCAATGGGATCGATGCCGGCGAACGGCTCGTCGAGAAGCATGTAGGATGGGCCGCTGGCAAGGGCTCGGGCGATCTCGCAACGCCGCCGCTCACCGCCGGATAGCGCGATCGACGGCGATTTCCTGAGCCGCGTGATCTTGAACTCCTCCAGGAGGCTGTCGAGCTTTTCCTTGCGCTGGCGGCGGTTGGGTTCGACCAGCTCGAGGACAGACATGATGTTCTGCTCGACGGTCAAGCCGCGGAAAATCGACGCTTCCTGCGGCAAATAGCCGATACCCAATCGGGCGCGCCGGTACATGGGCAGCCGGGTCGCGTCACGGCCATCGATGAAGATCTTTCCTGCATCCGCGGGTACCAAGCCCGTGATCATGTAGAATACGGTGGTCTTGCCCGCGCCGTTCGGTCCGAGCAGTCCGACCGATTCGCCGCGCCCGACCGCCAGGCTGACGCCTTTCACCACCTTGCGGCTGCGATAGGCCTTTTCGACCTGATGGACGGTCAGCCAGCCATCCTCCGCGAATGGTCCGGAGCTATGATTGGTCTCGTCGTCTTCGTAGCCGGCGCCGTTGGCGTGGCCGAAGTGGGACTCATGATCGGAAGACGAGGCGGATGCAGAGCGCCGCCGACGCAACGGAAACAGTCTCACGCTCCGGTCCTGTACTCTCGTCCAATGAGGCCTGCGCCGGAGGTCATTGTGTCCTGCCGGGCGTCGTTGTCGTCGAATTCCAGCTCGATGCGCCGGGCTCGGTGGCACCCGACTTTTCCGCAGCCCCGGCTTTCTCTTTGGCGACTCCGAGCCCGCGCTTCAGGGCCGCCTTGGCGTCCTTGGGATAGAACACCGCGCACATTCTGCCACCACACGCCTTGACGGTTTCGCCGTTCGTATTTTTCGCATCACCGATACCCTGCGCGCTGGCGGATGGCGTGTTGGAGCCGTTGGCCGTTCCCGGTTGACGCCCGGTCTCCATGCGGCTGACGCCGGTCACCATGTCGATCACGAGGCGTGGGCCGCGCACCACGTTGCGCCCCTGGTTGACGACCACGTCGCCACCGAGAGTGACCGTATTCGCTTTGACGTCGAAGTCAGCCCAATCTCCGGTTGCGCTCTGATCGTTCTTGGACGTCACAACGACTTTCTTGCGGGCCTGCACGCGCTGTAGCTGTGCGGATGTCCTGGCGCCTGCTTCCGGCTGCTGCATGAGATTGACGCCGGCCTGCCCGGAGTAGGTCGCGACCATTTCCACGGTGCGGATCGTGAAGTCACCCTGGACGGCAACCACGTCACCGCGGAATGTCGCCGTATGCGCCTTGTCGTCGACATCGAGGAGGTCGGCCTCGATATCGATCGGCGCGTTCGGATCGGTTTGGAACCGCAAGCCGACGGATTCCTCGCCAGATTTCGGCTCGGCTTTCCTTGATCGTGTTTCCGGCTGGTGGAAGCGGGCTGAGATGCGTCCCTGCGGAAGCCATTGGTCGGCCGGTGCGGAAAGCTGCATGGTTCCGTTCTGGCGATCGACGTGCAGCCGGCGCCCGCGCAAGTTGTTCTTGCCTTGCGTAACGATGACTTCCGGCCCGGTCAGCAGCGCCGTGTTCGCCTTGAAGTCGAGATCGGCGCGGTCGCCGACCGCGTTGCGATCCGCTCCCGACGTAAAGCCAACGCCGCCCGTCAACGCAGCAGTTTCGTTGACAGGATCGAACTCCGCCATGCGGGCCGTCGCCCGATCGTTGCCGCGAACGAGAATAACGTCGTCGCGGGCAATCAGCCGTTTCAGGCGGCCGGTGGCTGAGGCTTGTCCCGTCGCCGCACTTGGGCTTGCGCCATCGTAGGCGATCTCAAGCTGGCGCGATGTCAGCACCGACCCATCCTGCTCGGCGCGCACGTTGTCGGAGAAGGTCGCAATCTTGCTCGCGTCGTTGATTTTCAGCGTCGGCGCGGTGACGTCGACGGGTGCATTGCTGTTTCCCATGAAACTCTCGGCGGGCGAACGCTGCGCCTCGCTGTCCGGCTTGGGCTTTCTTTCAGGAGGCCTGAATCGCGCCGACACACCGTCGGAAAAGATCAGCTCACGCGTTTTTTGCAAGAGCACCATGGAGTTGCCGCGCAGCGAGCCGGTCGGCATGTCGACCGTCACCGGTTCGCCGGAAGTGATCCGGCCCTCCTTCATGAAGACCTTGGCACTCGTCAGGCGCGCCGCCATGCCGTCGCTCGATGTGATGTTGATCGACTCGAAGAGTTCGAGCTGATTGGCCTTGCTGTCGAACAGACCGCGCGGAGACACGAGCTTCGTCACGGTCTTGTTGGGTTGGGCGATGCTCCCCTCGATGTCATTCAGCTTGATGGGCGCATCCCGAGCGGTCGAGGTTTGCTCGGCCGTACGCGCCGATACCTGAAACCGGCCGCCGTCATCATTGAAGCCCTCATAACGCGGATTGTGCATGGTCAGCACATCCGTCGACAGCGCGACCGGACCAACCGTCAGCGTACCCTCGCCAATCTTGATGGAGTGCTGCATGAACAGCCCGTAGGAAGCGAGCGTCGTCAACGCGACTGCGGGCAGGAGCTTCCTGAGCGCACGCACCATCATGCTGTGCCGGCGCGCCTTCGCGAACGCGGTTTCCCGGTCGCCGCCGCGGTTAGCCGCAGACGCCGGTCCGGCCGGAAAATCCCGGCCCTGAGCTTCGGTCGCTATGGCCATGCTGCGGGCTCTTCAGCAGTCATTCGGTAGATTCGCGTCAATGTGCCCATCAAATTGGGAGAGATTGGGACTGTTCCCAGACCGACTGAGCCGGATCACCCCTCAGCATGTATCGGTCAGCCGGCGCCGCGTCCACGGCGGGACGGTCAGTGCGCGAAAATATCCACGTCCTCGAAGCCTGCGAGGTCCATGTCGGCCCGCGTCGGCAGGAACCGGAACGCCGCTTCGGCGAATTCACGGCGATTGTCGCGCTCCAGCATGGCGTCGAGCCGCGCCTTGATGGCATGGAGGTGAAGCACGTCGGACGCCGCGTAGTGCAGTTGCTGTTGGGTGAGCTCGGTCGCGGCCCAATCGGAGCTTTGCTGCTGTTTGGAAAGCTCGACGCCAATCAGCTCGCTGGCCAGATCCTTCAGGCCGTGGCGGTCAGTGTACGTGCGTACCAGCTTGGAAACGATCTTGGTGCAGTAGACCGGGTTCGTCCGCACGCCGAGATAGGCCTTCAGGACGGCCAGGTCGAAGCGTGCGAAGTGGAAGATTTTCAGGATGTTGTCGTCTTCGAGCAGAGCTTTCAGGCGCGGCGCCTCGTAGCCACCCGCCGAAAGCTGGACGAGATGCGCCGTGTTGTCACCGGCCGAGAGCTGAACGAGGCACAGGCGATCGCGATTCGGCCGCAGCCCCAGCGTTTCCGTATCGATGGCAACAGAGCCTTTGAAGGTCACGTCCGCCGGCAGATCACCCTTGTGCAATTCGATGCGTGGACCGGCCATGGCTCGCCTTTCAATGTTGTGGCCCGCCGACCTCGGCGGAACATTCCTGATATCAATAAAATCAGCGCGTTAATTCATCACCGCGACGCGTGGGCGCGTGTACCAGCCGCCCGATTTGCTGACAACTCTGCGACGATCAAGGTGCCTACATGCCACGTATAACTGGCATGGCGGTCAACAAAAACGGAATCAGGCCGGGACCTTGGCGTATATCTCAGCATCGGCCCAGCGATCGAATCCATCTTGCGAGCGCGCAGCCTCGACATAGGCGGCAAGCTTTCCGGCGTCCGCCGGATACGCGCCGGCCAGACCGATCGGCGCGGCACCTCGTGGCACGGCCGCAATCGCAGTGATGTAGAGCGCGGGGATCGTGCCAGCGGCCATCCTATCGTCGGTGAGGAAATCCGTGTCCTCGATGCGCTCGACGGTGACCAACGTCGCACGCGCGGCATGCGCCATCAGCATCAATTCGCGCCGGACGCCGATCCAGACATTGCCGTGGCGGTCGGCGCATGCGGCATGGAACAGAGCGACATCGGGGGTGATGGCGGGGGCAAGCAGGATCGGATCGGCACGCTCGGCGAGCGGATTGTCGATCACCTTCCAATCCGGCCGGTTCTTCAGCAAGTCCGAGCCGAGAACGCCGCGCAAAGGCATGAATGGAATGCCTTTTTCCGCAGCCTGGAGACCGGCATGGATGACAGGGCAGGTGGCATCCTGCATACGGATCCGCCCCTCGCGCAATGCGGCGGCGAACCGTGGCGGCAGACCGTATTCGCCAAATGTCATGGCCGCGGCTTCGACTGATGCCACACAGCCGGCACCGATCAGCCAGTCGGCCTGGAATCCGCCGCTCGGCACTCCGATCAGATGCAGATCGCGAACACCGCGCCGGATCAGGGTTTTGACCGCCGCCATGGCGCACCCGGAATAATCGGGTGGGACGGCCAGACGTGCGCCGTCGGGGATCTGACCGGCAAGCTCATCAAGCTCTACGACCAATGCGTTGACCATCGTTTTGTCCTGTACCCGCGGGACTGCTTCGACTTTGGCGCGGGTGCAGGCTGCACGCAACCCGGCGGTGGCTGATAACAGGAGAGCGCACCTACGCCTGCTGCGGGACCTTCTGATGCCGGGCCTTGGCTGCGCGCTCCAGCGCGGCGCAGGTGAGCTTGTCCAGCTTCAGCCGGTCCGCGAGCATCTCAAGGAAGCGCGTTTCCTCGACTCTGACCCTTAGATCGGTTGCCGCGACCTCGGCGGCGAACACATAGGCGGTCTCGTGCAGCTTTTCGGGCAGCGCCTCGAAGATGATGTCGAGCACGGCCTTGAGGCCGTCCGGCTTGCTGAGCTGCCTGCCGCACTCCTGCGCTTCGTTTACGAGCCAGTCATGGTTGAAGCCCTCGAACAAGGGCATCTGCTCGACGATCGAGCCGATCCGCGCCAGTTCGTCGTCGGAGATTTTTCGATCCACGGCGGAGGTCGTGATCATGGCGTAGATCAGTGCTTGTTGCGGTGTCAGGCGAGATGGCATCAAAACCCCCGAGAAAGAAAACACGGTCCGGTATGTAGAGACGGCGGATGCGGACTTAAAGTGTAACTGCTGGCGCCGTACTCTATCCAATACCAGCCCTGCTGGAGACATCGCAGAACCGCCCCCGGCTGCTTTATCGTGGTTTTCCTGGTGACAGGGGTTTCCATGTGGGCGGCGCGCACGCTAAAGGTGCAGCCGTCCAGGAACCGGATCGCGCCGTGTTTCGCATTCCACGAGTTCAATGATGTCCGAAACCGACCCCGCACTGACTGCCGCAGCAGGCCTCTCGCGCGCCTGGCCGTTCGAGGAAGCGCGCCGGATCGTCCAGCGTCTCGAAAGGCAGAAAGCGGAGCCGGGCAAAACGGTCATCTTCGAGACGGGATACGGACCCTCGGGTCTCCCCCATATCGGCACATTCGGCGAAGTCGCGCGCACGAGCATGGTGCGCCATGCCTTCGAAGTGCTCACCGATGGCAAGTACAAGACGCGGCTCATCTGCTTCTCGGATGATATGGACGGGCTGCGCAAGGTGCCCGACAATGTGCCGAACAAGGAGATGCTCGCGCAGCATCTGAACAAGCCGCTCACCAGCGTGCCGGATCCGTTCGGGAAGTTCGAAAGCTTTGCGCACCACAACAACGCGATGCTGCGGGATTTCCTCGATCGCTTCGGATTCTCCTACGAGTTCTTCTCGGCGACGGAATGCTACAAGTCCGGCATCTTCGACGCGACGCTGCTGCGCATGCTGGAGGTCTACGACAAGGTCAAGGACATCATCCTGCCGACGCTCGGGCCGGAGCGGCGCGCCACCTATTCGCCATTCCTGCCGGTCTGCCCGCGCACCGGCCAGGTGCTGCAGGTGCCGACGCTGGAGCGGCATCCCTCCAAGGGTACGATCGTCTATGCCGACCCGGAAACTGGCGAGACGGTCGAGACGCCCGTCACCGGCGGCCATGTGAAGTGCCAGTGGAAGGCGGACTGGGCCATGCGCTGGACGGCGCTCGGCGTCGACTACGAAATGTGCGGCAAGGACCTGATCGATTCCGTCAACCTGTCCTCCAAGATCTGCCGCGCGCTTGGCGGCACGCCGCCCGAAAACCTCGTCTATGAGCTGTTCCTCGACGAGCAGGGACAGAAGATCTCGAAGTCGAAGGGCAACGGGCTGACGATCGAGCAGTGGCTGACCTATGCCACGCCGCAGAGCCTGTCGCTCTACATGTTCCAGAAGCCGAAGTCCGGCAAGAAGCTGCATTTCGACGTCATCCCGCGCGCGGTCGACGAATATCTGCAGTTTCTGGCGGCCTATCCGGGCCAGGGCGACAAGGAGAAGCTCGACAACCCGGTCTGGCATATTCACGCCGGTGCCCCGCCCGAAGCCGAGCTGCCGATCAGCTTTGCGCTGCTGTTGAACCTCGTCGCGGCTTCGAATGCCGAGGACAAGGCGGTGCTGTGGGGCTTCATCCGCCAGCATGCCAAGGGCGCGACTCCCGAGCGTTATCCCGTGCTCGACCATCTGGCCGAATATGCCGTGGCGTACTATCGCGACTTCGTGCGGCCGCAGAAAGTGTATCGCGCGCCGGACACGCGTGAACGGCAGGCGCTGGAAGCCCTCGATGCCCGGCTTGCCGCTGCTTCGGACGACGCATCGGCCGAGGAACTGCAGAACCTCGTCTACGAGGTGGGCAAGACGAACGGATTTGCGGAAAACCTGCGCGATTGGTTCCGGGCGATCTACGAGGTTCTGCTGGGCCAGTCACAGGGACCGCGGTTCGGATCGTTCATCGAGCTGTACGGCATCAACGAGACCCGCGCCCTGATCAAACGTGGTCTCGCGGGTGAATTGGTTTCCGAGCCCGGCAACGCCGCTTAGTGTCCTGCTGTCATCCCGGAATTTCGCGCCAGCGAGATACCCGGAACGCAGGCATGGTTTTTGTGGCCTCTGGTTCCGGCTCTCCGCTCCGGCCGGGATGACAAGGCGATGCGATCTCTTTGACCGTCATCCCGGCGAAGGCCGGGACCCACGCAAGTCTCAGCAAGAACTCCGCTGGCGATGAGACACGCGCTCGCAGCATTGTTCTGCTTTAACCTTTCAATTCTCCACCTCCCCAGGACGTGCGGAGACAAACGTAGATCCCGGCCTTCGCCGGGATGACGGGCGTGGAGGGTCGCGGTTGCAGGGGGGCCAAAAGCAAAAGCGCCGGCCTTTGTGGGCCGGCGCTCCTGAATTCCCACGAAAGGAAGGCTGGTTACTGCTTTGGAGCCGGTGCGTCGGGCTTCGCGGCGCCTTCGACCTGCTTCTTGATCTCCGGATCGACGTACTCGATTTGAGCAGCGCCGCGCAGCGATGCGGCCATTTCCTG
>JAFAFW010000022.1 GCA_023423275.1 Pseudomonadota bacterium
GCCGCGCAAGGATCTCTACCAGCGCCTTCTGGAACTCAAGGGGGCCGCATGAAGCCCAGGGGCGCGGATCGAAAACGCATCCGCGCCGAGAGGCTGGGCCGCTGGTCGGAATACCGCGCGGCCCTCGCGCTCCTCATCAAGGGCTACCGCATCGTTGCCTTGCGCTACAAGACGAAGGCCGGCGAAGTGGACATCATTTCGCGGCGCGGCGATCTTGTCATTTTCGTTGAAGTGAAAGCCAGAAAAGACCTCCGCGCCGGCGTTGATGCGGTGAGCTACACGGCCGAGCGGCGCATCGAAAACGCCGCAGATCATTGGCTACGCAGGCAATCCGATGCAACACGGCTGTCACTTCGCCATGATATCATCGTGGTGCGGCCCTGGCGTTGGCCCACCCATTTCGAGGGCGCATTTTAGCTTCGTTTCACTTTCGATCAGTGAATCTCGAAAGCTTCGTTTTGTGACAGCTCTGACATAAAACGTTCAAGTCGCTGTCATGGAGCGCGCCTAATGGAGCCCTCACCGCAACAACCGGTGGAGAGGATCTATTCCATGATCAAGAAGATTTCCCTGGCCGCTCTGGCCCTGACCATGACCGCATCGACGACGCTCGCCGCGACCAACATCACCTGGTGGCACGGCATGGGCGGCCGCAATGGCGAAGTGATCAACGAGATCGCCCAGAAGTTCAACGCTGCCCAGACCGAATGCGTTCTGACGCCCGTCTCCAAGGGCTCGTACGAAGAAGCCCTGTCGGCTGGCATCGCCGCCTTCCGTTCCGGCGAGCAGCCGAACATCCTGCAGGTCTTCGACGCAGGCGCCGCGACCATCATCAACGCCAAGGGCGCGACCATTCCGGCCGAAGACCTCCTGAAGGACGACGGCTTCGAATTCAACCGCGAAGCCTTCATCGAAGGCGTGCGTTATTTCTACGCTGACTCCGATGGCAAGTTCGTCGGCATGCCGTTCAATTCCTCGGCGCCGATCATGTACATCAACGACGAAGCCCTGAAGAAGGCCGGCGTCGAAGCCCCCAAGACCTGGGAAGAGTTCGAAGCCATCGCTCCAAAGCTGAAGGAAGCCGGTTACATCCCGCTCGTTCAGTCGCAGCTCACCTGGCAGTTCACCGAGAACTTCTTCTCGCGCAACAACATCCAGTTCGCCTCGAACAACAACGGTTACGACAGCATCGTCGACACCACGATCAACGTCACCGACGAAAGCCACGTCATGATGTATGACAAGCTGAAGGCCTGGTACGACCAGGGCCTGTTCGGCTACTACGGAGCCGCCTGGAACGACAACCAGAAGGTCTTCGAAGAAGGCAAGGCTGCTCTCTGGATCGGTTCGTCGGGTTCCTTCGGTGGCCTGCAGAAGACCGCCACCATGCCCTTCTCGGCAACCTTCCTGCCTTACTGGAACTCGATCGAAGGCGCTGGCGTCCACTCCTTCATCGGTGGCGCTGCCCTCTTCGCAATGGCTGGCAAGTCGGCTGAAGAAAACAAGTGCTCTGCCGCCTTCTTCAACTTCCTGACCTCGACCGAAGTCCAGAAGTTCTACCACCAGGCCACCGGCTATGTCGCCATCACCAACGCTGCTTACGAGCTGTCGAAGTCTGAAGGCTACTACAACGAAAAGCCGGCTGCCGAAGTTGGTATCCAGCAGCTCCAGCTGCCGTCCGCCGAGTGGAACAAGGGCTATCGCCTTGGCTTCTACCCGCAGATCCGTGTGATCATGGAGCGCGAATACAACCGTCTCTTCGCCGGTGAAACCACTGCCAAGGACGCCATGGAAACGATCAAGAAGGAAGCCGACGAGCTTCTCGCCCGCTTCGCCAAGACGGCCGGCTGATCACCATACCCAGAGCGACTGAGAAACCCGGGGGCGACAAGCCCCCGGGACTTGCATTGAGAGGGCCCCATGAAGCGCGTCCAGTTCAACTCGCGATATTTGCCATATCTATTCCTGCTACCGCAGTTCGCGATCATCTCCATTTTCTTCTACTGGCCCTCGATGCAGGCGATCACCTCGTCCTTCTATATCGAGGATCCCTTCGGCTTCGGCTCGACCTTCGTCGGCGCTTCCAACTATACCGATGCGCTTACCTCGCCCGAGTATCAGAAGATCGCCCGCTTCACGATCGGCTACAGCCTGATCGTCACCTTCCTGGCGCTCTCCCTCGGCCTGCTGCTCGCCCTGAAGGCGGATGCGGTGATCCGTGGCAAGTCCGCCTACAAGACGCTGCTGATCGTCGTCTATGCCATTGCGCCGCCGGTTGCGGGCCTGATCGGCGTGATGCTCTTCGACCAGCATATCGGCCCCTTCGTCAAATTCGCCGCTCTGTTCGGCTGGGAGATGAAGGTGGGGCTGAACTACTTCGACACGGCCTTCGCGATGGTGATGGTCGCCGTCTGGAACCAGATCCCCTACAACTTCATCTTCTTCCTGTCGGGCCTTCAGGGCATTCCGGCCTCGATCCGTGAAGCTGCCGCCATCGACTGCAAGTCCGGCACGCGCCGTTTCTGGACCGTGATCCTGCCGCTGCTCACCCCGACGGCCTTCTTCCTTCTGGTCATCAACATGACCTACTCGCTCTTCGACACCTTTGGCGTCATCGACGTCATCGTGAAGGACAAGCCGGCGAACAATCCGATCACGCTGGTCTACAAGGTCTATCTGGACGGCTTCCGCGGCAATGACCTCGGTTCGTCCTCGGCCCAGTCGGTCATCCTGATGCTGGTCGTTCTGGTGCTGACCATGATCCAGTTCCGCTTCATCGAACGCCGCGTCCATTACGGTTGAGGAGAGCGTCATGTACCGCACCAAATTCTTCGACCACCTGATCCTGATGGCAGGCGTCATCTTCATGCTCGGGCCGCTGGTGGTCGCCTTCACGACGTCCACCCATTCGGCCGCCGAGATCCACACAAACGGCCTGATGCTGTCGATCGGCGACGACTTCACCTCGACCTATGACAAGGTCCTCTTCAAGTCTGGCGGCTTTACCGGTCAGGTCACAGGGCTGACCATGGCGATGAACTCGCTGATCTTGGGGCTCGGTTTTGCCATCGGCAAGATCGTGCTCTCCATGTTGGCGGCCTACGCCATTGTCTACTTCCGCTTTCGCTTCGCCACCCTGGCATTCTGGCTGATCTTCACCACGCTGCTTTTGCCGCTCGAAGTGCGCATCATGCCGACCTACAAGGTGATGAGCGATCTCTCGCTGCTCAACAGCTATCAGGGTCTGATCCTGCCGCTTCTGGCATCCGCCACCGGCACCTTCTTCATCCGCCAGTTCTTCAAGTCCGTGCCCGACGAACTGCTGGAGGCCGCCCGCATCGACGGCGCCGGACCCTTCAAGTTCTTCATCGACGTGCTGGTGCCGCTGTCGCGCACCATGATCGCCGCCGTCTTCATCATCATGTTCGTCTATGGCTGGAACCAGTATCTCTGGCCCATGCTGATGACGACAGATGAGGGCTTCTACACCCTGATGCGCGGCATCAAGCAGATCCTGCAGGTCTGGGTCGGCTCGCAGATCCCCGATTACAACGAAGCCTTTGCCATGGCCGTGCTCGCACTGCTGCCGCCCGTCATCGTGGTGGTGGTGTTCCAGAGCTGGTTCATCAAGGGCCTGACCGAATCCGACAAGTAAGAGGAGTACGCTCCATGGCGTCCATCGACATCAACGAGGTCTCCAAGATCTACGACAAGGGCGGCGCGAAGGCCGTCGACAGCGTCGACATCCAGATCGAGGATGGCGAATTCATCGTGCTCGTCGGCCCCTCCGGCTGCGGCAAGTCCACGCTGCTGCGCATGGTGGCCGGTCTTGAGGCCATCTCGCAGGGCACGATCTCGATCGCCGACCGCGTGGTCAACGAGGTCGAGCCGGCGGACCGCGACATTGCCATGGTCTTCCAGAACTATGCGCTTTATCCGCACATGACCGTCTACGACAATCTCGCTTACGGCCTGAAAAACCGCGGCGCGCCGAAGGCCGAGATCGCCGCCCGCGTGGCCGAAGCTGCCAGGATGCTGGAGATCGAGAAATATCTCGACCGCAAGCCGCGCGCGCTATCCGGCGGCCAGCGCCAGCGCGTCGCTATGGGTCGTGCGATTGTCCGCAAGCCGGCGGTCTTCCTCTTCGACGAGCCGTTGTCGAACCTCGACGCCAAGCTGCGCGTGACC
>JAFAFW010000069.1 GCA_023423275.1 Pseudomonadota bacterium
TTGAACTTTGGCAAAGAAGCTTTCCACGACGTCATTCGCGACAGCGGCAAAGGTGTTGAGGCAAGCATCCGTACATTCGACGCCGCATTCACGCGAACGCTGGAGGATGGCGATACAGCAGCCCCAGAGCAGCGGACCGATCAGAGGCAAAACCTTCCCGCAAGGCTGGAACAGGATGCCGCCAACGCTCTGCTGAACAGATTGCGCAAGGAGTTGCCGGTTCAGGCCCATGCCATGGCGTTCGCCGGGTTGCGCAAGGTCGTGAGTTTTCAGGATGCGGATTATGGCGATGAATATATTGACCTGCTCGCCAGCCTGCATGCCCGCGATCAAACCGCGGGAGGCGAGGAGAAAGGTTGGACATTTACCATACAGGCCAGCAAATACCTTGCGAATGCAATGGCATATGACGATGTTATCCGCGTGGCCGATCTCAAGGCCCGGTCAAGCCGGCAGGCTCGGGTGCTGGAAGAGGTGGGCGCCAGATCGGATCAGATCGTCAGCACCACCGAATTCATGCACCCCAGAATGGAAGAGGTCACCTCAATTCTGCCCGTGGGGCTTGCCAACTGGCTGCGCGGACGCAAAGGGCTTTATCGCTGGCTGGACCGGCGCGTTGATAAAGGTCGCAGGGTACGCACTTATTCGCTTGGCGGGTTCTTGCTGCTCTACTCTCTCAGTGCTCTCAAACCTTTGCGCCGCCGCTCATTGCGGCATCAAACCGAAACGCGTCACCGTGATGCCTGGCTGGCCGAGGCTGATCGGTCGCTCGCCTTCAATTATGATCTGGCCGTGGAAATCCTGAAGTTTCAACGCCTGATCAAGGGATACTCAGACACCCACGAACGCGGACAGGGCAAGTTCGACAAGGTGATGGCCGCGACACGCAGCATCGCCCAACGGGAGGACGCAGCGGAATGGGCCCGGCGCCTCGTTGCATCAGCCATCCGTGATGCCTCCAGTCAAGAATTGGACGGTACTATCAAAACCATAGAGTCTTTTGCATGAGAGAACCACAAAACCCGACTGACCGTCGTCGCACACGCCCCCTGAGCCATGAAGAATTGCCACCGAACCTGTGGTCCACCGAAATCGTCGTGCGCCATGGCAATTGTGACCCCGCGGGGATCGTCTACACGCCCGAGTTCTTTCACTTTTTCAACCAAGCGATTGAAGCATGGTTCTGTGACTGCCTCGGGATCGACTATTATGAATGTCTTGGGCCCCGCGGCGTCGGGCTTGGCTATGCCGAAGCCTCAGCTACGTTCCTCGCCCCTTGTATGATGGGAGAAAAGCTGAAAATTCATGTCGTCGTAGAGCGCGTCGGCACGAAATCGTATAGCTTAATCCTGCATGCGCTCAAAGATGGCGCGGAGGCGCTCCGAGGCCGTTTTACGACCGTCACCACATCTTTGGACGCGCACCGCGCCATCGAGATACCGACCGATCTCAAAACTGCGTTGTTAAACTATGCCGAGCAAACTAGGTTGGATTAGGGAAACAGGAACCAAATACAATCTAGGATTAATCATACTGGAAACTGAAAGCAGAAGGCGTCAGGACGAAACCAGGATCTGGATCCAAATTCTGGGTATTCACAGCAAAATCTTCAGTGAGCTGAACCGGTCCATGCTCGAACAGGCAGGCATAAGTGTTACGAAGTTCGACGCGCTTGCACAACTCTATCGCTATCCTGAAGGCCTGACCATGAGCTCACTGTCACAGGCGCTAAGGGTGACCAACGGCAACGTGTCGGGTCTTGTAACCCGGCTGGTGAAGGATGGCCTGGTGGAAAGGCACATGTCAGATACGGACCGCCGGTCATTTTCGGCGCATATGACCCCGAAGGGAAAGCGCACTTTCGAGCATGCGTTGGCCGTACATGATACAGTGCTTTCCGATTGTCTCGTGCAGCTTTCGCCCGACAAATTGAGTGCCGCAGCTGACTTGCTCAGGCAGGTTTCGGCCAGCCTCAAGGTTTCGAAAGGGATGCAAGAAGATGCCGAAGGCGGAAGAGATTGAGTTTCCGTTTAGAACCAGGGAAGAACTGGACAGCTATCTTCCCTATCTTCTGAACCGGCTATCTAATCGCTGGTCGGTCGAACAGAATGCCGTGCTGTCAGACCAAGGAATCTCTGGCACCCGTATGCGTATCCTGTCCTGTCTTTCGGCGCATGGCGAACTGACCATCAATCAGCTGTCAGCGCTGTCTGTGACCGAGCAATCCACCACCAGCCGGACTGTAGAAAGCCTGGTCGAGGCCGGGCTGGCCAGGAGGTATATAAGTAACGAGGATCAGAGGTTGCGGACCGTTCGGCTATCGGCGAAGGGGCGCCGACAACTGACAGCTATCGCGCCGACCATAAACGAGCTTTACCAAAACTTGGTAACTGAAGTTGACGGAGAGTCGTTGCAGGTCTGTGTGACCGTCCTTCAGAAAATACTGACTCGGATCAGGCAGAATGACATCTAGCGTTCGCGGGGCGTTGATGATGTGACCGCCCCCCGACGGCATCTGATGTGCCAA
>JAFAFW010000013.1 GCA_023423275.1 Pseudomonadota bacterium
GCTGTTTTTGCTACGCTGAAACGCGTCCGAACAATTGCTGCATTGGTGAACGCGCGCTAAAAGGCGTGCGACGAAACACTTGCCGCGAGGTGCGCCCGATGGCCGAGGCGAACGCGCGGGAGAGGTCGCCGATCCAGCGCCCACTCTCGCCCCATCTTCAGATCTATTCGCCACTCATCAACATGATGATGTCGATCGTCCATCGCATCACGGGTGGGGCGCTCTATTTCGGAACCATCCTGCTGGCGTGGTGGTTGCTGGCAGCGGCAACGGGCGCCGAGCACTTCGCGTTCGTGAGCTGGATCCTGACATCATGGTTCGGCCAGCTCGTGTTGTTCGGCTTTACCTGGGCGATGGTCATGCATCTGCTCGGCGGCATCCGGCATCTCATCTGGGATACCGGGCGCGGTTTCGACCTGCCGACCGTCAACCTGCTCTCGTGGGCCAGCCTGATCGGCTCGGTTCTGATCACCTTGGCGCTGTGGGCCGTGGCGATTGCCATGCGGGGAGGGTTCTGAGCCATGGCGACCATGCGCACGCCGCTGAAGACCGTCCGCAAGCTCGGCTCGGCCAAGGAAGGCACCGATCATTTCTGGCACCAACGGGTCACTTCGGTCGCCAGCATCATCCTGCTGCCGTTCGCGATCTGGGTCGTGCTGTCGTTGATTGGCGCCGACTACGAAACCGTAAGGCGCATGCTGGGTAACCCGATCGTGGCGATCCTGATGCTGCTGTTCGTCGTCACCAACATCGTCCACATGCGGCTCGGCATGCAGGTGATCATCGAGGACTACGTGCATGAGGAGCTGCCCAAGATGCTGCTTCTGATGCTCAACACGTTCTTCTCGATCGTGATCGGCCTTGCCTGTGTTTTCGCAATTCTCAAGCTGAGCTTCGGAGCGGTCTGATGGCATCCCCCAACGGCAAGTACGAAGCGCCGAAGCCCGCGGTCAACGGCCGGGCCTATCCGATGACCGACCACACCTACGACGTGGTCGTTGTGGGCGCTGGTGGGGCAGGGTTGCGCGCCACGCTCGGCGCCGCGCAGGCGGGCCTCCGGACGGCGTGCGTGACGAAGGTGTTTCCGACGCGCTCGCACACGGTTGCGGCACAGGGTGGCGTGGCCGCGTCGCTCGGCAATATGGGGCCGGACAACTGGCGCTGGCATATGTACGACACCGTCAAGGGGGCAGACTGGTTGGGGGACCAGGACTCCATCGAATATCTGTGCCGGAATGCGCCCGAGGCCGTCTACGAGCTGGAGCATTACGGCGTCCCCTTCAGCCGCACGCAGGATGGCCGCATTTATCAGCGCCCGTTCGGTGGCATGACGACCGAGTTCGGCGAAGGACCGCCCGCGCAGCGCACCTGCGCGGCTGCCGACCGCACCGGTCACGCCATGCTGCATACGCTGTATGGCCAGTCGCTGCGCTATTCCGCAGAGTTCTTCGTTGAGTATTTCGCGATCGATCTGATGATGGATCAGGACGGCACCTGTCGCGGCATCGTCGCGCTGTGCCTCGAGGATGGAACGCTGCATCGCTTCCGTGCCCGCAAGACGATCCTGGCGACGGGCGGTTACGGCCGCGCTTACTTCTCGGCGACATCGGCCCATACGTGTACCGGCGACGGCAATGCGATGGTGCTGCGCGCCGGACTACCGCTGCAGGACATGGAGTTCGTTCAGTTTCACCCGACCGGTATCTACGGCGCGGGCGTTCTGATCACGGAAGGCGCGCGCGGTGAAGGCGGCTATCTCACCAACAGCGAAGGTGAGCGCTTCATGGAGCGCTATGCGCCGCACGCCAAGGATCTTGCATCGCGCGACGTGGTCTCGCGCTCGATGACCATTGAGATCCGCGAGGGACGCGGTGTCGGCCCGCATAAGGACCACATCTTCCTGCACCTCGACCATCTCGACCCGAAGATCCTGCACGAGCGTCTGCCGGGTATCACCGAGAGCGCTAAGGTGTTCGCCGGCGTCGATCTGCGGCGGGAACCGATCCCTGTGATTCCGACGGTCCACTACAACATGGGCGGCATCCCGACCAATTATCATGGTGAGGTGCTGACACTGAAGAACGGCAACCCGGACACGGTGGTGCACGGCCTGATGGCCATCGGCGAGGCCGCGTGCGTGTCAGTGCATGGCGCCAACCGGCTCGGCTCGAACTCGCTGATCGATCTCGTCGTGTTCGGGCGCGCGGCCGGTCTGCGGTGCGGTGAAACGGTCGAAACCGGAACGGCGCAGGCGGAGTTGCCGGCCGATGCCGCCGAGCTGGCCTTGTCACGCCTCGATAAATTCCGCAACGCCAGTGGCTCGATGCCGACTGCATCGCTCCGTTTGAAGATGCAGCGGATCATGCAGAGCAATTGCGCGGTCTTCCGCGACGGCCCGGTGCTTGCCGAGGGTGCCGAGAAGATCATGGAGGTCTGGAAGGAATCCGCGAATATCGGCGTGAGCGACCGCTCGCTGGTGTGGAACTCCGACCTCGTCGAAACGCTGGAATACGACAACCTGATCGCCCAAGCTGCGGTAACGGTGGTTGGCGCCAACAATCGGCAGGAAAGCCGCGGCGCACACGCGCGTGAGGACTATCCGAACCGCGACGACGTCAATTGGATGAAGCACACGCTGGCCTGGGCCGACTACGGCAGCAAGCAGGTCACCCTCGATTTCCGTCCGGTCCACACTTACACAATGACCAATGAAATGAGTTACATCGAGCCAAAGGCGAGAGTTTACTGAGGGGGAGAGGATACCTCTCGGACTTCAACGATTTTGGTTTTCGAACGGCTGCTTTCGTGAGGGGGTCATCGTCAGGCGTCCGTCACCAACAGTGTCTTCGGCCAAGGTATGGTGACGGGTACAATGGGCGCGCAGCTGTCTGAGCTCTGGGGAGCTCGCGAACCCAATGGTCTTGCGGGTATTTTATTGTGGCTGGCGCGATCGACGCCGCTCGGGCGCGGGCGGCTGCGTAAGTTGACCTATCAGGCATTTTCCGCCCTGCATCCAGGGCCGGTTGATACCAGGGTGTTTGAGACGCGAGTCCGCCTCCATCCGTCGAATAATGTCGTTGAACGCAAGGCCCTTCTGCGGCCCGAGAGGATGGATCCACGCGAACGTGCCAAACTCCGCCGCAGGATGTCGGCCCCAGGTGCCGTGTTCATCGATATCGGTGCAAATGCCGGCTTATACAGCCTGGATGCTGCCCTTCATGCTGGCGCGGGAGGTCATATCGTTGCGATCGAGCCGAATGAGCAGCTCCTGAGTCGCCTTGTCTTCAATATCGAGATCGCGCGGCGCGACGGACATATCCTCCCGAGCGTCGTCGTCACGCGGCTGGCGCTCGCGGCCAGTGATCATGATGGTGTCGCGCTCTTGGGCGCCAGCAGGAGTGAGGGCGGCCGGAGTTTGTTGGATTTGGAGGCCGATATGACCGGCGCGGCGAACGAAGTGCCGGTGCGGACACTTGCCGGTCTCGTTGCCGAACTCGGACTTTCGCGCATCGACGTCCTCAAGATTGATGTGGAGGGTCACGAAGACAGAATCTGGCCGCCATTTCTCGACACGGTTGCACCAAATTTGAGGCCGAGGGTGCTGATTATCGAGCATTTGGCGCGGGCGGAGTGGAAAGTCGACTGCATCGCATTGGCGGAGGCGGCCGGCTACAGCACCCTGTTCACCACGAACAACAATACGGTGCTTGAGAAATCGGACTAAGGGGCTCTCCATTTCCATGATGCCGTCGCTTTAGAACGCAGGCATGAGTCGATGCGAAATGTTCGCTGAGTTCTGGCCTTCTGATGTTGCGCCCGCGAGGTGTCACTGGTCGGCGGAGGTGACGGTTGAGCGAGCCTGAGACATCAAAGATGCGATCGGACGGCGACACGCGTATTGCTCCCGATCCGTTCTCTGCGGTTCTGCCTGCCTTATCGGCGCTTGGGGCAATCGCGTCGATTGCCGCCGTGAACTGGGTTGCGCAGGAGCAGACGCCGGATCGCACGAAGACCAAACGCAAGGCTGGTATTGCGCTGCGCGAACTGGAGAGGTCTTGTCTTGGGCTGCAGGAGATCTTCCGGCGCTTTCATAAAAGCCCAAAGCTGTTTGCGGGAGAAGGTGGGACCGTTGCATCGCCGCTGAAGTTCGGTGTGCATGGGGTACGGGTCAGTCCGGAAGCGGTACGGCTTTATCAGCAGCTCATCAACGACATCGCCTCCATGCTCGTGCTGGCAACGCAGAACGCGTTTGACGTCATGGCAGCGATCGAGGACGGGGAAATCGAGGTTCCGGAAGAGGTTTTTTTTGGTTTCGCGGAACAGCAGGAGCGGCTGAACAAACTGATCCGGGAGCGCGCGACTCTCAAATTGTCCGTGGAGACGGGGTACTCGGTTGCCGTTCAGCTTACGACGCTGGTCAGCGCCGTACGCCGTCAGAAAGTTGACTGATCCAGTCGGTGTTTAGACGCGCATTCCGCGCAATTCTGGCCTGCATTTCGCAGCTTCGCGTGGACAGGGTGCCGCACTTATTCCCTACAACGAACGCAAGCGTTGACAGCTACGCCGTAGGCTCGCATTCCAGAACGAACGTGCGAAGTCTGCAGCTTCGCCAACCAGGGGACTCGGGGCAATGGTCCAGCTGACGCTGCCAAAGAACTCTCAAATCCAGAAGGGCAAGGCCTGGAACAAGCCGGGTGCCAGGGGGAACTGGCAGGAGCTCAAGATCTATCGCTGGAACCCGGATGACGGGCAGAACCCGCGCCTGGATTCCTATTGGGTGGACCGCGATACGTGCGGGCCGATGGTTCTCGACGCGCTGATCAAGATCAAAAGCGAGATCGATTCGACGCTGACCTTCCGCCGGTCCTGTCGCGAAGGTATTTGTGGCTCGTGCGCGATGAATATCGATGGCACCAACACGCTGGCGTGCCTGAAGGGGTTGGACGACATTTCCGGCACCGTGAAGATCTATCCATTGCCGCACCTGGAAGTGGTCAAGGATCTGGTGCCGGATCTGACCGGGTTTTTCGCGCAGCATCGCTCGATCGAGCCCTGGCTGAAGACTGCGACGCCAACCCCGCCGAAGGAGTGGAAGCAGTCTCGCGACGATCGTGAGAAGCTGGACGGTCTTTACGAGTGCATCCTGTGCGCCTGCTGTTCGACGTCCTGCCCCAGCTATTGGTGGAACTCGGACCGGTATCTCGGACCGGCGATTCTGCTGCAGGCCTACAGATGGGTGATCGATTCGCGCGATGAATCGACGGGCGAGCGCTTGGATAATCTGGAAGATCCGTTCCGGCTTTATCGCTGCCACACCATCCTGAATTGCTCGAAGGCGTGTCCGAAGGGCCTCAATCCGGCCAAGGCGATCGCGGAGCTGAAGAAGCTGATGGTCGAGCGTCGGGTCTGATTCGCACCCGTTTCCGACTGCCGCTCGGCTGGTTTCCAAAAAAATTAGACCGGAGGCGCCCCCCGGCGACCTCCGGCCTCAAAAGCGGCAGGTTGGACACTGCCGCGAAGTCGATCAATCCCGCTCCCGGTGCCCAACCGGAATGCGAGAATGAAGGCGTTAGGCCGCCTTGCGCTTCTTCGCAGCGGGCTTCTTCGCAGCCGGCTTGCGAGCCGTCGTGCGAGCAGCGGTCTTCTTCGCCGGAGCCTTGGCGCGCGGCTTCGCAGCAACCTTAGCGCGGGGCTTCGCAACCGCCTTCTTCACCGCAACGCGCGAGCGCGCCGTCGTCTTCTTCGGGGCCCGAGCCGGAGCCTTCGCCGAAGCCTTCTTCACTGTCTTGACTGCTTTAGCCATAGTTCTCTCTCCCTCTAGGAAACGTTCGAATCATTTCGAACACAATTCAGCATGTGCAAGCTCTTCTGATTTGTTGACAGTAATTCGTACTTTCAATGCATTTTTCTTCTCCAATACGCTGGATCTGTTGCAGTGATACCACAAAATCGTGACTCTTGAACGTGTTAGGCGTTTGGATTGGATGCTCACAGGAGCTGCACGAACTAACTCACGTCACTGCTTCAACGCACAAGTGCACTGCAAATTTCCATTTCAAATGATGCGCGCGCGAGAGTTTCGAGAGAGTTTGAAGTGTCTCAATGTGTTCGCGGGTGACGCTCAGATTTGATGTTGATAAGCGCCACTGCGCTCGACGCGATGTGCAGCACTCGCTCACCGGATGAATTGAAATGACGAGCGCGTGAGTCCCGGCGCGATCATCGAAATGCGATCGAGAACGCAAAACGGGAAGGGCGCACAAAGCACTCCGAGAGAAACTTCGTCCGCGCTGTTGAGTTCTACTTATGTGAGAGCAGCGTATTCGCGGAGAACGTGAATGGCTCAGCTAAAGACGAAGATCTCGAAAGACGAAGCGCTTTATCAGGATGAGCCGCGCCTGGATGAGAAGTGCGAGGAATGCCTGCACTTTCAATCTCGTCACAGCGCCTGCGAGATTGTTGCTGGACGAATCTCGCCGGAGGGTTGGTCGAGATTTTTCGAGCCGGCTTAATCGCGACACACTGCAATCGCGCCGTCTTATTTGAAAGATGGGCCGCAGTGCGGCCCATCTGAAGACACTATGCGGCTTCTACTGTGCGTGTTTGCGTTTGCAGGTCGAGAACCGCCATCATGAAGCCCATGCGGTCGTCGACGGCTTCCGCCAGATACGTAAAGTAATCCGGCCAGGGCGGTACGATTTCTCCAACCACCTCACCAGGTTCGAACCGCAGGTCGGCTTCATGTTTGCGGGCGATCGATTGCATTTTGCCGTTCTCGGCGAGACAGCTCATGTACAATCGCTGCACTCCCCGGTTGCGTGCCGCGCGTATGACACGTCCCATGAGGATTGAACCGATACCCTTATCCTGCCAGGGCCCTTCCACCGAGAACGCGGCTTCGGCCTCTTGTCCCCACGTGACGCCAAGCTTTCTCAACTCCGCGGCTGCACGCACCTCGCCGCCTTCGATAAAGCCGTAGACGATGCTGCCCATGTCGTGCATGCGGCTGGCATAATCGATAATGAATTTATCCGAGACGCCGTGTGCGAAACGCATCCGGCGGCTCTCTTTATCCAGCCGCAAGAGATGGTCGCGGAATTTTTCGGTTTCCGTCGGCCAAAGCTTGCGAATACTTCCTCCCCAGATGCGGTGGTCACTCATGATAAACCTCCGGTCTGGCCTCAAGCAGCCAGCGGCCGTTTCGGCTCTCCTTGCTGCAATGCACAATATAGGGCATCAATCTGGCCGAAGCTATGTTCTCCGCCGCTCGAACCGATCCTTCGGCTGTGAATTCACGGTGCCACATCGCCGCGCTCGCTCGAGAAGCGGGCGACTGCGCCGAAGCGTAAAGTTGAAACTTGACCGCCTGGTTCCGGCGGGATAGCCGGGGCCGCCATGACGAAGGGATTGTTGGAAGACTACCAGGCGCGCGTTGCGGCGGGGGAGATCGAGCCGGACGCCGCGCAACAGCGCGCGGCCGAAAAGCTTGACGCGTTGGCGCGTGTGCTCGAGCGCTGGCGGCTGGACAGCGGGTGGTTCGGCATGTTTCGCCGTTCGGAACCTGAGCAGCCGCGCGGCCTGTACATTCACGGTGCCGTCGGCCGCGGCAAGACCATGCTGATGGACCTGTTCTACGGAGCGGTAAATTTCGCGCCGAAGCGCCGGGTTCATTTTCACAACTTCATGGCTGACGTGCATGAGCGCATCGCCAAGGCGCGCAAGTTGCACCCGGGTGATCCCATCCCCGCCGTCGCGCAGCAGATTGCCGATGAGGCCCGGCTGCTCTGTTTCGATGAGCTGCACGTCACTGACATTGCCGACGCGATGATCCTTGGCCGATTGTTCAAGGGCCTGTTCGAGAGCAAGGTCGTGGTGGTTGCGACCTCAAACGCCAAGCCGAGCGATCTCTATCGCAATGGTCTCAACCGGCAGCTCTTTCTGCCGTTCGTCGATCTGATCGAGGACAACATGGATGTTCTCGAGCTGGTGTCGGCGAAGGACTACCGGCTGGAAAAGCTCGCCGGTCAGCCGCTGTATTTTATCCCGGCCGATGCGGCGGCCCGCGCCGAGTTGGATCGGATCTGGCTGCATCTGACGGGCGGACAGGCCGGCGCACCGGCCGAGCTGGAGATCAAGGGACGTCGCGTGCGTATCCCGCGCGCCGCCATGGGCATCGCGCGGTTCAGCTTTGCGGATTTATGCGAGAAGCCGCTGGGCACGCTCGACTACCTCCAGATCGCGCGAACCTTCCATACCGTCTTCATCGACAATATTCCGATCCTGGGACCGCAGCGGCGCAATGAGGCGCGCCGCTTCATCAACCTCATCGATACCTTGTACGACGGCCGTGTCGGTCTGGTTGTGTCGGCCGATGCCGAGCCTGATGAGCTGTTCGTCAGTGGAGACGGTGCCGACCTGTTCGAAAGAACCGCCTCGCGCCTGACGGAAATGCGCTCCGAGGCCTATCTCGCCGACCGGCACAGTCGGCGGGCACAGGAGCCCTTGGCGGCAAAGTAGCGCTCCGACGTCAACTTTCGCCGAGTTCGGCAGGTCGCGCCTTGAACGGCCCGCCGTTTCCGGCTAACCAGCCTGTGGCGAGATGTTGCAACCGCACAACTGAGCCCCGGTTCTATCCGGCCTGCCTGTGCGGAAGCTTTGATCCGACCCGCAACCTTAAGCAGGCTCCAAGGAGACCGACAGACATGGCGCGCACCAAGATCGCGCTGATCGGCGCAGGCATGATCGGCGGCACACTGGCCCACCTCATTGGCCTCAAGGAGCTGGGTGATGTCGTCCTGTTCGACATCGTCGACGGTACCCCGCAGGGCA
>JAFAFW010000053.1 GCA_023423275.1 Pseudomonadota bacterium
TCCAAACTCCGCCAGCGTCGCCTTGCGCCGGTAGTCGCCACGGAACATGCCGCCGATCTGGGGCACGGTGACGTGGCTTTCGTCGGTGAACACGATGGCGTTGTCGGGCAGATATTCGAACAGCGTCGGCGGCGGATCGCCAGGATTGCGGCCCGTCAAATAGCGCGAATAGTTTTCGATGCCGGCGCAGGAGCCGGTCGCCTCCATCATTTCCATGTCGAAGGTCGTGCGCTGCTCGAGGCGCTGGGCTTCGAGAAGCTTGCCGGCGGCATAGAGCTCTTCAAGACGCTGCTTCAGCTCTTTTTTGATCGACTTGATCGCCTGCTGCAGCGTCGGCTTCGGCGTGACGTAGTGCGAATTGGCGTAGATCTTGACCAGCTTCAGCTCGTCGGTCTTGTGGCCGGTCAGCGGATCGAACTCGGTGATGCTCTCCACCTCGTCGCCGAACAGCGAGAAACGCCAGGCGCGATCCTCCAAGTGGGCTGGAAACAGTTCCACTGTGTCGCCGCGCACGCGGAACGAGCCACGCACGAACGCCTGATCGTTGCGGCGGTAGTGCAGAGCCACGAGATCGGCGAGGAGCTGGCGCTGGTCGAGGCGCTCGCCGGTCTTCACCGTGAACGTCATCGCCGTGTAGGTCTCGACCGAACCGATACCGTAGATGCACGACACCGACGCGACGATGATGACGTCATCGCGTTCCAGCAGCGCACGCGTCGCGGCGTGGCGCATCCGGTCGATCTGCTCGTTGATCGAGCTTTCCTTCTCGATGTACGTGTCCGTGCGCGGGACGTAGGCTTCCGGCTGGTAGTAGTCGTAGTAGCTGACGAAGTATTCGACCGCGTTATCCGGGAAGAAGCTTTTGAACTCGCCGTAGAGCTGGGCGGCCAGCGTCTTGTTCGGCGCCAGGATCAATGCCGGACGCTGCGTCTGTGCGATGACATTGGCCATCGTGAAGGTCTTGCCCGAGCCGGTGACGCCAAGCAGCACCTGATCGCGCTCGACCTGATTCACGCCATCCACCAGTTCAGTGATGGCCTGCGGCTGGTCGCCCTTGGGCTCGAACTCCGAAACGAGGCTGAATGCGATGCCGCCTTCCGACTTCTCCGGCCGTGGCGGACGGTGCGGCATGAACATCGGCATGCCGCCCGACACCAGCGGATGGCTGGCGATCATCGGCTCTCGTGAGAGCAACGCCTTGGCACTTTCGGAGCGCTGATCGGGCCGCGCCAGCAGGGCGTCCAGCACCGCGGACGGCGACTCGCTGCGCTCCATCGGCCGTCCGGCCATCCGCAAAGCGGGCAATGTCGACTTCGTATCGGGCAGAAATGGAGCCTGTGGCGCCTCCCCAAACCCCGGCGTTCCGGCAGCAGTCTCCTGCGGCGGCGGCGTGGGTTTACCGGACCGACCGCGCGACGGGCGCGGCTTCGGCGTTGTTGCAGACTTGGGAGGACGCGGCATGCCGCGAATATGGCCCGGCGACGCGGCAGGCTCAAGGCGTTGCTGACGTCGCGCCTTACCTCTTGCGCTTGCCTGTTGCTCGGAGTTGAATGCCGCGTGTTCTCAACAGGTTGTAGAAAGTCCCATCGCATGACAGCTCGTTCTGCTGCCGTCTCCTGCCTCGCGCTCGCCGCCGCTGCGCTTATTGCTTCGCCGGTTGCGTCCCGGGCCGAGGGCTTGCCCAGCGCCCTGAGCTGCAAGTTCGAGAAGGGCACGAGCATCGCGTATGAAGCCGGGGCTTATGACGCTTCTTCAGCTCAGCCCTTGACGTTCGATATCAGCGCGATCGACCTGGATAAGCAGCTTGCGGTGCTCGAAACCAGCGGCGGCAAGGGCGCGCTGCGGATCGTCCGCGCCGTCAATGCCAACCACTTCCTGGAGGTGGTCAACGAAGGCTTTCTCAACCTGACCACGATCTACGACGAAGACCAAAAGCGGAAAACCTTCCCTGCCGTGCACTCTCGTCATGTGGGGCTATTCGGCGAACCGGTCGTCGCTCAGTACTATGGATTCTGCACGGCCAAATAAAACGGCAACGGGCCGCTGCGACAGGGACGGAGCCCATGCTGAAAAAAATCCTGATCGCAAACCGGGGGGAAATCGCGCTGCGAATCATCCGCACGGCGCGGCGCATGGGCATCGGGACGGTTGCCGTCGCCTCCGAGCCCGACCTGGACATGCCGTTCGCGCACGCCGCCGACGAGTTCGTGTCGATCGGCCCCGGTCCGGCGACCGAGAGCTACCTCGTCATCGACAAGATTATCGCAGCCGCGAAACAAACGGGCGCGGACGCGATTCATCCGGGTTACGGCTTTCTGTCGGAGAACGCGGATTTTGCCGATGCCGTCGCGGCGGCCGGAATTGCCTTCATCGGCCCGACCGGAGATGCCATGCGTCAGCTCGGCGGCAAGGCCGCAGCGAAGGCCATCGCCGTCAAGGCTGGTGTGCCGGTCGTACCCGGCTACCAGGACGCCGCGCAGGATCTGGAGACGCTCGCGGAGGCGGCGCGCGGCATCGGCTATCCGGTGATGATCAAGGCGGTCGCAGGCGGCGGTGGGCGTGGCATGCGGCTCGTGGAACGTGAGGAGGATTTCGCCCCGGCTCTGGCGAGTGCCCAGCGCGAGGCGCAGTCGGCATTCGGGGATGCGCGGATCCTGATCGAGAAGGTGGTCGTCGCGCCCCGCCATGTCGAAGTGCAGGTGTTCGGCGATGCGCACGGCAACGTCGTTCACCTGTTCGAGCGCGACTGCACCCTGCAGCGCCGCAACCAGAAAGTGAACGAGGAAGCCCCCGCGCCGGGCATGTCCTCGCAATTGCGTGCCAAGATGACAGCCGCAGCGGTGAAATTGGCCAAGTCGGTCGGCTATCGCGGTGCGGGCACGGTGGAATTCCTGGTCGAGGGCGGCAGCCTGTCAGCCGGCGCGCCCTGGTATTTCATCGAGATGAACACCCGGCTGCAGGTCGAACATCCCGTGACGGAAGCCATCACCGGGCTCGATCTGGTTGAGTGGCAATTGCGCGTGGCCGCAGGAGAACCGCTGCCGCTCAAGCAATCGGCTATCGCCTGCCATGGGCATGCAATCGAAGCGAGACTGTGCGCGGAGGATGCCGCACGCGGATTCATACCCTCCATCGGCCGGATTGCAGCGTTCGACGTGCCTGGGACGAACGGCCTGCGCGTCGACGCGGGAATCGAGACCGGCTCGGTGATCTCACCGTTCTACGACTCGATGATCGCCAAACTGATCACACACGCATCCGATCGCGAGACCGCCATCACAATCCTGCTTCGTGCGCTGGAAGCGTCAACGGTCGCGGGCGTCAAAACCAACGCTGCATTCTTGCATGGGCTCCTCGATCATCCTGCTTTCAGGGCGGGAACGATTGATACAGGCTTCATAGGCCGCGAGATCAATCGCCTTACCGCGCAAAAGCCGGAGGACGCGGCTGTGGCCGCCGGCGCGGCCTATATGGTCGCTCAACGGCAGGCCGAACTCGACGCGCGCGCGGGCACATCCGGCGATGACTGCCCGTGGAACGCGCGGGATGCCTTCCAGCTTGGAGCCCCTCGCACGCAATCGATGACTGTTCTGGTCGATGGCGCGGAGCGATCCGTCGATCTCTCATGGCGACATGGTTGTCTGGAGATTACCGCCGGCCACGGATCATCGTCACAAGAGAGCGCGCAGTCCCCAACAGTGGTGTCCGCCGACGGGCGCACCTTCGTCATTCACGAGTTGAGGCACATCGAGATGTCGTGGCCGGTTCGCGACGCATCGGACACGGCCGATGGCGACGGCGGTGCCTCCATCCGTGCCCCGATCAACGGTCGCATCACGAAGGTGTTCGTGTCCCAAGGTGAGACGATCGACAAGGGTCAACCGGTGGCCACCATCGAAGCCATGAAGATGGAGCACATTCTCTCTGCACCGCGTCCGGGAACCGTCGCCAGGTTGGACGCTTATGAAGGTCAGCAAGTCGCGGAAGGGACCATGATCGCGGCCCTGGCGGAGGATTGACATGAACCTCATCACCGATATCCCTGGCTTGCGGGTCGGCAACGCCCACGACGCGCGCGCCATCAGTGGTGTGACGGCTGTCATCTTCGACAAGTCCAACGTCGCATCGGGTGTCACGCGCGGTGGCGCTCCGGGCAGCCGCGATACCACCCTGCTCGATCCTGAAATGACCGTGCAGAGCCTCGACGCGGTCGTATTATCTGGCGGCTCGCTGTTCGGTCTGGATGCGGCAGGTGGCGTCGTGTCCTACCTGCGCGCTCAAGGGCGCGGCTTCCAGATCGGCGATATCAACGTGCCGATTGCATCCCAGGCCACCACGTTCGACCTACTCAACGGCGGCAACAAGAACTGGGGCCGCATGCCGCCGTTCTGGGATCTTGGATGGCAGGCTGCGGAAGACGCCACTGGCGGAACCTTTCCTCTTGGCACGGCCGGCGGCGGATTTGGCGCCAGCACGGTGAGCTTCAAGGGCGGACTGGGGTCGGCAAGCGCCATAACGCCGTCCGGGTTCCGCGTCGCGGCGCTGACGGTGGTGAATGCCGTCGGTTCGGCAACCGTCGGCGATGGGCCGCATTTCTGGGCTGGCGCATGTGAGGTCGGCCGCGAGTTCGGCGGGCACGGCCTGCCCTCTCAAGTGCAACCCGATGCCCTCGTGAACAGGATCAAAGGTGGGGCTCCCCCCTCGACCACCATCTCGCTCGTCGCAACGGACGCCATCCTGACCAAGGCGGAAGCAAAGCGCTTCGCCATCATGGCCGACGACGGACTGGCGCGCGCCATCCGCCCTGCCCATGCCCCAATGGACGGCGATACGGTGATCGCGGTCGCAATGCTCGAGCGGCCGTTGCGCGATTCCAGTGTGGATCTGGCGGAGATCGGTCTTGCCGCCTCGGACTGTCTTGCGCGCGCCATCGCCCGCGGTGTCTACGAGGCACGTGTGCCGGATGGATGGAGCGGACCGCCAAGCTATCGGGATATTCATCCTTGAACGCAACTCGCTGGCTGATCGCCGCCGGTCTTCTCGCTGTCCTCTCGGCGTTCCTCGCCTGGCAGGTGGTGCGCCAAAGCGAAGTCGAGCGTTGCCGCGAGGATGGAGGCGTCTGGGATGGTGCAAATTCCCGCTGCCTGCCGCAGCCCTCCGGCCCGATCCTGCAACGCGATCTCTACCGCTCTTGAGAAGCCGGATTGGGAATTTTCGCCGCGCCCAGCTCGAAATCCTCGTTGACGGTGCCATCCGGCTCGATGATCACCCGCCATGCAGAGGCGCCATAGCGGAACGTCAGCCGCACGCGCCCCGTGTCGCTGCCGACACCGGTTTCCGAGATGCTGACCAGCCGCCCGGCCTGCATGGCCGCGCGCATATCGTCGGTCGTCAGCCCGAACTTGTCTGCGAGCACGCTACCATCCACAATGTAGCTGCTCTCAACGAGTTCGAGCCAAGGTTGGGACAGACGCATCTCAGCCTTCAGATCAGCTTGCCCCGCGCCGCGACGGGCAAGACATCGACAACCTGGTTGCCTCGCACCACGATCATGCGGTCGACCATATTGACCACCACGCACACGTGGTTGGGTATCACGCGCAACACGTCACCAACCTGAGGCCGCTCATTGCAGGCACTCAGGTCAAGGAAGCCATGCTCCTCCGCGAAGCCTTTGATGCGCGCCTGCGGATGCTCGAGGATCAGTCCGTACCCCTCCACTCCGCTGCCCGGATCGGCAGTCAGCGTCTTGGAGCCGGCATCGAGGATGCCGCGCTCGGCGGCAGCGCGGCTCACCACCGTCGTGAACACCGTGAGTGCGCAATCTTCTTCCTCGGCCGCCCCCGCCGCGATCGTCGTGTGGTCGTTGAAGATGTAGGTCCCTGCGCGATGCTCGGTGGCTCCTTCCAACTTGCCGACGTTGACGAGGTTAGGAGTGCCGCCGGTCGAAATCAACGTATCGCGCAGTCCAGCCTCGCGAACACCCGCCCGGGCCTCATTGAAGAAACGCTGCGTCTGCGGCCAGGACGTTTCGGTGGGATAGAACATGAAGCCGGTGAACTCCAGGCCGGGCAGTCCGCCGATCAGCCGTGCCAGCTCGATCGCCTCCTGAGGTGTCTCCACGCCAGCCCGCTTGCGTCCGGTATCGCACTCCACGACCACTTTCAGAGGCTGCTCAGCTATCGCGGCGGCCTCGGTCAGCCCCTTCACGACCGTCGGATTGTCGGCGGCGACCGTGACATCGGCGCGCTTCAGCAGGGCGCCCAGCCGGCCCATCTTTTCCGTGCCGAGCAGGTTGTAGCTGATGAGAACGTTATTGAGACCGCCATCGACCATCACCTCGGCCTCGCCGAGCTTCTGGCAGGTGATCCCCGCGGCGCCTGCATCCGCTTGCATCCGTGCAATGACCGGACTCTTGTGGGTTTTGATATGCGGGCGGTTGGCGACACCGGCGGCATCACAGATCGCCTGAACGCGGGCGATGTTCTTCTCGACACGATCCAGATCGATCACGACGGCCGGGGTGCCGAACTCGCGGGCGACCTGTTCCTTCAGGCTCTCAATGGACATTTCTCAGCTCCTGGAGCGATTTGCCGCTACGATAGCGCCAAGGTCGCCAGATCGCAAAATCTCTAACAGTGGCAGGATGACGCCTGGGTTGGTGGACAGGCTGGCGCGCGGCCAACCAGTTCGCCCGCGCGGCACCAGCAGACGTCAGGATGAGCCGCAGTTTCGGCAAACAGCTCGCGCAGGAATTGCCACGCCTGCGCATCATGAACGAGATGGTGCGTCAGAATGCCGACCGGGCTCCAATCGTTCTCCCGCGACCAAACCAGTTCTTGCGCCAGCTCCAAAGCCAGCCGCTCCGGATCACGGCCGCCACGCGTGCCGCGCCAGTCGATGACGTCAACGTGCGTGTTGAGCTCCACGAGCGGGGCTTCGTCCGCAAACAGCGGTTTCCGTCCGAATGCCGACACGGCGCGGAAGCCGAGATCCGGAAGCAGCGCCGCAACCTCCGGCGCGATCCTGTTCCATGGCGGCACATAGATCGGTGTGATCCGGCTGGCGAACATCGCGCCGAGCCGCGCCGCCGCCTGCCCCAGTTCGGCCAGCGTGTCCTGCCTCGGGCGATGGACGGGAAATTCCTGCGATTTGCTACCCGCCGTCGCGTGGTTGATATGCGACCATCCGTGGACCGCGACTTCGGAGGCTGGTGCGGCGTTGAGGTAATCGGCAAGGTCTTCGCGTACCTGTGCAGGAATGACGGCAATCAGTGGCGTGACCCCGACTTCCCCGCACATCTCCATGAGTTGGACCAGCGCCGGCGTTACCGTGACGGCATCGTCATCGCGAAGCCAAAACCGCGCCCGTTGCCCTCGCGCGTGCCAGCGCGCCAACTCATCGCGAACGGCCCTCCAATGCGCAGCGTTTGGACCGGTCATGGCGCGGGCCGACCTGCGGGCCGTGGCAGCGAGGCCAGCACCGTATCGAGCCTGACGGCCGCGTCCGGAACTCCACGCTTCTCGCGCACGAAACGCGCGGCTTGCGCCCCCATCCCTGCGCGCATATCCGGATCGGTCAGCAGGTTCCGGATTGCCGAGACGAACGCATCGATATCTCCGGCGGGTGTCAACCAGCCGCCCAACCCGTTCTCGACAACGGCGGGCACGCCGGCCGTGTCCTGCGCCACGACAGGCAATCCCATCGCCTGCGCTTCCAGATACGACACGCCATAAGCTTCATCGACCCCCGGCCAGACGTACAGATCACACGCCTCCAGCTCCCCGGCGACGGTTTCGTCGTCCACCTTCCCCAGCCAGTCGATCCTGTCGGGCGGGATCACCGCGAACGCGGCCAGGACGTCGGCGCGCGCCGGTCCGTCGCCGATCACCGCCAGCCGCCACGGCTGGTCCAGCAGCAACTTCAGTGCCTCACTCAGCATCCGGTAACTGGCGAGCTTGTTGCCACGCCGCATCATGCCAATCGTGGCGATACGCGGTGCCGCGGTAGAGCGGCGCGCGCGCAGGACATGCGGCGCCGGATCGATGAACGGCGGTAGATCCACCAGCCGCCCGGGCACACCAAGCCGCTGCAGGCCTTCACGATCGATAGACGTGTAGCAGAAGTTCGCGGAAGCCTGCTGCAACCCTGTGATGACATCCGCCTGCCAGATCTGCCACGCATCCTTGTCGCGCTTCGGGGCATGCGAGGCCTCCGCCGTCACGTAGGGTATGCCGAATCGGGCGCTGATCTGCGGCCCGATCCAGTCCGGCGACTTATAATAGGGGTGATAGGTGAACCAGCAATCCGGCGACCATTCGGTCGTGCTGGCCTCCCAGGAGGCAATCAGCCGCGCGGCTTCCCGATGCGCCTCGGCCTTGAGGGCGTGATAAAGGCCGTCATCGGGTGTAGCCGCGTAGGTGCGCAAGCGGCTGGCGACGCACACGTCATGCCCCGCGATGGACAGGGCCTTGACGAGGAGGCCCGCCATGAGCCGATCACCCGACGGGGTCGGGTGATCAGCCGGTTTCAGCGGCGCATAGAACGCGACTCTCATCGTCCGATTCGCTGCCCTCCGCGGCAACGCCCCAGCTTCGGTCTCATTTGAACGCTGCCGTTGGCGAGACCTTAACTCACCGGCAGCTCACAATGATTTTACGCTCGCGTCGATGAGTTGTTGATACCGGGGAATCCCCTGACTTGTCGGCCTCGCATACGGTTACTACGTTCCGTCGTCGCCATCAGCTCAAGAGCTCCTATTGGATACCAACCTGTTCCGATACGTCTGGAACCACAGCCGTCGTGAGCAGATCGTGATCCTTCTGCTCATTCTGGCATCGCTGCCGTTTTATTTCGCCTCGCTCGATATCCCTCGCCTCATCGTCAACGACGCCCTCCAGGGACGCGCGTTCGAGAATGGGAAGACGACGGCCAATCTGCTCGCATGGACGATCACGTTGCCGGACTTCCTCGGCGGCGGCAAGTTCGTCGTGAGCAACGGATTTGAATTCGACCAGATTTCATTTCTGATGGCGCTGAGCTTCATCTTTCTGGCGCTGGTGCTGATCAATGGAGCCTTCAAGTATTTCATCAACATCCGCAAAGGCGTTCTCGGCGAGCGCGTGCTGCGGCGCATGCGCTTCGAGCTGTTCGATACACTGCTGAGATTTCGGCCGGAAGACATCCGCACGGTGAAGCCGTCGGAAGCCACCAGCATGATCAAGGACGAGGTCGAGCCGATCGGCGCCTTCGTCGGTGATGCGTTCATCCAGCCCGCCTATCTCGGTACGCAAGCCCTGACGGCGCTGGCCTTCATCATGCTGCAGAGCCTGTGGCTCGGCCTGATCGCGCTCGCGATCGTGTTGATCCAGGCTTTCGTGATTCCCGCACTGCGGCGCGAGCAGATCCGGCTTGGGCGCGAACGCCAGATCGCCGCCCGCCATCTGGCCGGACGCATCGGCGAAGTCATCGAAACCGCTCCAGCGGTCCACATCCATGGAACTGCCGGTTATGAACGGTCGGAAATCGGTCATCGCCTTGGACACCTGTTCGACATCCGGGTGGCCCTGTTCAAGCGCAAGTTTGCGGTCAAGTATCTCAACAACCTGCTGGCGCAGGTGACCCCCTTCTTCTTTTATGCGATCGGCGGCTACTTCGCATTGAAAGGCACGCTCGATATCGGCCAGCTCGTCGCCGTCATCGCCGCCTATCGTGATCTGCCGCCGCCCATCAAAGAACTGATCGACTGGGACCAGCAGCGCAACGACGTGACGGTCAAGTACGAGCAGATCATCGCGCAGTTCATGACGGATGAGCTGCTGCCAGCGGCCGGCGATGAAAAGCTCGAAGGACTGGAAGGCCCGATCACGATCGACGGGCTGAGAGTGCTCGACCGGCGCGGCACGCCGCTGCTGGAGGCGTCGACGACAATAGAGCAGCCAGCACATATAGCCATCGTCGGTCCGGCAGGGAGCGGACGCGATATCCTCGCGAAAGTCCTCGGCCGCCAAATCATGGATTATGAAGGCATCGTCCGTATCGGCCAGCGCGACCTGTCCACCTTGCCGGACGAAACTGCGGGCCGTCTGCTCGCCTACGCCGGCCCGGAACCCTTGCTGCTCGGAGGAACGATCCGGGAAAACGTCACGTACTCTCTCCGGCGGATGATACCTGAGGATGACGACGAAGAGCTGTCAGTCGCTCACCGCCGGCGGCGCATGGAAGCATTGAGCAGCGGCAACCCGGTCACGCATCCGGACGCCGATTGGTACGATTACGCCGGCGCGGGCGTGTCCGATCCAGCCATGCTCGATGCCGTCATTCTGGCAGCGCTCGAAGTGGGTGGCATGCGGGAAGAGATCTACGCCTACGGACTGAATGGTAAACTCGGCTCTTCGCCACCGCCCGATGCGGAGAAACAGATCATCGCGGCACGGCGCGCGGTCCACGAGAGGCTCAACGCGGAACAACTTTCGCATGTCGTCGAAACGTTCGACCCGGCGCGCTACAATACCAATGCTTCTATCGGCGAGAACCTGCTGTTCGGCGTTCCGATCGGCAACCGCTTGAGCAGCCTCGATCTGGCGAACGCGCCGTACGTGCGCTCAATTCTGGAAGCCGAGTCCCTGGTCGAGCCGCTGACCGAGCTGGGTCTGCGCATCGGAGAGTTCACGGCTGAGATGTTCGCCGACCTTCCTCCCGGGCATCCGCTATTCGAGCGCTACTCGTTCATCCGCTCAAACGAAATGGAACAGATCCAGAAGCTCATCGACGTCGCGCGGCAACGCGGCGGTTCGGTTCGTCTGCCGGCCGAAGGGCGCACGCGCCTGATTGCATTGGCGCTCGGCTACATCGAACCGCGGCATCGTCTCAGTCTGCTCAACGATACGTTCAACGCCCGCATCCTGCGTGCTCGGGCGAGCTTCAAGCGCTATCTGCCGCGCGAGTATTCCGAGCGGATCGAGTTCTATGACCCCGGCAAGGTCATGACCGCCGCGCCGATCCGCGACAACATCCTGTTCGGCCGCATCGCTTTCGCCAGCGCGAGCGCCGAGCAGAAGGTCTGGACCGTCGTCCGGGAAACACTGGCCAGCCTCGAACTGGAGCCGATCATCTATCGGCTGGGACTGGACACCGAGGTCGGCCAAGGGGGCCGCCTGTTACACACACCTCAGCGCGCGGCGATCAATCTGGCGCGCTGTCTCGTCAAGCGTCCCCAGATATTCGTCGTCGATGGCGCGCTGTCGGCCTTCGGGCAATCGGAAGCGCGGACCATCATGACCCGGTTGCGGGACGCATTGAAAGACAAGACCTTGATCGTATCGGTTGCCGAGGCCAGCGAGGTGGAAGGCTTCGACACCGTCATCAAGTTCGACGGACCGCACATGGAAACCGGCCCGCAAACGGCGGCGGCTGTCGCATGACGCCCGGGCCGCACCCCGGCGTATCGCGGCCATCGCCGTTTTCTGTCATAAGGACAACGCGCGCCGCCTCCGCTCCAATGGCATGACCTCGTCGCATGGCACAGACGTCAACGAAGGCCGATAAAGTGGCTCCGGGCCTGCTGCTCCACAAAGTGGCGTGGGAGCGGGAAATTCGGCTATGGGCGGGCCTCGTCCTGTTCGCGTTCGTGACCCTGCACCTCGTCAATCACGCGCTTGGTGTTTTTGGCATCGCGACGATGGAAGTCATGCAGGAATGGCGCGTGTGGCTGTGGCGCACGTGGCCGGGCGTGATCGCGCTCTACGGCGCCGCCGCCATCCACATGACCCTCGCTCTGAAGCGAATCGTCTTGCGCCGCACATGGCGAATGCCGATCGAGGAAGCGGCTCAGATCGTACTCGGCCTGACCATTCCGATACTGGTCTATGAACACGCGCTTGGAACGCACTACGCCGCCCGCTGGCTCGGGGTCGACGATACGTATCCCGCCGTACTGCAGCGAATCTGGTCGGGACATCCGATCAAACAGATGCTGCTGGTTCTCGTCGCGTGGTTTCACGGCGTCATCGGCATTCACTACGTGTTCCGCTCACGGCCCTGGTTCATCCGCTTCCGCGATCTCGGCCTTGTCCTGGCATTCCTGGTCCCGCTGTTCAGCATCGCGGGGTTCATCTCGGCAGCTCGCGAGGCCATGCAGCTGACCGTGCCGGGCGCCGCGCTTACGCCAGAGCAGGCCGAAGCGTTCTCGATCGTCAGCCAGCGCGCGCAATGGTTCCTGATCGCGATCTTCGCCGTGCTGGTCACTTTCGTCGGGGGCCGCGCGATCCTGCGTCGGTTGCGCCAAACCATTCCCGTTCGTTACGTCGGGCACGGCGACGTCGACGTCCGGCCCGGCACGACCCTGCTCGAGGCCAGCCGCGAAAACCGAATTCCGCATCCCTCGCAGTGTGGCGGCCGCGGACGGTGTTCGACCTGCCGCGTGCTTGTCCTGTCCGGTCTCGAATCGCTTCCGGAGCCTTCAGCGATCGAGCGCCGGATTCTAACGAAAATCTCTGCTCCCTCGCGCGTGCGCCTCGCCTGCCAGATCCGTCCAACGCAACCGCTGACCGTTCAGATCCTGTTGCCGATCGTGGCCCGCGGCAAACGGCTGGACTGGGAGGAAGAGGCCTACAAGTGGGGCGTGGACCGCGAGGTCACGATCCTGTTTGTGGACATGCGTGCCTTCACCACGCTGGCCCAAAAGCAACTGCCCCACGATACGGTTGTCCTTATCAACCGCTTCGTCGGCGAGCTCTCGCAGACGGTCGAGGCACACGACGGCCGCGTCGGGATGTATCTCAGCGACGGACTGATGGCGATTTTCGGTCTCGATGGGCAGAAGCGGAAAGGAAGCCGGGCTGCGATCGCAGCAGGCCTGGATATGCTCAAGGTCACGCAGGCCCTCAATACCGAGCTTGGTTCCGCTTTGCCGATGCCGCTGCGGGTCGGGGTCGGCATCCACACCGGCGCGGTGGTCCTGGCACGCGTCGGCGATATGGAACGTGGCTTCATGATGACGGCGCTCGGCGAGACGGTCAGCGTCGCCAGCCGGCTGGAAAGTGCCACCAAGGAGCTTCTGTCCGACATGGTGGTTTCCGACGCCGCGCTTGCGGCCGCTGGAATTTCGCTGTCCGGGTCGATGCCGCGCGAGGTTCACGTTCGCAGCCGGGAGCAGCCGATTAAGGTGCATACGGTGAGCGAATCGGCCACCGTCGAGGCTGCGGCCTGAGGTATTTGCGGGAAACGGGAGGGGACGCATGAGCCGCCTGGACAGCTTCATCGCGCGCATGCAGGCGCAGCGAGTGCTCCTCAATGCCGCCGCCGCCACGTTGCGAGCCGCAGGAGAAGACCTGCCGGGCCCCGTGTTCGAATTCGGCCTTGGCAATGGGCGGACCTACGATCATCTCCGCGAAGTGATGCGCGGTCGGCGTATCGTCGCTTTCGACCGGTCCCTGGTTGCCAATCCGAAAAGCATACCACCTGCCGAAGATCTGATTCTGGGGGAGATCGCCGAGACCGGGCCGGCCTTCGCCGAGCGCTCCGGCAGGATCGGCGCATTGCTTCACGCCGATCTCGGCAACGGCGTCGGCGCGGATGACATGCGTCTGCAGCAGTGGCTGCCATCGACGGTTCTTGCAATGGTCAGGTCGGGCGGGCTGATCCTGACGTCCACACGTCTGGAACACGCGAACCTGCGTTCACAGCCTCTCCCGGACGGCGTTCCTGGCGGCCGCTACTTCGTCTATCGTCGTAGCTGACACACAATCGCATCTCATATGGCGGCCTGACTTGCCCATCGCGATGACGTGTGCGCGCGGAGCCTCGAGCGACTCCTTGGTCGCATTTGTCGGCCGCACACATTCGGTTTAGGTTGCCTCCTTTGCGGGCCCCGCTCGGCCCATGTTCTGAAGGGAGATCCACAAGTCCATGCCGATCGTCAACCGCGTCGCCGGTATGCAGGACGAACTGACGGCGGTACGCCGCGATCTCCACGCCAATCCGGAAATTCTCTACGATCTCCATCGCACCGCAGGCGTCGTGGCCGAACGGCTGAAGGCTTATGGGTGTGATGAGGTCGTTCCCGGCATCGGACGCACCGGTGTCGTTGCCGTCATCCACGGCCGCAAAAGCAGCTCCGGCAGGATGATCGGCCTACGCGCGGATATGGATGCGCTGCCGATCGAAGAAGCCACCGCCCTCCCGTATGCCTCTACGACTCCAGGCAAGATGCACGCCTGCGGTCACGATGGGCATACGACCATGCTGCTCGGCGCCGCGCGCTATCTGTGCGAGACGCGTAATTTCGACGGCACAGCCGTTCTCATCTTTCAGCCTGCCGAAGAAGGTGGCGCTGGCGCCAAGGCGATGCTCGATGACGGCCTGCTGGATCGCTGGAATGTCCAGGAAGTCTACGGCATTCACAACCAGCCGGGCCTCCCGGTCGGTCACTTCGCGCTGCGTCCCGGGCCGCTGATGGCGTCGTCCGACCGCATCTACATCACCATCGAAGGCAAAGGCGGGCACGCGGCAAAGCCGCATCAGTGCATCGACACTGTACTGGTTGGTGCCCATGTCATCACGGCTCTGCAATCGATCGTCTCGCGCAATATCGATCCGCTCGAATCCGGTGTGGTTTCGATCTGCATGTTCCACGCCGGAAGCGCCGGCAACGTCATTCCGGAGCGGGCCGATCTCACGGGTACGGCGCGTTCGCTGAAGCCGCACGTGCGTGACCTGCTGGAACGCCGCGTGGTCGAGGTGACGGAGGCCACGGCCGCGATGTTCGGCGCCAAGGCGCGCGCCATTTACAAGCGCGACTATCCGGTGACCCGCAACCATGAGCGACAAACCACATTCGCGGCTTCGATCGCCGCCGAAGTCAGCGGGCGGGACAACGTCGACACCAACATGCCACCGCTGATGGGCGGCGAGGATTTCTCGTTCTTGCTGGAAAAGCGTCCGGGCGCTTTCATCTTTCTCGGTAACGGGCCAAGCGCCGGCCTTCACCATCCCGCCTACGATTTCAACGACGACGCGATCCCCGCTGGAGTGTCATACTGGGCGCGCCTCGTCGAGACAGCCATGCCAGCCTGAGCGAAATGACAGTTCCAACGACGGCGGCGCGCTTCGGGCGTGGTGACCCGTCGTTGCGACGATGACGTCCTTGCAAGTCGAGGGCAACACGCAGGAGCACGATGAGACGATTTACGACTTGGCTCGGACGATGTGGATGGACTGCGGTAGGCCTCTTGACCATCGCTGGCCTGGTGCTTGCGTCGGTCTCCGCCCCGGCAGCCTCCGCCACATTGGACGAGGTCCGCAAACGCGGACACCTCATCTGCGGCGTCGCTGAAGGCCCGCTCGGCTTCTCGCACCTCGACGAACGCGGAACATGGTCCGGCCTCGACGTCGATTTCTGCACCGCGCTCGCTTCAGCCATCTTTGGCCGCAGGGACACGGTGAAATTTCGCGCGCTGACTGCGGCCGACCGTTTTGCTGCCTTGAAGGCCGGTGATGTCGATGTCCTTGGGCGCGCCGCGACCTGGACGTTGAGCCGCGATACCGATCTGGGCGCGCGCTTCGTGACACCGCTGTTTCACGACGGTCTGGGCGTCCTCGTCCGGCGGTCCCAGGGGGTTTCGAGCGCTCTGGAACTGAGCGGCGCGACGTTCTGTATTTCGAGCGGAGGTCCCGCCCAGTCGCATCTCGAGGAATACTTCACGCATCGCGGTATGAAGTTTGCGCCCATTCTCTTCGAGAAATGGGAGGATGCGATCCAGGCGTTCCAGAACAAGCGCTGCACGGGATTAAGCGCCGATCTGTCGGCACTCGCCCTGGTCCGTTCCACCATCGGCGGAGGCTCGGACGAATACCAGGTTCTCCCCGAAATCATGTCGAAGGAACCGCTCGGCCCGGCCGTCAGGCTGGGCGACGATCAGTGGTTCGCGATTGTCCGCTGGGTGCTGTTCGCCCTGCTGACGGCGGAGGAACATGGCGTGACGAGTTCCAATGTCGATATGGCGCGGAACTCGCATGCGGTCGAAGTACGCCGGCTGCTCGGTGTCGATGGCGATCTCGGCGCCTCGCTCGGATTGAACCGCGACTGGGCCTATCACGTCATCAAGAACGTTGGTCACTACGGCGAGATGTTCGAGCGCAACCTTGGCATGCGCTCGTCTCTCAAGCTCGAGCGTGGCCCCAATAATCTCTGGTCGAAAGGCGGATTGCTGTATGCTCCGCCATTCAGATAGCTGGAGCCTGTTCCACTGACGGCCTGACGTTTGCGGCAGGGGTCCATGACGGCGATGGCGCCCGGCGCCGGGATGCAGAACACAGCATGGCGACACCAGATATCCCCAAGGTCGAGATTGCCATCGTCGAAATGACGAACGCGATCCGCAAGCAGCACAAACTGAGTGAGGTCAAGCCGGATCCCAAGCTTGAAAAGGCCGCCCGCACCTACGCGCGGTTTCTCGCCCAGTCGAACCTGTTTTCCCACACGGCAGACGGCCGCCAGCCTGCCGACCGCGCCAAGGCCGCAGGCTATGCGCCCTGCTTCGTGTCCGAGAACCTGTCATCCAATCTGGACACACGCGGGTTCGAAACGCGCCAGCTTGCCCATGAGGCCGTGCAGGGATGGATGAACTCGCCCGGTCACCGGAAAAACCTGCTGGGCGAATACGTCACCAATATCGGCGTTGCCGTCGCCAAGGTCAAAACACAGGAAAAGTACATCTCCGTGCAGGTGTTCGGCCGGCCGTTCTCGATGGCTTACACCTTCCGCATCAACAACTCATCGAAGCAGGCGATTACCTACGACTTCCTCGACCGATCACACGACATCAAGCCGCACTTCACGAGCAAGCACACGGCCTGCCTTCCCGGGAGCCTCACATTCCATGCGCCGAAGGACAATCGCGTCATCGGCAGCTATGAGGCTCGCGACGGAGATGTCTTCGCACTGCGCAGCAACGACAACGACATCAAGGTCGAGCTGAGCCGCGGCAAGAAGAAGTGATCCGAAGGCCTGCGACGGGATTACTTCACACCGAGCTTCTTCTGCAGGCTCGATGACGATGTCGTATATTGGAAGAGCAGCTTCTTGTCGGGATAGATATACTTGTGCGCCTGCTGCGCCATCAGCGCCGCCTCGTGGAAGCCGGAGAGGATGAGCTTCAACTTGCCCGGGTAGGTGTTGATGTCGCCGATGGCGAAAATCCCCTGCTCGCTGGTCTCGAACTTCGCCGTGTCGACGGGGATCAGGTTTTCCTCGAGATTGAGGCCCCATTCCGCAATCGGACCGAGCTTCATCGTCAGCCCGAAGAATGGCATCAGGCGACTGAAGGGCAGTCGCTCCTCACCCTCCTTGGTCTTGATGGTGACGGCTTCGAGAATACCACCCGCGCCGTGGAGTTCGATGGCCTGCCCGATGATCAGACGCATTGACCCATCGGCAACCAGCTTGCGCATCTGCTCCACGGAATGCGGCGCGCCGCGGAACTCGTCACGCCGATGCAGAAGGGTCAGGCTGCGCGCCAGCGGCTGCAGGTTCAGTGTCCAGTCGAGCGCTGAATCTCCACCGCCGACGATCAGAACATCCGTACCTGCGAAATCCTGCATGCGCCGGACCGAATAAAAGACCGACGTGCCCTCATAGTCCTCGATGCCCGCCAGCGGCGGCCGCTTCGGCGTGAACGAACCACCGCCTGCGGCGATGACGACGACCTTGGCCAGGAGCGTCTTGCCGGTATCGGTTGTGAGCAGAAAACGTCCGTCGTCCTGCCGCTGCAGCCCGTCGATGCGTTCACCGAAATGGAACGCCGGATCGAACGGCTTGATCTGTTCGAGGAGCTGATCGGTCAGCTGTTGACCAGTGACGATCGGCAGCGCCGGAATGTCGTAGATCGGCTTATCGGGGTAGAGCTCCGCACACTGCCCGCCTGGCCTGTCGAGAATGTCGATCACGTGTGCTTTGATATCGACGAGGCCGAGTTCGAAGACGGCGAACAGACCCACCGGTCCCGCCCCAATAATGATCGCGTCGGTCTCGATCGGGCCTGTGCCCTGATGTGATGCATCCTGCTGCACGTCACTCAATCCTGTATCGGTATGGCCCTGGCGAGGGGATGCTGGGGCACAATAATGCGGCAGCGTACCACGAAATCAGAATTGCTTCTCAGGCACGCGCACGACAAGACCATCCAGATCGTCGGTGACCTGGATCTGGCAGCTCAGCCGGCTTTCTTCACGGACGTCGAAAGCGAAGTCGAGCATATCCTCTTCCATGCTGGAAGGCTGGCCTGTCTTCTCCCGCCAAGCGTCGTCTACATAGACGTGACAAGTTGCACAAGCACATGCCCCGCCGCACTCAGCCTCGATACCCGGGACGAGCGACAGCTTTGCGGCCTCCATCACGGTGATGCCGGATGTCGCTTCGACAATTTGCTGAGATCCATCCGGCTGGACGAATGTGATCTTGACCATAGCGTGCGTTCAAGCTCCCTGGCAGCGGACGCGTCAGATGGGACCGGCCTGCCCGGATGACGCAGTCTCGCGCTGTCCTATGGAAGCTACGGGCTTTCTCGTCCGTCACAAGCCGCGAATTGATAGACAGCCGCGCGCGCAAATTCAAGCGCGCACGCTGTCTCGCCCCGGCTGGCGGCGGGGCCATTTGGCGCAGTGGAAGCCCGCAGGGAGAGGCAGGAGGGGCCTATCTCGGCCAATCAGCCGACGCGATGAAGTCCTGGACTTCGTCGACAGCCGCTTCGAGGCTCGCGATCAGCGGCTGGCGGCTGTCGAATCCGTTTGCGGTTTCGGCCTGCTCGGCAAGCGTGGCAATCCGCCAGGCGCCCAACGCCAAGGCCGACCCTTTGAGGGCGTGCGCCGCGTCCCGCCAGTCCTTTTCGCCGGCGGCGGCCTTCAACCGGCCGAGCATGATGGGAGCATGCTCGCAGAAGAGTTGCAGCACTTCCCGCTCAACCTCAGCGTTACCCAACGTGTAGCGCCGCAGGCTGTCGAGGTTCACCGGCTCGCCGGACGACACAGCCGCGAACTTGCGCGGCGCGATCTCCGTGTCGGTTATCTGACGCAATTGGACCCTCGTCATGATGATGTCCCTGAATACGTGGAGGTCATGGCCCGTGTTTTCTCCCCAGATTCGACACCTAGCACGGTGACGATAAGCCAAGGTAAGCAACGCCATTCGGTATTGCGTCCCCATTTCAACGACTTGCTAAGCATGCGGGCGCTGAATCCATCGTTTCGCCCCAAACGCGCCCTAGCAATAATCCACGGATGTACCGTGGCGGATGGGTGACGCCGCGACCCGGGTTTGTTATGAGTTTGCCATAAGGGGGTTGCGACGCGGTTATCGTATGACTCGCGTCGACGGGGCGCCTGCGGGCGCGAGGGGATATCGGACGGCTGGATGGCTCAGGATCCGAAGGCCAAACGGGATAAGACGCCTGACCTGACTCTCGTCGGACCGCCAACCGATGCGGCTCCGCTTGTGCCTGCACGCACAGGTAGCAAGCAGTCAACGTCAGGCCCGCCACCCCTTCCGGCCGCGGCTCTTCCTGCAGCCAGCTCCTCAGTGAGCGGAGCGGCGTCTGCCGCCGCGGCCCGCATCGAATCGGAGCCAGCCGCTATCAGCTTGCCGGCGCCCGCTGCACCTGAAAGCAGCTCATCGGCCCCTACGCCGGCGAAAGAAGAACGGCGCGATCCTCCGCCCATATTCAAAACGACCCTGCCGCCATCCCCGCCGTCGGTCTTGGCTCCAAAGGTCGTGAAATCGCTTCAACTCTCTGAGTTGCAGCGGCCTGACACCGCGCGCCCTGCCAAATCGCCTTCGTCTTCGAACGCCAAACCAGCGACATCCGTCGCTTCCGAGAAACCGGCTCCCAGCAAAGAACCCGGTAGTGGAGCCACGGCCTCTGAGCCGGCCTCCAAGAAAGCCGGTCAAGACAGCATCTCCGCGCCCCGCAAAGTCGATAGCGGATTCGGCGATAATAGTGATTCCCCCGACAAGCCTGAGGCGTCCGATGATCTGTCGGCAGCCGATGCTCCCGAGCGACGCGCGGCGCGGCGCCGGCCCGCAGGCCCTTCACGCACGCGAATCGCAGCCAACGACGACGTGCCGTCGATCGGCGGACTGATCTATGCCCTCAATGAAAAGCCGTCCAACAAGCCCTTCGTCGTGGCGGCTGCGGCGAGCGGCGTCTGGGCTGCCGTGGCGCTCGTCTTCGCCTGGGCATTCATCAGCCAGAGTTTGTCGGCAAGCGACGGCTTCTTCGACGCTCTCGGTCGTCCTGCCACGCTCGGCGCGCTGGTAACGATCCTCGGGCCGGTGGCTTTGTTCTGGTTCCTGGCTCTGCTTGCGTGGCGGACGGAAGATCTGCGGCTGCGTTCTACGGCGATGACGGAAGTCGCCGTCCGGCTGGCCGAGCCTGATCGCATGGCGGAACAGTCGGTCGCGTCCCTCGGCCAAGCCGTGCGCCGGCAGGTATCGTTCATGAACGATGCCGTCTCTCGCGCCCTGGGACGTGCAGGTGAACTCGAAGCCCTCGTCCATAACGAGGTGACGGCGCTCGAGCGCTCATACGAAGATAACGAGCGCAAGATCCGCAGCCTCATCCAGGAGCTGTCCGGCGAACGCAACGCGCTGCTCAACACCACCGAGCGCGTGAACGACTCGCTGAAGAGCATTGCGGGCGAGGTGCCTGTGCTCATCGACAAGCTCTCCCACCAGCAGATCAAGCTGGCGTCGATCATCGAAGGCGCCGGGCAGAACCTGACGGCGCTGGAGCACGGCCTCGCGGAGCAGACCGGCCAGCTCGAACACACCCTTGGCTCGCGTGCGCAGCACATGCAGGCGGTGCTGGAAGACTATACCTCCGCCCTTGGAACCGCGCTCAGCACGCGATCCGATCAGATGCAGGCGATGTTCGAGGGCTACCGCGATACGATCGACTCCTCGATTGCCAGCCGGACAGAAAATCTGCAGACGGTGTTCGAGGAATACGCGCGGGCGCTCGATGCGACACTGGCCAACCGCGCCGAGGCGCTCGACATGCAGCTCGTGCAGCGCACGAGCGCGCTCGATCAGGCGTTCAGCGAACGTCTGAAGGTCTTCGATGAATCCATCCTCCGGTCGACGATGGCCATTGACGGCGCGATTGGCGAAAAGGCCGAAGCGCTGACCAGCGCCATGGATCATCACGCCCGCGCGCTCACCGAGACCATCGGCCGGCAGGCGTTCGAAATGGACGAGACCCTGATGCAGGGCATCAATGCGGTCCGGCGGACCAGCGAAAACATCACCCGTCAGTCGGTCAAGGCGATCGAAGGCCTGTCCAGCCAGTCCGAACTGCTGAAAAATGTCTCCGAAAACCTGCTGTCGCAGATCAACAGCGTCACGAACCGCTTCGAAGGCCAGGGCCAGACCATCATGCGCGCGGCGAACGCGCTGGAATCGGCCAACTACAAGATCGATTCGACGCTGCAGGCGCGGCAGGACGAGTTGGGCCAGACACTCGACAAGTTGACCGGCAAGGCCCACGAAGTCAGCCAGCTCATGTCCGGTGCATCCTCGTCCATCGAGGGTTCGATGACGCAGGCCGAGCTGCGCGCCCGCCAACTGGCGCAGGAGCTGGCCAAGGGCGCCGAAGTCCGGTCACGTTCGGCGATTGCCGAAATTGAGCGCATGAAGATTGCCGCCAACCTCGAGGCCGACCGTGCATTCGATGAGTTGACGTCGCGCTTCGGCCACGTCTCGCAGCAGGTGTCGGAGCAGCTTTCGCATCTCAAGAGCCAGTTCAACGCCACCTCTTCCGAGGTGCGGGTCCAGGCTCAACGCGCGGCCAACGAACTCGCTTCGGAGCAAGCCCGGCTGCGCAGCCAGATCGAGGCCCTGCCGCATGTCACCCGCGAAGGGTCTGACGCTGTTCGCCGGGCGCTGAGCGACCAGCTCCGGGCTCTGGAAGAGCTATCGAGCTTTACCGCACGCGAGGCCGCGCGCCGTGATGTCATGCCGCCGGCTTCGTCGCTGTCGGGCGGAACGCTGACGCCGGTACCGGAAAAGCCCCGCTCCCTGAATTCGCTGACATCAACGCTCGCCAATGAGATGGGGCAACGCCAGCGTCAATCCGGCTTGCCGGTACCCGCCTCCCAGCAGGATGGCCGCGAGAACTGGTCGCTGGGTGATCTTCTGGCACGTGCATCCCGCGACGAGGACCCTGCCCATCGGACCTCGCCGGTCGCCGATGGCCCACCGCAGCGTGTTGCGCCGCTCGACATCGATCTGATCGCCCGCGCGCTTGATCAATCGACCGCGTCAGCCATCTGGTCGCGTTTCCGGGCCGGACAACGCGGCGTCATGGTGCGCTCCATCTACTCCAACGAAGGCCGGGCGGCATTCGACGAAGTCAGCCATCGCTATCGCGGCGAGCCGACGTTCCAGCACATGGTCAACGCCTATCTCGACGACTTCGAGCGGTCGCTGCGCGATACCGAGCAGCAGGATCCAAGCGGGCGCCAGCTCGCCAGCCAGCTCGTCTCTGACGTCGGCCGCGTTTACCTGTTTCTCGCCCACGCCAGCGGACGTCTCTCTTGACGGCATGGCCGACGACGCGCGATGCCATCCGGCATGAGCACTCTCAAGGTTGAAGTTGCGATTGAAAGCTGGCCGCTGGCCCGCGCCTTTGTCATCTCGCGCGGTGCCAAGCAGGAGGCCAAGGTCGTCGTCGCGCGGATTTCGGACGGCACTTTCGAAGGCCGCGGCGAGTGCGTCCCCTACCCGCGCTACGGCCAGACCCCAGAAGCAACACTGGCGGCTATCCAAAAAGGCGCGGCGTTGCGCAACCGGGAAAGCCTCCAGTACGACTACCCTCCCGATGCAGCGCGCAACGCGCTGGATTGCGCGCTCTGGGATCTGGAGGCAAAACGCACCGGACGCAGCGCTGCGCAGCTTGCGGGCCTCGCCCCCCTGAAGCCACTCGTGACCTGCTACACGCTGAGCCTCGATACACCCGAAGCGATGGCTGATGCGGCGCGCGCCGCGGCCGACCTCCCGCTCCTGAAACTGAAGCTCGGGAAGCCCGGCGACGCCGATCGGATGCGTGCCGTGCGTCAGGCGCGCCCCGATGCCCGTCTGGTGGCCGATGCCAACGAAGGCTGGGAGGCCGGTGATCTTTCAGACCTCCTGGCCGTGGCGGCCGAAACGCGCATGGAGCTGATCGAACAACCGCTCCCGGCCGATCAGGATGATGTGCTTTCCTCAATCCCGCATCCTGTTCCCGTCTGCGCCGATGAATCCGCCCACACCAGCGCCGGATTGCCCCGATTGCGTGGCCGTTACGACGCCGTCAACATCAAGCTGGACAAAACCGGCGGGCTCACCGAGGCGCTCGCCATGGCACGCAACGCGCAAGGCCTCGGCTTCAGGATCATGGCCGGATGCATGGTCTCGACATCGCTGGCGATGGCGCCTGCGGTCCTGCTGGCTCAATTGGCGGATTGGACCGATCTCGACGGCCCCCTGCTGCTGGCGCAGGACCGCGAGCACGGCCTCGTGATCCACAACGGAATCATTCAGCCGCCCGATCGACGACTTTGGGGATAATCGCTTCTCCCGGAATCCAGCGGCGTTTGAGCACCAGCCCGGCTCCGAGTCCGACACACGCGATTGCCATCATCGCCAGATAGCTCAGCCCCGCGTAGCTCCCATAGAGCACGCCTGAAAGCAGCATCGCACCGGCGGTGATCAATCCGCCCGTCGCAGCTGCGTAAATCGCCTGCGCGGTTCCGGCCTGCTCGGCCGGCACAGCCTGCTGGATGAAATGCATCGCGCCAAGATGCGTTGCCGCGAATGTCAACGCGTGCAGCACCTGCAGCACCATCAGAGCGCCGACTGGCGGATCGAACGCCATGCTGCCCCATCGGACGATGGCGGCGATCGCACCGGTCAGGATCAGTCCGAGCGGACCCAACAGCCGGACGAAGCGGCCCGCCATCGCAAACAACAAGATCTCCGCAGCGATGCTTACCGACCAGAGGATGCTGATCACGGCCGTCGGAATCCCGAGCGACTGCCAATGCAGGACTCCGAATGCATAGAACAACGCATGGCTCGCCTGCACGGCACCGGCTGCGGCGATGAACAGCAGGAATGTGGGCGAAGCGGTGACAGTGCGCACCTCTGCCAGCGTGATGGGGCCGCGCGCGGGCGGCACGCCGCGAGTCGACGGCAACAGCCAGGCGGCAATCATCAGGAATGCGGCACTCGCGACCACCAGCCATCCGACGGCAGCCGGTCCGAGCTGCCCCAACAGCACGCCGCCAACCGATGTCGCCGCGATGAAACTCGCCGAGCCCCACAACCGCATGCGCCCATACTCGACACCCCGGTCGCGAACACCGGCCAACGCGATAGCCTCCCCTATCGGGCCTCCGGTCTGGGCACCAACGAGATAAACCGTTGCCAGCATGAGGATTGCGGCGAACCCATAGGACTGGGTCAAAAGCAGCGCGGCGATCAGCGTGCATCCGGATGCCATCATAACCGCGCGGCGATGATCTTGGGACCGATCCGCCAGAAATGCCGTGGTGGGGCCGATGAACAGGCGCAGGAACATCGGCGACGCTGCGACGAGGCCGATTTCGGCGGCCGTCAGCCCCCGCCAATCAAGCCACACCGGAAAGAAGGGCAAGTGAACGCCATAGAGAAAAAACTGGGCGGCGAAGAAGAGTGAAAGTCTCCAGCCGAACGAACGGGTAGAAAGCACAGTCGCGGTCATAATGCGCTGCCCGCAAAATGGGCTTTGGACGAATCAGGCTGCTGCCCTTTTGCCCCCTTCGAATCGGCGTATGTCAGGATAAACAGCATCTTAGACGTGATCGGATTCGACCTATGACCCAACAGCAGTCTTTTGCACGCCATGGGCTCGACATCGAGCAGGAATATCGCACCATCGAAGCCGCATTGCTCGACAATCCGCGCGGCCGGTGGTTTCTGGCAGAACATGGCCGCCGTGCACGGCGCCTCGACAGCCTCATGCTCGAAGAGGCAATCGGCCGTTTGCAGAGTTCCATCCGCCAGCCACCTGCATTGCTCGGCCAGCTGCAGAACGAGATCGAGGAGCTGAAGCTGTTCCTGCGCGAGACCCGAACCGACCTCGTCACGAAGGCACCGAAGCCGCCGATGGAGCCAGGCGTCGATGCTCCCGCCGCCGACGGTATCCTGCGCGCCGCCGAGGATCTGCACGAACTGGCGTGGACTCTGCAATCCAACGATATCAATGCCGATGCCTGTGAGAAGATCGCGCGCCAGGCGTCCAGTATCTATGCACTGAGCCTGCGCCAGGCGATGGAATCGGAGCGCACCCAGAAGCTTACGATCGCGCTCGACTCGGCCTGTGCGCGGTTGACGTCGCTTCTCGAAACCATCAGCCACGAGCAGCAGGTCGACGACGAGCCCCTGCCGCCCGCTGAACAGGTGGCAACGATGGCGGCGCTTCTGACGGAACCGCCGACGCTTCCGATCGACGATGTCGGGGATTCCGCGGCCGCATAGCGAGGGAAGTCGCACACCGCAATCCTGGAGCAGCCAAGCCTTTGGCATCGCGGCTGCGGTTGACAGTCGCAGGCGGCGCGCCCATGTCCTTGGGTCGAGGCTGTAGACGTCACCGATCAGCCACCTCACGTGCAGCCTCCCGGTCGGACAGGTTTCGCCGAAGTTTCGGCGGCCTGACAGGAGGTTGCGATGGCTTACGTACGATCCGATTTCGACGCGCGTAGCAACACGGCTGTGCCGAGGATCCGGCAGATCAAAGTTGCTGATCTCACCGACGCGCTACGCCGGGGGTTCGACGACCTCATGGCGATGCCCACATTCGCCATTTTCGTCATCGTGATCTATCCGGTGATCGGTCTTCTGCTGATGCGGTTGACCTTCGGCTATGAGTTGCTGCCACTCCTGTTTCCGCTGGTCGCGGGCTTTCCTCTCATTGCACCGTTCGCGGCCCTTGGTCTCTACGAACTGAGCCGGCGCCGTGAGCAGGGCCTGCCTGTCTCCTGGGCGGCGCTGGACGACATCAGCTCATCACGCATCCGCGCCGCGCTGACGATGGGATTGATCCTGCTCGGAATCTTCATGGTGTGGATGGGCGTCGCAGCGGTGCTCTACAATCTTGTGTTCGGAAACTGGGTGCCGCCATCAGTCGAGGCATTCCTGCATGAGGTTTTCACGACGCGTGCAGGTCTGACTCTGATTATATTGGGCTGCGGCGCCGGATTGTTGTTCGCGATCCTGACGTTTGCGATCAGCGCCATCTCGTTTCCGATGGTTCTGGATCGTGACGTCGATGCGCTGACGGCGATGAAGACGTCGGTCCGGGCCGTCAGCGAAAATCCGGTGACCATGGGCGTATGGGCCCTGATCATCGCCGGCGCGCTGGTGCTTGGATCGCTTCCGTTCTTCATCGGACTGATCGTCGTCCTGCCCCTCCTCGGGCATGCGACCTGGCATGTTTACCGGAAAGTGGTCGAGCCGGCGTCGTAAGGCCGGGCAGCCCGGTCAGCCCTGGATGATCCTGGCGAAGTGGGCCGGATCGATGCTGCCTCCCGTAAGCACGGCCGCGATCGTCCGTCCGGCCGTCGGCAATTTGCCGCTCAGGATGGCTGCTAGCGAAACCGCCCCGCCCGGCTCCACAACCAGCTTCAATTCCTCGAATGCGAACCGGATCGCCGCGCGCACTTCGTCGTCCGTCACCACAAGGCCGCCCGACAGGTTTGCCTTGGCGAGGGGAAACGTGATCTCGCCGGGCGATGGCGCCAGCAGCGCATCGCAGATCGATCCCGATGTTTTGGAATTGCGTTCGCGCTTTCCGCTGGCGAGAGATCGCGTGAGGTCATCAAAGCCTTCCGGCTCGACACACATCACATTCACGGAGGGATCGGCGTGCTTCGCTGCGAGTGCAATGCCAGTGACGATGCCGCCGCCCGAACAACCGCACAGGATCGTGTCCGGCTTGGCCCCCGCAGCCTCCGCCTGTTCCATCAGCTCCAGACCGACCGTACCCTGGCCACTGACGACATCGAAATGATCGTAGGGCGGAATGAACGCAGCCTGGCGTTCCTTGCACAGCGCAATCGCCATGGCGTCGCGGTCATCCGTATCGCGATTGTAGAACGTGACGTCCGCACCGAAGGCCCGCGTCCGATCGACCTTCATCGCCGGTGCGTCTTGCGGCATCACCACGAGAGATTTCAAACCACACAACGTCGCTGCAGCTGCTACACCCTGCGCGTGATTACCGGATGAGCATGCCACTACGCCGCCGGGATATTGCGTCCGGTCGACCTGAGAGATCGCGTTGTAGGCGCCTCGGAACTTGAACGACCCGACGCGCTGCATGGTCTCGGCTTTGAGCAGAATGCGTCCGCCGGTGCGCGCATTGAGCGTCGGATGCTCGATCAACGGGGTCCTGACGGCGAGAGAACCAATCCGTTCGGAAGCGGCGACGACATCATCGTAGGTCGGCAGACGAGGCTGCATGAGTATTAGGCTCCGATGTCCATATGAAGCCGGCGCGGGCGCGGCGGCGGCACAATAGGCGAAACTGCGCGCGAAACACAGACCCAATTGCGACCCGCTCCGAAAGTGCCGGCATAAAAAAACCGGCCAGAGACACGGTTGTCCCTGGCCGGTTTTCCACGGCAAGCCGAATGCTGTCGACCGCATCCGGCCGCTCCCCCCGGAGCTTAGCGCTGCCTTCCGGCAACGATGAGAGGATGTGTGTACCCGCTCAGTGATTCCGCTTGTCTTTCTGTCAGTTATGGGGATCGGGCACAAGGGGTGCGGCTGAGATGCCATGCCCATGATGCCGATTCGTCACAAGTTTTTCCGGAACGGCGCGAGGTTTCTCACGCGGGAGGATCATGCCGTTTGGCGGCGAAGAGATGGTCCACCGGACCACTGCCTCGGCCAACGCGCAGGTCCGCGCCAGCTTCCAGCGCGCGCCAGACATAGAGCTTCGCGCGCTCGACAGCCCGCTCCAATGTCTCGCCTGAAGCCAGGAGTGCGGCGACCGAAGCCGCGAGCGTGCAGCCCGTCCCGTGCGTGTTCGGAGTCGCTAGACGGGGCATCGACAGACGCTTCACGCCAGCATCGCTCAACAGGATGTCGGTGGCTTCATCCTGTGTGCCGTGTCCACCTTTGAGCATAACGGCACCGCATCCCAGCGCCTTCAGACGATGGGCTTGATCGATCATAGCCGCTTCATCGCGTGCCTCCGGCATATCCAGCAGCCGCGCTGCTTCCGGCAGGTTCGGAGTCACCAGGGCTGCGCGCGGAATGAGCTTCGTTTTCAGAGCGCCGATTGCGGCCGGATCGAGCAGCACGTCTCCGCTGGTCGCAACCATCACCGGATCGCAGACCAGCGGGAGAGACGTCTGTGTCGCCAAGGCGTCTGCGACGGCGGTGATGATTTCGGCATTGGCCAGCATTCCGGTCTTGGCGGCGCCCACGGCAAGATCCGAAAAAACCGACGTCATCTGGGCGCTGACGAATTCAGCGGGCACTGCAAAAACGGCATCGACCCCGCGCGTATTCTGAGCGGTCAGCGCCGTCAGCACCGACGCGCCATAAACGCCAAAGGCACAGAAAGTCTTGAGATCTGCCTGAATCCCGGCTCCGCCCGAGCTATCGGATCCGGCGATGGTCAAGGCAATGGGCGTGCGCTGCTTGTTATCGGTCATGCCAATCCGTTGAGTTCTCGCCCGTCTGAAGGACGCATACTCTCTCGATCAGTTGCCTGCTCCCTGCCGCAGGATGTCTGTCTGCAACGATTTCGGCGTGAATTGCTCTTCGATCATCGCGAGACCAGGAAATGTATCGATCATCCATTGCCCCAGCCAGTTCATCGATCCGCTGAGGAACATGATGCCGGTGATGATCAGCACGACGCCCATCGCCTTCTCGACAAGACCCAGATGACGGCGAAACCGCTTGAAAAACGACAGGAACGGCCCGATCGCAACGGCAGCCAGGACGAAGGGTATCCCCAATCCCAAGGAATAAACGAAAAGCAGACTGACCCCTGCCCCAAGACTCGCCTCATTGGCGGCCAGAGCCAGCACAGTTGCGAGGATCGGTCCAATGCACGGCGTCCAACCAAACGCAAAGGCGAGACCGATAACGTAGGCGCCGACGAGCCCGATGCCCTCCATCTCATGGTGGTAGCGCTTCTCCTTGTAGAACAGGGAGATCGGCAGAACGCCGAGAAAATGCAGTCCGAACAGCAGGATCACGACGCCGGCGACGATCGACAGTTCGTGCCGGTACGTCTGGATCAACTGCCCGAATACGGAAGCGCCAGCTCCGAGCCCGACGAAAACCGTCGTGAAGCCGAGCACAAAGAGAACAGCGCCAAATATAATCCGCCGCCGCAACTGCGGTTCGAGCTGGCTATCCTCAGCAGCCAGACTGACCGTGGTGCCCCCCAGATACCCCAGATAGGGCGGTACCAGTGGAAGCACGCACGGACTGAGGAAGCTGACCAGCCCCGCCAGTGCTACGCCGAGATAGATATGAGCATCCATGAACACGATGCCTTATACCGCCACGAAACCGCGATCCAAAGCCCGTCCATGTCGCATCGTTCGTCCCGGCAATAAGTTGCCGTCAGCCAAGCTCACCGCTTGCCGCGCGCCTTGGTGAGAGCCGGGGCATCATCGCCCTCAAGATCTGGTCCCTCAGTCGCCTCGATCGCCTCATCGCCTTCTGGCTGCGCCAGCATGGCATCCACGATCAACCCGGCGTTCTGCCGGACGGTTTTTTCAATGCTGGCCGCAATCTGCGGATTTTCCTTCAGGAAATTCTTGGTGTTCTCGCGTCCTTGGCCGATACGCTGGCCATCGAAGGAGAACCAAGCCCCGGACTTCTCGACGATGCCGGCTTTCACGCCAAGATCGACGATCTCACCCATCCGCGAGATACCTTCGCCGTACATGATGTCGAACTCGACCTGCTTGAAGGGCGGCGCCACCTTATTCTTGACCACCTTCACACGGGTCTGGTTGCCAACCACCTCATCGCGTTCCTTGATCTGCCCGATCCGGCGAATATCGAGGCGCACGGACGAATAGAATTTCAGCGCGTTGCCGCCCGTCGTCGTCTCCGGATTTCCGAACATGATGCCGATCTTCATGCGGATCTGGTTGATGAAGATCACCATGCACTTCGATTTGGAGATCGACGCCGTCAGCTTGCGCAGCGCCTTGCTCATCAGGCGCGCCTGCATGCCGGGCTGCATATCGCCCATCTCGCCTTCGAGTTCGGCTTTCGGCGTCAATGCCGCCACCGAGTCGACCACCAGGACATCGATGGCCCCGGAGCGCACAAGCGTATCGGCTATTTCAAGCGCCTGCTCGCCGTCGTCCGGCTGCGAAATCAGCACGTCCTCCACCTTTACGCCGAGTTTCTTGGCGTAGACGGGGTCCAGCGCGTGCTCGGCATCGACGAAGCCGCAGATGCCACCCTTCTTCTGCGATTCCGCAATCACGTGCAGGGCGAGCGTCGTCTTGCCGGACGATTCCGGACCGTAAATCTCGATGATGCGGCCGCGGGGCAGACCACCGATGCCGAGCGCAATATCGAGACCCAGCGACCCGGTGGGCACCGCTTCCACATCGATGGACCGGTCATTGGCGCCGAGCCGCATGATCGAGCCCTTGCCGAAATTCTTCTCGATCTGCGACAGCGCTGCCTCGAGCGCCTTCTGCTTGTCCATGGTCTCTTCCTCGACGACTCGAAGGTGCGGCGTTGGCATTTGGCTCACCCTAGGGCAGGAGTTGCAGATCAGCAATTAACCGTTCTTGTACCCTTTTTGTTCTGATTTGTCCATATTCCATCAACTTGCTGATCCACAAAAGAAAGTGGATTTACTTTCTTTTTTTGTTCTCAGTGCATTCGCATCGCGGCTTGGCGGCCACATCTGCGCCATGCCTTCCGAATCGCACACGAGGCAAGCTGGCGACCGTCAGTGCGCCAGCTCTTCCTTCACCTTCGCGGCAAGCTGGGCGAGCGAGAACGGCTTCTGCAGGAACGCAAACTTCGCGTCCTCATCGAGCGAGTTCTTGAACGCGTCATCCGGGTAGCCCGACATGAAGATGATCTTCAGATCGGGATTGGTCTCGCGCATCACCTTGTACATGCTGGGACCGTCCATCTCCGGCATGATGACGTCGCTGACGACGAGATCGACAGGCTGGTCAGCCTCATCCATGACCTCCAGGGCCTCGGCTCCGGTCGACGCCTCCAGGACATCATAGCCCTGCCGCTTCAGCGCCTCGACGGCGAAGCTGCGCACAGCGTCCTCGTCCTCCACCAGCAGAACACGTCCGGCACCGGTCAGATCGCGATGACGCTCCTTCTTGGCGGCCTTGGCGGTGATGGCTTCGGCGACCGCCACCTCGTCGACCTCATGGCGCGGCAGGTAGATGCGGAAGGTCGTGCCTTTGCCGACCGTGCTGTCGACGAAGATGTAGCCACCCGTTTGCTTGACGATGCCATAGACCTGGGCAAGACCCAGCCCGGTGCCCTTGCCGACGCTCTTGGTGGTGAAGAACGGCTCGAAGATCTTCTCCTGGATCTCCGGCGACATCCCCTGGCCGGAATCCTCGACCTCGATCATCACGTATTCGCCGACCGGCAAGCCGAGATTATCGAGCTTCAGGCTTTCGCGCTCCGGGACGTTGCGGGTGCGGATGGTGAGCTGGCCGCCTTCCGGCATGGCGTCGCGCGCATTGACGGCCAGGTTGACGATCACCGACTCCAGCCGGCTCCGGTCCGCCTTGACGAACCACAGATCACGGCCGGGCAGGATCCTCAGCTCGACCTTCTCGCCCAGCGTCCGGTTGAGCATCATCGAGGTATCGGTCAGCGTTTCGCTCAGCTGCAGCACTTCCGGCTGCAGCGTCTGGCGCCGCGAGAAGGCGAGAAGCTGGCTGACGAGTTCCGCTGCGCGCTCGGCGCTCGACTTGATGTTGATGATGTTCCGGTACGGCGGGTCGCTCGGCCGATGCGTCTGCAGCAGGAGATCCGAGAAGCCGATGATCGCAGTCAGTACGTTATTGAAATCGTGCGCGATCCCGCCCGCGAGCTGGCCCACGGCCTCCATCTTCTGGCTCTGGGCAAATTTCAGTTCGAGCGCCTTCAGCTCCGTCGCATCGATGACGTAGAGCACCGCGGACTCGGCGCCGGAGCTGCGCGACAACGTGCTGAAGAACACGCGGCGCGTGAACTCATGCGCCTCGCCGATGCTGATTTCCAATGGCTGGATATTGGCCTTGCCCGACAGGGCATCGCGCAGCGCAGCCTCGACGGCAGCGCGCTTATCGGCATCGACGCCACGCGTCAGAACATCCAGAGCGGTTTCGGACTGGCCGATCTTGCCGTCATGCAGGAGGCGCGCGAACGCGGCGTTGGAACTCGCGATCTTGCCTTCGGCGTTGACGGTGGCGATCCCGAACGGCGCAGACTGGAAGAAGCGCGTGAAGCGCACTTCTGCCGGCCGCGCATTGCTCGGCGCCTCGTCCTCGACAACCCGTTCGAGAATGACTGCTGAAAAGCCTTCGGCATGGCCGGATTGCACGCGCGGAACGACGATCAGGCTGGCGGGCCACGTACGACCGTCCTCGCGTACGAGATCGAGGTCGATCCGCTGCGGGGTATCGGTCGCGTCACGGGCCATCGCACGCAACAAAACCGCGCCATCGCCGGAAACGATGTCCGTAAGCTTCAGTCCGCGCACCAGGGCTCCGGCACTGAGGCCGAGCCAATGGGCGAGCGCATCGTTGATGTATTCGATGCCGGCGTCCTCGTCGGCGACCATCAAACCGATCGGCATGGCCTCGTAGTGTCCGAGGGTGGCCTCCAGCGACCGCAGCGTCTCGACCTCGCGACGGCGTTCGTCGGTGATGTCGGTGATCCGCCACAGCACGACAGGGCCGGTCTCATCCAGTCCGAGCGGCGTATCGACGGGTGTCACGCCGAGGCGGAACCAGCGTGAGTGCCGTTGCCCGGCCACGATGGTCCTGAGCCGGACCTCTTCGGTCCTGCTCTCGTTACGTGCTGCAGCGCGCGCCAGCCTGAACAGGGCTTCGGAAGCCTGCGGCTCGCCTGCGAACAGGGACTCGAGCGCGCTCACGTGCGCGAACTTCGCCGGAGCGACCAGCGTGTCGAAGGCCGGGTTTGCGTAAAGGCGGCGTCCCTCCAGGGTCGTGATGCACAGCCCGTCGCTGAAGCCCTTGGCCAGGGCAGCGACAACCTCGCCATCCGTCTTGCGTTCCGCAACGCGAATGTGACCGGCGGCCAGACCGAAAAGGAAGAAAACGCCGAGCGTGGCCAGAAAGGCCATCAGCGTCAGCATCAGCGGCTCAGTGGTGTCGAACGAAAGCACCGCCAACACCGCGAGCGTGCCGGCAAGCGCGGCCGCGCAGAGAGCCATCAGGCCCCCGCCTCCTTTTCCTGGCATCAGCGGATTGCCAGCAGCAATCGATGCCGGCTGCGTGTCGCTCTCCCGCATAGCGGGGCAAATTAGCTGATTCTGCGAACGGTCAACGCGTCCGGCGATCAACAGCATACTCTTACTCACAACTCGTGCACATTGTACGCCGGATACAACCCGTCATCGCGATGTGCAGTGCTTCACGCCCCGAAAGGGCTCATTCACTGCAACCTTTCGGTCATCTGGGTAAAAATTGCGTTGCCGAACGTTCCGATCTCGCGTTTCTCAGCCGGGGATATCGCGAGTTGTCGACCCAACAGGGTTAATCTGGCGCAAGAAGCAGGCTATATCTCCCCCGCGACAGTACGACAGGCCGAGTCGGGGGATGTTGGGTTCCGGTTGCCCTCGCAACGCCACATGACGGGTGCACCCCTCGCGACAGGGATCAAGAGGAGCGCAAGCATTGCTTGCGTTGGATCATCATGGAATTTCTTTCCTGGCTGCTGTTTATCGTCTTCATTGCTGCCTTGCTGGTCGTCGGCGGACTGCTGTTGCGCGGCTATCTGACAACCGGCTCGACCACCAGCGCTTTCAAGGATGCCTTGTCGGGAAATTTCTTCGCGGCCCGCCCGCCCAAACGGCTTGAAGTGATCGATCAGGCCAATGTCGACGGGCGCCGCAAGCTGCTGCTGATCCGTCGCGACGGCATCGAGCACCTGATCATGACCGGCGGCCCGGTCGACGTGGTGATCGAGACCGGCATCCCGAGCATGGGCCGCAGCAAATCGGACGTTACCGTTCCGGACACCGGAGCCGGTGAGGCGAGCACCGCAATCTATCAGCATGCTCCCCTGCCCCTTCCCAAGGCCGTTGGAGAGAACTGAAAATTCCGTTTCGCGGCCCCGCGACCCTCCATCCCACAACCACCGGCCGCCCCAGCAAACATCCAGCAGCCGCGCCGCGCGGTGTTCGCCGGAGGACGTATGTTTCCAAGTATTCCGCGATTGCCCCGCTTGGCGTCTCTGCTCGTGGGCATCGGCGCTCTATTGTCAGTGCTGTCACCGGCACTGGGCCAGGAGCCGGCGCCTGCCGCATCACCTCCCTCACAGGAGCAGAGCCAACCCGCGCAGCCCGCACCGCCTCCGTCTCAGAACGAAGGAAGACCCAAGGACGACACGCCGCCACCATCCCTGGTCTATTCGGAAAAGATGGCGCAGGAGGTGTCACAGCTCACCGCCGCCATGGAGAATGCCGAAAAGGCGGTCGAGCGTGTGAAGGATCGGGACGGCGGACTCGCCGAGCAGCGTAACGAGACTGAGCGCATCGAGGCCAAGGCCATCGAACTGGCGGGCGCGCTGCGGACACCGCTTCAAGCCGTGAAAGCACAGCTCGAAAAGCTTGGTCCCGCGCCGAAGGACAACGCCGCCGAGGCACCCTCTGTCGCAACCGAGCGCGCACGGCTGTCAGCCGTCCAGACCGATATGGAAGGCGCGATCAAAACCGCGGAGTTGATCCAGGTCCGCGCGCGTCAGTTGATCGGCCGGGTGCAGAATCTACGGCAGGCGAACTTCGCACGCGACTTGCTCCGTCGTTCGCCAAGCTTGCTGTCGCAGTCCGCCTGGCAAAGCGTGAGCCGGGAAGTGCCACGCGCGTGGGGGCAGATCACCGGGATCGCAACGAGTTGGTGGGCCGACGCAAAGGCTCATGCCTTTGCGCTTGCGGTCGTGCTGCTCGCTGCCGGAACGCTGCCCATCGCGATCGGCCGTTTCATGGCCCGCCTGCTTCGCCGGCGCACGCTGACAGCCTCCAAGCCGTCGCCGTTTTTCAGGCGAACCCGATCCGCAGGCGTGACCTTTCTCGCGCATGCGCTTCCCTTGGCAACCGCCGCCGGGATCGTCTACGCGGGAATGCTGTGGCTCGATCTGTTGACGTTCCCGGTCGGCAATCTGGCCGAAACCGTGCTCATGGGCGTTCTGTTCTATGTGGTCATCACCGCGTTGGCAGCCGCCATCCTGAAGCCGTGCCCGGCCACGCATCGCATGCTCACGATCCCCGACGCCAGCGTTTCGAAACTGTTCACATTGGCCCGGTGCTTCGCGGCTCTGTTCGCGATCGACTACATCCTCACGGGTGTGGCGCGCATCTTGTTCCTGCCGTTTGAAATCGGCGTCGTGCAGGCCTCACTTTCAAGTCTGGCATTTGCCGCATTGCTGATCGGTTTCGTCTCGACTCCCATCGTCGCGCCCCGGGAAACCGATATCGCCCCGCCCGATCCCCTGGCGCCGTCCTGGCTGAAGCTGCCGCTCGCCGGGCTGGCGGCCGCAATCGTCGTGACGACATTACTGGGCTTCGTGTCCCTCGGCCGCTTCATCGGCGGGCAGGTCACGCTGGTGGGTGCTGCCGCCCTCGCTCTCCTGCTTGCTCACCTCTCGTTCCGCAACATCGCCGAGCAGATCTCGGGAAGCGAGCGGGGTGTCGTGCTGGAAAACCGGCTGGGACTGGACCGCGAGCGAACCAATTATTTTTCACAGATTCTCGTCTTCATTTTCGACACCGCCCTGGTGCTTGTCGCCATCCCCGTCCTGCTGCTGACCTGGGGATTTGCCGGGGATGACATTCTCGATTGGCTCAAAGTCGGCATGTTCGGCTTCGAGGTCGGCCAAGTCCGCATCTCCCTGGTCCGGATTCTGCTTGCCGCCGCCCTCTTCCTGATCGTCGTGTCCGGCACACGCATCGTGCAGCGTTGGCTGGACCGCTCGATCCTGCAGCCCGCGCGGGTCGACAGCGCCATTTCGCATTCGGTGCTGATGGGCATCGGCTATGCCGGCATCGGCGCGGCGGCCCTTGCCGCACTGTCCTATGCAGGGCTCGACTTTACCCACCTCGCCATCGTCGCCGGTGCGCTGTCGGTCGGCATCGGCTTCGGCCTGCAGGCCATTTTCAATAACTTCGTTTCTGGGATCATTCTGCTCGTCGAGCGTCCGATCAAGGTCGGCGACTGGATCATCGTCAACGGACGTGAAGGTTTCGTCCGCCGGATCAACGTGCGTGCAACAGAAATCGAGACTTTTGATCGCGCGAGCGTCATCGTCCCGAACTCGTCGCTCATTACCGGCGAAGTCACCAACCTCACGCACCGCAATGCGATGGGGCGCGTGCTGCTTAAGATCGGCGTCTCCTACAAAGCGGACCCCGAGAACGTGATCAAAATTCTGAAGGGGGTCGCTGAGAAATCGACATCCGTTCTGAAGCTTCCCGGACCCTGGGTCGGCTTCGACAGTTTCGGCGCGGACGCCATGGTCTTCACGGTCGTCGCGTTCGTGGCCGATGTGAGCCAGCGCGGCAACGTGCAGAGCGAGCTCCTGATTGGCATCAACAAGGCGTTTCGCGAGGCGGGCATCGAAATCCCCTACCCGCAGCACGATATTCACCTGCGCGATCTGGATGGCGTCCGCCAGATCCTCGCTGCCGCCATGGAAGCCCGGCGACAGGAAAAGGATATCGAGGCCGACGAGCCGACTTGAGCTGATGAGGTCTCCACGCGCCCAAACGCCGTCTTACCCGGACGTCGCCCGGCACAAGACGGCGCGACGATAGGCAGCCCTAGTCTTCCCTGTAAACGCGTTCACGCCGTTCGTGGCGCTCCTGCGCTTCGAGGCTGAGAGTTGCAATCGGCCTTGCATCGAGACGGCGCAATCCGATCGGCTCGCCCGTCTCTTCGCAATAACCGTAGGTCCCATCCTCAATGCGGGCGAGTGCCGCGTCGATCTTGGCGATCAGCTTGCGATGGCGATCACGCGCCCGCAGTTCGAGCGCACGATCGGTCTCGGACGTCGCGCGATCTGCGAGGTCTGCATGCTGCGTGGAATCGGTATGCAATCCCTGCAGCGTCTCACGCGTCTGGAGGACGATCTCCTCCTTCCAGTGCAGCAGCTTGTGCCGGAAGTAGGCCCGCTGCCGCTCGTTCATGAAAGGCTCGTCTTCAGACGGGCGGTAGTTTTCCGGCAGCAACAGGCCGGCCAATGTTGCGTCCGCCTTCGTGGCTTTCGATTTCGCCTTGGCGTCCGACTTGCGGTCCCGTGTAGTGCTCATCGTGGTCCTGCAAATGAGGGCTCGAGCGCAGTAACGGTCGACTCGTGCACGGTGGCATAACTTCGCCCGCTTTTAGCTCGGCAACTCGGCAAGTCAAGATTTTAGCTTGTCCGGATCGGGAGTTGGCGCGGGCGAGCCATGCCAGCTTCGCAGATCGCCGAAAAACCAACAGGTTGTTTCCCTACACATATACACGTTTACGTTGTATTTAGATGTTTCCGCTATCTTGAGGTGGCTCGGGCGTGAGGCACCGGCGGGAGCTTGATCGCAGCAAGTCTTCTTCCGAGACGCCCGGGCGCCCTCTCTGGAGGGGCCGGCGGTATTCTCGCTGCCGCCGGCCCGCCAGCGATCGGCGCGCGCCCGAACCGGAGCGCATTCAGCGTCCTTCTCCCGGTCCGCCTGACCTTGCTGAGGCCCGGACACCTCTCTAAGGTCTCCGCGCCGGCAAGCACCGAGGGGGCGCTAACAACGTGACGACGCGATTCAACGGAACCGAGAATTACATTGCGACCGAGGATCTGACGGTCGCCGTCAACGCGGCCGTCACCCTGCAGCGCCCTCTGCTTGTCAAAGGAGAGCCAGGAACAGGGAAAACGATGCTCGCACTGGAAGTGGCACGCGCGCTCGGCGTGCCGATCCTCGAATGGCACATCAAATCCACCACCAAGGCCCAGCAGGGGCTTTACGAGTACGACGCCGTCAGCCGCCTGCGCGACAGTCAGCTCGGCGATGCGCGCGTGAAAGACATCGCCAACTACATTCGTCGCGGCAAGCTCTGGGAGGCGTTCGAAGCGGACGTCCGCCCCGTGCTGCTGATCGATGAAATCGACAAAGCCGATATCGAGTTTCCGAACGACCTGCTGCAGGAACTCGATCGGATGGAATTCTACGTCTACGAGACAGGCGAGACGATCAAGGCGCGTAACCGACCAATCGTCATCATCACGTCCAACAACGAGAAGGAGCTGCCCGATGCGTTCCTGCGTCGTTGTTTCTTCCACTATATCCGGTTTCCGGACGCCGAGACGATGCGCCAGATCGTGGACGTCCACTTCCCCAATATCAAATCGCATCTGGTCTCGGAAGCGCTGCAGATCTTCTACGACATCCGCGATGTGCCCGGCCTGAAGAAGAAGCCTTCGACGTCGGAGCTTCTCGACTGGATCAAGCTGCTGCTGAATGAGGATATCACCGCAGAAACCCTGCGCGAGAGCGATCCGAGGAAGTTGATCCCGCCGCTTGCCGGCGCTCTCATCAAGAACGAGCAGGACGTGCACCTGTTCGAGCGGCTGGCCTTCATGAGTCGCCGCAAGGACACACGCGGCTAGATGCGTATTAAAATCGCGACCGACCTCGGTTTGGTCGCATTCTCATCTCATCCGGGGGCGCATCAACCTATCAGCCATGCAGCGATGCAGACCTTTGGGGGAGGACAAACGTGTGTGCGAAATCAGTGGCGCAGCAAATGGCTGAGGACAGCGCCGTATCAAGCTTGCCGGAGGCCGCCTCGCACGGCGGCACGGTCGCCACGATCGTCTCGCTATGCGCTTTCGTGTTCTCGGGCTTCAGCCTCTATGAAAGCACACTGAAGCAGCCGCAGCTCGAAACGTTCGTACCGCCCGTCATCCACTACGGCCGCGACGGCGGCGGCAGCACAGAGGTTTTTGCAGTACCGATCACCGTCACCAACGACGGCGCGCGCACGTCAACCGTGCTCTCCATGGAACTCGACGTCACTGACAGCTCGGGAAAAACGAAGCGTTATTACAGCGCCTATCTCGGAGAGCATCCGCGCGATTCCAGCGCCGTGAACCGCGCCTTTGCTCCCGCGACGATCAACGGACGTGACGTCTTTAGCGAGACCGTTCGCTTCTATCCGATGGGAAACCCGCTGCCGGCCCTGGTTTCCGATGCCGGCACCTACAAATTCAAGCTCACGCTGCGGACAGCCCGGCCCAGCGATCCGGATCTGCTCGATCAGTACTTGCGCAAGGAGCCGGTCCCGATCGGCTTCGAGCTGACGCTGCCCTGGTTTTCCGATCAGCAGCTCAATTTCCGGCGTGCCACCATTGCCATGCACCAGAAAGACTGGCAGCCGACGATGGGCGGTGGCGCGAACTGAAGCTGGGCGATAGCGGGCCGACGGAGAAGAAAAGATGGCTGGCACGCTCGTAGTAGGAGCGTGCCCGGACGGCCGCCATCTTCAACCCTCGCCCCCCCAGCCTCTCCACCGCCCCCGCATGCACTGCAGTGTTCACTAATTGGGCTCTGCAAATTGCCCTAGCGCGGCGTCAGCGCGCCTGGCCTCGGAGATTGAATCATACTTCGACAACACACGGCGCGCCTGATCCGCCACAGCGTCAGCCATCGCCGCCTGCCCCTCGGCTGTCGGGTGAAACGCGCCCGAATAGGTCGATGCCAGCACGAGCTGGAACCACGCCAGCGTCTTGACCTGCAACACGCGCTCCAGCAGCGATGCTGCGACGTGGAAATTACCGGTCATGAAGGCGTCGTTAGGCGTGCGGAACCAGCGTTGCCGTGAGCTGTAGGGCCGGTAATCGGCTGGGTTGTAGGGCTGCCAGATGCCCCCGACCTTACGCGGCAATCGCAGATCGTCCGCGGTGGAGAAGGCAGAATCCGTCCAGCCCGCGCAGATGCCGCGGCCCAGAAAGTCCTTGCGGTGCCGCTCGACATAGGTCCAGCCATGCTCGCGGGCGGCTTTGCCCATGATCGTGTTGAGACGCCCCGCGAGTTCGCTGCTTTCCCGGGTCTTTTCGGCGCTGAGGCGGAAATCGCGCAGCACGTCCATGCCGGCGCGGCCATCAGGACAGACCGTGCTGCCGTCTTCCAGCAGCGCGAGCCCCGGATAAGCCGTCAGGACGATGCGATCGCTCTCATCCCAGGGAATGTGCAAAATGTAGCGCAGAGCCCTGTTCAGCGACTTGTAGCGGGCATCGAGCAACTGCAGACGCCCTCCGCCGGTCGAAATCCCCTCGATCTGTCCCAGCCAGCCACCCAGTCGTTTCAGCGAGGACTTGTCGGCCAGCACGGCGTCCGCGACCAGCCGCGAGAATCCGACGTCATTGCCGCCGATCGACAGCATCAGAAGGTCGATCTTGCGCGCGTTCTCGGTGTCGCATTTGCGCAGCCTCAGACCCTTGAGCTCAGGAATCTTGCCGACCAGATGATAGGCTTCCGGCAACTCGTGGACGGGCGCCTTGTGTTGACCGCATTGCGCGTCGGCGATCGCCGAAATCTGCGACCACTCCGGCGGGTTGGGCACCCATTCGTTGCCCTTGTAACGCAGGAACAGGCCTGTCGTGACCTCGGCGCCGGAACACGCGACCCCGACGAACGTGACAGCCCGGTGAGGATCTTCCAATGAAATTTGCAGCGCCGCGCGAAGCTGATGCGAGTAGAGGGAGCGGTGGCAGGCCTGATCCAGCCAGCGCGCGTTCTCCCGGATGAATCGCGCGTCGCCCACCTGATCCCAACTGCCGACGCGGGCCGGATACCCTTCCAGATCGCCACCGTAGCTGGCGCTGCGTTCGCGAGAGAACCGCACGGGAAGATCGGGATTGCCCTCGCCAGACGCAAAGCTGTCGCCCATGCCGACGATGAACAGGTCGCGAACCCGTGCATCGGTGGTTGCGATCTCCCGTCCGCCGATTTCGACGCTCACGCTCGCGCCTTCCGGATAGGGAATCTGCAGTTTGACCGGCTCGTTACAGGAACGCGTGATCGCTTGACCACGCCGCGCATCGCGACCGTTTGGCGCCGTCAGCCACGTACAATCGACAGCGCCGATGTCGGAAGGGACACCCGTAAGCCCGGCAACAATTGCATGCGACTTGGGATTTACGTAATCCCGCCCGCCTGGGCAGATGTGCTGGTTTTCCTCCGCCTGCCAACAGGTGCGGCCGAGAACGATCGAGCTCCAGCCGTCGGCGTGCCGTGCAGCCAGAACGCGCTCGGCCGACAGGATGGGCGAACGGTGCTGGTCATCGCTCAACGACTCGAAAACGGCGCGATGCACCTGCGTATCGGACGGATCGGCGAAGAACCGAAACGGATTTTCGAGGCGCCACGAGATTTGAGGTTGCGGTCCGGCTTGCGCCATGGCGAGCCCGGGCGTAAACGCGGCAGCCGCAAGAATGGCCAGAATACCGGCCAGCCGGCTCATCTTCGGCATGTGCACATCTCACCCCCGTTCGGCGGGCGTCCAGCCTGATCAGAAGCGTCCCGTCATGTAGCTGCGCCACAGACACCAGACACGGCGCATCGGCGGGATGTCGACCGGGTCGCGGAGCTGATCACGCCCCGGCTTCTCAAAAGCGCGCAAATAGGGCTCTACGACGGCGAGCGGCAAGAGTGCGACATGCTGCACGCCTCGTAAATCGGTCCTGAGCCGGCGAATTTCGATCATATTTTTGCGAGCATCGGCGGCGAGAGCGCTGAAAATGGGGTGCAGCCGCCCCGAGGGTGGCCCTGCCTTGTACTCGGCCAGGGACAAATCAGCCTCTTCCAGCCGGCTCAAGGGAATGAGCGTCCGCCCTTGAGCCCACAGGGCCGGCGTTTCCAGCAGCAATCGCGCCAGGCCATAGGCCTTGCCGGCGACCCCGGCCAGACGCCGCGCACTGCCGTTGTCGCTGCCCAGAACGCGCAGAGCCAGTTCGAACAATGCGCCTTCGGTCTTGGCCAGTTGCGCCGTCAGCATCTGGTCATTGGCAAGCGGCTCATCCGCGAGGCCGAACGCCTGAGCATCCACGAAGCCAATCAAAAGGTGTTTCGGCAAGCCATGCCGGGACAACGCCGACCGCAAGGCATCCGCGATCGGATGCCCCGTGGGTGGGCTCTCCTGCGGTGCGAGAATGGCATCCCGCCACCACTGCAGGCGGATCTCCCCCATCATCGGTTCGTGAACATAGGCGGGAATCCGGGCGATCTCGCCGGCGAACGCGGCCAAAGCGATGAGATCTGCGCGAACATTGCGCGGGCCGAGCAACGCGGCCAGATAGCGGTCGCGCTCCCACGCCCGCGCTGTCAGCCGGAGCATGCTGTCGTCCGGCGTGGCGCGGTGCGTATCGGCCAGGCTCACGTCAGTAAAGATGCGCCGCGGCGACCATCAGAAACGTCACCGGGATCGAAAGAATGAGATTGAAGCGCGCGAAGATCTTGATCTGCTGACGAGCCTGATCCTTCACGGCGGCATCGCCCGGCACCTGCCCCAGAACGATCTGCAAGTTCGGCCAGATGATGAAATGCACGAACGCCCACATCGCCAATCCGCCGAGGATGCCGAGCCACAACAGCAACGTCCGCGACGGCGGGATATAGACCTCGGTCGGAAACACGAACGAGCCCAGCAGATAACCACTGCTGAACAGCAGCAGCACACCACTCAGCAGCGTCAGATGTGAAGCATGGCGGAACGAGTGCGCAACGCGCGGCACGACAAGCGTCATCAGGCTGCGACGGCCGGCGTCGTCGGCGGATTGGAGGGCGGAGAGCTGGATGAAATTGACGAACCAGATCAGGCCGACCCACAGGATACCTGCAAACACATGCACCCAGCGCAACAGGAAGGATATGAAACCGAGGGCATCCGCGCCCTCGATCGCGAGCCAGAGCACGGCGATCACCGCCGTCAGCCCGGCCCCCGTCAACAAAGCGCGTGCAGGCGTGTCCGTCATGGCCTTCATGTCTGCACCTCCCTCTCAATCGACGGCGATCAGCGCTGCGGCAACCGGTCGGCGCTCAGCGAGCAAGACGTTATAGGTACGGCATGCGGCGCCAGTGTCCATCGGCTCAAGACCAAGCCCCGCCGCCTCAAAGCCGTTGCGCAGTTTCAGCGACGGAAAAACCTGCATGCGTCCCGTCCCCAGCAGCACGAACAAGATGCCACTTTTGTCAGCCAGGATACGATCGAAAGCCGAAAGCTCAAACTCGGACGGTGAAGTGACATCCCACGCGAAGATGCCGCTGGGCAGGCATAGAATAGAGCCCTTGTGGCTCATGTCCGCGAAACGGAATCCCCCATTGCCATAGGCATCGATGGGAGCCTGGTATGGATACCGCGCGGAACCATCCGGCATGACAGTCTCTCGACAGGCCTACCCGCGCGGCTTCGCTGCTGTGAGCTTAAGCGCGGGCGCGGGTTTCGGCCGCTGACGCCTTCTTGTTCTCAGTTCCCGACCAGTCGCGCTTGATTCCAAAATAATCGATCATCGGCGCTGCAACGAACACGGACGAGTAAGTCCCGATGAGGACGCCGAGCAGCATCGCCAAGGTGAAGTAACGAATGACTTCGCCGCCGAGAATGAATAGCGCCAGCAAGACCACGAGCGTCGTCACGCCTGTCAGGATGGTACGCGAAAGCGTCTCGTTGATCGACAGATTGAGCAGCTCGGCCAATTCCATCTTTTTGTATTTCCGCAAATTTTCGCGGATTCGATCGGAAATCACCACGGTATCGTTGACCGAATAGCCCAGAATTGTCAGCAACGCCGCCACGATCGAGAGGTCGAAACTGAGCTGGAAGAGCGAGAAAATTCCTGCCACCACGACCACATCGTGCGTCAGCGCAACGATTGTACCGACGGCAAACTGCCACTCGAAGCGGAACCAGACGTAAAGAATGATGGCGAGGAGAGACGCCAGAACGGCAATCACGCCGGTTGTCCGCAGCTCACTGGACACCGCGGGTCCCACCACTTCGATGCGGCGCTGTACGTACCCATCACCCAGGGCCGCAATGACCTTATTGAGCGCTTCCTGTTGGGCTTCCTCGCCGCCCGGCTGCTGCTCGAGACGGATGAGAACATCATCCGCGGCACCAAATTCCTGGATCTGCACGTCGCCGAGATCGAGGGCGCCCAGCGTGGTTCGCATCTGCGCGATATCGATGGGGCCTTTCGTCGACTGCAGCTCGATCATGGAGCCGCCCTTGAAGTCGACGCCATAGTTGAGCCCACGCGTGAACAGCAGCCCCAGCGACACGACGATCGCAATGAGCGAGAGCGCCACGCAAAGGTTCTTATAACGCATGAACGGCAGACGCAGATCATGCGGGAAAAAGTCGAAGCCTTTGAAGTCCGGTATGAAGCGCATGCGCGATTATCCTGTTCAGATCGGCACTGCGGCAGCGCGATTTTTCTGCCTGGCCGAGCGCACCCACAGCGCAATGAGCAGCCTCGTTACCGTCACTGCCGTGAACACCGACGTGAAGATGCCGATGGACAGCGTCACCGCGAACCCACGGATCGGACCCGAACCCAGCCAGAACATGATGATGGCGGCGACCAGCGTCGTGAGCTGCGAGTCGGCAATGGTCACGATCGCTCGGGTGAAACCGGCGTCGATGGCCGCGATATTGCTCTTGCCGGATCTCAGTTCTTCGCGAATGCGTTCGTAAATGAGCACGTTCGCATCGACCGCCATACCGATGGTCAGCACGAGACCCGCAATGCCCGGCAAGGTCAGCGCCGTCCCCATGACCGACATGATGGCAACGATCAGGATCGCGTTCACGATCAGCCCGACAGCCGCAAATACGCCGAACGTTCCGTAGGCAAGCGTCACTAATATCAGCGACGAGACGCCTCCGACGATGAAGGCGAGCGTTCCGGCCTCAATCGAGTCAGCGCCCAGGGACGGCCCGACGGTGCGCTCCTCGACGATCGTCAGCTTGGCCGGCAGCGCGCCGGAACGGAGCTGGATGGCGAGATTATTCGCCGTTTCGACGGTGAAGTTGCCCGAGATCTGCCCCGAGCCACCGAGGATCGGCTCGCGAATGACCGGCGCGGACAGCACCTTGTCGTCGAGCACGATGGCAAACGGCCGCCCGACGTTATCCTGGGTAAAGCGCCCGAACGTCCGCGCGCCGGATTGATTGAAGCGGAAGGAAATGATCGGCTCGTTGGTGCGCTGGTCGAATCCCGGCTGTGAATCGACGAGTTGATCGCCGCGAACGACCGGCGTTTCGCGCAAGAGATACAGAAAGCCGTCCTGCTCGGCTGACGGATAGACCTTGTAACCCGGCGGCGGACGCGAATTGCGCGCCTCCTCGCCGGACATCGTCGGGTGAACGTCGTGGAAGCTGAGGCGCGCCGTTTCGCCGATCAGCGCCTTGAGCTGTGTCGTATCCTGAAGACCCGGGAACTGGACCACGATGCGATCCCATCCCTGCCGGATGACCGAGGCTTCCGCCGTTCCCAGCGTATCGATACGCCGCCGGATCGTTTCGATCGACGCGCCGATCGCGTTCGAAACGCGCTGGTGCATACCGGCTTCGGTTGGCTGGAGCGTGATGACGTCGGGAGCCGAACCGGCCTGCACGGAGATATCTTCACCGGATGTGCCGAGAAGCGCGTTACCGAGCGGCTGGACCAACCCGCGCAGCTCTTTCAGAGCCGCTTCAGCCTGATCGGTCTGGGCAACCCGGACTTGAACGGCGCCGCCTTGAATGCCAAGGCCTGAAAAGCCGATCTTCGCATCGCGCAGCCTGCGCCGTGCATCGTCACGCAGCGTTTCGAGCCAGTCGTGGCGGATGTCATTGACATCCATCGACAGCATCAGATGCGCGCCGCCGCGCAAATCCAGGCCGAGGCTCAATTGCCGCTTCGGCAACCAGTCAGGCCACGATTGAACCGTCTCCTTGGAGAACAGATTGGGGATCGCGAACAGCGTCCCGATCAAGCAGGTCAACGTGATCGCGACGATCTTCCAGCGCGCGAAGTGAAGCATGAACCGTTCAATCCTCTCGGCACCTTAGCCCACACGGCAGGGACCGTATTCCGGGCAGTCATGTGGGCAACTCATCTGAGAATGTCCACTCACTGCCCACGGCCGCGCCCGGTGAGGTCAGGCCCCTTCCTTTACGGGATCGCCTTTTGCCCGCACCTCGGCAACGGTTGCCTTGATCACGCGAATGCGGGTCTGGTCTGCGATTTCGACCTCGATCTCGTTGTCGTCCTTGACCTTGGTCACCTTGCCGATAATACCACCAGCAGTCACCACCGTGTCACCGCGACGAATATTGGCCACCATCTCCCGGTGCTGCTTCGCGCGCTGCTGCTGCGGCCTGAACAACAGAAAATAGAAAATTACGAACATCAACAGAATAGGCACAAGCTGCAGCATGAAGTCGCTGCCCCCACCACCAGGAACTTGTGCGAAGGCTGGTGAAATGAACATTGAGATCCGTCCTCGGCGGCGCGCCGGCAAATAGTTAATCCACCCAGCGGTGGATCCACTGGGCAGAACCGGTCTGATTGCGCCGCGACTATAGTGGCACGCCACCGCTTTGCAAGATAATCGGGGCCACATTCCGCCGCTGGACCAGGGTCTGCGTGACGTCGCGCATGGCGTCGACTATAGAACCCGGCACGCAAGCTGTCTTTCGAACAGCATCAGGAACACTTTTGCCGATCGAGCGCCCTTTCATGACGTCCAAGACCCCATCCAGCACCGAAATCGCCCTCCTCGAGCGAATCGCCATTGCGCTCGAACGCCTCGCCCCTCCCGGCAAGAAGGCCGCCGACCTCGACTCCGCCGAAGCCTTCGTCTGGCGGGCCGACCCGGAAGGCTTCCTGCCTGTGCGTCAGGTCAACCGGGTGCCCCTCGGGCTGCTCAAAGGATTGGGTCACCGGGCAGACCAGCTCCTCGACAACACGGAGCGCTTCGCCAAGGGCCTGCCTGCCAACAACGCCCTGTTGTGGGGCGCACGCGGCATGGGCAAATCCTCGCTCGTGAAGGCGGCCCATGCGGAAGTGCGCCGGCGTCTCGGCCTGGGCAAGACGCCCGGCGCGCCCGACCTCAAGCTGGTCGAGATCCATCGCGAGGACATCAGTTCGCTTCCAAGCTGCCTCGCCTACATCCGCGAAAGCCACCATCACTTCATCGTATTCTGTGACGACCTATCGTTCGATAACGACGACACGAGCTACAAGTCGCTGAAAGCGGTGCTCGATGGCGGCATCGAGGGACGGCCGGACAACGTCATCTTCTATGCCACCTCCAACCGCCGCCATCTGATGCCGCGCCACATGATGGAGAATGAGCGCTCGACCGCCATCAACCCATCGGAGGCTGTCGAGGAGAAAGTGTCGCTGTCGGACCGTTTCGGTCTTTGGCTCGGGTTCCATAACGGCACCCAGGATGACTACCTCGATATGATCCGGGGCTATGCCGACTATCACGGCCTCAAGATCAGCGACGAGGAACTGGTCCGCGATGCACTCGAATGGTCGATGACACGCGGCGGCCGATCGGGCCGCGTGGCGTGGCAGTACATCCAGGATCTGGCCGGACGCCTGGGTCAGAAGCTCAAGGTCGAGTGATCTCACCCCGGAGGACGGCATTGGCCGCTTCAGCCGTCCTCTCGATATCTTGCCCGGCGTCGATCACCGTCCAGCGGCCGGAGAGTTCGCCAAGGTCATAATCAAGCTGCTGCCGGACGACGTCGACGGTAGCATCGGAGGCATCGTTGCGCCGGTCCGTGACGCGGCTCATCATCGTTTCCGGGGAAGCCTTCAGCCACAACCCGCGTAACGATACCCCGAGAACAGCGGCCGCTTCCTCCAGCCGATCGCGCTCGTGGGCACGCGCATAAACGGCATCGACGATCACGGAGTGCCCGGCGGCAAGCGCGCGCTGCGCCTTCTCGATGAGTATCTCGTACACCCTCGCAGCGGCCTCCGGGGTATAGGCCTCCGCGCCGAGCCGCTCGGTCTCGCCGGCGCCGAATAGGCTCTTGCGCTCCAGATCACTGCGCAGATGCAGCGCGCCCGGTGCCGGGGCAAATTCCGGAGCCAACCGCGCCGCCAGTGTCGACTTGCCGGTTCCGGACAATCCCGCGACGGCAATCAACTGAGGCGGGGCCGGATCGAGATAACCGAGCGCCGCCGCCAGATAGCCCTGGGCAGTCTCGATATCCATCTTGTCTTGGCTCTGCCTTGCGCGCTCCGCCGTCACCATGGCTCTGACGCCTGCGCGCAATCCCATGAACAGCGGCAAGGACGCCAATCCGTCCACGTCGCTGAGCACACCCGAACGCCACAGATAGCGATTGAGAACGATGTTGGCGGCCTTGCGCAAACCGCGATGATCGAGATCCATCAGGAGAAACGCCAGATCATAGAGTGTATCGATGCGCGCAATCTCCTCATCGAATTCGATCGCATCGAACAGCATCGGCCGACCGTTCCAAAGCACGATGTTTCCGAGATGCGAATCCCCATGGCAGCGGCGCACGAAGCCTTCCGCGGCGCGTCGGTCGAGCAGATCCGAAACGCGCACGTGCTGATCCAGCGCACGCGTCTTGAACTGTTCAGCCTGATCTGCAGGGAGTGTCGGAACCTGCCCGGCGATGTTGTCGGCCAGCGCGACGGCATGTTCCCTCATCCGCGCCGCAGAGTTGCACGCAGCGATCCGTTCGGCCCGCGTGTGGCTCTCGAAGGCGACATCGGCGAGATCGCGCGCCAAAGCCTCCGTGACGCCCTCGTGCGCGGCGATCCAGGCCAGAAGTGTTTCCTGCGGAAACCGGCGCATGTGGACGGCCCATTCGACCGGCTCGCCACCATTGCCGATCGCCAAGCCACCATCCCGCTGCCGGGTGATGGGAACACAGCCGAGATAGAGCTCCGGCGCCCAGGTTCTGTTGACCTCGACCTCCCGGCGGCACACGGCCTCGCGCTTCGTCAACGTTGAAAAATCCATGTACGGATAGGCAACAGCGCGCTTGATCTTCCAGGCCTCGTCCCCGGCCAGAAAAACCATGGCGCCGTGAGTATCGAGCCGTTCAACCCGCTCAGGCCGAACCGGATAACTGGCGGGGTCGGACAGAAAAGCCTCGACCTCGGTTTGATCGCCCTCCGGGGTTTCGGCCGTTGTCATCCCGCTCAAATCCTCGCGCGATGCGCTCAGCACACCGTCGGCTGGCACAACTGAATCTCAAACTTCATATGGGGCCGCGGACGGGTGAAGTCGAACTCCCGGCCGTCAACACACCGCACCCGCCCTTCCAGGCCCGTATATCCCGCCAGGGGCACCTCCCGCACCCAGAGCAATTCGCGGAACTGGCATTTTTTCTCGCTGACGAGCATCTGCTGAAGCACCGTCTGCCAAGATGTATCGCTATCGGCCCCGAAGGCCGGAGAAGCAAGCCCGACCATGAGCGCCACTATCGACAGTGTGATGCAATTTTCCGACGTCATAGGAAACTCCCGCCGCTATCAGGAATTCGTTTTTCAATGACAGCCCCGGCAGGCACCTTGACCTTCATCAAGGCGGGTTCGGGCGCCGCACAGCAATCGTGGATGCAGGCTCCGCCAGCAGAAGGGACATGCCATGTCCTACAAGACCATCTTGATGCATCTGAACCACGAGCAGCGGACGAAACAGGTTCTCGCTGCCGGCAATCAGATTGCCACCGCCTTCGGGGCTCACTTGATCGGACTTCATGTGTTCCCGGCGTATCGGCTACGCCCGCCGATCCCGGTTCCTCTCGGTCGCGATGTGCTCGGCAACATCACCGCACAGGTCAACGCCGAGACGGGCCGGATCAAAGCCCAGTTCGATGACGCGACCGCAGGACATCCGTTCGTCGCCGAATGGCGCTCCATAACCTCTGAACGCCGGGACCCGGCCGAAATCGTGATGGATCATGGGCGGGCGGCCGACCTGATCATCGCCAGCCAGGCAGACCGAAGCTGGCCGCTCTCTCCGATTCTGGACTTTCCGGACAGGCTCGCCGTTGAGAGCGGACGGCCGGTTCTTGTCGTGCCGACGAGCGGTCTGTTCGAGCACCTGCCGAAGACGATCACGCTGGCGTGGAACGGACGGCGCGAGGCCGCGCGCGCCGTCGCCGACGCCATGCCGCTTCTCAAGAAGGCGGAGCAGGTTCACGTCCTCTCCGTCACCGGCGATACGAACGAAGGCAGCCTTCCCGATACCGAACTGGCAGCATCTCTCGCCCGTCATGGCGTGAACGTGTCGGTGAACACGCTACAGGCATCGGATGCGACCACCGGCGAAGAAATCGCGCGGCGCGCCGCCGAACGGTCCGAGTTGCTCGTGATGGGTGCTTACGGACACTCGCGGCTCCGTGAATTCGTACTCGGCGGCGTCACGCGCCATATGCTGAGGTCCATGACCATTCCGGTCATATTCTCGCATTGAACTCCAGCAGCATACGCGCGGTGACAGAGACAGGTCTGCTCACATCGTCATGTAGTGCAGCCTCTGCGCGCTGTTCGCTCCGCCAATAAAGACTTTGGCAAGCGGGCGTCGCCGGCGTCGCCGCGTTCACAGTGGCCCGCGCTTCATGGTTCCACGCAACATGGCTAATGAGCCGTGAATCCTGCACGGTCAATGCGAAGCACGGCGCTTATCTCCGCGTTACAATTTGATGTTTGATAGCTGGGCTCAACGGGTCCGGCACAGCGGATGTCTTGCAGCAATCGGCGACCGACCTAACACGAGCTTCGCCTTCTTCATCAGCATGCGTTCATTTTTGATGGATATAGTGCCGCGACAAACATTTGGAGCTTCTCATTTCGCGACTCTCACCAATACGCGGACTTGGCATGTAGTTGATCAAGCAATTGTACGAGCGCTGGTCCAACCGGCGGCGATAGAGGGGGAAATAAAACGTCATGGCCAATCAGGCGGTTCAACCCGGGCCGGTTCCCAGAGGTCGACCCTTGGCCGAAATCCGCATACGCCGTATTAGGCTCAGCGCGCCTTTTGGTTGGCTGGCTGCGGGATGGCGCGACCTCTGGGCTGCCCCCCAAATAAGCCTGCTCTACGGCGCAGCCTTTGCGGCGTTGGCCCTCGCAATGGCCGCCGGCCTGCTACAATTCGGACTGCAGTCGCTGATCCTCGCGCTCGGCGGCGGCTTTTTGCTGATCGGCCCGCTGGTGGCGGTAGGCCTTTACGAGACCAGTCGCCGCCTTGAAGCGGGAGAGCCCGTCACCCTCGCGACGGTTGCGCGCGCCGGCAGCAAAGCTCCAATTCAGCTCGCCCTTTTCGGGATCATTCTGGTTCTGGCCTACGTGATCTGGGTGCACCTTGCCTTCATGCTCTTTACGCTGTTCATGGATGGCCAGGCCGTACCGCCCGCCAGTGAGTTCGTCCCCTTGCTGCTATTCAGCTCGCATGGGCTCAGCCTGCTCGCCGTCGGCACGACGGTGGGGGGCGTGATTGCCGGATTCGTCTTCACAATCTCCGCGATCTCGGTGCCGCTGCTGATGACGCGTCAAGTCGACGTGATCTCCGCCATGGCTGCGAGCGCGGAAGCGGTGGTTCTCAATCTGAAGCCGATGATGCTATGGGCGGCGCTGATCGCCAGTCTGATCGCGCTCGGCCTGTCGACGTTCTTTATCGGCTTGATGTTTGCCTTCCCGCTGATCGGGCACGCAACCTGGCATGCCTACCGCAGCCTCGTGGAAGGCCGGATCCCGCGGGATTTCGGCTGACTGAGCCCGGCCGGAAGCTTCCGCTTACAGCAAGAGATGAGAGCCGTCGCAGAACGGGGGATCATCGGTCGACTTGCATCCGCACAGATTCACGACACCCGTCGTCTCGGCGACAAACCGGACCGGCTCGATACCGGTTCCTTTATGTGATCCATCACAGAACGGCTGGCGTCCGGACCGGCCGCACGAGCACCACAAATAGGCCCGGCCCTCGGTCAGCTCGACCTGATAAGGCCCCGTCTGCGCTACGATCGGTTCGTCGGCCATCCCCTGCATCCCCCAGGATATCTGCCGCGCAACGCGGCAACCTGTGATCGATTCCACTTGCCGGCAGGATAACGCAAGTTGCCGCCACGTCGCCTGCTCCGATGGTCGCAAGCCCGCCCAGCGCGCTTTTTTCTACTTCACGGCTATCCTCTGCTATGAGAGAGCAGAAACAACAATCCCAAAGGAGCAACCATGCGGCACGGCGGTAAGATCCTTGTTGATCAGCTCGAGGCGCAGGGCGTTACAACAGCATTTACGGTTCCCGGCGAAAGCTTCCTCGCAGCTCTCGACGGCCTCTACGATTCCAACCAGATTCGCACGATCATCTGCCGCCAGGAAGGTGGCGCGTCGATCATGGCCGAAGGCTGGGGAAAGACCACCGGACAGCCCGGCATCTGCTTCGTGACGCGCGGACCGGGCGCCGCCAACGCCATGGCCGGATTGCACATCGCCCAGCAGGATTCGACGCCGATGATCTTGTTTCTCGGCCTACCCGGGGAGCGCCATGAGGATCGCGAGGCGTTCCAGGAGATCGAGACCAAGGAGCTGTTTTCGTCGTTCGTGAAGTGGGTCGCGGTGATCCGCGAGACCGAGCGCATCCCCGAGTATGTCAGCCGCGCCTTCCACGTCGCGTCTTCGGGCCGTCCGGGTCCGGTGGTGATCGGCCTGCCCGAGGACATGCTGTCGGCGCGGGCTGAAGCGAAAGACGTCGCCGCGGCGCGCATCGCCGATCCTGCTCCCGGCCCTGCAGCAATGTCCGAGCTTGGCGAATTGCTGGCCAACGCCAAACGTCCCTTGATGATCATTGGAGGTCCGGGCTGGAGCAGCGCGGTCGAGAAGCGCGTGACCGAGTTTGCCGAGCGCTTCGATATGCCGGTCGCCGCCGCGTTCCGGTTCCAGGACTACATGGACAATCGCCACCCGAACTACGTCGGCCACGTCGGCATTGGACCGGACGCGAAACTCGCCGCCGCCGTCAAGGATGCCGATGTCCTTCTGGTCGTCGGCGCCCGCCTCGGCGAGATGACAACCAGCGGATATACGCTGATCGACATCCCGACACCCGCGCAGAAGCTCGTCCACGTTCATCCAAGCCCGGATGAAACCGGCACGGTCTATGCGCCTCATCTGCCGATTGCCGCGAGCGCCGAGCAGTTTTCACTCGCGCTGGCTTCCCTGAAGCCGCCCGCAAAGATTGCATGGGCGCAGCGCCGCGCCGATCTCAAGGCGGCCTGCGATGCGGCGATGGAACTCATCCCGACAACCGGCGCGGTCAAGCTGGAGGAAGTCGTACGGATCGTGGACGAGGTGCTGCCGGAGAACGGCTTCATCACCAGCGGAGCCGGAAACTATGCCGGCTTCGTGCATCGCTATTATCGCTACAAGGGCTATCGCATGCAGCTCTCGCCGACTTCCGGATCCATGGGATACGGACTGCCGGCAGCGATCGCAGCCAAGCTGGCCGAGCCCGAACGGCCGGTCGTGAACTTTGCCGGTGACGGCTGCTTCATGATGACCAGCCAGGAGCTCGCAACCGCGGTTCAGTACGGCGTCAACGTCGTCACCATCGTCGTCAACAACGGCATTTACGGCACCATCCGTATGCATCAGGAGAAGTACTATCCGGATCGCGTTTCCGGCACGACGCTCGTCAATCCCGACTTTGCTGCGTTTGCCCGAAGCTTCGGGGCACATGGCGAGACCGTCACGCACACGGAGGAGTTTCGGCCGGCGCTCGAACGCGCCCTGGCAGCCGGTAAGCCTGCGGTGATCGAAGTCAGGACAGATCCCGAAGCGCTGACACCGCGCCAGACCATGAGTCAGATCAGGGGGACGGGAAGCAAAGGTTAGCGAAACGTAAATTTCGCAACTTGCGCGTTAGGACTGTTTCGTCCTCGCGTTCGACGGCGAACGACCGTTCCGTTATAAGATCAATAACGATCAGGGCAGGGTGCTCACGAAGCTCTCCCACGCTGGTGTGAGTATCCGGCCCTTAGCTCGTTCGCAGTTTACCCGATGTCTCTTTATCGCCGCGTAGCGGCTGACGGCTCTCATCGGCATTTCGGCTTCAGCCCTTCAATGTGGGCTGGCTCGCGTCACTCTACTGTGGCGCACTTTCTGGACTACGACTGACTATTCTCCCCCCTCGTGCCTTTATCCCCTCCTCCGCATGGAGGAGGGGATTTTTCTTGTCAGGCTCTTCTTGTCAGACTCAGGCCGCTTCAGCGAAGTCGAGCTTGAAGCCGTGCTGGTCAGCAAGCGTCTTGATGGCGCGTTGAGCCTCGGCCTCCGGCAGCGGCGTGAACGGCGGGCGAACCTCGGTCCAGCCTTCGTCGTCGCGATAGTGCGCAATCAGGGCCTTCATGGTCGGGATCACCGGGAAGGTCTGGAATGTCTTGCGCAGCGCCGAGATCTTTTCCTGCTGAGCGTCCGCATCCGCGGCTTTCCAGTCATCGAACAGACGACGCATCGGTCCCGGCGCGACATTCGCCGTCGCCGAAATGACGCCTGACGAGCCGGCCCGCAGACCATCCAGCAGATAAAGCTCGGAACCGGGGAACATTTCGAAATCCGGGAACGCGTCCAGGATCGACTTCATGTTCGACCAATCGCCGGAGGAATCCTTGAGGCCCACGACGACGCCTGGAAATTCTTCTTTCAGGCGGCCGATGAGCGGCAGCGAGAAGCCGACCTGGGCAACCGGCGGGATGTGATAGAGATACAGGCGCAGCCGATCGTCACCGACTTCCTCGATGACTTCCGCAAAGAAGCGGAACAGGCCCTCCTCGCTCGGATTCTTGTAGTAGAAGGGAGGCAGCATCAACACGCCGCCGCATCCGAGATCAACCGCATGCTGCGTCAGGATGGCGGCATCGCTCACCGAGCATGACCCCGTCCCCGGCATCAGTTTCGACGGCTCGATGCCCGCGTCCACGAGTTCCTCGAGCATTTCCATGCGCTCGTCGAGGCCGAGCGAGTTTGCTTCGCTGGTCGTGCCGAACGGCGCGAGCCCCGTGCAGCCTTCCTCCATCAGCCATTCGGCATGCTCGATGAAACGATCAGGATCAGGCGCGCCGTCGTCGCCGAACGGGGTCAGCACCGGTGCAATCACACCGGAAAAATTCGGGGAAGCCTTCATTGCAAATGTCCTTATACGACTGAGAGTTTCGAAGTCTTTCCCGACCGCAATGCGTGGCGGTCAGGGCATGGGAATCGAGGGCTGCTGCACCGGCACGTGATAGCCTTTCTGCACAGCAGGACGTTCCGCGATGGCGCGATACCAGCGCAGCGCATTCGGGAACTCGGACAGATCGATGTTCTGCCACTCGAACCGCGAGGCCCATGGCCAGATCGCGATATCGGCAATCGAATACTCTCCCGCGACGTATTCGGCTTCGCCAAGCCGCTTGTCCAGCACGCCGTAAAGCCGCTTTGTCTCGTTCTGGTAGCGATCCTCGGCGTAAGGCGCCTTGCCCTTGTTGAACTTCAGGAAATGGTGAGCCTGACCGAGCATCGGCCCGAAGCCGCCCATCTGCCACATCAGCCACTCCACGGCACGCCAATGGCCTTCCCCGCTCTTCGGCCAGAGCTTTCCGGTCTTCTCGGCCAGGTACATGAGAATGGCGCCCGATTCGAACAGCGACATCCCGTTGTCACGATCGACAATGGCAGGAATGCGGTTGTTGGGGCTGATCTTGAGAAAGTCCGGCTTGAACTGGTCGTTCTTGGTGATATCCACCGGGTAGACGGTATAGGGGAGGCCGACCTCTTCCAGCATGATGGAGACTTTGCGCCCGTTCGGCGTCGACCACGTGTGAAGCTCGATCATGATTTTTTGTTCCTCCCCGGGGACGATCCGCGCAACAGCGGCGCACCCTAGACCCACACTCGGCCCGCCGCAATGGTGCGTCGAGCCACCCTACAAAAGGCGCGTGGCGAGGATCCAACCCGTGACGACGAGCGGCGAAAGAGCCGTCGAAATGACCACTGCGGTCGAAATGAACTCGGGTTCTGTCCGGTACTCCGCCGCGAAAATCGTGATCAACACGCCCACCGGCGTCGCAGCCGCCACCACGAGCACCTGGGTGATGTCGTTGGGCAGCCCCATCAGGATGCAGATCCACCAGCTCAGCACCGGTGCGGCGACGAACTTCAGCATCATCATCAATGTCTGAGGGCCCGCTTCGATGCGGATCGCCTTGGCTGAGGCAATCTGTGCTCCCAGCGTGTAGAGCGCCAGAGGAGTAAAGATCGAGCCCAGGAACTGCAGCGGCTGGCTGACGACAGCGGGAAGCTCGATTTCGAACCCGCGCAGTGCCAGTCCCAATATGACAGAGGGGATGAGCGGCGTCTCGAATGCGTTCTTCAGCTTGCCGATCTTGCTGTCACCGCTCGGAGCCAGCATCCAGACACCCAGCGTGCACACGAGTATGGCCATGAGTGCCGTGAGGACGGACTGGTAGATCAGATAGTCCGGCCCGAACGCAAGCTGCGTCACCGGGATACCGAAGAAGCCCACGTTGGCGTAGGCGGTCCCCAGGCCCACCATTGGCGCGAGCGAAGGGCGCATCCGGAACGCGAGCACCAGCAGCCAGCCGAGCGGGATCAGGATCAGGAACTGGATCGCCCCGAAGGTGACCACCGGCCAGATCACGTCGATCGGTTGAGAACCGGCGGACAGGAAGTGCACCAGAAACGCCGGCATCACGACGTAGACCTGCAGCCGGTTCAGACTGCCGACATCGAGCCTGAGACGCGGTTGCAGCAACCAACCGAGCGCGACCAGCGCGATGATCGGCAGCGTCACCTTCGTCAGGATATCGAGAAACAGCGCCACGTCTTACACCGGCCCGAACGATACCGCACGACGCGGCGCCATGAATTACGTCCGATTGCCGGAATGACGCAACACTGCGAACGTATCAGGCCCGCGACGCCGACGGCTGAGCAGGGCGGGAACTGCGCTTGCCGGCCCGCGGTTCGCGGCAAGCATCCTGCTCCGACCCGATCCGTGCCAGCACGTCGGTCAGCGAACGAATCGCCGTCGCTACGCCGTCCGCGCAACTGACCGCATCGGTCGGTGGCTGCAGGCGATGTCTTCCTTCCAGACGCTGCGCAAGCCGCGGACCCATCATGCGCCGGAGACAGGCGTGTGGTGTCAACGATTCGCGCGCCGCATCCAGTCCACCGGTGAGGCGCACGATACGCAGATCCGGCCATGCATCCTGGAGATCACCCACAACATGACCCGGCACGCAGACGACGGCGGTATTGCCGCCTGCAAGCGAGTCGCAAACCGCTTGAGGCAAACCGAACTGATGTCCTCCGGCCGCCCACGTCACCAGGAAACACCCATCTCCCTCGATGGCGCGGAACGTCTCCCGGCTCACGGCGACCTCTGCATCACGCGGGCCGTTGCGGCGCGTGGTGAACAGTTTGGGGAATTCAAAGGATTGCAGATCCGGGAGCCGACGGCGCGCCGCTGTCAGCAGAACGTCCGAGCCGATCTGCCCGGCGGCGACGACCAACACGAGGCAGCCGGATGGTTTCTTGCCGATGCTGCGACTCCGGGATTTCGAGGCGATCGATTCTGCTAGAGGCATGATGCGATCCTGCTTTTACATCAAGGCATTTTCCTGGCGGGCGCAGATTTCACTGCACTCGACATCACCACCTTCGACTCGACTCATCTGCGGTGATGCTAGTCCGGCGATCGTGTCGGTACGAGTCTTTGCACGATCCGCGGGAGGAGGAAGCCGGCGCGTGTTGCCGATTGGCTCAATAGGGCTAACCCGGGCTCCCTAAGGACGGCGCCCGGCCGCCTCGGCGATCACGATGTCCGCGGCCGCATCGCTCGGCGTGCCACTCGCCAGCTTCATGCGGTCAGGAATACGCGCGAGAGCTTCGAGTTGCCTGTGACGCTCGGGTGTCTCGGAGAACAAGGGCGCCAGTGCCGTCGCCAGTTTGTCGGGCGTGCAGTCCTCCTGGAGAAACTCGGGAAATGCGTTGTCCCCCAGGACGAGGTTGGCGAGCACCACCGAATGCACCTTGACCAGAAACCGCAATCGCGCCGCCACCGGGTCGACGCGATAGCCGACCACCATAGGGGTGCCCGCGAGCGCCAGCTCCAACGTCGCGGTTCCGGAAGCGACCAAGGCCGCGTCAGCCAGTTTGAAGGCACTGAACTTGTCGTCCTCGGCCTCGATGATATGCGGCCGCAGCGGCCACAGTTTGCAGCCCGCTTCGATCAACGGGCGGACGTGCGATACCGCTGGAATGATCACTTCGGGAATGATCCCGCGCTCGCATAGAAGCCGCACGGTATCGCCGAAAGGATCCATCAGCCGGCCGACTTCGGAGGACCTGCTTCCCGGCAAGACGAGCAGAACCGGACGCTCCGGCCTCAATCCGAGACGAGCGGCAAGCGGCGCGGGATCGAGTTTGGCCAGCCAGCCGAGGCGCTCGATCAACGGATGGCCGACATAGGTGCATGGCGGACCGCCGAGGCGCTGATGCGCGGCCGGCTCGAACGGCAGCAGCGCCAGCACATGGTCGACATAGCCGCGCATCTTCCGCGCCCTGCCGGACCGCCATGCCCAGACCGACGGGCTGACATAGTCGACGATCGGAATATCCGGGCGGCGCTTGCGTATCCGCTTGGCGATCGGATGCGTGAATTCGGGACTGTCGATGATGACCACCACATCCGGATTTGCGGCGATGGCCGCATCGACCGTCCGGTGTACGCGACGCACGATGCGCGGCAGACGCGGCAGGATCGACAAGGGGCCCATGACCGCCACATCCGACAACGGAAACAGACTGTCGAGGCCCTGCTCGTGCATCGCCTCGCCCCCGACGCCCGTGATCGCGACACGATCTCCAAGGCGTGCACGCAGCGCACGCATCAGCCGCGCCCCGAGCGCGTCTCCCGAGTGCTCCCCCGAAACGAGGAACACACACAGCACGTCGCTCGAAGAGGCCATGACACCACGCGGCAGCACGGAAACGAACAGGCCGTGTTGCCGGGCTACGGTTATCAGCGCCTCGCGCGCATTCACATCGGTAGGCCGCGTTGCCAGTACGAGCCCCGCCATGCCCGCGGCCGCCGCACTCTCGACGACGGCGCGCGGATCGTCGGGACATCGGCGCAGCCCAACCACGCCACGGCGGCGGCGCGACCGGCGATCGCCCCACTGGCGAACTCTGGACACGCGAGTGATGGCATCGACCGGCCCCTCCCCTGCCTCGACAGCCAGAACATGACGGCGCGCAACCGCGACGGCCTCCGCCGCATGGAACGGCTCGCTCGCGCTCATGACACCCAGAGCCCGTGCCGCATCGCGCAATTCATGAGGCCCGGCCTCACCACAGATCTGGATCAGGCCGCCTGACTGAGCCTGGGAGACGGGCGTCTTGGCCATGGTCGGCAAAGCGACACCAGCCAGAAATACTCCGGTCTTCTCCAGGCTTTCACGCAACTGATCCCGCTCAGCCAGCAGGACGCCGTCTGCGGCGACCGCCACTCCGGAGAGCCCTGCGGCCGCTGCCGCGATGATTGTTCGCGGGCCAATCGTCGGCAAATCGACGCGCAATTCCTGGCCAGGTTTCGGCGCCTTGACCAAGACGCCGCCTGCTCCACCGCGGCCTTGGCTGCGCAGGCGGGCCAACCGCTCCAGCATGGCGTCCGTGCCCTCCGCGGCCTCGATCGCGACCGGCCGGCCATCCGCGATCACGACGGCCTGTCCAACGTCCAGGCCTCCGAGCGCGCTGATGAGCGCGAAGCCGGTCTCGATGTCGCGGCGATGATGATCTGCGAGGGCAGCCGGGCCGAGGACCGCCGAGCCCATCAGCAGAGACGGTGCCACGTCCTGCGCGCCGATCACGCGAAATCCCTGACCCTCGAAGAAACGTACGACGCGCCGCAACACGCTATCGTCGCCGCCGCGCATGAGACCGAGGATGGCTGGCAAGTTGACGAAGAAGCCGGTGTCGACCCGCAACGTCTTCAGATCCGGACGCCGCACGCCGCCGAGGATGACGATCTCCTGGCAACCAGCACTGCGGAAGGCCCGCAACATCGCGCCGACACGGCCGAGGTTCACCCACGTATGCGGATGGCGCTCAATCTCCGGGGTTGCGCTGCCTTGCAGACCGACGATGTGGACAGCGCGACCGCGCGCACTCACCTCGTTGGCAACTTCCAATGGCAAGTGGCCGTTGCCCGCAAGAATGCCGAGCGGACCTGCCTCGGGAGCGGCGCTGTCAGCTCTCTGCATCGCGCGGTGTACACAGCGCCCGCTTTCCGCCGGCCCGGATGAAGGCGACGATCTCCTGCACGATCGGATGATCGCCGAACTCCTGAGCCACGTCGTCGAGACGCTCCTTCAAGGTGCCTTCCGCCGCAAACAGCAGCCGGTAAGCCCGGCGCAGATCGTGGATGTTCTCCCTCGTGAAGCCGCGGCGCTGCAAGCCGACGATGTTCAACCCCGACAGATGCGCGCGATTGCCGAGCGCCATGCCGTAGGGAATGAGATCATTCTCGAGACCCGACATGCCGCCAAGGAAGGAATGCGCGCCCACTCTGGCGAACTGAATGACGGCCGCGCCCCCGCCGAGGATGGCGTAGTCGCCGACCGTGCAATGCCCCGCGAGCATGACGTTGTTGGAGAAAATGACGCCATTGCCGACCACGCAGTCATGCCCGACATGGGAATTGGCCAGGAACGCGCACGTGTCACCGACCACAGTTTTCAGGCCACCGCCAGCGGTGCCGGGGTTCATGGTGACGCCCTCGCGGATCAGGCATTCCGCGCCGATGCTCAGCGTCGACGGCTCGCCCCTGAATTTCAGATCCTGCGGCTGATGGCCGATGGACGCAAAGGGGAAGATACGGGTTCGCGGACCGATCGTGGTCCGGCCGGCGACGGCGACGTGGCTGAGGAGCTCGCAGCCATCCCCGAGCGCGACGTCGGCACCGATCGTGCAGAACGGACCGATCCTGACGTCCGCCCCGATCTTGGCGCCGTCTTCGACAATCGAGGTTGGGTGGATGCTGGCTTCAGCCATTCTGGCTCGCAAATTTCAGCGTCTCTTCGGTATCGACGATCATTGCGCTGATCTCGGCCTCGGCCACGACCGCGCCATCCACCTTGGCTTCGCCGTAGAACCGCCACGCCCGTCCGCGGCTGCGCAGCTTGCGGACATGAAACTTGAGCTGATCGCCCGGCAGGACCGGCTTGCGGAACTTGGCACGATCGATACCCATGAAGTACACGAGCGCCGGCTTGTAACTCTCGCCAAGGCTGTGCACGCACAGCGCGCCGGCCGTCTGCGCAAGACCTTCGATGATCAGCACGCCCGGCATCACCGGAAAGTCCGGGAAATGCCCCTGAAAGAACGGCTCGTTGATCGTCACGTTCTTCACGCCGACCGCGGACTCGTCGCGGTCCATGTCATACATGCGATCGACCAGCAGGAACGGATAGCGGTGCGGCAACAGCTTGAGCAGGCGCTGAATGTCAGCGGTGGCGAGTTTCGCCTTCTCTTTCACGTCGTTCATCGTCCTTGCTCCGTCGCAACGCGCCCATCGATCGGGCCAACAGATACGCTGCAATACATCTTCATTCCTCGTTGGGCTCGCGCCCGGTCTTGGACTGTCCGGCAAGCCGTGTGATCATAATCAACTCGCGGGCCCACTGCTTGAGAGGTCGTGCCGGGGTGCCTCCCATGCGCGCTCCCGCCGGAACATCGTCCTTGGCGTGCGAAGCGCCCGCGATCTGCGCGCCATGACCGACCTTGATATGGCCAACGGTCCCGGCTTGACCGCCCATCACCACGAAATCGCCCAGCTCCGTGGAACCGGAAATTCCGCATTGACCGACGATCACGCAATTCCGGCCGATGACGACGTTGTGCCCGATCTGGACGAGATTATCAATTTTCGTGCCCTCGCCGATGATCGTATCCTTAAGAGCACCTCGGTCGATGGCTGTATTGGCACCGATCTCGACGTCGTCCTGGATGATGACGCGGCCGATCTGCGGCACTTTGAGGTGTCCCTGAGGGCCCATGGCAAATCCGAAGCCGTCCTGGCCGATCCGCACGCCGGCGTGCAGAATGACCCGTTCTCCGATCAACGCGTGCGTGACGCTGGCCAGCGGACCGACGAAACAATCCCGCCCGACGGTACAGCGGTAACCAATGACCGCGCCCGCGGCGATGCGGGTGCCGCGGCCGATCACGGCTTCGGGTCCGATAATGGCACCCGGTTCGACGATCACGCCCTCTTCCAGCCGCGCCGTCGGGTCGACGGCCTGCCCCGCCACGCCGCCTGCAACCTTAGGTCGCATCGCGTCGGGATAGAAGAATTGCAGGACCAGCGCAAAGCCTCTGTATGGCGCCTTGGTCACCAGTGTCGCGGTGTCAGGCGGAACGCGCGAGATGAACTGGGGACCGACCAGGCAAGCGCCTGCCTTGGTCGTCGTGAGCTGATCAAAGTATTTCCGGTTATCGATGAATGAGACGTGCTGCGGGCCGGCGTCCGCGAGGCCGCGCACGTCCACGACCAGCCGGGCCGGATCGGCGCCCGGACCAAGTTCCGCGCCAACGGCCCGCGCCACCTCGGCCAACGGAAACGGGCCAGCGCGCTCGAAGAATCCTGGATGCTCCATGACGTGAATCTCGCAGGGATTAGGCGCCAGTCAACAGCTGCCCCCACAGAGTCGCACTCGCGCAGAATTTACGCACGACAAATTCGTCCCACCGGCTCGCGACGACCAACCTCATCGATCCACGCTCATCGCCTCGACGGGCTCCGAAAACAAACATCCCCGGGCAATGCCGGGGATGACTGCTTACGACGATGTGTGCGCTTAGAACTTGGTCGAAGCGCCGAACCGGATCGCCTGGGTCTTGTCGTAGTCCTCTTTCGTCAGAGCGTACGCGTAATCGAGGCGCAGCGGTCCAAGCGGAGAGTTCCAGAGCAAGCCAATACCGACTGAGGAGCGGATCGAAGCATCGTCCTCAAGGCAGATCTCCGTCGTATTTCCTTTGGCGCAGGTTGACGGATCATTCAGCCTCTTTGCCTCTGATCCAGCCCCCCACAACGAGCCAGCATCAGCAAACACAGCGCCTGACATCCCAAGCTCGTCCGGGATAAGCGGTAGCGGGAAGCGAACCTCCGCAGTCGCTGCCCAGAAAGTCTGACCACCTAGGGCGTCGTCAGTGTTGTAGTCACGAGGTCCATAACCAGCACGCTCAAAGCCACGTACCGTTTCACCACCCTTGTAGTAGAGGTCCAGGAGACGGACATCCTCACCGCCCCAGCCGGCAATATGACCACCGATCACGCGACCAACGAAGGTGATCTTTTCAGTGATGGGATAGTAGGCACGACCTTCACCTTGGACCCGCACATAATTTACGTCGCCGCCAAGACCCGCCACATCGGTGCCAACCTGGAAATAGAGGCCACGGTTGGGGCTGGTTGGATGATTGCGCGTGTCATAGATCACTGACGTACCAACAGACGATGTCCAATACTTCCCTTCAGCCTCCACAATTGCCCGAGAAGCATTATCGCTCACATCGTAAATCTGATCGTACGACAGCGTGTAGTTCGTGTTCATCCAGAAGTTTTCGGCAATCGGGAAGCCAGCTCGCAGGCTGCCACCGGATCTCCGGCTCCGGAACGACGACTCGCTCGTCTGGTCGACTTCCTTGTGGAACAGATCGAAGCCAGCCGCGATGTTGTAGCCCATGAAGCGCGGCTCGGTGAAGCTCAGGTCAACCTGGAAGCGCTCCAGCGAACCGCCCACCTTGAGGCGCAGGAACTGGCCATTACCCAGCAGGTTGCGCTCGGTGATGCTGACGTCACCGATAATACCTTCACTGGTGGAGTAGCCCGCGCCGAACGACAGCTCACCCGTTGGTTGCTCGGTGACTTCGACGTCAAGAACCACGCGGTCCGGCGCACTGCCCGGCCGGCGCTTGACGTCTGCCGCCTTGAAGAATCCGAGGTTCTGCAAACGCTTCTTGGCGCGGTCGACCAGCATCGGATTGTAGGCGTCACCTTCCACCAAGCGGAATTCGCGGCGAATGACGAAATCCTTGGTGCGCAGGTTGCCGATGATGTTGATGCGCTCGATATAGATCCGCGGCCCTTCATCGATGACATACGCCAGATCAATGGCGTGGGCGGCCGGATTGCGGTCAGCGCGCGGACGAACACGTGCGAATGCGAAGCCCTGCTCGGACACGGCCAACGTCAGCTTCTCGACCGTCTTGTCGATATCCGCGGCGTTGAACGTCTGCCCCGGCTGCGTCAGCAGCTCGGCATTCAGAGCCTCGGGAACCAGGCCCGGCAAGGTGCTTTCAACACGCACATTGCCGAAATTGTAGAGATCGCCTTCCTCGATCACGAACGTGATGAAGAAGCCAGAACCATCACGATCAAGCTCGGCATTCCCCGCGACGACCGTCACGTCGGCATAGCCATTCTTGAGGTAATACTGGCGCAACAGTTCGCGATCGAGGTTCACCCGGTCCGGATCATAGATGTTCGTCCCCTTGAGGAAGTCGAACCAGCCGGACTGCGTGGTGGTGATGATGTCGCGAAGCTGCGAATCAGAGAACGCGTGATTGCCGACGAAGTTGATGCCCTTGACCTTGGTGGCCAAGCCCTCGTTGATCTCGAACACGACGTTGACGCGGTTCTGCTCGAGCTCGATGAGCTGCGGCTCAACCGATGCTGCGAACCGCCCCTGCCGGCGATAGACATCGAGAATGCGCTGCACGTCAGCCATGGCCCGGGCGCGCGTGTAAACCGACCGCGGCTTGAGCTGAACTTCAGCTTCAAGGGTCGCCTTGTCGACTTCACTGTTGCCTTCGAAGGCCACCTGATTGACGACGGGATTCTCCACGACGCGAACGACGTACACGCCGCCGCCCTGCGGATCGATCTCCACGTCCGCGAACAGACCGGTCTGGAACAGGGCGCGCAGAGACGCGTTGCCCTTGCCCGGATCGTAGCTGTCACCGACGTTGAACTGGAGGTAGGAGCGCACCGTTTCGGGTTCGACCCGCCGGTTCCCCTCGACACGGATGTCCCGCACGGTCTGGGCATGCGCCACAGACGCCGTTTGAACACTGAAAGCCGTAATGATGGCAGGGCTTGCAACGGCCAGCCAGAAGTATAGCCGCCACCCACCACTTGCCACTTTTCGAAGCTGCATACCTGCGTCTGCCCTTCGTTACTTTCCCCCGGAGCGTCACGCGGCTGACCGGGCGGCCAACCTCGCAACCTCTGGTTACCTGAGTCGCTGGATATGCTCCAGCCGTCAAGGCGTCCCCCCGGACACACTCAGCCAACCTTTCGGAGTTTTAACGATTCAGCCTGCGCATTGGAAGTGGCAAGAATGCTTCACGACGGACGATTCCGTCTTGCGCGATCACGCGTTATTACATTGTTTAGCGATTCGATCACGCCGTCTATTTTGTACGCGCCAACCGCAGTCGGAGATCCGCCCGATGCGCCGTGCTCAACCCTTTTCAAGGCTGCGGAAATGAAACGCGAGTGGCGCCGATCGACGGCGCCACTCGAACGAAATCCGGTACTTAACAGTCAGCCGCGATGGCTTGTCGGGCGTCAGCTATTGCCGGTCAACCAACGCCACACGATCAGGCGATCGTTCCAGGTGGCGAACACCATCAGCATCAACACCAGCGCCAGGCCGATCCGGAAACCGATCTCCTGCGTCCGCTCACTGAGCGGTTTACGGCGCAGCCCCTCGATTGCGTAGAACAAAAGATGTCCGCCATCGAGCAGCGGAATCGGGAACAGATTGATCAGTCCCACGCTCACCGAGATGACGGCGATCAGATTGAACATCGCCTCCAGGCCGACCTTGGCGACCTGTCCCGAGACTTCAGCAATGCGGATCGGCCCACCAAGCTGGTCAGCGCGCTGACGGCCGACGATGACATCGCCGATGTAGCCCAGCGTCGACGTGATGATGAAGTTGGTCTCGCGCACACCGAGCCAGACGGCTTCGAGCGGACCGGCCTTGCGCAAGTCCAGCGCCTCCGGCGTCGTCAGCCGGCGGATACCGATAATGCCGCGGGAAATCGTGCCGCCGAAATTGTCGCTGACTTCCTGGCGCTCGGGCGTGACCTGAAGCGTATACGGTGCCCCCCCGCGGTCGATCTCGACCGTGAGCTGCCGTCCAGGAGCCGCACTCACGGCGCGCAACACTTCGGTGAAGCTGTCGACGGGAGCGCCGTCGATCTTGCGGATGATGTCGCCTGCCTTGAAGCCGGCTGCGGCCGCCGGAGAGTTGGTAACCACCTCATCCACGCGCGGTGCGGTCGAGCGGATGCCGATGAACGAAAACATCAGGGCGAAGATCACGACCGCGAGAAGGAAATTGGCAATCGGACCCGCGGCCACGATCGCGGCGCGCTGCCACAGCGGCTTGGCGTGGAATGCGCCTTCGCGCTCTTCCGGCGTCAGGTCGGCGGTCGAGGCGGGCGAGGCGCTGGCCGCGTTCTCATCGTCCATGAACTTGACGTAGCCGCCGAGCGGAATCCAGGCGAGACGCCAGCGGGTGCCGTAGCGGTCGACGAAACCGGTGATTTCGCGCCCGAACCCGATCGAGAAGGCCTTGACCTTCACACCGCACCAGCGGGCGACCAGAAAATGCCCAAGCTCATGGATGAAGACGACGACGGTGAGCACGAAGAGGAACGGCAGAAGCACATACAAGAAGCCGCCGATACCACTGGTCAGACCAGACATAGTGCCCATTCTCCAATCATCTCCGAAACGCCCGCAGCAGCGACGGCTGGCAAGCCGTCACCAGCCGTCTCAAGCTCCTATCACATCCCGTGCCAACTCCCGCCCCATGGCATCGGCGGCAAGGACATCTTCGAGGCACTGCGGGCCCGCCATGGCGCCCATTTGTTCCGCCCGATCAAGGCATGTGGCGACGGTGCGGGCAATTTCAAGAAAGCCTAAACGCCGCTCCAGGAATCCTTCAACCGCCACTTCATTCGCCGCATTCAGGATCGCGGGAGCCGCCCCGCCCCGCTCCAGAGCCTCCCGCGCCAGGCGCAAGGCCGGAAACCGCGCCAGATCGGGCGGCTCGAACGTAAGCGCGCCAAGCTTGACGAGATCGAGGCGCTCCGTACCCGCCGGCATGCGCGCCGGCCACGCCAGGCTGACGGCAATCGGAATACGCATGTCGGGGCACGAGAGTTGCGCCAGCACCGATCCGTCATGAAACGAGACGAGACAATGCACCGTCGATTGCGGATGAACCACCACATCCAGCCGGGGTGCCTCAACTTGAAACAGATGATGGGCCTCGATCAGCTCCAGCCCCTTGTTCATCAAGGTCGCGGAGTCGATAGAGATCTTGGGGCCCATGCTCCACTTGGGATGCTTCAGGGCCTCCTCCGGCGCGGCAGCTTCCAGACGGTCCAGCCCCCAGTCGCGGAAGGGACCACCGGAGGCGGTCAGGACAATGCGTTCAACCGAGCTCGGATCGGCCCCCGCCAGCACCTGGAAGACACCGGAATGCTCCGAGTCGACCGGCAGCAGCTCCGTGCCGAAGTCGCGGACGGTAGCCATGAAGATGTCGCCTGCCGCAACCAGACACTCCTTATTCGCCAGCGCCAGACGACGGCCGAGACGGGCAGCGGCCAGAGTCGGCTGCAATCCCGCCGCGCCGGTGATGGCGGCCACGACGCAATCGGCGTCCGCCTCGGCCGCCGCGACAAGCGCGGCCGTACCTGCTGCAACCTCGATACCGCTGCCGGCGAGCAGATCCTTGAGTTCGGCGTAACGGGCCTCGTCACCGATCACGGCCATTTCGGCGTGATGCTGCCTGGCCAGGGCTGCCAGCTTCCCGGCGTTGTTCTGCGCGGTCAAGGCGCCGATACGAAAACGCTCGGGCGCGCTGGCAACGATATCGAGAGCGCTCGTCCCAACGGAGCCTGTCGCGCCGAGAACCGTGATCGTCTTCGCGTCACACCGAGCATCCTCCACATGACGTTCGTCAGGGGCTGCCGCATATGTCGGCTTCAACAGCATTCTTGTGCGGCCTCAAATCCCTGCATGCGCCTCATCCCCAGTAAAGCAGTGCCTGTGCAGGCTCCTGCATGTTGAGCGCGAGGGCAAGCAGCGCTGCAAAGCATGCAGCGAAAACAACACCATCCACGCGGTCGAGAAATCCGCCGTGACCGGGGATCAGCGCGCTCGCATCCTTGACGCCATGCGAGCGCTTCAGCGCCGACTCCGCCAGATCTCCCATCTGCGACACAAGCCCCAGAATGAGCGCGGTAAGCCCGAGCTGCAAGACCGACGGTTCCGGCAGGAAGGCCGCGAATATCCCACCAGCGATAGCTCCAGCGCTGACACCGCTGATCAGGCCGGCCCATGTCTTGTTCGGAGAAACGCGCGGCCACAGCCTCGCGCCACCGATCAGGCGGCCACCGAAATAGGCCGCGATATCCGTCATCCACACTACGACGAGAATGAACAGCACCGCCGCGAACCCGAACGGCTCATCGGTTCTCATCCACAGCAGTGCGACCGCGGGAAGGCCGACATAGAACACGCCGGCGCTCGATAGGCGCCCGTGATCGCCGAGCTGGACCAGGAGCACGATCACCGCGCCGATCATCAGGATCACGACGCCGAGCGCGGCGACCCCCATCACGGCCGCCACGCACGCAGCCGTGACGGCGGCGGCATGAACCAGCAGACCGAAGTCGAAATTCCGACCGCGCACGAGACGCGCCCACTCCCAGCTCATGAGAAGCGTCACCAGGATCACCAGGCCCGCGAAGGGCGTGCTTCCCGCATAGGTCAGCCACAGCGCGACGGCCGCCAGCACCGCCGCGGAAATGATGCGCGGCTTCAAGTCACGTGACAGTCCCGGCGTCGCGGCCATGGTCCCGCCCTCGGCGGCATTCTGTGACATCGTGATCAGGCGCTCCTTGGACCGGACCGCCTGGACAGACCGCCGTAGCGGCGGTCACGGGCACGATATTCCGTGATGGCCTGTTCGAGAAGCTCACGGCCGAAATCCGGCCAATTGGCCTCCAGGAACACCAGTTCGGAGTAGGCTGCCTGCCACAACAGGAAGTTCGACAGACGTACCTCTCCGCTGGTCCGGATCAACAGATCGGGATCCGGGAGCTGCGCGGTGTCGAGTTCACCGGCCAGCAGCTCCGGGGTGATATCGCTTGGGTCGAGTGTTCCCTGCGCGGCCTTCTCAGCAAGCCGACGAGCAGCGGAGGCGATTTCCCAGCGCGAGCCGTAGTTGAAGGCCACGACAAGCGTCAACGCCGTATTTCCCGCCGTCAGCGTTTCCGCCTCACGGATCAGCCCGATCAGCTCCTGATCGACATTGTCGCGCTCGCCGATGACGCGCACGCGCACACCGCTGCGATGCAGGTCAACGAGATCACGGCGGATGAAGCGCTTCATCATGCCGAGCAGTTCATTGATCTCTGAAACGGGACGCGACCAGTTCTCCGACGAGAAGCTGTAAATCGTCAGATAAGGGATCGACAGCTCGATGGCCGCGCGCACGGTCCGCCGCAACGCCTCCACGCCCATGCGATGGCCGACAGTACGCGGAAGCCCGCGTGCGCTGGCCCATCGTCCGTTGCCATCCATGATGATCGCGACGTGCCGCAACGGCTGAGCCCGGTCGTCGGCCGCTGGCGCAGACTGTTGCTGGGTATCGGCCACGTCGGTGGGCTCTCGCTTGTTTGAAAATGTGAGGGATGGGCCGGAGAAGCGCCTAAACCTTGTTGATCTCCACTTCCTTCGCCGCAAGCACCTGATCGATTTCCTTGATGATCTTGTCGGTCAGCTCCTGCACCTTCGTCGATGTGCCGCGATGCTCGTCCTGGCTCATTTTGCCATCTTTCTCGAGCTTCTTGAGCAGATCCATGCCTTCGCGGCGCACGTTGCGAACCGCCACGCGGCCCTGCTCCGCATATTTATGGGCGAGTTTGACGAGGTCCTGGCGCCGCTCGGCAGTCAGCGCCGGAATCGGAAGCCGCAGCACCGCACCATCGACGATCGGATTGAGACCGAGGTTGGCTTCGCGGATCGCTTTGTCCACGGCCGCAACTGCAGCCTTGTCCCACACCTGAACCGTGATCATACGCGGTTCCGGCACCGAGACCGAACCGACCTGATTGAGTGGCATCTTCTGGCCGTAGACGTTGACGACGACCGGATCGAGCAGATTGGCGCTCGCCCGGCCGGTCCGCAGACCGCTCAACTCGCGCTTGAGCGAGTCGATCGTCGCATGCATGCGCCTGTCGAGATCGCTGATATCGAAATTGCCCTGGGTCATGACATCCTCCTGCCGGCGATCGATGTGACCCGGCATCTCCAAATTCCGATAATCCCGCTGCAGGGACCCGGGCACGAATGCCCAAGACCAGCCGTCCGGCTCAGGCGCTTCCCTGGATGACGGTCGCGCGCGCATCCCCGCGCAGCACCTTCAGCAGATTACCTGCCTCCTCGATGGAGAACACAATTACCGGAAGACCGTTGTCGCGAGCAAGCGCGATGGCCGCTCCGTCCATCACCTTCAGATCTCGTGCCAGAACATCGGCATAGCTGAGCCGGTCATAGCGAACGGCGTTCGGATCATTCTTGGGATCCGCGGAATAGACCCCGTCGACCTGGGTTGCCTTGGCAACTGCGTTACAATCGAGCTCTATCGCCCGCAGCGCGGCGGTGGTGTCGGTCGTAAAGAAGGGATTGCCTGTTCCCGCTGCACAGATGACGACGCGTCCCGCATCGAGATGATGCAACGCCTTGGCGCGGACGTAGGATTCACAAATGGTCGGCATCGGAATGGCGGACAGCACGCGCGCCTGCGTACCAAGCTGTTCAAGCGCATTTGCAAACGCCAGCGCGTTCATCACCGTCGCCAGCATGCCCATGTAGTCGGCGGTCGCGCGATCCATACCCTTCGCCGCGCCGGCCAGACCGCGGAAGATATTGCCGCCGCCCACCACGACCACGATTTCGCAGCCTGCGCGCGTCGCCTCGCTGACCTCGCGCGCGAGCCGGGTCGCGATCGCCATCTCGATGCCGAACCCTCCCTTTCCGCTCAACGCCTCTCCCGACAGTTTCAGGCACAGACGTTTGTAGCGTAGGGATCCGGTGTCACTCATGGGTTTGGCCTCCTGGGTGCGCGCCGTTCGGATAGCCCGCCCAGCGGCTTAGGACAAGAGCACTCGCGCCCGAAATGCGTCAGTCGCGGCTGATCAGGACAACTTGCCCTTCTTGGACGCAACCTCGGCAAGGTCGGCGACCAGTTTGCGCACACCCTTGAGCCGCTCCTCAGGCAGATCCCAGTCAGCCTTGTAGACGAGCCTGTGGTCGGCCTGCAGTTTCATGCGATTGCGCGCCTTGTGCATCATCGCAACCAGGCCTTCGGGATTCGCGAAGGCATTTTTGCGGAAGGCGATTACGGCGCCCTTCGGGCCGGCATCGACCTGTCCGATACCCGCCTGACGGCAAAGCCCTTTGATTTCCATGACGTCCAGCAGATGCCGGACTTCGAGCGGATATTCGCCAAACCGGTCGACCAGTTCGGCCGCGAAGGCATCGATCTCGGCGCGGTTCTCCAGGCTCGACAAGCGGCGATAGAGCCCAAGCCTGAGCTGCAGATCACTGACGTAGGTGTCGGGAATCAGGATCGCCGTACCGATTGCGATCTGCGGGCTCCACTGATCAGCCGCCTCACCGAGATCACCGCCCTTCAGTGTGGCGACAGCTTCCTCCAGCATCGACTGATAGAGCTCGAAGCCGACCTCGCGGATGTGTCCGGACTGTTCTTCGCCGAGCAGGTTGCCGGCGCCGCGGATGTCGAGATCGTGGCTCGCCAGCGAGAAGCCGGCGCCCAGCGTATCGAGCGAGTGCAGCACCTTGAGCCGCTTTTCCGCACCTTCGGTCAACGCCTTGCCCGGCGGCGTGGTGAAGTAGGCGTAGGCGCGCGTCTTGGAACGGCCGACGCGTCCACGAAGCTGATAAAGCTGCGCAAGGCCGAACATATCAGCGCGATGCACGATCAGCGTATTGGCATTCGGCAAGTCGAGACCGGATTCCACGATCGCTGTCGCCAGCAGAATATCGTACTGACCCTCGTAGAAGGCGGTCATGATGTCTTCCAGCTCCGTCACCGGAAGCTGACCGTGCGCGCGGGCGAACTTCAGATCGGGCACCGCTTCGCGCAGGAACTCGGCCACGTCTTCCAGATCCGAGACACGCGGCACGACATAGAAGCTCTGCCCGCCGCGATAACGCTCGCGCCGTAACGCTTCGCGAATAATCACCGGATCGAACGGCGAGATGTACGTGCGCACCGCCAGACGGTCGACCGGCGGCGTGGTGATCAGCGACAGCTCGCGCACGCCCGATAGCGCCAATTGCAGCGTGCGCGGGATCGGCGTCGCCGACAGTGTCAACACGTGCACGTCCTCTCGGAGCTGCTTCAGGCGCTCCTTGTGCCCGACGCCGAAGTGCTGCTCCTCGTCGATGATGAGTAGTCCCAGGCGTGCAAACTCGATCGACTTGCCAAGCAGCGCATGCGTGCCGACGACGATATCGATCGTGCCGTCCTTGAGACCGGCCTTGACCTCGGCCAGTTCTTTTGTCGGAACCAGACGCGAGGCACGACCGATGCGCACAGGCAGTCCGCGAAACCGATCGGTGAAGGTCTTGTAATGCTGGCGCGCGAGCAACGTCGTCGGCACAACCACCGCCACCTGCATCCCGGCCATGGCGGCGACGAACGCCGCCCGCAATGCAACCTCGGTCTTGCCGAAGCCGACGTCGCCGCACACCAGACGGTCCATCGGCTTGCCGGAACCGAGATCTTCGACGACCGCATCAATGCTGGATTGCTGATCTTCCGTCGCCTCATAGGGAAAGCGCGTGATGAACTCTTCGAACGCCCCCTCGGGCGGTGCCAGAACGGGTGCTTCACGCAACTGACGCATGGCCGCGATCTTGATCAACTCGGAGGCGATCTCACGGAGTCGCTGTTTCAGCCGCGCCTTGCGCGATTGCCAAGCCGTGCCACCTAGTCTGTCGAGCTGGACACCCTCCGACTCCGAGCCGAAGCGTGACAGCAGCTCGATATTCTCGACCGGCAGATACAGCTTGTCGCCGCCAGCGTAGATGACGACGAGGCAGTCATGCGGCGCGCCCAGCGCGGTGATCGTCTCCAGCCCCTGGAACCGGCCAATGCCGTGATCGACGTGGACGACCAGATCGCCGACCGACAGGCTCGTTGCCTCGGTGATGACATCGGCGGCGCGCTTTGCCTTGCGGCGTGGACGAACCAGACGATCGCCGAGGATGTCCTGTTCGGCGATCACCGATAATTCGGGCGTCTCGAAACCTTGCTCAAGCCCCAGCACGGCGAGCGTCGGCAATCCACCGGGCAGCGCCAGCGCGTCGGTGTAGTTATCGACCTTGCGGAATTCCTTCAGGCCATGGCTGGCCAGAAGCGTCGACAGCCGTTCACGCGCGCCCGGCGTCCAGGCCGCGACGATCACCCGTTTGTTGGCTTCCAGCGCTCGGCCGATGTGAGTGACGACAGCGCCGAACAGATTACCGCCTTCTCCGGTCCGTTCCGGTGCGAAGTTGCGCCCGGGGCGTCCATGCAGGCTTTCAACGCCGGCCCGCGCGGCCTCCTCGAACGGCGTGAAGCGGCGCACCGTCATGGCTTCCAGCGCGGATCGCCATTCCTTGCCAGCAACGAACATCTGATCTGGTGGCACCGGCTTGTACGGCGGCGCGCCGAACTTGGCGATTTCCAGCGCCTCGACGCGCGCCTCGTAATGTTCGGTGATCTGCTCGAAGCGCTTCTTGATCGCCTCGTCGGCGAGATGATCGAAGCTGACATCGCTGCCGACGACGTAGTCGAACAACGTCTCCAGCTTGTCGTGGAACAGCGGCAACCACTGCTCCATGCCCGGATAACGCTGGCCGTCACTGATCGCCTGATAGAGCGGATCGTCGCCGGTCGCGCCGCCGAACAGCTCAACGTAACGGCGGCGGAAGGTCTTCTCAGCTTCCTCACCGAACGCGACTTCGCTCACCGGCAGCAGGATGAGCTTTTGCAGCAGCTTCTGCGTCCGCTGGGTCTCGGCATCGAAGGTCTTGATGCTCTCCAGCGTGTCGCCGAAGAAATCAAGCCTGACTGGAGTCGCCCGTCCGGGCGGGAACAGGTCGAGGATGCCGCCGCGGACGGCAAACTCGCCCGGCTCCATTACCGTGCCGGTACGTACGAATCCACCGAGCTGCAGCCGCATCACCAGCCGGTTCATATCGATGCGCTGGCCGGGCGCCACCTGACGAATGGCAAGCCGCATCCAATCGCGCGGCGGTACGCGCTGCAGGATGGAATTCACGGTCGTCAGCACCAGCGTCGGATGGCGTCGACCACCGCTGAGCAGACGCGCGAGCGCCGTCATCCGCTTGGAAACGATCTCGGAATTCGGCCCGACACGGTCATACGGCACCGTGTCCCAGGCCGGAAACACGATCACCCGCACCTGCGGATCGAAGAAACTCAGCGCGGTTTGCAACGCCTCGAGGCGGCGGTCGTCGCGCGCGACGTGTAGCACCAACCCCGTTCCGGTGCCCGCCACCGCCTCGCGCGCCAGACGCGCGAGCACCAGGGCATCGAGCCCCTCGGGCACTCCGGACAGGATCAGGTCATGTCGAGACAGCGTATCCATCGAATTCCCGTGCCCGCCATCGGCGGCGGACTCAAATCAAACAAGAAAACCTAGGCGAGGCCGTGAAACCTGCGCAGGGCCGCGACCAGATCCTCGAACTCGCGGCCCTTCACCAGCTCCGGGGAGGTTAGCCACTGATGCAACTCCGGATCGGGCAGCGCAATGAAACGCTCGAAGTGATCGAGCGCTTCGGGAGTGATTTCAGGCAGGATAGCGCCGGCGTAGCGCCCCAGAAACCAATCCATCTCCTTGGTTCCACGATGGTTCGCGCGATAGGCCGCTCGCCGCCGCCGCGTGTCGAGGTCATCGACTGCCATCAAACCGGATCCTTGCCGCTTTGGATATCCCTGCGGGCGCC
>JAFAFW010000101.1 GCA_023423275.1 Pseudomonadota bacterium
GCCTAGGATCGTGGCAGCGAATGCCTTGATCAGAAGGTTTGTGCCGATATCGGGGCTCAGAAGGGTGAGCGGTGCCATCAGCACCGCAGCCGCGCCGGCAACAGCGGCGCCGACGCCCCAAGTCCAGGTGTAGACCTGCTCGACCTTGATGCCGACGAGATAGCAGGCGGTCGAATTCTCCGAGGTCGCCTGCATGACCTTTCCGGCGCGCGTTCTACGGAAAAAAATTGCGAACGCCAGCATGAACAGGATCGCGGCGCCTAAAACGACAAGTTGCTGCGGGAGGATCGGCATGCCCCAGATGAAAAGCGGTGCCGGATCGACAATGGCCGGGATGCTGAGATACTCGCCTTTGCCGCCCCAGAAATAACGGCCGATGCCTTTCAGGAGATACGAAAAGCCGACGGTCGCCAGAACCATCGTCAGCCCTGGCGCACGCATTAAAGGACGGTAGACGACACGATCGGACACGATGCCGAGCAGGAATGTCAGCGCGACGGCCACCACGAGGGCAACAACATAGGGAAGACCGGCATAAACGATCAGACTGTAGGCGAAGAAGCCGCCCATCATGAACAACTCGCCGTGCGAGAAGTTGATGTGCCCCGTCGATCGATAGACGAGCACCAGCCCTATGGCGACCATTGCGTAAAGCGCGCCGGTCGTAAGGCCACTCGTCAGAAGGTAAGGAAGCATCTTTGTCTGCCGCCGTGCTTGGAGGTGCAGCGCTGTCTGAACGGTGGAAGCGTGGTGGGACAGGAAAGAATCATCCGTCTCACCACACCCGCCCCTGTCCTATTTCAAATGCGTTTCGCCGACCTGCTTTACGGCGCCGTCCCTGATGGCGAACCACGCCATCGACCGGTAGCACTGGTGGTTATCAGGCTTGCAAGTGATCGGGCCTGCGTAAGCCTCCGACGTGACTGACAGATCGGAGAGGGCCTTGGCCAGGCTCTCGCGCGTGAGATCCTTGCCTGCACGCTTGAGGGCTTCGACCATGAACTCACCACTAGCGATGCCGAACATGTGCCACGTCATGAATTCTTCTTTAGGGTAGTATTTTTTGACGAGTTCCTTCCATTTCGACACCCGCGGATCATCCGGGCTGCGAGTGGGTGCAAGTGCTTCGAATTTGTCCAGCGCACCTTTGATGCCGATGCTCTGCTCCATCGCCTTGAGGTCGCTGATTGCAGATCCACCAACTACGATTGGGCGGAAACCGACTTTATAGGTGTCGCGCATCAGCACGGTAGCCGCCTTGGGAAACAGAACGCCGATGATGGCATCTGCGCCCGATTGCTGGAGCTTGAGAGCCACCGCCGTCGCGTCCGACGGGTCAGGCGATAGTTCCTCGTCGGCGACCGGTGTCAGTCCGCGGCGCTTGAAAGACTCCAGCAGCGGTTTATAGCGACTGTCGGCCCAGGCGTCCTTCTGCTTGACGATCGCGATCTTCTTGGCGCCGAGATCGATCGCCCGCTGAAGCTGGCCATCGGTCTCCATCCAGCCGGCCAGCATGGTCGAGAAGATGTAAGGGTTCACCGGATCGGTGAGTTGGGGCGCGGTGGATGCGGTGATCACCCAGGGAATTTTCGCCGAGACGATTTCGGGCATCGCGGCGAGGCTGGCATTCGAACAGCCACCGCCGTGGATCATGAAGACCTTGTGCTCGTGGATCAGCTTCTTGGTCGCGGGTACCGCCTGGTCGGGCTTGCAAACATCATCCTCGCGGACGTAACGGATCTTGCGCCCGTGGATGCCTCCGGCCGCATTCACCTCATTGTAGACGGTCTCGACGCCATTATAGATCGTCGCACCGTTGTGATAGAGCGGGCCAGTCAGAACGCCGAGCGCACCGATTAGAATCTCAGTATCAGTTACGCCTGTCTCGGCGTAAGCGCCCGGTGCTGCAAATGACAGCATGGCTGCCATGGCGACGGATTTGCAGAGAGTCGTTTGTTTCATGTCTTTCCTCTCACACGAGCTGGATACATGGGGGCAGCGCCGCGACAGCTCCGCGTTCTACCCCTAAAGGTCGGCCTGCACTTTTCCGAGAAGACGAAAAGTCCTGACGCACCCTCTGCGCAGAACTGATCGCACCGTATCGCGGGCAATGGTGGAGGCTTGCTCCGGCCGAATAGCATCGGTCGACGATGATGTCGGATGATCCGAGCAGGATGTCTGTCGACAACTGCAGCTCCTCATGGCCGCGAAAGGACATGCCCCAGCTAAGAAGACATTGGACATGTCCAGATCGTCACTCGCACCATTATTGAAACATGAACCACCGTTCATATGTCAAGCCATATTGTTTATTCGCGGCGACGATATTGAAAGATGAATCACTTTTCATGTATTGCTTGAGGCGCAAACACCGCGGAGCGAATTCGTGGTTAGGAATCGGGCTGTCGATGCCCGCATTTTTTGCAGGAGCAGGGCTGCATGGTGAGCAAAGCGGAAGATGTGGTGCTCGTTGAACGCCGCGGAGCAGTCGGAGTTCTGACCATCAACCGGCCGGAGACGCTCAATGCGCTCGATGTGCCGACGCTGAAGGTTCTGGATGGCAAATTCGCGGACCTGGAGACGGATAACGCGATCCGGGTGATCGTTATCACCGGCGCGGGAGACCGCGCGTTCGTGGCGGGAGGCGATATCGCCGATCTCAATTCACGTCAGGGACTGGCGCATTATCAGGAATTCGCGGAACTCATTCACAAGGTGTTTCGCCGAATTGAGATTTGCGACAAGCCGGTCATCGCGGCCATCAACGGCTGGGCACTCGGCGGCGGCACCGAGTTGCTGCTCGCGACCGATATCCGCTTCGTGGCGGACACCGCCAAGCTCGGACTTCCTGAAATCACCCTCGGGATCATTCCCGGTGCGGGCGGGACCCAGCGGCTCCTGCGTCAGGTGCCGCTTTGCCGCGCAAAGGAGATCATGTTTTCGGGGCAGCATCTCACTGCCGGGACAGCGCTTGAAATCGGTCTCGTGAACCGGGTTGTCCCGAAGGCGAAACTGATGGAGGAGACGCTCGCGTTTGCCGACATGATCGCCGAGAAATCGCCTCTCATCCTGAAGCTCATGAAACGCACCTTGCTCGACGGCGGTGACATGACCCTCGCCGCGGGTCTCGCGCACGAGCGCATCATGGCCAGCATCGTCTTCGATTCCGACGATGCCCATGAGGGCTGCTCTGCATTTCTGGAAAAGCGCAAACCTGTGTTCCGCGGCCGGTGATCGCCGACATCACAACTTTAATAGGCAATGTCGGGTCGTTCGCCATGAGAGCGACGGCGTTGGTGGAAAGGACGATCAATGGATTTCACGCTCTCACAGGAACATCGCTTGCTCGGGGATACCGCTCGCAAGATCGGCGAGCAGTTCGGCCTCGAGTACTGGCGCGACCTGGACATCAAAAAGGAATATGCCAGCGAGTTCTGGCAGGCGGTGTGTGATGCTGGCTTGTCAGGCGTTGCCCTGTCGGAGGACTACGGCGGCGCGGGTTTGGGCATGCTGGAAATGGCCCTCGTCATCGAGAACCTCGCCGCCGGTGGCGGCGGCTCGACAGTCGGGCAGCTGTTCATGAATAACCCGATCTTCGGCGGTGTTTCGATCAGCAAATACGGCAGCGAGGACCAGAAGCGCGCCTATCTGCCGAAGCTGATCAGTGGCGAGTTGCGCTGTGCCATGGCGCTGACGGAACCCGACGTTGGCTCCAACACGCTGTCGATCAAGACTTTTGCGCGTCGCGACGGCAACAAATGGCGTATCCGCGGCAGTAAAATATGGATCACGGGCGTTCCGCAGGCGCAAAAAATTCTCGTCATCACGCGGACCACGCGAGTCGAGGACGCGCCGAAGCGCACGCATGGCATCACGATGTTCCTCATCGATGTCGATCGCGAAGGTCTGAACCACACGCCGATCGACAAGCTCGGCACACATACCAACCCATCAAGCACGGTCCATTTCGACGACGTGGTTGCTGGACCCGATGAGGTGCTAGGTACGATCGACGGTGGATGGCCGGAACTGCTGAATGTGCTCAATACCGAAAGGATCGTGACGACTGCGGGGTTGGTCGGGGCCGGCAATCTCGCACTCAAGCTCGGTGTCGCGTACGCGAATGATCGCAAGGTCTTCGGCGGCAAGCCGATCGGCGGCTATCAAGGCCTGCAATTTCCGATGGCGCAGGCCCAGGCCGGGTTGCAATGCGCGAGACTCATGAACCACAAGGCTGCGTGGTTGCACGATACCGGACAAAGCTACGGTTCGGAGTCGAACACTGCCAAGCTAATTGCGGTGCAGGCCGCGACGCATGCCATCGAGCGGGCGATGCAGACGATGGGCGGCATGGGGTATTCACGCGAGATGCACGTGGAGAGGCTGTGGCGGGATGCCCGGCTCTTCCACTTCGCTCCGGTCTCGGAGGAGATGCTTCTGAATTACATCGCGGTGCATGATCTCGGTTTGCCGAAGGGCTATTGAGCAGGAGACCACCATGGATCTGGGGCTGAGGGGTCGCAAGGCGCTGGTATCAGGAGCCAGCAGGGGGATCGGAAAAGCAGTTGCCGAAATTCTCGCCGAGGAGGGCTGCGATCTCGTGCTCGTGGCGCGAGACGCCGGCCGCATCGATGAAGCCGGGCGCGACCTCAAGGCCCGGAGCAATGTTGCGGTCAGCGGTTGCGTCGCCGATCTGTCGAAGAAAGAGGATCAGGACAGGCTGGCGGCTGAATACGCGGACGTCGATATCCTGGTGAACAACGCCGGCTCCAATCCGCCGGGTGAGATTGACGAGGTCAGCGACGAGGTCTGGCGCGGCGCCTGGGATCTCAAGATGTTCGGCTACATCAACATGACGCGCCATTTCTACAGCCACATGAAGGCACGGAAGTCCGGCGTCATCATCAACGTGATCGGAAATTCCGGGGAGCGGATGCAGGCACGCTACATCCTCGGCTCGACCGGCAACATCGGATTGATGGGTATGACGCGCGCGTTGGGTGCGCGCTCGCCTGATCATGGTGTGCGTGTCGTCGGCGTGAATCCTGGCCTGACGGCGACGGATCGTGCCATGTTTATGCTGCGTGGGTGGAGCGAGAGCGCCTACGGCACGCCGGATCGATGGCATGAGTTCCAGGACAAACTCGATCTCCCGTTCGGCCGCATGGCCGATCCGCGCGAGGTTGCCAGCGTTGTGGCATTTCTGGCGTCGGACCGGGCATCCTACGTCACCGGGACAATCGTCACCGTCGACGGCGGTGCGGCGAACCGCAATTCATGAAGCATCCAGACGTTCAGGTTATCCGTGGCTGATATCGATTATCTTGAATCCGGACCGCGCAGCAGCCAGGCCGTGATCCACGCAGGGATTGTCTATCTCGCAGGTCAAGTCGCGCGCGGTGCAGAGGATGCCAGCGTCGCCGAGCAGACGCGGCAGATCCTCGCCAGGATCGATGAATTGCTGAAGGATGCAGGATCAGACAAATCGAGGCTGCTGTCGGCTACGATTTTTCTCGCCGACTTTCGCCGTTTTGACGAGATGAACAACGTCTGGATGAATTGGGTGGTGCCGGGCCGTACACCAGCGCGCGCGGTCGTCGAGGCGAAGCTTGTGACGCCTGGTTTCGCCGTCGAGCTCATGGTCACGGCCGCGCGCTGATATCGGTTCTCCGTCCCTACATTGCCAGCATGGAAAGCGGTTCTTCCAGCATCGCTTTCAGCGCACGTAACAGCGTCTGCGCGGCCTGGTGGGAAACAATCTCCGAGTTGTAAGACAGCGCCAGCGACATGACGTGAGACGAAACGGCACTATTTTGTAGACCTGCGGACCCCTCCTGCGGACGTACCGATCCGATACCCAGGGTCATCGGAAACCCGGCGGCATAAGGCGCAAACAGGTGAATGTCCGCCTGGCTCGGAAGGATGGCAATCTCGCCACTTGCGTTGTCGGATTTCGGGGCGGAATTCGACAGCGCATCGATTGCGGAGGCGACGGACGACAGAGTTGGCCGTGCCGGCCCGTCCAAGTGCGCCAAGAAAGACCGGCCCTCCTGCTCGATGCCGATCACGATGTCGGGTGCGCGGCTATTTGTTCCGATGCCATGGCCGGTCTTGAGCATCGCTAGCACGACGTAGTCGAGCCTTTCGTAGCGACGGGTCGACCCAGCGGTGCCCAGCCGATTCTCGATCTGGCGGAGTTCATCTACTGAAATGTCTGTCGTCGCGAGAGAAAACGCGCGCAGGCCAACCGATGGTGCGCCAACCTGACGGGTTTCCAAGGCAGGCGCGGCGAGGGTGGAGATTTGCTCATCAGGCCGGGACTGCAGTGTGCGCACGACATCCGCCGCCTTGATGCGGCGACCCGGACCTGTGCCCTCGACATGGGTGATATCGAGGTGTGCCTCGCGCGCCAGCTTGCGGGCATATGGCGTCGCCGTCACGCGTCCGTTGCGCGGTGTCGGCAAGGAGGGTTTGTCCTGAGAGGAGCGCGGTGCGACGGGATCGGCGCTGGGCGGGGCCACTGCGGGCGGAGCTTCCGGAGGCGACTGCGCGGGCGTCGTGGCCTCGTCGGGCTGCCAGCGTGCAATGGGCGTGCCCACGGGCAGCACCGCACCTTCAGGGTGCAGAATCTCGAGAAGCGTCCCTGCGGCCGGAGCCTCGACATCGCTGGCAATTTTGTCCGTCTCGATGACGACGATAATATCGCCCGCAGCAAACCGCTGGCCCGGCGCTGCCATCCATTGCGCAATGCTTCCCTCAGTCATCGTCAGGCCGAGCTTCGGAAGCACGAGTTCGCTGACATTGCTCATGCGGACCGTGCCATCAAACCATGACGCGGCGAACCGCAGCCGATATGCGCTCAGCGTTGGGGCGATACTGAGCCTCGAGCGAACTCGCGAACGGTACCGGCATAAAGGGGGCAGCAACTCTGACGATCGGAGCATCGAGTTCGTCGAATGCGATATCGGCCATGCGGGCCGCGATCTCCGCACCGATGCCGAACGCTTCGACCGCTTCATGCGCAATGACGAGACGGTGCGTTCGCGCGAGAGATGCGGCGACACTTGCTTCATCCCACGGCTGCAGCGATCGCAGATCGATGATTTCAGCCTCGATGCCGTCCTTGCTGAGCTGCGCGGCCGCTTCAAGGGCGGCGGTGCGCATTGCACCGTAACAGACGATCGTTGCGTCGCGCCCTTCGCGTACGGTTGCCGCATTGCCGATCGCAATCGTCTCGGGATGGTCCGCAAGGTCCTCCTTGAGCGCGTAGAACGATTTGTTCTCGACGACGATGACAGGGTCGGGATCGGCGATCGCAGAGCGCATCAGGCCATAGGCATCGGAGGCCGTCGCCGGGCAGACGACCTTGAGGCCGGGAATGTGCGTCAGCCACGCTTCGAGGCACTGCGAGTGTTGCGGCCCCGCATTGATGCCACCGCCGTGCGGCGTCCGCACGACCATGGGAACGGAGACCTGTCCGCCGAACATGAAGCGCGCCTTGGCAGCCTGATTGACGAGTGCGTCCATCGTCAGTGTGACGAAATCCATGAACATGATCTCGACAATGGGCTTGAGGCCGCTCATCGCTGCTCCAACCGCCGCGCCGACAACGGTGGCTTCCGAGATGGGCGTATCGCGCACGCGGTCGGGACCGAACTTGTCGCGCAATCCGCGCGTCACGCCGAACGGGCCACCGGCTGCAGCCACATCCTCGCCGAACAGGACAACGTTGGGATCAGCGGTCATTGCATCGGCGATCGCGCGATTGATCGCCTGGCCGAAACGAACTTGGCTCATCATTGCGCCCCGGCGTGCGTATAGACATCCGAAAGTGCTGCCGTCATCTCGGGCGTCGTTCCCTTGCGGCCGGCCGCTACGGCTGCCGTCACCTGCGCGGCGGCATGTTGCTTTGCTTCGGCGATTATTGATGCCCCGACGCCATTTGCGAGCAGTCTGCGCTCCAGGCGGGTGATGGGATCGGCCTCCGGGGAGAGTTCGCCATCGCCTTCGGTGCGGTATTTCTGCGGATCGCCTTCGAAATGGCCGCGAACGCGCGTCGTCTTGCACTCGAGCAATCGCGGGCCGGAGCCGCTGCGAATTTCGGCGATGAGATCTCTGGCTGCGGTGGCGACTTCGACAGCATCATTTCCGTCAACGGTACGGGCCGGGATCTTGTGACTTGCGGCAAGCGTGGCCGCATCACCCTTGAATTGCTGGGCGGTCGGTGAGAACTCCGACCAGCCGTTGTTCTCGCACACGAACAGGGTCGGCAGGTGCCAGAGCGCCGCGAGATTGAGGCTTTCGTGAATGACGCCCTCAGCGAGCGCTCCGTCGCCGAAGAACACGGTTGCGATGCTGCCGCTTTTGCGAACCTGATGGGCCAACGCGCTGCCGACAGCGATGGGAATGCCGGCTGCAACGATGCCATTCGCGCCGAGCATGCCGACAGACATATCGGCGATGTGCATCGAGCCGCCCCTGCCGCCGCAGATTCCTTCGGCCTTACCCATAATTTCGAGGAAGAAGCGGTCCAGGTCGATGCCCTTGGCGATCGCGTGTCCGTGCCCGCGGTGATTTGAGGCGAGCGTGTCTCCGCGCTCCAACTGGCTGATCACGCCCGTGGCCACAGCCTCCTGACCGATCGACAAATGGATGAAACCAGGAACCTCGCCATCGGCAAAAAGCTGAGAGAGCCTGGTCTCGGTCTCACGGATAAGATGCATGATGCGCAGGAGATCAAGTTGCGACGCCGTTTCGGCCGTGTTCAAGGTTCCTCCGGCATTGCGTTCGCTGCCCGTTAAGGCGCTCGACTTTAAGGCGATTGACGGATTGCCAATGATCCGCGAAAAGACATCATTAGAACTAAATGAACAAAGAATCAACATTCATAATATTGCCATGCGATGCGGCGGATTCGAGTAGGGAATACGCCGACGGATCTCCAAGGAGATAGCAATGCCCGAACCCAAGGTTGGGAGCCGGAGGCAGGCGCGGTCGGGGGCTGCGGCGACTAGAATGACGCGCGCCGACCGGACGCAGGAGACCCGGCGCAAGCTGATCGACGCGGCCGCCAAGGTCGTCGGCGAGGAAGGTTACGCAAATGCGTCCGTCGCCAAGATCACCGCGCTTGCCGACGTCGCCCAGGGGACGTTCTACAACTATTTCGCATCCCAGCAGGATCTATTCGACCATCTCCTGCCTGAACTCGGCAGCGAGCTTCTCGATCTGATCCGTGATCGCCTCGTGGGCATAACGCAAAGCGAACAGCGCGAAGAGATCGGCTTTCGCGCATTCTTCGAGTTTCTGGCCGACCGTCCGGAATTCTACCGGATCCTGAACGAGGCGGAGACGTTCTCGCCTACGGCGTTTCATGGCCACATGCGGAACATGGCCGACGGCTATCTGCGTGCTCTCACGCGAGCCCGGTCAAAGGGCGAGTTGCCGGGTTTTGAACCACGTGAGCTTGAGGTGATTGTCTACGCGCTGCTGGCCGCACGCAGCTACCTTAGCTACCGCTACATCTACCGGGACGGCGTTGGCGGGCGCCTGCCGGACTGGGTGTCCCGAGCCTATCTCAAGCTCGTTTCCGGTGGCATGGTCTACGGCGGCACGAACGGGCGCACCCACCGCCCCCGCCGGGCACCGGCCACCGAAAGCCAGCGTTTCGATATCGAATGCGAGATCACCAATGCGGCCGATGGCCGAACCATTGCCACGGTCGATATCGTTGATGAGCATCGCGATGAGAATGGTGCTGTCAGGCGGGCCGTGATGCTTCAGCTGTTCGACCGTACCAGTATGCATGCTGCCGTGACTGTTGCTGGAACTGAGGCGCAATTGCTCAATCTCGCGAGTAGCTTCATGGGGCCGGCAACAGGGCAACGACTGGTCGCGCGGGCGCAGCCGGAACTTCGATCGGGGCTTGTGCATGTGACGGTCAAAATCGAAGAGATCGGTGAAGCCGGCGCCACAGCGCAGCCTGTCGCCACGGCTCTCGCGGTGTTTGCCTCGTCGGATCCATCCGATTCACGAAAACAATAATGCTGCCGCTCTGTAATGCGCGACGATCGGGCTCCTGGTGGGTGTCGACTGCTGCTGAGCGGTGTGTCGCAAACACGCAGCCTACAGAACTCCGCCAGACCGCAGGTCTTGGATCTCCGCTGCGCTAAGCCCGCATTCGGTCAGGATTTCATCCGTGTGCTCACCCATGCCGGGGATCGGCTCCTTGATCTGGGCTGGTGTGCGCGACAGGACGACCGGCTGCGCCACGATTTCGACGGCGCCGCGAGCCGGATGTGTGCACGGAACCGCCATTTTCAAATGCTGGACCTGCGGATCGTCGAAGACGTCATTGATACGGTGGATCGGCCCCGCAGGAACGCCGGCATCGGCCAGAGCCTTCAGCCAATACGCGCTTGTTTGCTCCCGAAAGAACGGCTCGATGAGCGTCCGCACCTCAGGACGGTTCTTGAAGCGCGCAGCACCCGTTGCAAAGCGCGGATCGGTGCTCAGTTCCGGGCGACCCACGACTTCGCAAAAGTTACGCCATTGGCCGTCGCCTCCCACACCAAGGTTGATGTGGCCGTCGCGTGTCTGGAACACGCCCATTGGCGTCGAATAGGGGTGATCGTTGCCGGCCTGCTCCGGGACGACCTTGTCGACGAGATAGCGGGCGGCCTGGAAGTCGAGCACCGCGATCTGCGCTTGCAGAAGTGAGGTGTGAACCCACTGGCCGACCCCGGAGCGTTCGCGTTCATTGAGTGCGATCAGGATACCGATCGTGGCGTAAAGTCCGGCGGAGATATCGGCGACCGCCGCACCGGCGCGGACCGGACCTTGCCCGGGAAGACCGGTGACCGACATCAGGCCACCCATGCCCTGCGCAATCTGATCATAGCCGGCAAGCGTGCTGTAGGGACCATCCTGCCCGAACCCTGAAATCGAAGCGAGAATGATCCGCGGATTGACCGCCCGCAGTTGCTCGTAACCGATGCCAAGGCGATCCTTCACATCGGGCCGATAGTTCTCGACCACGATATCGGCGGTCTTCACCAACCGCATGAACACAGCGAGACCGGCAGGCGTCTTCAGGTTGAGCGTCAGTGAACGCTTGTTCCTGTGCAGATTGATCATGTCGTAGCCGTCGCGCGGACCGCTCATTCCCTCGTTGGGATCGACGCCCTTCGGCGCCTCGATCTTGATCACGTCGGCTCCGAAATCGGCAAGCACCCTGCAGCAGGTCGGACCCGCGCGCACGCGCGTCAAATCGAGAACGCGAAGATGCGAAAGAGCAGGAGAAGCGGATATAGGTGCCATGGCATGCCGTTCCTTCGCGTTCGGATCGTTGATACTGCTCATCGCTGGCTAGCCGCGGAGCTGTGCGAAGATCGACCGGCGCATATCGTTGAAGTGGACGTCCGTCAGCAGATCGACACTACGAGGCCGGGCCAGATTGACGTCCAGTCGATTTCTGAGACAGCCGGGGCGGGCGCTCATGATGTAGACGACGTCAGCGAGCAGGATGGCCTCGTCGATGTCGTGCGTGATGAAAACGACCGTGCGCCGATGTTGCTCCCAGACGTCGATCAGGAGTTGCTGCATCTGGATGCGCGTTTGCGCATCGAGCGCTCCGAAAGGCTCGTCCATCAGCATCACCCGCGGATGAGACAGGAGCGCCCGCGCAATGCCGACACGCTGCTTCATGCCACCGGAAAGCTGGTCCGGCAGATGATGGGTGAATGCACCGAGACCGAGGGTTGCAAGATAGTCTTCGGCTTCCGCGGCATACTGGCTGGAAGAAAGTCCGCGCAGCTTCGGGCCGAAGACGACATTTTCCCACACGCTCAACCAGGGAAACAGTGCTGGCTCCTGGAATACGACGGCGCGGTCAGGCCCCGGCTTGCTGACTTCAGTGCCGAACACTTGAACGGTGCCGGACGTCGGTTGCTCGAATCCGGCAATCAGGTTCAGCAACGTGGATTTGCCGCAGCCGCTGGGACCCAGAATGGCAACGAACTCGCCTTCGGCGATGGTGAGGTCGATGTCCTTGAGGGCATGCACAGCCAGCTTGCCGTCGTAAATCTTGTCGACGCCTTGCACACGGATCGCCGGAACCGTCATCGGCCTTGTCCTCACGCGCGTTGAAGCCGCTTCCACCCGAGCAGCCAGCTTTCGAGAAAGACAACGACCCGATCGGACAGGAAGCCGAGGACACCGATCGACACCATGTCGGCGATCACGATATCCATGCGGCCGACGTAGTAGGCATCCCACAGCACATAGCCGAGACCCGATTTCACCGCCACCATCTCGGCGATGATGACCGCGGTCCATGCCACACCGATGCCGAGGCGAAGTCCGGTGAAGATCGAGGGCAGGGCGCTCGGCAGAACGACCCGCAGGAATAATTGCATCCGGGTGGCGCCGAGCATTAAGGCGGCCCGGACGAGGTTCTTGTTGACGTCGCGAGCGCCCTGCGCGCTGTTCACGACAATGGGATAGAAGGCGCCAAGCGCGATCAGCGAGATCGCGCCCATGTCCTTGATGCCGAAAAGAGCGATCGAGAACGGCAGCCAAGCTGTGATCGGCACGGGCCGCAGCCCCTGCAACGTCGGATCGATGAAGCGGGCAAACAGCGGGCTCCAGCCGATCATCGTGCCGATGGGAACGGCAAGCAGAATGGCGAACGCGTAGCCTTGGAAAACGCGCATCGCGGAGTAGTAGACGTTCGAGAACCAAGTGCCCATGTATGGGTTGAGGCCCATTCCGGGTTCTCCGAACGCCCATACATACCACCCCTTCGCCGCGAGCGAAGGCCACGGCAGAATGCCGGCCGGCAACAATCCGGCCTGCCCGGAGATCTCCCAGATCGCGAGGAGAAGCACCGGAACGACCAACATTTGCAGGAGGCGGGAGCCTGACCCGAACGCCCGCCGCGCTTTCCCGCTGTTGCGGGCCTCCATCCGGGCGACTGGCGTAGCCGATGCAGCTTCCATCTCTGTCTGGGAGCCCTCTGTCTTCAATCGCTGCCCACGGGCGGCTAACCGCCGCCCTTGAGTCCTGCTGCCACCAGATCGGCAGGATAATACTTGTCGAGTTCGCCGCTGACATCCTTGGGGATGACGCCGAATTTGTGGAAGGCGGCGGCCTGGCGCTTCATCTGATCGAGCGACAAATCGGGCTTCAGCTCGATATAGGCAGCAACGCGAGCCGAAACATCGGGCACGATGCCCGTGAACTGCGAAATCGCTTCCGCGAAGCGCTCTTTGGTTTGCGTAACGTCCTTCTGTGCTTTCGCATAGGCCCAGATGAAGCGCCGCAACGCTTCACGCTTGTTCTGCACAGCATTCGTCGTTGCCATGATGATCCCGAGATCGGCACCAACCGCCTTCGACTTCGAGTAGTCGAGCTCCTTGTTGAAGTCACCCAGGCCCTCCATCACGGCCTGCGACTCGAATGGTTCCCAGATGACGGCGACGTCGATATCGCCACGGCGCAACGCGATATGGAAGCTGGTGCCGCCGCCCTGGATATTGACTGGAGTGAGCGAGTTATAGGGAACGCCAACTTCTTCCAGCATCGCGGCGAACTGGAACCACACGGTCGAGCCCGGTGCGATACCAACCCGTTTGCCGCTGAGATCGCTCCACTTTTCGACCTTCACACCTTTGCGGATGACCATGTATTTCGGCTGCGTCCCCACGCCGAGAAGTGCAACCATGCTCGTCTGCCCCTGGCTTAGCACGATCGGCAGATCGGGCGGACCAACAGTGGCGATGTCGAGCGAGCCGCTGGCCAGCGCAGTCCTGGCGTCGGCGTAACGGACGAATTCGGCTGTCTCCATTTCCACGTTCATGGATTTCAAATCAGGACCCATGAAGAAAACCGGCGCCAAGTGAGCCACCTTCGCCAAGCCTACGGTCAGTTTCGCCGGCTGGGGCAGTGGCGATGGTTTCGGGCCAAGAGTGACGTCGGCAGAAGCGGTGTGCCATGGCAGAACGGCTGCCGCGGCAGTCCCGATCATCAAGTGCCGCCTCGAGATTTCAAGCATGGCGTTCTCCCCAATTTCTGTAAGGTTTTTGCTTGCGCGCAGTGCTTCTTATCGACGTCGAGGAATTGTCCGCTGCTATCGGGGCGCAATCAAGCATCCCGAATTAGAATGTACTGACATTATGACTGACATTCAGATAGCGTCAAGAAGTGTTAGTTTGTCAGGCGTCGCACGATTTTCGTTTCGTAGGTGAATCGCTCTGCCGGCCGAATGCTGCTGCTGATCTGGAACGGCGACGTTTCGCTGCCATAATACCAGCGTCGAAAACGTAGAGCGGGGGACCCTGGCGCAACTCGCAATAATCTGGCGATGCTTGGATCGACGATCACTGCGCCGACTTCCTGGTGGATCTCGGTGATCTGCTCGCCATACTGTTGCTGCACGAGCTCGGCAACGAGACCCGCGTGGCCGGAAATGCGGTCCCGAACCCCGGCGAAAGCCGCAGCGATGTGCAGTTCCACCCAATAGTAGGGCAGGTCGCGTTCGGCATCGGCGTCGACGACGATGCCGCGTACGCGCAGGAAGCTCTGGCCCGCATTGCATTTGAGCTGCTGGGCCAATTCGCCATGTGCAACGATATCATCCATTTCATGCGGGATTACGCGGATCTTGGTCCCGTCGCTGATCAGCTCCTCGACCGAACTCCCCGATTGGGTATATTGCCCGATCGGCTGGGAAGATTCGACGCGCGTCCCCACACCGGCACGGCGGGATACGAAGCCGTCGACCTGGAGCTGTCGTATCGCTTCGCGCACGGTCGCCCGGCTGACATTGAAAAGCGCGCTAATTTCAAGTTCGGTCGGCAAAAGGCTGCCGAGCGGATACCGGCCAGCTTCGATTTCTTCCCGCAATCGCATTGCGAGCAGCTGATAGCGGGGGCGGCCTCCGTCGGTACGCATCAGGTCTTCCTTCGATCGCGGTAAACCACCCGATGGATCGTCTGTCAGCAGAAATCATGTCCGAACAATATGACATGCTTGCTCTGGGATCAAATTTGGTCGAATGTCGCGAGGTCTTTTTATTGCACGGGCGCACAACGGCAGTCTGCCCGGCGCATGCCGAACGTCGCGTCTCCGCCGGACGAGGAGAATGTCACCATGACAGTCGTGATCGGCGTGGACACGGGTGGCACCTTCACCGACCTGGTAGCCGCGGACACAACGACGGGCCGCCTGACCATTCTCAAAGTTCCCTCGACGCCGGCTGATCCTTCGCGTGCGGTGCTCGACGGAGTAACCTCAGTTCTTCCGCGTGCGGAGGCCGATCCGGGGGATGTCCGTCTCATCGCGCACGGGACGACCGTCGCGACCAACGCGATCCTCGAAAACAAGGGGACACGCGCCGCCCTGCTGGTCACCCGTGGCTTTCGTTACGTGCTCGATAACGGCCGGCAGGACGTGCCGCGCGGCGTGAATCTCTATCGCTGGAAAAAGCCCGAGCGGCCGATCACGCCGGATCTCATCTTCGAGGTGCGTGAGCGGATGGCGCCGGACGGAACGGTGCTTGAGGCGCTGAACGAGGATGACGTGCGTGCTGCCGTCGCGCGTATCCGCGCCGCGGGTGTCGCCTCCGTGGCGGTCTGCACGCTGCATAGTTATGCGAACCCCGCACATGAACAGCGCATCGGCGAGCTTCTTGCCGCCGAGCTTCCTGGTGTGTTCCTCACGCTGTCGTCCGACGTTCTGCCAGCCTTCCGGGAATACGAGCGAACCATGCTGACGGCGATGAATGCCGCGGTCATGCCACTCATGTCCGGCTACGTGCTACGCATCAGCGATGGGCTGAAAGCACGCGATATCCATGCGCCTTTCACGATCATGAAATCCAATGGCGGGGTCTCCGGCGCAGCGACAATCGCGACCCAGCCCGTCTATACCGCCCTGTCGGGTCTCGCGGCCGGTGTCCAGGGCGCATGCATGGTCGGCAAGGCGGCGGGTTATCCCAACCTCATCTCCCTCGACATCGGCGGGACGAGCACGGACGTTGCCATCTGCCCGCAGGGCGAGCCTGTGCTCGTTCCGGAAACGGAGATCGGCACTCTGCCGCTCAAGATCCAGAGCGTGGACGTCCGGACCATCGGTGCGGGAGGCGGCAGCATCGCAACAGTCCTGCCCAACGGCAGTCTATTGGTGGGGCCGGAAAGCGCAGGCGCAGATCCAGGACCGGTGTGTTATGGCCGTGGCGGCACAAGGCCGACCATTACCGACGCGCAAGTCGTGCTTGGGCGCCTGCCGGAAAAGCTTGCCGGTGGTACGCTCATGCTCGATCGGCGGCTGGCGAGCGAAGCCATCGCATCAAACGTCGCCGCCCCGCTGTCGCTGTCTCTCGAACAGGCGGCGAACGGAATGATCGAGATCCTCACACACAACATTGCCGGTGCGGTGCGGGCTGTTTCCATCGAGCGTGGGCATGACGCCTCACGCTATGCGCTCATTGCGCTGGGAGGGGCCGGGCCATTGCATGCCCTGAGGCTGGCCGAAGTTCTCCGCATGAACACGGTCGTTTTTCCGCGTTATCCCGGCGTCCTCAGTGCGCTGGGTCTGCTCGCCACACCGCTGCGGCAGGATTATGTGCGCACCTGCCGTCAGTCGGGGCCTGATTTCGACGTGTCCGTCCTGTCCACAGCATTACGGCAGCTCGAGACGGCCGCGAGCACGTGGTTCGACCGCGAGAACATGGCGCCCGAGCACCGGCAGATCATCCGCTATCTGGATGTGCGCTATCCCAATCAGGGCCATGAGCTGCAAATGACCCTACCTGGTACGGACGATGTTGCGATGGATGCGATGCGGCAGGTGGAACAGGACTTCCACGATCTGCACGAGCGTCTCTACGGATTTGCGATCCGCTCATCGCCCATCCAGGTCATGAGTGTGCGGATCGCCGCGATCGGAACTGCGGCCCGGCTCGAGCTTCCTCGGCAGCTGCCTGCAAGTTCTGCCGTCGCGCATCCTTTGTCCGAGCGCCGAGTTTATATCGATGATGCGACAGGCTATCGCACCTGCGCGGCCTATGCGCGCGATGCGATTCCCGTGGGCGCGACGCTCGATGGTCCGTGTGTCGTCGACCAGCCGGACAGCACTATCTATCTGCGGCCAGGATGGCAGGCCAAGGCCGATGCTTTCGGAAATTTGATCGCACTGCGCGCGGGAGATCCGTCATGAGCAGAATGGATCGCCCTGCGCCGGGCAGCAGCGACGCGCTTCCGGAATCCATCTTCCAGGAAATCCTCAAGGGCACATTCGCGTCGATGGTGCAGGAAATGAGCCTGCTCATCGAGCGCACGGCGATGTCGCCGATCATTCGCGAAAAGCAGGATTACGCCGTCGGATTGTTCGACGCCGCCGGAAAGATGGTTCTCGCCCAGTTTCTCATGCAGGGGCCGGGGATGATCGATCCGATCCTGGCCCGGTTCCCCCTGGAAAGCATGCAGCCGGGTGATGTCTATTGCTACAATGATCCCTACCTTTCGGACGGCGCCGTCGGTCACGTGCCCGATCTCTGTTTCGCACTGCCGGTTTTCGAGAACGGCAAGGTTCGCGCATTCGTCGCGCTGTTCGGACACTTCTGGGATGTCGGCGGCATTGCGGCAGGGGGCATGTCTCCGCAGGCCACCGAGGTCTTCCACGAAGGCGTGCTCATTCCGCCTGTTCGATTGCTGCAGAAGGGCAAATATGCGGATGATCTCTACCATCTCGTTATCCGCAACACGCGGTTTCCGCAGTATCTCGATGGTGACGTGCGCGCTTGCATCAGCGCCTGCCAGCTTGGCGTTCGCCGCGTCGACGAGTTGTTCGAGCAGTATGGCGTCGAGCGTGTCCTGGCGGGGTGCGAGCATATTCTTGCGCAAAGTGCCTCGGGCGGCCGGCAGCTCTTCGAACAATTGCTGCCGGAAGGTGTCTGGCACGGCGACGACCGGGTTGACGACGATGGTTTCGGTGGCGGGCCGTTCCGCGTTGGGCTCCGCCTGGAGCGCCGCGGAGATCGGATAACTTTTGATTTCACGGAGACAGACGATCAGGCGCGCGGCCCGATCAATTTCATTCTCCACCCGGGTATTCTGACGAGCGTCATTCTCGGCCGCCTCTTGCAGGCCCAGGACGAGGCGCTGGTCCTCAATGACGGGCTGGCGGTCGTGGCCGATGAGATCAAGCTCAGGCCCGGCAGCATCCTACAGCCACGGTTTCCCGGCGGTGTGGCCTTGCGCGCGCTTTCGCGCATTCTCGTCACCAATTCGATCATCAAGGCCCTCGGGAAAGCGGTGCCTGACAGGATGGCGGCGGCCTCATGCAATTACGGCATCATGACGCTTCGCGCGTTGGATGCGGGGAGTGGCCGGTTCATCTATTGCTTCGATGGCATCGGTGTCGGTCAGGGCGCGCGGCCCACGGTGGACGGGCTGGATGCAATCTACTTCATCGGCCAGAAGAACAACCCGATCGAATGGCTCGAAGCGGAGTATGCCTTCCGCGTCGAGGAGTATGGCATCACCCCCGACTCCGGCGGCGCGGGTAAGAAGCGCGGCGGTGTCGGCATCGTGCGCCAGATCAGAATGCTGCGCGATCAGGTCATCCTCTGCACGATGATGGTCAATGCGTCCGAGCCGGCGTTCGGCATGGCCGGCGGGCAGGCGGGCAAACTCGGGCGTATCATTCTCAATCCGGGGACACGGGACGAACGCAGGCTGCCGACACTCGCCGATAACATCATGCTGAACAGCGGCGATGTTATCCGCGTTGAAAGTGCGGGCGGCGGCGGTTGGGGTGATCCGAAGGAACGCGATGCGGCCGAGGTCGCCTGGGACGTCAGGAAGGGCTACGTCACAGTGGAGGGCGCACTTCAAGACTATGGCGTCGTCCTCAATCCTGAGACGTTCGCCATCGACGATCAGGCGACACGTGCCCTGCGGATGAGATCCGGACATTCGAGCAAGCGGTCATCATAGCCGCAGTTCTGGAGAGCTGATTGTGAAAGCCGAAGACATTTGCGGCCTCGACGCCGGCGCCATCGTCGAAAAGGTGCGCGCCGGCGAGTTGACGGCGGAGACCGTCGTCACAGCCGTTTTGGAGCGCATTGCGGCGGTCGATCCGAAAATCAATGCATTCACGGTCGTTGCGGTGGAGCAGGCGCTGCAAGCCGCTCGCGCCGCCGATGCCCGACGCCTCAAGGGCCAGGTTCTTGGTCCGCTGGACGGCGTTCCCGTGTCGATCAAGGATATCATTTATACCCGCGATATGCCGACCACGGGTGGCTCGAAGATCTTCGAGCACTTCACGCCGACAGAGGATGCCATAGTCGTGTCGCGGCTGAAGGCAGCCGGCGCCATTATTATCGGCAAGACGACGACTCCCGAGTATTGCCATAAGACGGTGACGGACAGCCCGCTCAGCGGCGTGACGCGCAATCCCTGGAATCTCGACCTGACTCCGGGTGGTTCCTCGGGTGGTAGTGCAGCCGCTGTCGCGGCTGGTCTGGGGCCTCTCAGCATCGGATCGGACGGCGGTGGATCCATTCGACTGCCGGCAGCACTTTGCGGCGTGGCTGGCCTGAAGGCATCCGCCGGGCTCATCGCCCAGGGGCCTGGGTTCAGCGGGTGGAATTTGCTCGGTCATACCGGCCCGATCGCGCGTAGTGTGCGTGATGTGCAATTGGCGCTCGACGTTATCGCTGGGCCTGATGTCCGCGACCCTGCATCCTGCGCTATGAGCCGCAAGTCATTCCACGGTGAGCCTCGTGTCGCCTGGGCTACGACGCTGGATGACATGATGCCGGAACCGAACGTCACGGCGCAACTTGAGCGGATCGTCGATGCCGCGCGCCGCTTGACCACGCGTCGCGTGGAATCGGTTGCTCCCCGCTGGGATGATCGGGATTTGAACTTCCGTGTTCTGATCGGTGCGGATCTGGCTTCAGCGCTGGTGCCGCATCTGGATGAGCACCGCGCCGTCATGGACCCGAGCCTTGTGAAACTGGTCGAGTTCGGCCAATCCCTGTCGGCGATCGATCTCGCCAGGGCGCTCGACTGGCGGCTCGCATTCTCGGCGAATATTCTGTCATTCTTCGAGAGCTACGATCTGCTGATCGTTCCGACATCTCCCGTCAGCGCCTTCTCACACTCCATCATCGGCCCGAAAACCATCGCCGGCCGGAAATGCTCGCCTTATGCGTGGTTCGGATGGACGTGGCCGTTCAATGTCACCGGCCAGCCGGCTCTGTCGTACCCTGTCGTCGGCGAGGAGCATGATCCTATCGGCATTCAGATCATCGGCCGCCCTGGGGAGGACGATCTGGTGTTGTCGTTTGCCCGCCGGCTTGAGGATCTGCTTGGTCGCCCGACATTGAAGCCGCGCGGGATTGCCGTTTGAACTGAAGGCATCTGGTTTGACAATGGCGAGCACGGGATGCAGCCCGGCGCTCAAGCAAGGGATGGATGACGATGGCTTTCGTGACGACCACCGATGGGGTGAAGCTTCATGTGGAGGAAGCCGGCGAGGGGACGCCGCTGGTGTTCGTTCACGAGTTCGCGGGCGATCAGCGGAGCTGGGAGACGCAGGTTCGCTATTTTTCACGGCGCTATCGCTGTATCACGTTCAATGCACGCGGGTATCCACCGTCGGAAGTGCCTGCAGACATGGAGAAGTATTCGCAGGCCCGTGCAGCCGACGACATCCGCGATGTTCTCGACGGCCTGAAGATCGACAAAGCCCACGTTGTCGGGCTGTCGATGGGCGGATTTTCCTCTCTGCATTTCACAATTCGCTATCCGGAGCGGGTCCGGTCTCTTGTTGTCGCTGGCGCGGGCTATGGAGCGGAGAAACATCTGGAGTCCGTCTTCCGCGATGCGGCAGAGCAGGCTGCCCAGAAATTTGAAACGCTCGGATGTGAAGCGTTCTCCCATCTCTACTGCGCGGCGGCTGCGCGCATCCCGCTGCTGCTCAAGGATCCGCGCGGCTGGGAAGAGTTCCGCCGGATGATGGGCGAGCACGATTCAAAAGGTTCGGCGCTGACCATGCGTGGTGTTCAGCGGCTGCGGCCTTCGATCTATGATCTCGAGGATGGGCTTCGCCGGATGCAGGCTCCGGTCCTTATCGTTTCTGGGGATGAGGACGATCACTGCCTGCAGCCGGGGTTGTTCATGAAGCGCACGATCCCGGCGAGCGGCCTCGCCATTTTGCCGAAGACGGGACACACGCTCAATCTCGAGGAGCCGGCCAAGTTCAATGAACTGGTCGCCGATTTTCTGGCGCAGGTCGAGCAGGGGCGCTGGCTCCCCCGCGATCCACGCTCGAACCCGGCCGAGATCGTGAAGACGAGCTGAGGAAGGCCCATGACCGCCGGAACGGTACGCGCTGAGCGCGATGGTCCTGTCGTGCGTCTGACCATTGATCACGTCCGACGCCGCAATGCCATGACGCTGGAGATGTGGCAGGATCTGGCGCGTCATTGCGCAAACATCGCAGCAGAGCCCGATGTAAGGGTGATCGTTCTGACAGGCGCGGGCGATCAGGCGTTCTGTGCAGGCGCAGACATCTCTCAATTCGGCGACAAGCGCTCGAGCGAGGAGGCTGTCAGAGCGTATGACGAGGCGGTGACTGCCGCCAATCGTGCGCTTGCCGAACTGGAAAAGCCGACCATCGCCGTCATCGAGGGAGTGTGCTTCGGTGGGGGGATGGGTCTCGCCATGCTCTGCGATGTGAGGCTGGCATCGGCGACGGCGTGTTTCAGAATTCCGGCAGCACGCCTCAGCCTCGGCTATTCATTCGAAAGTTTCCGGCTATTGGTCCACAAGCTGGGGCCAGGGACCGTCGCCGATATTTTCTTCAGCGCACGCACGCTGGAAGCTGTCGAGGCGCAGCGGCTTGGTATCGTCCAGGCGATGTGGCCAGCCCACGACTTCCGCAAGCTGGCCAACGACTATGTTCTCAATATTGCCGTGAATGCTCCGCTGACGCTCTCGGCTGCAAAGCGAGCGCTGATGGAACTTTCAAAGCCGCCCGGCAGCGCTGATGCCGACGCCGTGGAGGCTTTGGTGAAAGCCTGCTTTGCCAGTGCCGACTATCTGGAAGGCCAAACTGCCTTCAAGGAGAAGCGAGAGCCTCGTTTTAGCGGCCGTTGATAGAGTGCAGATCAGAACTCAATATCGACCACCTTCAGAGGCGCGAAGCGTGAGAAGACAACGATCCAGACGAATGTTTCTTTGGGCGATCGCATCTTTCACGGAGTGGAATAACCCGCCACTATAACCGCCGATTACACGCTTCAGCGGGACGCTTATGTAAAATGCGGACTGAACCGCGCTCCATTTCCTCTCGCTCCAATGCGATGATCGCGGTCGGCCCCAGACTAGGCTCGATCGACCTCAACCCTCCCGCATCAATGCGTTGCGGCCTATTGCTTCAAGGGGACCGTCGGGCCAGCTCAAAAACACTTAGCAGATTGACGAAGTTTCTCTTGCGCGACAGGCGCGCGAATGATAGTTAGCATTATGTCTAAGCATCATCCGGAACTTTCGCTGCTTTTCCACGCTCTGGCCGATCCGACCCGTCGATCGATCCTGACCCGGCTTGCTGGAAGTCCCGCGCGAGTCACGGATTTATCCGAACCCACGGGCCTGCGCCTGCCTACGGTGATGCGGCACCTTTCGGTGCTGGAGGAAGCGGGGCTGATCGCCACGTCCAAGGATGGGCGGGTGCGCACCTGCGCCATCGTTCCGGAGGCCTTGGAGCCGGTTCGAACATGGCTCGATGAGCAGCGGTCCATATGGGAAGGCCGACTCAGCCGGTTGGACGCATTTGCGATGAAGGCTATGAAGGGACGCGCGGAATGATATCGAACCTGAACCCGGAGCGCATGCCTGCGGCGCACGATCATGCGCAGGGCCGCTTTGCGACGCTGACCTTCGCGCGGGACGTTGCCGCGCCATTGCCGGTGCTGTGGCAGGCTTGGACGGCCCCCGCCGCGCGGGCAGTCTGGTCTGCTCCCACACCTTCGGTCACTGTCCAGTTTCTGGAGGCCGACACCAGAGTGGGGGGACGCGAAATCTCGCTCTGCAAGGTTGAGGGCCAGCCTGACATCCGTTGTGAGTGTGGCTGGCTTGAGTTGCAATCGGCAAAGCGCAGCGTGAACTACGAGGTGATCTCGTCCGCTGGTGTGAGGCAATCGGCGGCGCTGGTGACGGCTGATTTCTCTGGCACGAACGAGCGCAGCCGGTTGGTCGTGACGGTGCAGCTTTCCTCGCTGGCCGAGGATATGTCGGCTGGCTACCAACAGGGCTTCGATGCGGGACTGCGCAATCTCGCAGGAGTCGCTGAGCGAACCCTGGTGCTGCAACGAATAATACAGGCACCACGAACGATCGTCTGGAACACCTGGATGAACCCCGAGACGTTGCCGCAATGGTGGGGACCGGATGGGTTTTCCTGCCGGACAAAGAGGATCGACCTGCGGATGGGCGGCGAATGGGTGTTCGACATGATCGCACCCGATGGTACGGTTTTCCCGAACCATCACCTCTACACCGAGGTCCGGCCCGAGGAGAGGATCGGCTATACGCTGCTATGGGGCGAGAACGGACCAAAACATGCTGACGCCTGGGCCTCGTTCGAGGATCAGGACGGAGCGACGAAGGTAACGCTGGGCATGGTGTTAAACACAGCGGCCGAGTTCCAGGAGGCGAAAGGATTCGGCGCAGTCGAACTGGGCTTGCAAACGCTGGGCAAACTGGAACGCTTCGTCAAATCCCGATAGGGCTGCAGCTTGGCAACCGATTTCAAGGATCGGTTGAGGGGGCTATAGCGTTAGGCGTAGTTCTCCGTTTCTTCGTTTTTTTGCCCGCCACTTCAGTTCAACTGATGTGTGAGACTTGGATTGACTATTTGGGACGCGGCACCGCAAAGGCAATCACCATCCCGCGCTGTATTGGAGCGTGGTCGCCTCGTTTGTGCGCGCATCGCATCACTGGCGAGCAGATCCCGCAACGCGGCTGGCCGTACATAATGACGAGCCGCGGTTTTTGGTGATCATGATCGGATTTCAGCCGCCGGGGGCGGCCGATCAGATCGAGACGGAGCAGTCGTCATTCTCACGAAGCCGGCAGCGTCTAAGCGTCGCGGAGCGGCTGACCGGGCCAATTGATGACGTTGAACCTCGCTTCAATTTAACAGCAATTCTGTTGCCGACGATGCCAGGGCTAGATTGACGAGCCTGTTATCGCTGTCGCATCAGCCATTGCATTGGCGCGTGCATATCATTGTGCTCGGCACATGAAAGTAGTACGAATGCTCATATTAGCAGCGAATTCTGGAGAAAATCTTCATGCGGAGTTTTTTTGCGGCTTTTGTTACTGCATGCGTGATGATGACGAACGCCGCGTCTGCAGAAACTTGGAACATGGCAACGCCATACCCGGATTTCGAATTCCATACGCGCAATATCAGGCAATTCGCCGAGGAGGTGGGAAAGCTCTCCAATGGCAAACTCGAAATCAAGGTCCATAGCGGCCAGTCACTGATCCGGCACCCTGAGATCAAAAACGCAATTCGGAGCCGTCAAGTGCCGATCGGCGAGTTTCTTCTGTCCCGCCTCTCCAACGAAGACCCGGTTTACGAACTCGATGCCATCCCTTTCCTGGCTTCGTCGTACCCTGAAGCAAAGGCTCTATGGGCCGCCCAGAAACCGGTGGTCGAAAAGCTTTTGGAGAAGCAGAACCTGCGCGTTCTCTACGTTGTTCCGTGGCCACCGCAGGGGCTCTATACCAAGAAGCCGATCGAGAGTGTCGATGATCTGAAAGGTTTGCGGTTCCGCACCTACAATACCGTCAGCGAGCGAATGGCGGTCTTGTTGGGAATGGTCCCGACGCAGACTGAGGCCACCGAGATGGCAACCGCGTTCATCACCGGACGCGTCGATGCCATGATGACGTCGCCGTCGGGTGGCGCACAGAACAAGGCCTGGGATTGGAGCACGCATTTCTATGACGTGCGCGGCTGGGCGCCGAAGAACGTCATTGCGGTCAACGAACGCGTATTTCAAAGCCTTGATAAATCGCTCCAGGAAGCCCTTTTGAAGGCTTCAGCCGATGCTGAGGAGCGCGGCTGGAAAATGAGTGAAGTTGACACTCAGGAAGGCATCGACTTGCTCGTAAAGGGCGGCATGAAGGGCATCAAACCGAACCCTGCGCTTGTTGAGGGACTGAAGAAGGTCGGCGAGGCGATGACCGAGGACTGGCTAAAGAAGGCTGGACCGGAGGGCAAGGCTGTGATCGACGCTTACCGGGCCGCTAAAGGAGGCTAGGTTGGCCTTGAGACCAAATGGCGCCGAGCCGCGGGGAACGTTACGAACGCTCCTTGATGGTCTCTATCTGTGGAGCGGACGCCTGAGCGCGTGCTTTCTCGTTGCAATCTGCGCCGTGGTGACGGCGCAGATCCTCGGAAACCTGCTTGATCGCCTGATGATAATCCTCATCGGAGCCCCGATCGGCATCATCATTCCGGCTTATTCGGATTTCGCCGGCTTCTTCCTGGCAGCCTCGACGTTTCTGGCGATGGCTTACACGCTGACCAACGGTGAGCAGATCCGGGTGCGCGTTCTATTGAGCCGCGTCCCTGAAACCTATCAGAGATGGGTGGAGGTCTGGTGTGTCGCTTTTTCGGTGCTGCTGGTCAGCATTGCGACCTGGTACGGGATTGTCCTGGTTCACGAGTCCTGGATGTTCGGCGATGTCGTTCCAGGAATGGTGGCGATACCTTTGTGGATCCCACAATCGGCCATGGTGCTCGGTTTGGTGATACTGCTGATCGCGCTGATTGACGCCCTTGTTGTGCTCCTCCGCGGCGGGGAGCCGTCGTACAACGCCAAGAAAGAACTCGATCCTACCGGCCATTTGCCGGAGGTCTAACCAACAGGCTGAACGGTCACACCATCTCCGAAAAGATGATGTGTCGGTTCGGACAATGGTCTCCACATGCTTGAACTCCTTCCCGCGCTGATCCTTCTCGTTTTGATGTTCGCTCTCCTCGGGAGTGGCATATGGATCGGCTTGGCGCTTGCCGGCGTGGGCTATGCCGCCATCAGCGTGTTCAGCGACAGTCCGAGCGGATCAATCCTCGCCTCTACGATATGGGGAGCGAGCTATTCGTGGGAACTCGCCGCGCTGCCGATGTTCATTTGGATGGGCGAAATCCTTTTCCGGTCCAAACTCTCCGATGACATGTTTGCCGGACTGGCGCCTTGGCTCAATCGCATTCCGGGACGACTGCTCCATGTCAACATTGTTGGCTGCGCCATCTTTGCTGCTGTCTCAGGTTCGTCATCCGCAACAGCAGCAACCATCGGCAAGATCGCACTGCCCGAGTTGAAGAAGCGCGGTTACGACGAAGACATTGCAATGGGCAGCTTGGCTGGCGCGGGCACGCTCGGCCTTCTCATCCCACCGTCCATCATCATGATCGTCTATGGCGTGGCGAGTGGCCAATCGATCGCCCGGCTATTCATTGCAGGCATCCTGCCAGGACTTATGGTTGCGCTGATCTTCATGGCTTATATCGTCTTCTGGGCGTGGCGCCATCCAGAGCGCATCCCGAGGGCCGAGATCACTCTTCCGATTCTTCAGCGCCTTTATGAGAGCCGCCGCCTGATTCCTGTCATCGTGCTGATCGCCGGCGTGATAGGCTCAATCTATATGGGCCTTGCCTCGCCCACCGACGCCGCATCCCTCGGCGTCACGCTGGCGCTGATCCTGTCATGGCTGTCCGGGACCTTGACCTGGCAGACTTTCATGGACGGCGTGATGGGCGCGACGCGCACGTCCTGTATGATCGCCTTCATCTTGTTGGGATCTGCCTTTTTGACCGTTGCAATGGGGTTTGTCGGCATCCCCAGTGATCTAGCAAACTGGATCGATTCCCTGGGGCTTTCGCGGTACGGCCTCATTGCAGCCTTGACGGTGTTTTTCGTCATCCTCGGATGCTTCCTGGACGGGATATCGATTGTCGTCCTGACGACGGCGATCATCCTGCCCATGGTCGAACGCGTCGGCATCGATCTCATCTGGTTCGGCGTTTACCTCGTGGTCGTCGTCGAGATGTCCTCGGTCACGCCACCGGTTGGCTTTAATCTGTTCGTCATCCAGGGTTTGACCGGTCGCGACATGATGGACGTGGCAAAGGCGGCGATCCCGTTCTTTCTCGGGTTGTTGCTGGCTGTTCTCATTCTTGTTCTTGTTCCGGAAATTGCGACCTACCTTCCTGAATTAATGACGCGACGAACGTAAGGACCAATCTGATGCAGATCGAGGCTGAGGGACGCCGGATCAACGCTGTGATCGAAGGTGTCGAGGGAGCACCCGTTATAACGTTAAGTCATTCGCTGGCAGCACACCTCGATATGTGGCGTCCGCAAATGCCGGCATTGACCGAGCGATTCCGCGTCTTGCGCTACGACGTGCGCGGACATGGCAGCTCACCATTGCCGGCAGGAGCTGCCACGCTGAAGGATCTGGCCGACGATGTTCGAGTTTTGCTGGCAGAACTCGGCATTTCGCGGACGCATTTCGTCGGGCTGTCGATGGGCGGGATGATCGGCCAGCAACTCGCCGTCGATCATCCCGAATTGCTTGAAAGTCTGGTGCTCGCGGACACTCTCAGTGCTTATGGCCCCGAAGCGCAGCCCATGTGGCAGGGTCGGATCGACGCTGCCAGTGGCCCTCAAGGCATGGTGCCGCTCGTCGAGCCAACCGTCACGCGGTGGTTCACCGAAGCATTTCGCGTTGGCCAGCCGGAACAGATCGAGTGGGTGCGGAGCATGATCCGGGCCACGACGCCGGCCGGCTTTATCGCCTGTAGCCGGGCTTTGATGGCGCTCAATCTGACTGCGCGGCTGCCGCAAGTCCGAATTCCGACGCTGGTACTGGTTGGTCGTCAGGATCCGACGACGCCGGTTTCCGGCGCGCAGGTCATCGCCGCGGCGCTTCCCGATGCGCGCCTTGCGGTCATCGAAGATGCCGCGCATCTTTCGAATATTGAGCAACCCGATGTCTTTACCCGACTGTTGATGGATTTTCTGGTCCAACAGTCCGGTTCGCGTTCGAACGCTTAGAGTGGTGTCTATGAATAAGAGTGATGCAGCCCTCGCAGGTTCATTCGTCAATGCAGATCGTCTGATCCAGCGGCAACGCCACATGGACGGGATTGGTGCTACGCCGCGCGGCGGGGTTCATCGGCCGGCCTTGACAGCCGAGGATGTCGCGACCCGCCGCGCACTCGTTGACTGGGCTAAGGCAAGGGGCTTTCTCGTTGAGATCGATCCTGTCGCCAACCTGTTCGTCACCCGGCCCGGGCGGGATCCGGCATTGGCGCCCGTGATGATCGGTTCGCATACAGACAGCCAGCCGTACGCTGGTCGTTTCGACGGTATGTACGGCGTTCTCGCCGCGTTCGAGACGCTGGAAGCACTCGACGATGCAGGTCTCGATACGCTGCGACCGCTGACCGCCGTCGTTTGGACTGGCGAGGAGGGCGGCGCTCGTTTTCCGGTTGGTACGGTGGGATCGTCAGCATTCACGGGCCGGCGATCACTTGCCGATACGCTGGCGTTACAGGATGCGGACGGCGTGTCTCTGGAGCAGGCGATTGCGGACGGCGCAGCCGCGATGCACGATGTGGCGCAGCGGCCTCTGGGCGGGCCGGTCCATGCCTTCGTGGAAATCCACATCGAACAGGGACGCATTCTTGAGCAAGCCGGTGTACCGATTGGTGTCGTGACCGACGTCCAGGGCCTGCGCCGATTCGCCATCGAAGTCACGGGCGAGGATGCGCATGCCGGTACGACGCCGCGTTCACTCCGCAAGGACGCCTTTCAGGATGCCATGAGCCTCATCGCCGATATGCGCGATGCCTGCAGAGATCCGGAAGATATCGTGCGTTTCACGGTCGGGCGCTTGGAGCTTTATCCGAATGCTCCAGCGGTCGTTCCCGGGCGCGTCCGTTTCATCATCGATCTGCGTCATCCATCGAAGGACGAACTCGATCGTCTTACCAATTTCATCGCGCGCCGCTGCCGGGAACATAACGGTCCCTGCACGGTCAGTATGAGCGAGATGATGCGGATCGAGCCGACCAGGTTCGAACCCAGCATGCCGGATCTGGTGGAAGCCTCCGCCGAGCGTCTTTCAATTCCCTCACTCCGGCTCATCTCTGGCGCCAACCACGATGCAAGCCACCTTGCTCGCATTTGTCCTCGCACGACGATGATCTTCATCCCGTGCGAGCGAGGCATCAGTCACAACGAAACCGAGAATGCCACCGATGACGATCTCGTCTCCGGTGCCCGCGTTCTTTGCCAGACGGCCTACGAGTTGGCGAACGCATGACGACGGCTGTCGTCATCCACCACGTACCGGACAGGAGCGCTTGAGTATGACCGCTAGGGAAATCGAGTTTAATGCGGACCTGGGCGAAGGATTCGGCGTATGGGCCGCGCCGACACAGATTTGGCGCGCTGATCTCGAACGAGGAGGTTCGCTCGATGCGCCTGATGGTCCGCAACCGAGCATATTGCGCGTCATGCAACTCGTCTCAAGCGTGAACCTCGCCTGTGGCTTTCACGGCGGCGACCCTTATCTCATGAAGCATTATGTCGCTGCGGCTAAGGCGGCGGGTTGTGCAATCGGCGCGCATCCGTCTTATCCAGATCTCGCCGGGTTTGGCCTGCGTTACATGGACATGTCTTCCGGCGAAATACAGGCCATGGTTCAGTACCAGCTCGGTGCGCTCGAAGGCTTCCTGAGAATGGAGGACCTCAAGCTCAATCACGTGAAGTGCCACGGCGCTCTCTACAACCGCTCCGTCAAGGACCAGGTGGTCGCCGACGCTCTTGTCGAGGCGGTGGCGCGTTATCGCTCTGATCTGCCGCTTTACGGATTTCCGTATTCATGCGTTGAGCACGCCGCCAAGCGCAAAGGGCTTCCATTTGTGCGCGAGGCGTTTTCGGACCGCGCCTACCACCAGGACGGCACGTTAGTGGATCGCCGCCGAACCGACGCCATGATCACCGAGCCGGCGCCGGTGGTCGAGCGCGTGGTCGGGATGGTCGAAACCGGGAAGGTCCGCAGCGTTGAGAGCAGCGATGTCACGCTCGATCCCGGAACGATCTGCTTCCACGCCGATACACCAGCGGTGATCGCCTTCCTGGAAGGATGTCATGCTGCTTTGAAGGAACGCGGGGTATCGGTGAGACGCGACACAGAGAAATAAGACTTTCGGTCGGTGCCCATCCGCCAGTCGGTGGCATCTGAAGCAGAGCACAAAGAGCCTTCAAGTCAAAGTTTCCACGACAGAGCGCGAGGAGCAGAATGCCCAATTAATTGTTGGGAGTTTGGAGGAGCACGCGCAATCGAAGATGCTTGACGTGGCAATGAAGTGACTTGAAGCGAGCCGGTCGTGAGGAGGCAAAAGTGAGATGGTAGCCGTCGATCTGCGGCTGTTCGTGTCGCCGATCGCTGTCGAGCGAACAGCAGAAATGGCACTGGCGGCCGCCCGGGGTATCCACACTGTGTTCCAAGAGGTCCGCATTCGCTTTTGTCGGTCTGATGTAGCGACGAGAAATCCCGCCGTTGTAATCGCAGTAGCAGGAGAGTTGCTGTCAATCTGATGGTGTCGCGGATGTCCACTTGCAGATCTAGTCTAGATCGCCGCCGCGACTGGGCGGAAGCAGGCTAGGCGCCGACCGCTTTCAATTGAAGTCAGAGCTGGGCGCTTTTCCAAGCAGACGGACTGTCGTCTGTCGCAGCGGGAGGCAAAGTTGCAGGCTTGCGTTGGATCAGCAGGGACGAGGGGCTCGGGTTCCAGCGTTTCCTGGTCGGCACGTCGCGCCGCCAACAACGATTTGGTATAAGGATGATGTGGCGCGGCAAAAATTTGCCGCGTTGGCCCTTCCTCGACAATGCGGCCGAAGAACATCACCGCGATGCGGTCGCATAGGAAACGGGCGACCTCCAGATCATGGGTGATAAACACGAGACCCACTCCGCTCTCCCGGTTCACCCGTTTCAGGATGTTGAGGATCTGCGCGCGCACGGAAACATCGAGCTTGGACACCGCCTCATCCGCTATGATCAGCTGCGGCCTGACGCTCATGGCTCTCGCGATCGCGATGCGCTGCAACTGACCGCCGGAAAGCTCATGCGGATAGCGTGCTCCGAATCCGGGATTTAGGCCTACCCGGGAAAGGAGCGTCCCCACCTCGTCTTTCACCTTCTTTCCCGACACGATGCCATGCAGGCGCAGCGGTAGGCCGAGCGAGCTCGCGATCGTGAATCGCGGGTTGAAGGAGGAAAGCGGGTCCTGGAAAACCATCTGAAGTTCGCGGCGGAATGGCATCCACCCGGCCCGGTTGAGCCGCGCCAAGTCATGGCCTCGGTACAGGATCTGTCCTCCTTGTGGGCGATGGATGCCAAGGAGGGTTTTTCCCAAGGTCGTTTTACCGCTGCCGCTCTCGCCCACCAACCCAACTGCCTCACCCGGCGCAATATTCAGATCGATATGATCGAGTGCGCGTAGCCGGGTCGTTGCGCCCATTGCGTGGTTCTGAGCGAAATCGACCACGAGGTCTCGAATCTCAATGCCGCTCGCCTGATCGGATGTCTTGTCAGTTTGTTGCATTTAGCCAGCACCGAATTTCGTGATCGGCGGTCAGAGGAGCCAGGACTGGATGCTCAACTCGACATTGCGGCATGACATGCGGGCATCGCATCGCGAAGCTGCAGCCCTTGGCCGTGCCGATACCGGTCAAGTCACCGGGGAGTTCACAGAGGTATTCGTCGCCGGCGGCAAGGGATTCTGCCGTGGCGCGCAGTCCGGCCGAATAGGGATGGCGCGGGTGCATCATCACTTGCTCAGTCGGGCCGATCTCAACGATCTCACCGGCATACATCACAGCGATGCGATCACAAATCTCACGCGCAATCGTAAGATCATGGGTGATGAAGAGCACTGAAGCGCCAAGCCGTCGGCGGTGCAGGTGGATCAAACCAAGAATTTGCCGCTCGACCAGATTATCCAAGTTCGTCGTGGGCTCATCGGCGATGATCAACTGCGGTTTCATCGCAATGACCATCGCAATGAGTACCCGCTGCAACATGCCGCCCGAAAGCTGGTGCGGGTATGATGCCAGCACGCGCTCCGGACCCCGTATGGCGACATCTGAAAGCAGCGCCTCGGCCTCCTTGCGCCAGTCTGTCGTCGCGCCGCATCGCCGACCGAGTGCCTGGCGCAGATGCCAGCCGACCGATTTGGCCGGGTTGAAGGACGCGACGGGATCTTGAAAAATCATCGCGACCTCGACGCCGCGCAACTCTCGAAACTCACCTGATGTCAGGGTCAGCAAATCGTGGCCGCGGAAATGAAGCCGTTCCGCTTCGACGCGCGCGTGGGCGGGAAGTACCCCGAGAACGGAAAGCCCCGTTACGGTTTTTCCGGATCCCGATTCCCCGATCAGTCCTAGCACTTCCTTTTCCCGCAAGATGAAAGACACATCTTGCACGGCAGGGATGGATCCGAAGCTGGTCCGCAATCCGCGCACCTCGAGCAATGCGGCGTCGGTCATAGGCGTCCTTTCAAGCGAGGATCGACAATATCCCGGATGCCGTCGCTGAGGAGATTGAGCCCGAGTAGAGCAGCGGAGATCGCTATCCCGGACATAGTCAGAACCCATGGCGCACGTTGGAAATATTCCCGCCCGTCGGCCATGATCGTACCTAGAGATGGTGCCGGTGGCTGCACGCCCAGGCCGAGGAAGCTCAGTCCCGCCTCGATAACGATGCCGAATGCCACACCAATCGCGAATTGCACATAGATGGGGGCGGCTATATTCGGCAGGATCTCACGCAGCATGATGCTCCGCGAACTTTGCCCCATGACGGCCGCCGCCTCAACCCACGGTTCACTGCGCACGACCAAAGCCAGATTGCGCGTTAGGCGCATAAAAATGGGCAGATAAATGAGCGCGATCGCAATGGCGATATTAGCTGTCCCGTACCCCAGGATGACCATCAGGAATAGCGCCAGAACGAAACTCGGGAAGGAAAAGAGCAGATCCGAGAATCGCGTCAGCAGCATTGATCTCCAACCGCCGTAATGCGCGGCGACGAGCCCCGCGGCCACGCCGAGCGCTGCTGCAGTTAGCACGCCGACAGCCGAAATCATCAGTGAGACGCCGGCTCCATGCAGCACGCGTGTAAGCACATCCCTGCCAAACGAATCCGTGCCCAATGGATGCTCGAGGCTCGGCGGGGCAAGAATCGCCATGAAGTCGCTGTCTGTCGGAGAATAAGGGCTGAGCCAAGGTCCCACGATAATGCCGAGCAGGAAGATGCTCGTGAGGACCGAGCCGATCAGAAGCAGCCGATTGGCGAATATTTCGCGTAGCTTCATGTCTTCCTCGGGTTCAGAGCTACGCACAGCAGGTCAACGAGAAAGTTGGTCAGCAGGACGCCAAGTAGGAACGTCAGAGCACAGGCTTGAACGATCGCATAGTCGCGGCCGAACGCGGCATCCACCATCAATGCGCCGACGCCGGGCACGCCGAAGATGCGTTCGACGACGACAGTGCCGCCCAGCAGATAACGGATCTGCAGGCCGATGACGGTGACATACGGGATCAGCGCATTGCGCAATACGAAATGGATAAAGATGAAGGGCTCGCGATATCCAAATGCGCGGGCTACGCGAACATGGTCGCGGAACATCGTCTCCAGCAACGCCGTGCGCAAGATACGGGTAAAGACGGCTGCCATCGGAGCCGCGATGGCCAGCGCCGGTAAAAAGCCCGTATAGAGCGCGCCGCTCAGCGAGACCTGCGCCGGTGTGAAGCCGTAGGAGGGGAACAGTCCCGTGGTCAAGGCTAGGCCGTAGATCAGCACGTACGACAGCCAGAAATCCGGCATCGATATGCCGAGGATCGCCAGAGAGGTTGCCCCGGTGTCGACCAATCGCCCATGGCGGAGAGCAGATGCAGTACCTGCAATCAATGAGATGAACACCGCCAAAGCCAGAGCGTAGACGCCAATGAACAGGGTATTCGGCAGACGGTCTGCCAACAGCGTGGCGATTGGTACGCCGCCAGCGACTGTCATGGAGTTTCCAAGATCACCGCCAGCCGCTGCCCGCAGCCATCGCCAGAACTGCAACAGCAGCGGGTCGTTCAACCCCCATTCAAGGTGCAGCCGGGCAATGGCTTCCGGTGTCGCGTTCTCACCGAGGACAGCTACTGCCGGATCGCCGGATCCCGCGCGCATCGCCAGGAATACGGCGGCGGCGCCGAGCAGTGCAATCAGCAACGCACTGCTTGTCTGACGGAGCAAAGGCAGCACCAAGCCGTTCATCCTGTGGCCGTCAGCATGCGCTGACGTCTGCAAGCTGAGCGCCGAAACCGGAATACGGCGTTTGGCTGAACCCCTTCACCTTCGTTGTCTGCAAGTTGTGGACATAGTTTTCAAAGCAGCAGGCGACAGGTGCGTCATTGACCATCATATCCTCCGCTTGGCGGTATAGCGCAGCGCGACGCTCAGGGTCGATTTCCTGGCTCGCGGCGACCACAAGCTTGTCGAACTCGGGGTTGCGATAATTGGAGAAATTGCGCGTACCACTCGAGTGCATGTTCTCGTAAAGGTACTCGTCAGGATCGATGTTGCCGATCAAGCCCCAAATCGATGCCTGGTAGTCCTTGCGCACGACGCGGCCGAATGCGGCGTTAACATCCATGACCTCAAGTCGCAATTTGGTGCCCAGGGTCTGATTGACTTGGCCGACGAATATCTCGCCAAAGCGTTTCCACCAGCCATTACCCCAGGTGACCACTATGGCTTCGGTTCCCGCACCATAGCGAGACTTGGCCAGTTCCGCTTTCGCTGCGGCCGGATTGAAGGTCGTCATCGGTCGGGGATCTTTTTGATGCATCGTCGGCATTGCGGCTGGGATTATGCCGTTGGCAGTCCGCCCCTCGCCAAAGAGAATGGCCTTGACCATAACGTCTCTGCTAAACGCCTGGGCGACGGCGCGACGGAAATGTACGTCATCAAAAGGTGCAACTGCGGTATTGAGCAGCACGAACCGGCTATTTAGTCCGTTACCCTTCAGTACTTTCACAGCAGGGTTTTTTTCCAGACTGCCGACATCGGCGAACGGCGCCGTACTTGTGATGTCCACCGCGCCGCCGAGCAACGCCGTGACGCCGATTGACTCCTCAGCGATCAGCGGAAATTCCACGATCTGCGGAATTGCCTTTCCCTTCTCGAAATAATCGGGATTGGCTTTGCATGTGACTTTGGACGTCGGCTGCAGGCTGTCAAAGCGAAACGGCCCGGTCCCGATCGGCTTGATGCCGAACGCGCGCCCATCATCCGATGAAAGAATGTGCTTGGGCACGATCTGGCTGCCCGTGCGGCAATTGGTGAGGTAGGCCAACAACGGGGCATAAGGTCGGTCCGTCTCAAATTCTACGGTGAGTGGATCGACAACCCGGATCTCGGTCACGCGTTCGAACTTGGCGCGATGCGGAGACGAAGTTGCAGGATCGCGGAGGCGATCGAAGGTAAACTTCACATCTTCCGCCGTGCAGTCGACGCCGTCGTGGAACTTGACACCCTTCCGCAGGCGAAACCGCACGACGCGGTCGCCGATAATTTCCCAACTTTCCGCCAGATCGCCTTCGAGCTCCATCTTTGCGTTGAACCTGAGCAACGCGTTGAAGAGCCCCCAGATTACGTAGAATTCGGATATGACTGTGGCTTTCGCCGGATCGAGGGTATTGACGACGTTATAGCCGGCAATTGCAGCACGTAGGGTGCTGCAGTCAGCGCCCTGCGCCATCAGCCCGCGTGGCAAGGCACTCAGGGCGAGACCAACCGCCGGAACGGCGAGCAGCCCACGTCGATTGATGAGAACGCGTCGTTGCGACAATGTCATGGTCGGCTCCGGCGGCAATGGAGGAGGTTGACTACGTCAGACTTGAGAACGGGGCGTGTTGCTGGGACTGAAAAACAGCAACATCTCGCAGCCTTCCTCGCAGGCCGTCAGGTGCGGGAAGTCAGGGCGGTGCAGGACGTAATCACCCGCCTGCAGCAGCCGGTGTCCGTCCGAAAAGCTGCCGGATATGATATAGAGGTGCTCCAAATCGTCATGCGTGTGCATGGGCCGCGAAACACCCGGGTCCATCTTGTAGAGGACGGCAGAGGTATGGGCAGTCGGGTCGGAGAACAGGGTTTTCTGGTAGATGCCCGGGTGATGAGCCGGACTCCATGGCATCTTCTCAGTGCTGACATATGCGGCTTCAGGAGCCGGACCGGAAACGCCGTCAACTTCATTTACGACAGCAAATCGGTTCTTCAGATCGACCGGATCCAGGAGGCTATCTGATTTGATCGTTGACAAGGCGTCCTCGCTCTCTGTTGACACAATTGAGTATACTGAGAGGTTTAAAAGACCGTCAAGGTCCATTGTGGGCCGCTCGTGCCGGATAGGTTCGTTTAGATTTTCACGGTAATATTTGAGGAAAGCGGGTGTCCACCCTTAAGAACGACTTGGGCGAAGAAGCCAAAGAGGCATCTTGAGGCTCTGAGTATACCCAAAGGTAGAAGTACATCGACTATGACTCAAACCGACAATGAAATGCTTTCAAGCCAGCAACATGCGCTCCTCGGCGATGAGCTCTACCACCGCATCAAGAGCGATATCCTTTCGCGAAAGCTTGAACAGGGCATGCCCCTGAACGAGGCTCTTCTGGGGCAACATTATGCTGGCAGCCGCACTCCCGTGCGTCAGGCGCTGCTCAGATTGCAGCAGGAGGGCTTCGTTGAGAAATCCGGCCGTATTCTCTGTGTGCGGAGCTTCACCTTTGAAGCGGTGCGCGAACTCTACGAGCTTCGGGAAGCGCTGGAAAAAATGACGGTGCGGTTATGCATCGAGCGTGCCACGAATGCCGAACTCGAAGCATTGGCACAGGAACTCGATACCTATGATCAGTTCGACTTGGCGGTGAGGCGCGAAGCCTTCAACAGGCATGCCAACGGTTTCCATCGCAGTCTCGCCCGTCTGGCACGGAACGAGACGCTGCGTCGACAGCTTGATCATATGCTTGACCTTGTTTTGATGGTGAATGCGCGCTGGTTCCTGGAAGGGACCGTGGAAGGCGCCCGGCAGGGTCATGCTGTGATTCTGGAAGCCATACTGCAGCGTGACGTCACCGTAGCCGAAGCGGCGATGCGCACCCATATTATACGGATAACCCGGCTATTTGCGCAGCAGACGCTCGGAATCCGCCATTCTGAGGCGGCTAATATTCAACCTACTGCTTTGCGCTAACGCCGCAAAACGGACACATGCGAAGGGCTGGAGGTCGTTATGGCGCTTCATTGCCGATGTGCTCGGCCAGCGCCTGATTGGGCCTGAACCGTCGAGGATCCGTTAGCGAATCTGGTCCGGCCATTGGCATGGCTCCGAACGCCCTGCCAATGGAAGATGTGAACTGAATGCCATTTCTTTAAGCCTTCGGTCTCTCCGGATCAGGGATTTCTCCTGGCCTATAGTCCGGCAGGCGGCCGGCAAGGATAATCGACAACAGTGCGAGCCCCGCCATGACGAGGCGCGCTTCGGTATTCACGGCGACCGCCTAGTTACCCAACTCACGGAAGATGTCCTAGGTTCCAAACCTTATCGCCGGTCCTTCATGCGCTGCTAGCCGCAGCGTCCGAAGATCGAAGCTTGATGCTGACCCTTTACGACAGCCTGAAGCTCGGCGTTGCGCATTTGCCGCGGCGCTTCACCGTTCTGGCCACCATGTGGACGCCGCTGGTCTGGCGTCTCCCGCAATCTGCGCATGGATTATCAGCGGCGTGAGAGTCATGACTGACAATCTGATCCTCCGTGCTGAGTACCGTCACAACGATTTTGGCAAGGAGAAATTCGAAACGCCGTCGAGGCCGCACGAAGTCAAACTCTCATCCGACGTATGGACGCTGGGCGTGGCGTATAAATTCTGAAGAGCAATTGAAAAGCCGCTGGAGAAATCCGTGAGTCGCTACGCGAGAGCAGAGCAGGGAATGAGTGCTCATGTCTGCGCGTCGGCTGCTGCGCACTCTGATGCCTCGAATTCCGATAACCGCCCTGCGTTCATCGTCAGGATCCGATCCGCAAACCGCTGGGCCAATTGAGGCTGGTGCAACGTGCAGATCACAGCAACGCCGGATGTGCGGGTGAGAGCGTGCAGAAGTTCCAGAATGGACAATGCGGTTTCCGGATCCAGACTGGCGACCGGCTCATCGGCCAGGATAACGCGGCTCCGCTGCGCGATCGCGCGTGCGATGGCGACGCGCTGCTGCTGCCCGCCCGACAGCGTATCGGCTCTCTGATCGAGATGTTCGCCGAGGCCGACCTCGCGCAGCGCGTCCGCTGCAATCATGACGTCATCAGCGCTGAAGGTCCGAAGCATGACCCGCCACAAGGGAGCGTTCCCCAGGCGTCCCGCCAAAGCATTCTCGAGAGCCGACAGACGCCGAATCAGATTGAACTGCTGAAACACGAGACCCATTCGCCGTCGTGCCGCAGCGAGCCGCTTGCCGCGAAGCGTGTGGAAGACCTCGCCGCCAATTTCTATCTCTCCATCATCCGGCTCGGTCAGACGGGTGAGACAGCGGAAAAGGGTCGTTTTCCCCGAGCCACTCGCCCCCAGCACCGCTACGAATTCTCCGGCCTGAACCGAGAACGACGCGTCGACAACTGCAGCTCGTGAGCCAAACGATTTCGACAAATGGCGGACAGAAAGAGCTGGAGTCATACGAGCCGCCGCCGCAACCATGCGCTGACTGCATCGATTGCCGTTACCATGGCGAGTATGAGCAGCAGTATCGTGAACACGCGATCGAATTGGAGAAGATCGACGCTATTCTTCAATTCCTGCCCGATCCCGCCCGCTCCGACAATTCCCAGCACCGTGGAGGCGCGTACGCTCCATTCCCACATGTAAAGCGTGATCGATGACAGGCTCGGCAGCACGTCCGGCACAAGAGCATAGCGAATGACCTTCAGGCGCCCGGCTCCCGTCATGGTCGCGGCCTCGATCGGACCTGGCTGCGCGGTCTCGATGCTTTCTGACCAGAGCTTCCCGATTGAACCCGCGGCGTGCAGAGCCACACCGAGCACGCCGGCGAATGGACCGAGGCCGACAGCGGCGACAAAGATAAGCGCGAAGACAAAGCTGTCGATGCCGCGCAAAGCGTTGAGCACACCCCGCGCGGGTACGGACAACCATGCCGACGGCGTGATATTCCGCGCCGCGAGAATACAAAGCGGTATGGCCAGAAACGCGCCGAACGACGTACCGACGGTACCCATGGCAACAGTTTCTGCCGCCCGAAATGACAGGATACCGATTTCCGAAAAATCCGGCGGCCAGGCGCGAGCGGCCCATCCTGCGAGCCGCGGCAGCCCATCCCAAAGTTTGGAGAAGCTGACTTCCGCGACACGAAGGCAGATGATGTAGAATGCAGCGCCGACTCCGATGAGAGCAGCAAAGCGAAGTTGCTCTCCCAGCGTTCTGCGATAGGGGACAAGAGTGGCGCCGCAGCTTTCCACGCCCGCTCTACTTTCCGCTCGTCTTTGGTTTCAGGCGCCCAACCGCAATCCCGGCATCTTCGATGATTTTGTAACTCGAGTGATCCGCCGCCACCCAGCCTGTGTAGTTCTTCGGCATCAAGTTGAGCGCCTGCTCGGTGCTGATGGCCAGAACGGCCTCACGCACTTTGCGGATGATTTCGGGATCGAGATCTGCCCGCACGACCAGAGGATCATTTGGCAGTGGATCTGACGTCCATACTACGCGCACCTGATCCGGTTTGAATGTGCCGCGTTCGATGAAGCTGTTCATATTGCGATCGTAGTCCGAGGCGAGATCGACTTGTTCGTTGATGACTGACAGGATTTGCGCGGCGTGTGACGCACCATCCCGATATTGGAAGTAGGTCTTCGGGTCGATGCCGATAGACTTGAAGTAGTGGGTCGGCACCAGCCATCCCGATGTCGAGCCCGCATCCGCCAGCGACAGCCGCAAGCCCTTCGCATCGTCCGGCCACTTCTCGATCTTCGCGTCGGGGCGTGCGACGATGATGGCATGATAGCTCGGCTTACCATTGTATTTTACGGTCGCAATCGCCTGCGCACCGCCTTCATTGTTGGCGAGCACATAACCCCACGGCCCCATCCAGGCAATGTCGGCCTGTTTGTTCGCCAGCGCAATCGCGATGCCCGCCCAATCCGTTGTAACGACGAGCTCGTACTCCCGACCGAGTTTCTCCGCGATATGCCGGAAGAACGGCTCGTAAGCCTTTTTCGTGTCAGTCGGCGTGGGCTGGAAGGGACCGACAGCAAACCTCAGTTTTTCCTGCGCCCAGGCGGCGGGGGCGCCTGTCGCCATGGCGAGGATCAGCGATAGAAGTGCGATAGTGAGTTTGGCTGGCTTCATGGTGTCCTCCGGATGATCCGCCGTGCATATCACGCCGATAGTGACACACGTATCAAGACCAATAACGAAGAATTGTCCGATGTCGAGCGTTAGCCGGATCAACCATTGGCTTGCCTCCTTGCCGCGCATTCGTGCCCGGGCAAGCGGATTCGTTCTCGCGGATCGATCTCCAGAGAAGTGAGCCGAGCGCATATTCGTTAGCATACCGATAACCGTGGCACGCGACCTGAGGCCTGTTGTCGAGCTACGATGCGTGTAGTGAGGCCAAAAGAGGAAAGGGAGCGACGCAGGTCGCTCCCTTTCCCCTTAACGAGATCGATTTGATCTCTTAGTTATGATGGCGCCGTCCATAATGGCGATTCCCCCGCTTTCCGTGTCGGTGGCTGCGCCAATCCCGATGCCTCCAGCTCCGGTATCCGGGACCGATGTACAGACTGAACCCTGGTCCACGGTCACGATAATACCTTCGCCCACACCTCACCGTGCCCCTGCGTACGTTGCGATGGCCACGCACGCACGAGCGATGATAGCCATGCACTTTCTCAACCGCCGTATTCACACCTGAAGTTGCTGGAAGCGGTGCTGCCGAGGCGGCCATCGCGGCGCCACAGAACATGACACCCGCAACTGTCGTCGCCAGTAGAATTCGCATAGGCATCCTCCATAACGTTGCCTTTGCCAAGACAACGGCTGGACGGACGATAACGTTCCGATGGCGTGCGGATTCGCGCAGCTATTGGATATCGGCGAAATCATTCAGACAATTGTGAATCCACTTCTCGAATTATTCATTTCATTCACGAAACCTGCAGGGCCTGAAAGAGTGTTGGTTTCACTAGCGACAATTTCGACTTTATCGAATCGCCGCAAGAAAATCCCGGAAAGCCGGCATCTCTTGTGATTTCGACACTGGTTCATCAGTCATATATTCGTCGCGAATATGATAAGCCAAATACCGCGCAATATGCCCGTCACTTGATTTTCTCGGAACGCTCGCAGCGGCTTGCGCGTTCATCTGGTAACCCAATCAGCGATAGCCTTGGAGGAGTCCGATGAAACGTACATCTGTCGCCGTTCTCAGTATTCTTGCTGCATCTTCGGCGCTGGCTCAGAGTCAGACAACCACGCCGCCGCCTGTTACGTCTCCGCCCGCAGTTGCGACCACCACTGACGGTTCGACCATGTTCTATACGCGGCAGCAAGGTGAATTCCGCGCGAGCGATCTGATCGGTGCGACTGTACGCAATACCGCCGACGAGAATATCGGTGAAGTCGATGAACTGGTCCTGTCTCCGGACGGACAGATTGTCGCCGCGGTTGTCGGAGTCGGTGGCTTTCTGGGCATTGGGCAACGGGATGTTGCGTTGAACTTCAAATCGCTGAAAGTCGAAGGTGACAGCAGCGCCATGACACAGCAGGGTTCGTTCATTGTGCGGATCAACGCCACGAAGGATTCGCTCAAGAACGCTCCGGAATGGAAGGATCCGACCACTGCTACGGGTCAGCGGGCAAATGATGGGTCGTCGACTCCTCCGACGAACAAATAAATCATTCGCCCGTGGCGGGGTGCCTTCATCGGTACCCCGCACTTTTATTCCGCTCTGCTTGCCCAGTGGAACATGTGCGTCAACGCGTGCTTGCCGTCACCGAGTGCCCTGCCGCTCAAAACAGCCACGCCACCACACGCTCGTCCTGGTCCTCTCAGATACTAGTCCTGGGTAGCAACCATATGGTCTCCCGAAGACGAATTGCCATGCGCTGGCGATGATCCTAAGATCACGCAACTCTGATCACGGTCGGGCTGCAGGATCATCATGGTCGACAACGGCGTTGTTGTATTGCGATGCCCCACAACCGGGCTGGACTACAACGTCGGCGTCCAAATGGACCCCGCCAGCTTCAGTCTGCTGCCGGACACATTATTGACGGCGCAATGTCCGCACTGCGGAACTCAGCATTCCTGGAACACAAATGAGGCTCGTCTCAAGCGCGACGATGTCACGATTGCCCGCCGTCACCGCCGGGGCACGACCCCTGAGCGCCGGAAGTAGTTCGTCCACGGATCCACTTCTGCTTCCATGTTGGCGCGGTCGGCGCGGGGGTGAATGCGCTGCTTTGCGGCGCGCGGACCGCGGCACCGGTCAGCCCGTCCAAGGTGGACGGGCTGTTCTCGGCGGGGACATTGCGAAACCTGCGACAGGCGCAGCTTTCCGGTTATGAGATGCCGCGATCTAGAACTTCATCGTTAAACCGGTGCGAATTGTACGCCCGGGAGCTGCTATTGGTGTGCCGCCCAGCGGATCGATGT
>JAFAFW010000057.1 GCA_023423275.1 Pseudomonadota bacterium
CTCGAATGATATCGAGCGAGAGCGCGGCATCACCATTCTCGCCAAGAGCACCAGTGTGGTGTGGAAGAACACGCGCATCAACATCGATGATACGCCAGGCCACGCCGACTTCGGCGGTGAGGTCGAGCGCATTCTCAATATGGTCGACGGCGTGATCGTGCTGGTGGACGCGTCTGAAGGGCCGTTGCCGCAGACCAAGTTCGTGGTTTCCAAAGCCCTGAAGCGAGGCTTGCGGCCGATCGTTGCGATCAACAAGATCGATCGTCCCGACGAGCGCCATCAGGACGTTCTGAACGAGATTTTCGATCTCTTCGCCAATCTCGACGCGACCGATGAGCAGCTCGACTTCCCGGTTCTGTACGGTTCAGGCCGCAATGGCTGGATGGCGCTCGATCCGAGCGGCCCGCAGGTCGATCTGGCGCCGATGTTCGATCTCGTGCTGGCCCATGTGCCGCCGCCAACGGTCGAAGACGGTCCGGTCCGCATGCTGGCGACGACGCTGGAAGCGGACCCGTTCCTTGGCCGTATTCTGACCGGGCGCATCACCTCGGGTGTCCTGAAGGTCAACGCACCGCTGAAGGCGCTGCGCCACGACGGATCGCTGGTCGAGAATTTCCGCGCGACCAAGGTTTTGGCATTCCGTGGGCTCGAGCGCGTTCCGGTCGAGGAGGCCGTAGCCGGTGAAATTGTCGCTATCGCTGGTATGAGCGAGGCGACCGTTGCCGATACGCTTTGCGATCCGGCCGTTCAGGAGCCGATCGTGGCCCAGCCGGTCGATCCGCCGACGCTGTCGATGACGTTCCGCATCAACGATGGCCCGTTCGCCGGCCAGGAAGGCGATAAGGTGCAGAGCCGCGTCATTCGTGACCGTCTGCTGCGCGAAGCGGAGCGCAACATTGCGATCAAGATCGCCGAAAGCGACGACAAGGATGCGTTCACGGTTGCGGGGCGCGGCGAGTTGCAGCTTGCCATTCTGATCGAGAATATGCGTCGCGAAGGCTTCGAGCTGACGGTGTCGCGGCCGAAGGTCGTGATCCAGATCGACGAGGCCACGGGCCAGAAGCTGGAACCGGTTGAGGAAGTCATCATCGACGTCGATGAAGATCACACCGGTATCGTCGTGCAAAAGCTGTCGGAGCGCCGGGGCGAGTTGCTCGAGATGCGACCGTCGGGTGGCGGACGCACGCGCATGGTGTTCCACGTCCCGACGCGCGGTCTGCTGGGCTATCAAGGCGAAATGCTGTCCGATACGCGCGGCACTGCGGTCATGAACCGGATCTTCCATGACTACGTGCCGTTCAAAGGCGAGATTCAGGGGCGGCGCACAGGCGTGTTGATATCGAATGGCACCGGTGAGGCGACAGCCTATGCCCTGTTTTATTTGCAGGACCGTGGTCCCTCCATGGTCACGCCGCAGACCAAGGTCTACGAGGGCATGATCGTAGGCGAGCACACGCGCGACAACGATCTCATCGTCAATGTGGTTCAGGGCAAAAAGCTGACAAACGTACGCGCCTCAGGCAAAGACGAAGCGTTGACGTTAACGCCGCCGATGAAGCTGACGCTTGAAAAGGCGATGTCCTACATCGAAGATGACGAACTTGTGGAAGTGACCCCGAATTCGATTCGTCTGAGGAAGCTCTGGCTCGACCCGAACATGCGCAAGAAGATGGAGCGCATCAAGGAAGCGCAGGCGGTCGCTTGAGCGCAGACCAGGCGAGCTCTCCGCTCGTCAAATCCGGCGAGCGCGGCTGGCCGCAGGGCATGCAGGTCACGCCGGAATATGAGCTGGCGCTCGGTTTTCCCGCGATCGAAGGCGGTGGACACCTGTTCATCACTGGACGCGCGGGAACCGGCAAATCCACACTGCTCAGACATTTGCGCGAAAGTTTGGGCGAGGATGCCGTTGTCCTCGCGCCAACCGGCTTGGCGGCGGTGAACGTCGGCGGCCAGACGATCCATTCCTTCTTCGGGTTTCCGCCGCGGCTGATCCGGCCGGATGATATCCGGCGCAGCCGCAATGGCCGCGTCATGCGCCGTCTGAAGTTTCTCATCATCGATGAAATCTCGATGGTGCGTTCGGATCTGATGTGGGCCATCGATCAATCGCTGCGCATCAACCGGGGCCGTCCGCGCGAGCCGTTCGGTGGTGTACGCCTGTTGTTGTTCGGGGATCTGCATCAGTTGCCGCCGGTGGTGCAGGAAGCCGAGGTGGCCGAGCATCTGGAAACGAATTTCGGCGGGCCGTTCTTCTTCAGCATCTCCGCCCTGCAGGATGGCGCGGGCACGTCGCTGCTGGAGCTGACCCGCGTGTTTCGCCAGGACGACGAGGATTTGCTGAAAGTCCTCGACCGCATCCGCGAGGGCGATGTTGACGAGTCGGATCTGGAGCTGCTGAACAGTCGCGTGCATCCGATCCGGACGCTCGCCGAAGGCAATCCGTATGTCATTCTGACGCCAACCAACGCGGCCGCGAACCGGATCAATGCCGCCTACCTTGAAGCGCTGCCCGGCGCCGCAACGGCCTATCAGGCGGGTGTGACCGGCGATTTCAGCGAAAGCGCGCAGCCGACAGACAGCACGTTATTGTTGAAGGCGGGCGCTAAAGTCATCCTGTTGCGCAATGATCCCGACCGGCGCTGGGTGAACGGCACAATCGCCAAGATCAGCCGCCTGTCCGAAAAGCAGGTCTGGGTCGAGATCAACGGCAAGGAATATGAGGTTGAGCCGGCAGCCTGGGAGAGCCGGCGCTACGCCTATGATCAGACCGAGCAGAAGATCGTGGAAACGGTCGCCGGCACGTTCAAGCAGTATCCCGTGCGGCTGGCGTGGGCGTTAACCATTCATAAAAGCCAGGGTCTGACATTGGATCGGGTTTATATCGACCTTGGACGTGGGACATTTGCCCACGGGCAGACCTATGTCGCGATCTCGCGGTGCAGGTCATTGGAAGGATTGGCTTTTGCCCGTCCGCTGAGGCCTACGGACGTGCGTTTCGACCGGGCGGCGATGGGTTATCGCGACCTGTTTGGCGGGATTTCCGGCTAAGGCTGCCCGCGGTTAATCCGTATGCGACAAAAAATTCCATGTCGCGACGCACAATTAATGTTGCGTCGCAAAATAGAATTGATTAAATTTGCATCATCGCAACGGCACCACGTTTGAGCGGTGCCCAAGAGCGAAGCAAATTCAAACCGCGCCGTGCCCCTAGGAGATAGTCGATGAACGAGCAATTCACTCGTCAAGCTCAAGAAATTTTCAACGCTGCCAAAGACGCCCGCATTCCTGAAAACGTTCAGGCGTTTGCCGAGGAAAGCGTCGCCAAGACCCGTGACGCTTATGAGAAGTTCAACACCGTTGCCAAAGACAACGCCAAGGTGATGGAAGAGGTCTTGCTGAGCGCCCAGGCTGGCGCGCGCGCTCTCGGTGAGAAGATCATCACCAACACTGCAGCCAATACGGAAGCTGTCTTCGACGCCGCCCAAGCGCTGGCGCGCGCTCGCACGCTTCCCGAAGCTGCTCGCCTGCAGGCTGACTTTATGCAGCAGCAGATGGCTGCCGCCAGCGCCCAGACCAAGGAGCTGTTTGAACTCTCGACGCGCGTCGCGCGGCAGACGTTCGAGTCGGTGAACGCAGCAACGACGAAGACTTTCGAACAGTTCAAAAAGACTGCCTGATTCCCCATCGGCTTCAGGTCGAATTTAGAACTGCTATTGTCTTCAAGGGCCTCGGCATCTTTGCTGGGGCCCTTGGCCGTTGCAGCGATGTGACTTGTCAACGCGGGGAACGATTTCGCCAACATGGGCGTTGCAATAGGTTGGCCTGTTCGCGTTATACTGGCCCCATGTTGGGGTTCAGCTCACAAGTTCGCGTCAGACGTGGCAAGCCTGCTGATGCCGAAGCATTGGCAGCAATTTTTCGCGAGTCCTGGCAGCTCGCGTATCGCGGCATCATTCCTCATCTACATCTCGAAAGCATGATCCGCCGTCGTGGCCAGGAATGGTGGGCCAGCGCGGTGCGGTCCGGCGACAGCATCTTTGTGCTCGAAGTCGGGCGCGAGGTTGCCGGTTATGCAACGTGGGGATCGGCGCGCGCACGCGGCGTTTATCAGGGCGAAATTTACGAGCTTTATCTCGGACCGACATATCAGGGGCTTGGATTTGGCGAGCATCTGTTCGAGGCCTGCCGCCACGCGATGGACGAGCGGAGGATCAAGGGGCTGATCTGCTGGGCACTGGCCGACAACACGCCTGCGATCGACTTCTACTGGCGTCGCGGGGGGCGTCCTGTCGCCAAGGCCTATGATCGGATCGGTGGCGAAAAGCTCGAGAAAGTCGCGTTCGGCTGGGCATAGCTTCCGCCGCCGACAGCTGCTTTCAATCTCTCTACATTGGGCTTTTGCCGATCGCGCCCACCACCTGCGGTTCCGATTTGCAATCGAACGCCCGGGCATCATTGTCTGCGACGCGGCGAGCCCATGCGATTGCGTCAGGGTTGGCAACCGCATCGATGTAGGCGACGTGACAGGACTGGCGTGGGGTCACTTTGGTTACGACCAGAACCCGGCCGCGGCCGCTATCGTTCTGGGTCGTGTAGCTCACGATCGTTGCGTAGGGCTCATCGCGCTCATTTCGGCGGGTGAAACGCCACTCAACCGTCGCTCGTTTACCGGCTCCGTCGAAGACCGAATTGAACGGTGCCAACGTCTGGGAGGCGGCGCGATGTTTCTTCGCGTTGCGACCGAACGCCATGTAGGTGCGCAGGTCGCCCTCGGCGATATAGACCGGAAACGCCGGGAGACCGGTGCACGTCCACGTATTCCCGTCCTGATGCCGTTCGACGACCTTGCAGTTTTTCAGCTCGATCGTGGTATAGCGGCTTTTGACCGGGTTTGCGGTGGCCGGCGTTGGAAACCCTGGAAGGACCAGGACCGCGAGACCCAGCAGCAGCCTGATATCGCGACAGATCAAAGGAACCTCCATGCGGATCGATGCCATCCCGATTGGGCATAATCCTCCCGACGACATCAACGTGATTGTCGAGGTGCCCATCGGCGGTGAGCCTGTGAAGTACGAGATGGACAAGGCGTCGGGCACATTGTTCGTTGACCGCATGCTGTACACGGCGATGCGCTATCCCGGCAACTATGGCTTTGTCCCTCATACGTTGTCGGACGATGGCGATCCGATCGATGTCCTGATTGCCAACCAGCGCTCGCTCATTCCCGGCTGTGTCATCAATTGCCGGCCCGTCGGCGTGCTGCGGATGACGGACGAGAAAGGCGGCGACGAGAAGGTCATCGCCGTCCCCTCTGAACGGGTCACGGCGCGCTACGACAAGGTCCGAAGCTATGGCGATCTACCGAAGATCCTGATCGATCAGATTGCGCACTTCTTCGAGCATTATAAGGATCTGGAAAACGACAAGTGGGTGCGCATCGATCAATGGGGCGATGCGGACGACGCGCGACGGATGATCCAACGCGCCATCGATCAACCGGGAGCTCGGATCACGGGCCGGTAGCGAGGCCGCCAGGCCCGTTCTCATCCTTCCGGGGCTTTGCTATATGCGCGTGCAGCAGTCGAGGGAGGCAAAGGAATGAGCGAAATGAAGATCGCGATCATGGGCGCCGGAGGCCGCATGGGGCGCGAGCTTGCCCGCGCGGTCCACGCAGCCTCCGACTGCGTTATCAACGGTGGCATCGAGCTTCCCGGTTCGCCGCTGTTGGGACAGGATGTTGGGGCCGTCGCCGGTATCGGTGACGTCGGCGCCAGGATTACGGATGATGCGCTGGAGCTGATTGCGCGCTCCGACGCGGTACTGGATTTCACGGTTCCCAAAGCCTCGGTGGAGGTTGCCGGGCTCGCGGCGAACGCGCGCATCGTGCACGTGCTGGGAACGACGGGGCTGTCCGAAGCCGACGATGCTGCTGTCGCGGCGGCTGCCCGTCATGCGACGATCATCAAGGCGGGGAATATGAGCCTTGGCGTCAACCTGCTGGTGGCGCTGACGAAACGGGTGGCGCAGGCCCTTGACGAGGACTTCGACATCGAGGTCCTGGAGATGCACCACAAGCACAAGATCGACGCGCCGTCGGGTACGGCTCTGATGCTCGGCAACGCGGCCGCAGAGGGGCGTGGCATCTCGCATAACGACCGCAGCGTGCGCGTGCGTGATGGTCATACCGGTCCGCGCAATCGCGGTGATATCGGCTATGCGACCTTGCGCGGCGGCAATGTTGTCGGTGAACACACGGTGATCTTCGCCGCGGATGGAGAACGCATCGAGTTGACCCACCGGGCGACCGATCGTGGCTTGTTCGCGCGCGGGGCCGTGCGCGCCGCACTCTGGGGCCGCGGCAAGCCGCCGGGACTCTACTCGATGATGGACGTGCTCGGCCTTTGAACCGCAAGCCGCGAGTTGGAATAAGGAACTGCGATATGCCGGATAACAACGTACTCGTGCTGGTTCGCCATGGCGAAAGCGAATGGAACAAGTTGAACCTGTTCACGGGCTGGCGCGATCCGGACCTGACGGAGAAAGGCATTGCGGAAGCACGCAAAGCCGGTGAGCACCTGAAGGCTGCAGGCATCATATTCGATGTCGCCTACACCAGCGTTCTCAAGCGAGCTCAGGATACTCTCGGTATCATCCTGGATGAACTCGGGCAGGCTGACCTCATCACGCACCAGGACAAGGCCCTCAACGAACGCGATTACGGCGATCTTTCCGGTTTGAACAAGGATGATGCGCGCAAACGCTGGGGCGAGGAGCAGGTCCACATCTGGCGCCGCAGCTACGATATCAATCCTCCCGGCGGCGAGAGCCTGAAGGATACGGCCGCACGCACACTCCCCTATTACGACGCGCAGATTTGGCCGGAGGTGAAGGCAGGACGCAACGTGATCGTCGCAGCGCATGGCAACTCCCTCCGCTCCATCATCATGAAGCTGGAGAACTTGTCGGCCGAGGAGATCCTTCGTCTCGAAATCGCCACCGGCGTGCCGATTGTCTATCAGCTCGATGCAAACGGGCGCGTAAAGAGCAAGCGCATTCTGGACTAGGCGCGACGGTACGGGTTGATGGGGGGATGAGCGATGGCGCTCGACGATGTCGCTGAGTTGGCGGAAGCGCGGGAAAAAGGGGGGCGAGACCGTTGGATTGCCCTTTTTATCGGTGTCCTCGCCGTAGGCCTCGCGATCTGCGCGCTCGGCGGCGATAACGCCACGAAAGACGCCACGCACAAGAACATCGAAGCATCCAACGTCTGGTCGTTCTTCCAGGCCAAGAATTTGCGCCGCCAGATGGTTCGTCTGCAGATCGATGATCTGACACTGCGATTGGCATCCCAACCAGGCATGACGGAGGACGCCAACGCTGCGATGCAGGCTAAACTTCAGGCTTACAAAGAGCAGGAGAAGCAACTGACCAGCGATCCGCAAAGCGGCGAGGGGCTCGATGAACTGTTCGTCAAAGGGAAAGCCCTGGAAGAGGCAAGATCTGTGGCGTTGCAAAGAGATCCCTACTTCGATCTCGGCCAGGCCTTCCTGCAGATCGCCATTGTGCTTGCTTCGGTGGCGATCATCGCCGGGACGAATTTCTTTGTGGTTCTCAGCGTCCTGATCGGGCTTGCGGGTGGGGTTATGACGCTCAACGGCTATCTGCTGCTTTGGCATCTTCCCTTCGTAGGATGATGCATTTCGGGCAGTCGCATCAGTTTAGCGGAAGAAGTAGGGGATTTCGTAGTTCAGCTCATCCGCCGGCAGGCCGGGTGGCGGTTGCGGAAAGCGGACCGCGCGTACGGCGGCCAGTGCGGCCTCGTCGATGAGCGGCTCCCCGCTCGATGCCACGACGCGGGCTGCACCGACTTCTCCCGAACGCGCGACCGTAAAGCCGATGCGAACCGTGCCGCGCACGCCAGCCGTCGTGCGGGGCCGGCTTTTCGCGAGCGTCTCCAGCACAGCCTGAGCGTACGCATTCGCTTCGCCGATGCTGGCCGCCGCCTGTAATTCCGCTGTCTCGATGCCATCGACGCCGCGGGTTGTGGCGCCGCCGCGTTCTGCTGCCACCGATGCTTCGGATCCGACAGAAGCCGTAGCGCTGTCCGGGGCAGTTGCTGTCGACCGTTCCGGTTGGTCCTCCGGCGGCTTTTCGTCCGGTATGTCCGGCCGTTGCTTTGCGACCGCAAGTGCGATTTCGGACGGCTCGGGTGGAGGTTTCTGCTCGATCGGCTCCGGTACGACGAGATCGGGTATCGGGCCTGCCGTCGTTTCGACGAGTGCTGCCGTCACCGGCTTCTGATCGGCGGTCGCGGCGGCGTCCTGGGAGGATTCGGCGCTGCCTGCTGTCGTGTCGACGGCTCGGGGCGCGGCGTCCGAAGCTATTGACGGCGACCTGTCGCGGCTTTCGAGCGCGGATGCGGTGACGATATCGACGTGGACCGCTTCCAGCTCCCTGCCACCGGCCCCGACAGGCCCCATCATCACGCCGCGCACAAAAACCGCAAGCAGCAGGGCATGTGCGCTGAACGCCGCCAGCAGGCTCATCGACCAGCCTCGGCGCTGCGCGGACAACGGCAGGCCTTCCGCGATCGACAGATCGACAGATACACCGCCGAGGGCAACGGGAAGCTCGGGAGACGCCCCTTCTTCCTCCTTTTCCTCCGACTGGCTCGGCTCGCTCATTCCCCGTCCCGAAGCAGATCAGGCGCGTCGCGCTTCGGAACCATTTACACCAGTGCGTACGTCTTGTCCTTGGTTGCCGGTCAGGGGCCGTACATCACTTCCGGCAGCCACAGAGCAATCTGTGGAAAGATGATGATGAGCGTGAGGGCGATCAATTGCAGACCCATGAACTGCATCATCCCCAGATAGATGTCCTTCAACTCCCACTCCGGCACCACGCCTTTGAGGAAGTAGGCGGAGAGCGCCACTGGCGGTGACAGCCAGGCTGTCTGGAGGTTGACGGCGACCAGAATGCCGAACCAGGTTCTGTCGAAGCCCAGGCTGTCGACCAGTGGCAACAGAAAGGGCACGACGATCAGGACGATCGGCACCCATTCCAGCGGCCACCCCAGGAGGAAGATCAACGCCATGGTCATGAAGAGAACGATGTAACGGTTCAACTCCAGCCCCAGCAGGAACTCGGTCAGCATGGATGGTGTGCCGAGTCTGGCGAACACGGCGCCGAAGAAATTCGAAGCCGCAACCAGGAACAGGATGAGGACGGAAATTTCGAGCGTCTTGATCAGGGCTTCGCGGAAATTGTCCCATGTCAACCGCCCGTAGGCCAATGTCAGCAGCAGTGCACCCGCCGCTCCGCAGCCCGCCCCCTCCGTTGGCGTCGCGAAACCGAACAGGATGCTGCCGAGCGAGGCGAGCACGAGCGTCGCTGGTGGAACCAGGCCGGAGATGAAATCGCCCCAGATTTCGCGCTTGGTCGTGGCGTGAAATTCCTTGGCCAGCGGTGGTCCCAAGGACGGATCCAGCCAGCAGCGGAACATCGCATAGGCAGTGAATAGGGACGCGAGCATGATTCCGGGCAGAATCGCGGCCGCGAACAGGGTGGTAACCGGCACTTCGAGCACGGGTCCCATGACGACCAGCATGATGCTTGGCGGAATGAGGATGCCAAGTGTTCCGCCCGCCGTAATCAGGCCCGACGATAGCTGCACGTCATATTTCGAGCGGATCATGGGTTTCCTGGCCATGATGCCGAGGATCGTCACGGAAGCCCCGACGATGCCGGTGGCGGCGGCAAATACGGTCGCAACGAACATGACGGCGAGAAACAGCGAGCCGCGCGTATTGGCGAGCATCTTCTGAATCGAGCTGAACAGGCGCTCCATCAGATTGGCCTGTTCCATCATGATGCCCATGAAGATGAACAACGGCACCGCCGCGAGCGTCTGCTCCATCATCGTGGCATTGAACTGAAGCGTCAGCAGGTAGAAGACGAGATTGCCGAAGCCCAGGTATCCGAACACGATGCCGAGAAAGATCAGCGTGAACGAGATCGGAAACCCGATGAAGATCGCGAATAGCATGGCCCCGACCATTCCGAGGCCGATCATTTCAGGGGTCATTGGTCGGGCCACCGATCGTGTGAGGCTGCATACACGCACTTCAACAGCTCAGCGATGCCTTGCAGCGTGAGCAGAAAAATACCGATGGGAAGTGCCATCCTGACCGGTCCGAGCAAGGGAGCGAAGGCCGTGTCCATGCCGCGCTCAGCCCGGATAAGAGAGGTCCATGCCCAGTCGAATGACACCCAGAGGAGGAGGAGCATCGATGGGAAGAAAAAGAAAATATACAGCACTGCGTCCACGCGCGCCTGCGTCGTGACCCGCCAGGTCCGATAGATGAAGTCGGAACGGATGTGCACGCCCTTCGATAGCCCGTAAGCGGCACCCAGCACGAACATCGCGCCATAGAACATCCGGCTGACGTCATAGGCCCACAAGGTTGGCGCGGTGAACAGGTAGCGGCTGACGACCTCGTAGATCATCGCAAAGATCACGGGCAGAACCATCCATGAGACGATCCTGCCGGACCACAGGCTGATCTTCTCGATTGCGGTGATGGTTTTGACCATCCAAGGCGGCATGTCGTCGGGCATCCGGCCCGCGGACTGTCGCCGGCCGGCGATCAGTTCGTCCGTAAATTCAGGTGTCTCTGCCATGAGTATCCCGGCGTGGAAATGTTTGCGGACGGATGGTGAGTTGGCGGCAGCGTGCCGTGGATGGAGCTGAGCGCCATGGTGTCATGCGTTACGCCGGAGGGGGCGGCGAGACGCATCTGACTGCGTTGCGTCTCGCCACCGGATGTTCCCGCCGCTGCAAAGCTCCGTGAGCTACTTCTTCTTGAGCGATTCGGCGTAGGCTGCGCCAAGATTTGCATTGGTGCGCTGCGCTTGAGCCCAGAACGGAATGGCAGCATCCGCGAACGCTTTCTGGGAGTCGAAAACCTTCTTGAAGAACGGATTTTCGCTGGCGTGCTTTTCGAATATTTTCTTGGTCGCCGCCATATACTCCTTGAAATAATCGTCGGGAGTATCGTGAAGCTGCACGCCATGCTTTTCCGTCAATTCCTGCAGGGCCTTGCCGTTCTCCAGGATGCGATAGGAAACCGTCTTCATCATGGACGCATTGGCAGCCACCTCGAGCGCTTTCTTCTGGTGTGCTGACATTTTGTTATAGACGTCGCCGTTGATATAGAGATCGGCATTCACCACGACCTGATGCAGACCCTGCATGTAGTAGTTCTTCAGGACCTTATGGAAGCCGTAGGTCATATCGGGCTTCGGACAGCACCACTCGGCACCGTCGATCACGCCCTTCTCGAGTGCGGGCAGAATTTCACCGCCGCCCATGGCCACGGCGGCCACACCGATATCCTTGTAAACCTGGCCTGGAATGCCGGGTGGCATCCGAACGCGCAACTTCTGGAAGTCCGCCATGCTCTTGATCGGATTCTTGAACCAGCCGAGCGCTTCAGGTCCGACGGGCTGCAGGATGAAGCCCTTGACGTTGACCTTCATTTCTTTCCAGAGTTCGTCGTAAAGCTCTTTGCCGCCGCCATACTGGAACCAGGACACCCAGGCGAAATTATCCATGCCCAGGCCGGAGCCGGCCGGAGGCGAGCCGAACAGCGCTGCCGCCGGATGTTTGCCTGACCAGTAATGCGTCCAGGCAAATCCGCCTTCGATCAGGCCTTTGTCGACGGCGTCGAGCGTGTCGTTGACCGCGACCACAGCGCCCGCCGGCAGAACTTCCATTTGGACGGTGTTACCGGTCAGAGCCGCGACGTCCGCCGCGAACTCCTTCAGCATGGTCACTTCATCAGCGCTGGTTGGAATGACCGACTGAATGCGGATCTTGACGGTCTTATCCTGTGCAATGGCCCCGCCCGCCAACGTGGTCATCACCGCGGCGGCTCCGAGCGCGCCGACAAGCCAGTTCTTTAGAGACATCTGGTGCTACCTCCCTAGGTGCGCGGCTCCTTTTGGAGCCATTGAAATTATTTATTATGAGTCAGCCGGGTCTTTGATGCCCGTTTCTTACTTCAAGACATAACGTCTCACTTTTTTGATATATGAGCAAGCAGGAGTCGTTATGCAGCAGCGCATCAAGGAGTTTTGCGCAATCCGCTGTTTGAGAAAGTAGAACTCAACCGGCTCGCTGCCTCCCGCATTGTCGGCACGAACGTCAGAAGATCCTGGAGACCGAGACGGGCTTCCGGTGCCGAGACTGCAATGCCGCCCACGACCTGCCCGGATTTCGTAATCACCGGCACCGACACGCATACGACCCCATCGATGAATTCGCGATCGTCCGTGCTGACACGCGTTTGCGCGATCCGGTCCAGTGCCGCGTTCAGAGCGGCCGGATCCGTCAGTGTACGGCTTGTGTAGCGCGACAGCGACATTCCAGCGAGCGTGGAGGTGCGATCCGGCGCCGGCAGCAGAGCGAGCAGAAGTTTGCCGATTGCGGTGCAGTGGGATGGGACACGGCTGCCCGCTTCGAAACGCAGGCCGAGGGGCCATTTTGCCTCGACACGATCCAGGTAGATCACCTCCGACCCTACCAGAATGCCAAAGTTGCACGTTTCGCCTGTCTTCTCCGAAACGGACCGCAAAATCGTATGGCGGCTATTGCGCGGGGCGGCGGCGGTCAATGTCGCCAGAGACAGAGCGATCAGACGGGGGCCCTCGACGAAGCCGCGCCGGAGCGGGTCCTTTTCGAGAAAGCCCATGTCCGTCAGCAGCGTCGTGATCCGGTGCGCAGTCGGCTTGGTCAGCCCGCAGGTGCGCACGATTTCGGACATGGTGATCGCCTGCTTGGCCGCCGCGACCACCTCAAGGATCGTGAAGGCCTTTCCCATCGCGCCCAATTGAGTGAGCTCGTTGGGATTGGCCGCGGGTTGATGATCCGCTGCGGGCTCGGCGTCGTGATTCCGGGCGCCGATGCTGGCTTGCGTGCTTTCGGGCATGAAAGGTCCCTCAGTTCACTGCTCTGCTGGACTATGCGGTGCGAAATCAGCGCAATCAATGCAACTTGCGCCGAAAGTCCGGTTTCTGTCGGGGCTCGCACACGTCTTTGTGAGCGAAGGTTGTCTGACGCCGCCGCGTGCGCGATATGCTGATTGTTCGAAAGTCTTGATCTGCGGAACTGTGGATTCTAGACTTGGTCCATCCAGCCCAAATTTCAGGGATTTCCCATGGCGCAAAGTGCACTTTTCTCTCCGGCGGAGCTTCGCGGCCTGACGCTCGACAATCGTATCGTCGTGGCGCCGATGTGTCAGTATTCCGCCGTCGATGGGACCGCCAGCGACTGGCACATGATGCATCTGGGGATGCTGGCGAATTCCGGTGCGGGCCTGGTGATTATCGAGGCCACTGGCGTCGAGGCGGAGGGCCGGATTTCGCCGGGCTGCCTTGGCCTTTATTCGGACGCGAACGAAGCTGCGTTGAAGCGCGTGGTGGAGGCCTGCCGGCAATTCGGAAAAGCCAAGTTCGGGATCCAGCTTGGTCATGCCGGTCGCAAGGCGTCGACCAAGCGTCCCTGGGAAATGAAGGGTCCGAATGATCGCCTGATCGATGGGGCCTGGCAGACCAAGGCGCCGTCGGCGGTGCCCTATGCGCCGGGCTGGATCGAACCGGTCGCGATGACCGAAAAAATGATCGAGGATCTCCTGCAGGCGTTCGTCGATGCCACTCACCGCGCCCAACGGATTGGCCTCGATCTCATCGAGATTCACGGCGCGCATGGCTATCTTCTGCACCAGTTCCTGTCGCCGTTGTCGAACAAGCGCGCGGATGCCTGGGGCGGCAATCTGGAAAACCGCATGCGGTTTCCGCTTGAGGTATTCAAGGCGATGCGCGCTGCGTGGCCGGATGAAAAGCCGCTCGGCATGCGCATTTCCGCGACCGATTGGATCGAAGGCGGATTCGTTGTCGAGGAAGCGGTCGAATTGTCCCGCCGGCTGAAAGACCTTGGCTGTGATTTCATGGACGTATCATCGGGTGGCAATGACCCCGCGCAGAAGATCGTCCTCGGACCGGGCTATCAGGTCCCGTTTGCGGAGCGCATCAAGCGCGAGGCCGCTCTCCCCGTCATGGCAGTCGGCCTGATCACGGAGCCGGACCAGGCTGAAGAGCTGGTCGCTGAAGGTAAAGCCGATTTCGTCGCGCTCGCCCGCGCCTTCCTGGACGACCCGCATTGGGCGTGGCACGCAGCCTATCACCTGGGCGCAGAGCCGAACTGGCCATCTCAATACCTCAGAGTCGGGCCGAAATCCTGGCCGCCTGCGCAGCGCTATGCATCGCCGGCCTGACAGGCCCGCATTTCCCGGCCGTCAGGCAGCAGTCGCCATAAACTGCTTGCGAGTATGGCCTCCGATCGTCTTTAAGGTGCTGAACTCAGCGTGAAAGGCCCCCTATGTACGAAAATCTCGACCTATACATCGACGGCAAGTTCACCAAGGGTAGCAGCGGCGTGACTTCCGACGTCCTGAACCCTTCGAAGGACGCGGTGCTCGGCAAGCTGCCTCACGCCAAGAAGCCTGAACTCGACGCCGCTCTCGCGGCTGCCGACAAGGGCTACAAGGAGTGGAAGCGCGTTTCGGCATTCGAGCGTTCGAAAATTCTGCGCAAGGCGGCCGATCTCCTGCGCGCGCGCTCCGATGACATCGCCAAGGTCCTGACCCTGGAGCAGGGCAAGGTCCTCATCGAAGCCAAGATCGAAGTTCAAGGCGCTGCCGACATCATCGACTGGTTCGCCGAGGAAGGCCGCCGTGCTTACGGTCGTATCATCCCGGCCCGGGCTGATGGTGTTCGCAATCTGGTCATCATGGAGCCGATCGGCCCCGTTGCCGGCTTTGCGCCCTGGAACTTCCCGGTCACGCAGGCAACCCGCAAGATCGCCGCTGCCCTCGCCGCCGGCTGCTCCATCATCATCAAGTGCCCGGAAGAGACGCCAGGTTCGCCGATCGGTCTGGTGCGCTGCTTCCACGACGCCGGCGTGCCCGCGGGTGTCATCAATCTGGTTTATGGAACGCCGGCAGAGATCTCCGAATACCTGATCCCGTCGCCGATCATCCGTAAGGTCTCGTTCACCGGCTCGGTGCCGGTCGGCAAGCATCTCAACGCTCTGGCAGGTGCGCACATGAAGCGCGCTACGATGGAGCTCGGCGGCCATTCGCCGGTGCTGGTGTTCGACGATGTGGAGACCGAGCAGGTCGCGACCTTGATGGCGGCGATGAAGTATCGCAATGCCGGACAGGTTTGCATCTCGCCGACACGCTTCTTCGTGCAGGAGAAGGCCTATGACAAGTTCGTCGCCAAGTTCACGGACATCGCCAAGCGGACCAAGGTCGGCGATGGTCTGGAGCCGGATACGAAGATGGGGCCGCTGGCCAACCCGCGCCGCATCAACGCCATGGAAGCGCTGATCCAGGACGCCCAGGAGAAGGGTGCCAAGGTTGCAACCGGCGGCAAGCGCATTGGCAATCAGGGCAACTTCTTCGAGCCGACGGTGCTGACCGATCTGCCGGAGAACGCCCGCATCATGAACGAAGAGCCATTCGGCCCTGTCGCCGTGATGCTGCCGTTTAAGGATACGGATGAAGTGCTTGAGCGCGCGAACAAGCTGCCATACGGCCTCGCGAGCTACGCTTTCACCCGCAATGCCAAGATCGCAACCCAGGTTGCGGATGTGCTCGACCACGGCATGGTGACGATCAATCACCACGGTCTGGCGTTGCCGGAAGTTCCCTTTGGTGGCGTCAAGGATTCGGGCTACGGCCACGAGGGCGGCACCGAAGGCCTGCTGGTCTATATGACGGCCAAGTTCGTCAGCCAGATGGGCTGAGCGCAGCTACGATAGCTTGGAAATTAAGCCGGGGCGGTCTTAGCGGGCCGCCCCGATGCTTTTGGAGATCGATTGAGGCGTCGTGCGGCCGGTTTCGGTCACAGCCGGTATGGTCTGGCGCGCCTGTTCCGCGCGTGCAGCTGCGGCGGCTTTCGCCAGGATCGGATCCGTCTCCGGGGCGGTGGCAACCGAGGTTCCAGGTTTTGCGCCATAGAGCTTGATGGCGCCTTCGATATCACCTCGCTGCAGCGTCCGGAAACGCTCTTCGTAGCGATAATGCATGAGTTGCCCGCCCGCACCTGGGTGGTCGAGCCCGATCGCGTGGCCGATCTCATGAGCGACGGTGTAGCGGATATCATAGGCCGTGAGATTGCCGTCGAATCCGATCTTCCACTTCTGCTCCGGGTTGAGGCAGATGAGCGACCGCTCGATGCTGCGCACCTCCGGCGAACCAATGCCAGCCTTATAGGCAACGTTGGCAAAAGCGCGGCCCTCGGGACGAAGCTGGGCACCAATCAGGATTCCTGCGTGCGCCGGATCGTCGACCTCGGTGAATTTGATATTGGCCGCGGCCTCCCACATGTCGAAGGCTTGACGCACCTCTATACGGAAGCTGTCAGAGGCGATGCGCGATTTGGCGATCAGCCCATCGACTGGACCGATCAACTGGCAGTTCATGGCGTCGGGCGTATTCGTCGGCTCTTTCACAAAAGCATAAGTGACTTTGGATGCCAGGATTTCTCCCGTCCAGGCAACGTTTCGCCCATCCAATTTGAGCAATCGGAACCCAATGGGGGTCTGCGCGTTAGCACCAGCAAATGCAGCCGCCAGAGTCGCGGCCGACAGGAGGAGAGCCCATTTGGATTTCCTCATCGGCTGGCCCCGGAGTTGCTTGTTGTTTCGGCGCGCGCTTGGCTCACCAGCCAAGCGGCTGAGGCTTGTTGCTGCAACATCATAAATGCAGATTAAGGGCTTTCCGGCGCGATGGTCAATCCGTAGCGACGCGGCGACGCGTGTGGACGCCGCGTCGCAGCAGAAACCTTCGCTTATGCGGCAAGCCGCGCCAGTTCCTCAACAATCGCGCTGCCCATCTCTGTTGTGCTCACTTGGCGCATATTGGGTTGCATGATGTCGCCGGTCCGCAGACCGCGAGCGAGCGTGGCAGCGATTGCCTGGTCGACGAGATCGGCTTCCCGCTGCATGTCGAAGGAGTAGCGCAGCGCCATCCCGAAGCTGGCGATGCAGGCGATCGGGTTAGCCTTGCCTTGCCCCGCGATGTCCGGAGCCGAGCCATGTACCGGTTCGTACAACGCTTTCCGGTTTCCGGCGCTGTCGGGGGCACCGAGTGATGCCGACGGCAGCATGCCGAGCGAGCCGGTCATCATGGCCGCTTCGTCGGACAGGATATCGCCGAACAGGTTGTCGCAGACAATCACGTCGAACTGCTTCGGATTGCGAACGAGCTGCATGGCGCAGTTGTCGGCCAGGATATGATTGAGCTCGACGCCTTCGCCGTATTTCTTATGCGCTTCCGTCACGACCCGGTTCCAGAGCACGCCGGTTGCCATGACGTTGCGCTTGTCCGCCGAATGGACTTTTCCACTGCGTTTACGGGCCAAATCGAATGCGACGCGCGCGATCCGCTCGATTTCGGATGTCGTGTAAACGGTCGTGTCGACGGCGCGCTGCTGGCCGTTTTCGAGCGTCACGATCTCCTTGGGCTCGCCGAAATAGGTACCGCCGGTCAACTCGCGCAGGATCAGGATGTCCAGTCCTTCGACGACTTCGCGCCGCAGCGACGAAGCCTCGGCCAGCGCCGGATAGCAGATGGCGGGACGCAGGTTGGCGAACAGGTCCATGTCGCGACGCAGGCGCAGGAGGCCGGCTTCCGGGCGGATCGCATAGGGGACCTTGTCCCACTTCGGGCCACCGACGGCGCCGAAAAGAACCGCATCAGCCGATTGCGCCTTGGCCATCGCCGAATCCGTGAGCGGCGTCCCGTGCGCATCGATAGATACGCCACCGACCAGATCCGAGGTCGCCTCGAACGTGGTTTTGCTCTTCTTGTTGAAGAACGCGAGCACACGCTCGACTTCGGCCATGACCTCGACGCCGATGCCATCTCCGGGCAGCAGCAGCAGATTTTGCGTGGACATATCCTCATGTTCCATCTTGTTGGGGGCAGGGTGTTGCGCAGTGCTATCGCGCGCCGCCGCTGCGCGCAAGCGAGCGTAGACCGTCGAACGGGCGATGGCTGGATGGCTGCGTTGCAGCAATTCGCCAGGCATGTTCTCCTGCGCTATCGGATTCGCAGTGATTCCCGCGTTATGTCGTTGTGTGACAGGCCCAGAGGATAGAGCCAGAGGGAATGGATGAGCCGGCTGGCCCGACCGTTTGAAACGCGCAAGGCCCGCTACGATGTGATCGTGGTGGGCTCAGGCTATGGCGGTGGCGTTGCCGCCTCGCGGCTCTCGCGGGCCGGAAAAGGCGTGGCTGTGCTCGAGCGAGGGCGCGAGTTCCTGACTGGGGAATTTCCTTCGAAGTTTCCCGAATTGCGTGGCGAAATGCAGGTGCGCGGCGGCCGTGTCGAAATCGGCCGCGAAACTGCGCTGTTCGATGTGCGCTTCGGCGAGGATATGCACGTGCTCGTCGGCTGTGGGCTAGGCGGCGGCTCACTGGTCAACGCCGGCGTGGCATTGCGTCCGGATCCGCGCGTTTTTGCCGATGGTGTCTGGCCGGGACAGTTGGCGCAGGATGGCTTGCTGGACGAGGGTTTTCGGCGCGCGCGCTCCTGGCTACGCCCATCGAGCGATCCGCGCGCTTCCGAACATTCGAAATTCAAGGCGTTGGCGAAGGCCGGGCAGGCGCTGGGCGCTGACCCTGTCGCACCGCAGATCGTGGTCAGTTTTGAAGACACCGTGAACGCGGCGGGAATTGCCCAGCCCGGCTGTACGCGTTGCGGCGATTGCTGCGGCGGCTGCAACGTCGGCGCCAAGAATACCGTCGCGCTGACGTATCTGCCGGACGCTGTCCGCCATGGCGCGCACGTCTTTACCGAAGTGAAGGTGCAGTTCCTGGCGCGGGATCCGGATGGTGGGTGGGAGGTGCATGTGTCGCGTCCCGGCTCCGACCCGAGCGAGGCAACGGTGATGGTCGCCGATATGATCGTCCTCGCCGCGGGGACGCTGGGCTCGACCGAGGTCCTGCTGCGTTCCAGGGCGCGCGGATTGCCGCTTTCCGACCGGCTGGGCGAGCGGTTCTCCGCGAACGGCGACATCATCGCGTTCGGTTACGGGGCGAACCTGCCGGTCAATGCGATCGGTGTCGGTCATCCGGCAAAATTTATCCACGACGTTCCGGTCGGCGCGTCGGTGTCCGGACAGATCGAAATTCGCGATGCCGATGATCTCAGCCAGGAACTCAACATCCAGGAAGGCGTGATGCCGTCCGCGCTGGCACCGGTCCTGCCCGTGATGTTCATGCCGAATGGCCGTTTGCTTGGCGCAATGCAGAGTTTGATTAGCGGCGTTTATAAGGGTCCGTTCGCGCGCATGCAGACATTTTTTGCGGTCTCCCACGATACGGCGGCGGGGCGGCTCGCGCTCGACGGAGACAAGTTCTCGCTCTCCTGGCCCGGTGCCAAGGATGAGCCGGTTTACCGGCGCCTGGACGAGATGCTGTCTCGTCTCGTTGGGGCGCTCGGGGGCAGCTACGTCAAAAATCCGTTGGCCGGGACGGTCATGGGGCACCAACCGGCGACCGCGCATCCGCTTGGCGGGTGCGGCATGGGCAACGATCGCGGCAGCGGAGTCGTCAACCACAAGGGCCAGGTCTTCGACGGCCGATCCGGTGCCGGGTCGACGGCTGTCCTCGACGGACTTTATGTCATGGATGGCTCGGTGATCGCGCGGTCACTGGGTGTCAACCCATTGCTGACTATTACGGCGTTGTCGGAACGCAGCATGATCCATTTGGCGCAGGACTATGGTCTGTCATTTGACGCTGCTGCGATTCCGTCCTCTGCTGTAGCAACGCCAGCCGATCCCGGAGCGCTGGTCCCGGCTTAATCTAGTCAACCCAGGCCGCCGCGCTTTTCGATCAGGCGAGCAATTTCCTCCACGCCTTCACCGGCGCGCAGGTTCGTGAACACGAACGGTTTGTCGCCGCGCTGCTTGCGCGTGTCGCTTTCCATCACGGAGAGATCGGCGCCGACGTGTGGCGCGAGGTCCGTCTTGTTGATGATCAGGATGTCTGACCGGGTGATGCCTGGCCCGCCTTTGCGTGGGATCTTTTCGCCTTGCGCGACGTCGATCACATAAATCGTCAGATCCGCTAGTTCCGGCGAAAATGTCGCTGCAAGATTGTCGCCGCCGGATTCGATCAGGATCAGTTCGAGTTTGGGGAATTTCCGCCGCATGGTTTCGATGGCGGCGAGATTGATCGAGCAGTCCTCGCGAATGGCGGTGTGCGGGCAGCCGCCTGTTTCGACACCCATGATGCGTTCGAGCGGCAGGGCCTGCGCGCGCATCAGGATTTCCGCGTCTTCCTTGGTGTAGATGTCATTGGCGATCACGCACAGATCGTAGACGCTGCGAAACCGTTTGCAGAGCATCTCGGTGAGCGTGGTTTTACCGGAGCCGACCGGGCCGCCGATGCCGACGCGCAATGGGCCGTTGGGTGAGGTCATGAGCGAAACAGCCTCGAATATTGGGTTTCATGACGCATGGAGGCCAGATCGGAGCGCAGCGTGGCGCTGCCAATGTCATCCAGCGATGCGGTTTCGGCACGTTCAGCCGATGTGATGAGGTCTGGCATCAGGGCCGCAAGGATCAACTGTGCGTCGGTCTGACCGACGATGGATAGCCGGATCGCGGCCGATGTGAGATTGCTCAAAAATCCCACGGCGTAAGCGCGCAAAACATCGGGCAGAGGGATCTCATGAAGCGCCGCTGCGACCCCGACAGAGACCGGATAGGTGATGTCGTACTGATCCAGATCGCGAAGCAACGATGGCACCTCCGGTGGCCATGCCGCGATGACAGCGTCCACGAACGAACGGCCTTGCTGTGTCGCCTCGAGATGACGCTCGGCGGAAGGCTGGAGCGCCGTCCCTAACTCCGCGATATCACGCACCTGCGTCGCATCGCCAGCGTCGGCGCTGCGCCACGCCGCGGCGAGCAGGATCAGATCGTTCTGCAATGTTCCATGCGCCACGAGATCGGCAAGCCAGGATTCCAGCGTGCTGCGATTTTTGATCCAGCCATGATCAACGGCGGCTTCGAGCCCGTGACTGTAGGCAAAGGCGCCGACGGGAAAGGCCGGCGAAAACCAGACTTGCAATAATGCCTGAGAGTGGGCTCGCCTCAGCTTGGCGTCGCGCTCGATGGTTCTGCGTCCAGGATCGGACACGGCTCAGGTCTCGTCGTGGTGATGATGACCGTGCGAATGACCATGCGCGTGATCATGGTGATGATCGTGGCTGTGATGGTCGTGGTGGTGATGCCCCTTTTGCAATGGGCCTTTGCCGCCGTAAGCGCCGCCTTCGGGTTCGAACGGACGCATCACTTTATGAACGTGCGCGCCAAGTCCGATCACCATGTCCTCCAGCACATGATCTGGCTGAATGTAGATCGCACCGTGCGTGATCTCTGCTGGCGTGTGGCGATTGCCGATGTGCCATGCAATGCGTGCCAGCTCCAACGGATCATGCGCATGGACTTCCAGCAGCGGCTCCGGCGCGGCAAGCACCTTGATCAAACTACCGTCATCCAGAACCAGCGCATCACCGTGAGCGAGATACGTGGCCTCCGGTAGATCAAGCAGGAACTCGCGCCCGCCATCGCTGATCAGCGCGAGCCGGCGACGATAGCGCGCTGCGCGGTCGAGCGTGATGGTGTCGGTTGCTGCTTGCGAACCGGACTCGTACTTGCGGATGATGGTTGTCGCGCGGGGCGCCATGGCTCCAGCCTTTAGAACAAGAAATAACGCTGAGCCATCGGAAGTTCCTTGGCGGGCTCGCAAACCAGCAGTTCGCCATCGGCACGGACTTCGTAGGTTTCCGGGTCGATCTGGATATTGGGCGTCGCGTCGTTGTGGATCATGCTCTTCTTCGAAATGCCGCCGCGCGTATTTTCAACGGCGATGAATTCTTTCTGGCAGCCGAGCCTCTCGCGCTGACCTGCCGCAATCGCAGCTTTCGAAACGAACGTAACGGATGTCGCTGCCATGGCGCTACCGTAGGCTTGGAACATCGGCCGATAGTGCACCGGCTGTGGTGTTGGAATCGAGGCATTGGGATCGCCCATGGGTGCGGCCGCGATCATCCCGCCTTTGATGACGAGATCGGGCTTCACGCCGAAGAACGCGGGAGACCAGACGACCAGATCCGCCAGCTTGCCGGGTTCCACTGAACCGATGTGCTGGGAGACGCCATGCGCGATGGCCGGGTTGATCGTGTATTTCGCGACGTAACGGCGGACACGGAAATTGTCATTGCCGGTGCCTTTGTCTTCCGGTAACGCGCCACGCTGCATTTTCATTTTGTGCGCGGTCTGCCACGTGCGGATGCAGACTTCGCCAATGCGTCCCATCGCCTG
>JAFAFW010000030.1 GCA_023423275.1 Pseudomonadota bacterium
GCGCGAGGCGGCGTGACCTGACACCTGCCTCGCGCCCAGACCGGCATCACAACGTGCGCGTTATCTTGCTGAGATGGGGCGGAGTATCGGGATCGAACCCGCGTCGGCGCGCGGCCCGTTCGATCGCCGCGTAGCCTGGAAGCAGCATGGCGATGGGGTCACACACGGGGTGGTCGTCGCCGATCCATGGCAGAGTTCCGTACGGGCCACCCACCGAGAAAACCGTCTCGTTGGCGGCGCGCAGATCACGTGCCAGATCATCGACGGCGGAAGCCGCTTCGTCATTCTGGCGCAGAACCAGGACGGGCGTTTCCGGGGTGATCGCCGCGCGGGGGCCGTGACGCAACTCTGCTGCGCTGTAGCCGAGCGCGGGCAACCGCAGTGTCTCCGTGATCTTCAGGGCGAGTTCGCGAACGACGCCGAAGCTGTAACCCCGGCCGGTGACGAAAGCTGCCGGTGCCGAAGCCAGGCTATCGCTCCACGCCGACCAATCGCACGCCTGAGCTTGGCGCGCGCGATCCGGAAAGCGATCGAGCGCTTGCTGAAGGTCGTCATCCTGCGTCAGCGCGGCGACCAGTCCGGCGCCTGCCAGCATCGACAACGCAACTGTCTTGGTCGCGGCGACGGCTTCCTCGGGACCGGCATCGAGCGGCAATGTCATGTCAGCGGCCAACGCGGCTGGAGACTGCGGATCGTTGACGATCGCGACGGTCAATGCGCCGAGCGTGCGCGCCACGTCGGTGGCCATGACCAGATCGGGACTGCGCCCGGACTGCGAGATCACGATGAACAGCGTGTCCTGCATGTTCGGCCGTCGCCGATAGGTGGTGACGATGGAGGGGGCGGCTGCTGACACGAGCATTCCGGCTTGCGACTCCAGCAGATAGCGCAAGTGGACGCCGACATGGCCCGAGCTGCCGCGCCCACACAGAATGGCGAGGCGGGGATTCAATGCGCGGATGCGGTCGGCAATGTGGATAAACCGGTCGCGTTGCGCGAGAAGACGTTCAGCGGCCACTGGAGTTTCGGCGATCTCCCGGGCCATCGCCGAAGGAGCGGGATGATCAGTCATGGACATGGGCGAGATCCCCGATGACCAGCCGCAGATTCCCGTCGTGGCGTTCGAGGGCCTTGGCGGCATCGGCTCGTTTCATGCCAAGACCGAGCAGTATGGCAAGCTTGACCTCACCCCCGGCTTCTTCGACAAACCGCGCAGCCTCACCTGCTGGGCAGCCGACAACCTGGCCGACCATTATCTCGGCGCGGCGACGCAGCTTCTGATTGCTGGCGCGCATGTGAACCATCAACCCGCCGTACACCCGGCCAAGCCGGACCATAACGGCGGTCGAAAGCAGATTGAGCACGATCTTTTGCGCGGTGCCTGCCTTCATCCGGGTTGATCCGGCGACAACTTCACCACCGGTCTCAACGAGGATGCGATGCTTGGCGACCTCGAACAGCGGCGCGCCGGGATTGTTGGCGATCGCGATGGTAATGGCGCCGGCATTCCGGGCATGGCGCAAGGCCCCAATCGTATAGGGCGTCGTTCCACTGGCCGCGACGCCGATGACAACATCATTGGGACCGACATCGGCGTCCGCCATGGCCTGGGCACCGGCCGCCTCCTGATCCTCGGCTCCCTCGACGCTGCGCACCAGAGCGCCGACGCCGCCCGCCATCGCGAAAACAAGACGATCCGCGGGCCAGTCGTAGGTCGGCGGCAGCTCTGCTCCGTCCTGTATGGCGATGCGGCCCGACGTTCCTGCTCCCACGTAGACAAGGCGTCCGCCGCGGCGCAGTGGATCGATGGCGTCTTCGACAGCGGATGCAATAGCGGGCAACGCGCTGCTGACAGCCGCCGCGGCGAAAAGCTGACCCTCGTACATGGCCGCGAGCATGTCCCGGGTGGACCAGGAGTCGAGATCGGCAAAGCGCGAACTGATCTGCTCGGTGAGCATCAGACGACCCTCATCGCAAATCGGTCATGGGAGACCATCCCACGAGCCTCGTGCCATTGGCCCTGCGCGAGCAACATACATGGCGCCATCCAGCGCATCGCCCTTGGCTGGAACCAAATGGCGCTGAACGTCCGCTTCCAGCCAGGGTTCCATGGCATGGGCAAGCCCTCCAAGCAGCGCGACGCGCGGTGCTCCGCGCGCTATGAGGAAACGCACCATCCCGCCAATCTGTTCGGCCGCCGCTTTGATGATTGTCAGGGCTGCCGAATTTCCGGCAGAGGCATGCGTCACCACAAGCGGAGCGAGCGCAGCGTAGTCCGTGGCGCTTGCCTGGTCCGTCCAGGCGATGATCTCGACCGGATCGTCATCGAACCTGGCCATGACATCGCGTGTGAATGCCGTCGAGGCGATGCGCCCGTCGTGGGCCTTGAGCGCCACGCGAATGGCCTGCAGGCCCAGGTCCGCGCCGCTGGCTTCGTCGGAAACCGGGAAACCGTAACCGCCGACGCGGATTTCCCGATCGCCGATAACCGCGAGTGCCACGCTGCCGGTGCCGACGACGACAATCCCACCATCGCGGCCCTCATGGGCGCCGATACAGGCGATCATGGCGTCGCTGAGATATTTGACCGAGCGAAAGGGGTGTGGGCGGGCCTCGAGTTCGAGCAACGCATCTCTACGTCCCAGTCCCGCCAAGCCGATCACCGCGTCCATGTCGTGGAGGGCATCCTCAGGGAGGCCGGCGTCAAAGGCCGCCGCATGTACCGCGGTTTCAATTGCTGCAAGAGAGCGATCGACGCCGAACCGCAGTGTGGCTGGACCTGCACGACCGATGCCCAGCGTCCGGCCGTCGGGTGTTTCGATACGGGCCCGGCACCCGCTGCCGCCGCCGTCGACGCCGACATACAAAGTGCTAACGATATGAGCCGTTGATCCTTTGACCATGAATACGAGTTATCCGACGACGCAACGACGAGTCTCATCTACCGGCATGAACCTGAACCAAGAGAAAACGTTGCCCGGCAATATGTACGCGATCCTTGCCGAACGCGTCTTCGATGGCCGCCGCTGGCATCAGGATGCGGCCGTCCTGATCGAACGACGAAAAATCAAAGGTATTACAACCTGGGGCGACATCCCGGATTCGGCAACGCAGCAGCGCTTGCCTGCCGGATCGATTGTCGCTCCCGGCTTCATCGATCTGCAGGTCAACGGTGGCGGAGGGGTGCTGCTCAACGACCACCCGACGGCCGAAGCCATGCTGGCAATCGCGCGCGCCCACGCCCGTTTCGGCACGACGTCCTGCCTTCCGACATTGATCACCGATACGCGAGAGCGAACCAAAGCTGCCATCGCGGCTGCCCGCGTCATCGCAGGTGAGGGGGGCGTGCTCGGGGTGCATCTCGAAGGGCCCTTCATCAGTCCGGCGCGCCCAGGCGTTCACCGTCCCGACCGCATCGCGCGCGCCGAACCCGATGATCTCGAATGGCTGGCAGAGCTGGCGCACGCCGGGCGATCGTTGATCACGCTGGCGCCGGAGTGTGTGCCGGAAGGGTTCGTGCGGCGGCTGGACGCCACGGGACTGCGGATCGCCGCCGGTCACAGCGAAGCATCAGCGGGCGTCATGCGGCATGCCGCGGATCACGGACTGACAGGCGTGACGCATCTGTTCAACGCCATGCCACCGCTTGCGGGGCGGGCGCCGGGGATCGTCGGCGCAGCCCTTTGCGACAGCCGGCTGATTGCGAGCGTGATCGTCGACGGCCTTCACGTCGACCCGGTTTCTGTTGGAGCGGCATTTGCCGCGAAAGGATCGGATGGGATCGCCCTGGTGACGGACGCCATGCCGACCGTCGGGGCGGAGATCGACCATTTCGACCTGATGGGCCGGTCGATCACGCTCAAAGACGGGAAGCTGATCACCGGGAGCGGCACGCTGGCTGGCGCGCATCTCGATATGGCGTCGGCCGTGCGCAATGCGGTAAACCTCGCTGGCATCGCTTTGGAAGACGCGCTGCGATCAGCGTCGGTCACACCGGCTCGCTTTCTGGGGATCGAAGACGAACGCGGTTTTCTCTCCCCGGGCGCCCACGCCGACCTCGTGGCGCTGACGCCCGACCTGAACGTCATGGCCGCATGGCGCGGCGGCGTGGAAATCACCGGCTAATCGTGCGGCTTCGTCCGGGCCCGGCGGGCCATCATGTTGAGTGCCTCGACGAGTGCGGAGAATGCCATGGCCGCGTAGATGTAGCCCTTCGGTACGTGCACGCCGAAGCCTTCCGCGATCAGCACCATGCCGATCATCAGCAGGAAGCTCAGCGCCAGCATGACGATCGTCGGATTCGCGTTGATGAAGTTCGAGAGCGGCGTGGCCGCGACCAGCATTACGATCACGGCGACGATCACCGCGACGACCATGATCGGAATATGCTGCGTCATGCCGACAGCGGTGATGATGCTGTCGATCGAGAAAACAAGATCCAGCATCGCGATCTGAGCGATGGCGGAGCCGAAGCTCAGGGCCGCCTTGCCGCCGCCGAACATGTCCTCTCCGGGATCGGGATCGACGCGGTGATGGATTTCCTTCGTGGCTTTCCAGACCAGGAAGAGGCCACCGGCGATCAGGATCAGGTCACGCCACGAGAAAGGCTGGCCGAAGACCGTGAAGATCGGCGTCGTCAGGGCCACGATGAAGGCCACTGTCCCGAGGAGCGCAAGCCGTAGGATAAGAGCCAACGAGATGCCGATGCGGCGTCCGAGTGGCTGTTGCTCTGGCGGAAGACGGTTTGTCAGGATGGCGATGAAAAGCAGATTGTCGATGCCGAGCACCACTTCCATCGCGATCAGGGTCGCGAGCGCGGCCCAGGTTGCAGGATCGGCCGCGAGCTCGAGAAGTCCGGTCATACGAAGATTTCATCCATCCAGGCGGGCAGACACGCGATCAGGGCTGGAGCGCATCTAGGTTCTCGGTGCCTGTTCGTCAACTCCGGGTCGGATTGAAGCCTGGATTGAAGCAATGTCGCGCAGCGATTAGGCTCCGTTCTCACGTTCCACAAAAATCAAACCTGGATTCTCCCATGTCACCAGATGTCGTCTCCGAACTTGCCCCCACCGGTGTCCTGCGCGCCGGTATCAATCTTTCGAATTTCCTGCTCGTGACGGGGCGAACGGAAGCCGGCGATCCGGTGGGCGTGGCGCCCGATATGGCGGCAGAAATCGCAAAGCAGCTCGGCGTGCCCGTGACGTACGTTCCGTTCAAGTCTCCTGGAGAACTGGCCGATGCCGCAGGGCAAGGCATCTGGGACATCGGCTTGATCGGGGCCGAACCGCAGCGCGCGGAGGTCATCACATTCAGCCCGGCCTACTGCGAGATCGAAGCCACCTATCTGGTCCCTGCAGGATCGCCCCTGAAGACGTTGGCCGATGTCGACAAGCCCGGTGTGCGTATCGCGGTTACGGGGCGGGCGGCCTATGGTCTCTGGCTGGAGCGCAATATCAAGCACGCTGAGCTCGTCCGATCGGACACCCTCGACAGCGCTTACGAACAGTTCGTTAGCGACAAGCTCGATGCGCTCGCCGGATTGCGGCCACGTCTCAATTCAGACGTGGCGAACCTTCCCGGCGCGCGAATTCTGGATGGCAAGTTCTCCTCGGTGCAGCAGGCTGTCGGTACGGCACCGCAAAACCGAACCGGCGCCGCCTTCCTGCGCACGTTTGTTGAGACGGCGAAAACATCTGGTCTGGTCGCCCGCCTTATCGAACGCCATAACGTGCAAAGCGGGTTGTCGGTCGCGCCGCCGGCTTGAAACAGAACAGGCGGGCGATGATGATCCGCCCGCCTGCAATTCCATCCGGTCGCGCGGTGCGACTTATTCCGTCCGCATGATCTGTGCCGGGTTCGCGCGCGGATCACGTGGCAGCCAGCGGCCAAGCTCGGCCTGTGCCAGGAACTCCGCAACCAGACTGTTGAACAGCGCCGGTTCTTCCAGATTGAGCGTGTGCCCTGTCTTCGGCATGACAGCCAGCCCGGACGCCGGGATAACGCGCTTCATGAAAAGACCCGGCTGCAGACAGTGGTCGTCCTCATCGCCGACAACGACAAGGGTCGGCAGCATCATCTGCTTGAGCTTGTCTTCGAGGTCGTAGATCGACGGCCGGCGCGCCTGCACGCCGCGCATCGTGTAAGCCGACCCTTTCGCGGAATGCTCACCGAGCATCTTGCGGAATTCGGCCCAGCCGCGCGGATCCTTCAGGTGAAAGGCGATCCGCGCCGCCGCCATGCCGTAGGTATGTGAGAACGCCTCGCTGCCCTGCGCCTCGAACTGCCGGGCGACTTCCAGAGAAACGCCGCGGAAGTAATCCTCGTATTCCTTTTCCGCACCATATCCCGCAGCCGCGACGACCAGGGATTCCGCGCGATCCGGGTACGTCATGCCGAAGTGAACCGTCGCAAAGCCACCCATCGACAGCCCAACGACATGCGCCTTGTCGACCTTCAAGGCGTCCATGACATCGCGGATATCATCGACGGCGCGGGCTTGGGTGTACTTCTCCAGATCATCCGGCACGTCCGAAGGCGGATAGCCGCGAGCATTGAACGTGATGCAGCGATAGCGCCGCGAGAAGAACCGCACCTGCGGCTCCCAGCTCCGCTGATCGCCGCCGAACTCGTGCACGAAGACGATCGGCTTGCCTTCGCCCGCCTCCTCGACGTGAAGCTTGACGTTGTCGGTGGTGGTGATGAACGGCACGAAAACCTCCCTAGATGATCGACCGGCGGGATGTGATGCCGCCGTCGACGGTAAAGATCGTGCCCGTGGTATAACCCGAACGATAGGAGGCCAGGAAGGCGATGAGATCGGTGATCTCGTGCAGATGGGCCGGCCGTTTCAACGGGTAGCGCGCTTCGAGTTCCTGATAGCGGCCGGAATCACCCAGCGTCGTCTGCGCGCGCTTCTTGAGCATATTGTAGATGCGGTCGGTATTGACCGGACCCGGATTGACGCCGACGACGCGGATGTTGTCGTCCAAGCTGTGTCCACCCAGCGCGCGGGTGAAGGCCATCAAACTGGCGTTGCCGGTCGTGCCCGCGATGTACTGAGGATCGAAGACCTCGCCGCCGTTCCCGATGTTGTTGATGATCACGCCCCCGCCATTGGCCTTCATGCGCGGGTAGATCAGGCGGCACAGATTGATGTAGCCGAAAACCTTCAGCTCCCAGCCATCCCGCCAGCGCTTTTCGTCGATCTCGAACAAGCTGCCGCTGGGGATGACACCTGCGTTATTGACGAGAATGTCGACGTCGCCGCAGCGCTCGACCAGCGTCTCGCAGGTGCCGGGCTGGGTGATATCGAGCGGGTGGATCTCGACCTTCACGTCGGAGACGGCCGCAATTTCCTTGCGAATGCGTTCGAGGTTTTCCGCACTGCGTGCAGTCAGATGCAGATTGACACCTTCTTCCGCAAACGACTTGGCGACGCCCTCGCCAATCCCCTGAGAGGCGCCGGTCACCAGCGCCGTTTTCCCTTTAAGTCGAAGATCCATCTTCAGCAGTCCTTTGCCGGTGTTGAGGTCGCAACCGCTATGGGGCGGGCGTCAGAAAAGCTGCAGGGGCTCGTTGATCCCGCGCGCTTCTTCGACCGCACGCGGCAGCAGCGCACAGAATTCTTCCACCCAGTTCTCCGGCACCGACACGCTGACCTTGATGAAGCGGTCGCCGAACGCCTTGGTGTGGTAGCTTCCCTGACGAACGAGAATGTTGTGACGGGCCATCACCGCGCAAATCGCTTCAGGTTTCACGCCGGCCTTTTCGCATTCGATGACGAGGAAGTTTCCATTCGACGGGAAAACCGGCAGTTCGAGACCAGGGACGGAGAGGGCGGCATCGCGGACCATCGCCTGATTACGCCGCTGCGAGTCGAGCACGCCCGGGAACCACTTCTGTTTCACTTCGAGGCCGGCGATGGCCCCACGCTGTGCCACGACATTCGACCCCAGATTGTTGGGCGGCGCATTGGCGAGGCGCTCCATCAGGTCGGGATTGGCAATGATCGCGCCGACGCGAAGACCGGCGAAACCGAGCCACTTCGAAAAGCTCCAGACTGTGATCGTTCGCTCGGGATAGTAGGTCGCCGCCAGAGTGTGGTCGTAGGCGAAGTCCCGGTAGGTGCAGTCATGAATGAGGTATGCGCCGGCCTTGCGCGCGATGTCGGTGATCGCGATGATTTCGTCCCTGGTGCACGCCGTGCCGAGCGGATTGTTCGGATCGACGATGTAGATGACCTTCGTGCGCGGCGTAATCGCTGCAGCGAGACGCTCCGGCGACAACCGATATTTGTATTTCGGCCCGTAGATCGGGATCTGGACCACCTCCGCGCCAACCGCGCGGGAGAACGACATCGGCCAGGCCCAGGTCGGATCCGTCGTCAGGAATTCATCGCCAGGGCCGCACAACGTCCGGCAGACATGATAGAGGCCGGCCACCGCCCCGTCCGTGATGATTGGCACCATGCCGTCCAACCCGAGATCGGCGATCACCAGTGAGCGGAGTTTCTCGAAACCCAGCGGCGGAGCGTAGGCATGGAATTCCTCGTCGCGAATACACTGGATCATGGCTTCGCTGACGTCCGGATGGACCGGATAATGATTGGTGTTCTGCCCGAGCCAGCGCAGCCCCGGCGTATTTGCCAGCCGGTCGAAATGTTGATTGCGCTTTTCGAAGTCCCTCATTTTGCACCACCGGCCCGCTTGAATGCCAAAATCATCATCTTGGTATGCCTAAAACATGATCTTGCATACCATAAAACTCCTGTCTAGGCTGACCGTCGCGTTAAGGCGAGGGTTTCATGGCAAGGCGAGGAGGAAACATCCCGATGACCACATCAGCACGCGGACGCCGTCAATTTTTGAAAGGTGCCGCCGTTCTTTCAGCAGCGGCTGCCGCAATTATTCTGGCACCACTCGCAAGCTCCGCTCAAACTTTCCCGTCGGAACCGATCACGCTGGTGGTCAATTGGCCTGCCGGCGGCGGCATGGATCGGGCCGGACGGCTCGTTGCGGAATATGCAAAGAAGCGCGTCAACGTCCCCATCACCGTGATCAACGTCGATGGCGCGGGCGGGTCGACGGGCGTACGGCACACGGCCGAAGCAAAGCCCGATGGCTATACGGTCGGAATCCTGGGCGCCAGCATCGTTGCGAGCCAGTATGTCAACGCCAACGCCAATGCCATCGAGGATGTTGATTACCTTGCGTTCTTCGGACCCGATCCGGCGGCCCTGGAAGTGCGCGCGGACACTGGCATCACGTCCGTCAAGGACTTCATCGAAAAGGCTAAGGCGGCCGCGGGTAGCATCAAGAACGGCAACGACGCTCCTGGTGGCGTCTCACACATTGCGGCAGCCCTTCTCGAAAAGCAGCTCGGGGTAAAGCTGACCAAAGTGCCGTACAAGGGCTACGCGCCGACGGTCGCCGCCGTCACCTCCGGCGAAGTGAACGCGGCAACCCTGCCCGTGCACCAGTTCGTCGATCAGCATAAGGTCGGCTCCGTCCGCATCCTCGCAGTGATGGCCGATCAGCGACACTTCATGACGCCGGACGTGCCGACGTTCAAGGAACTGGGCTTCCCGCTCATCGCAGGTGACTGGCGCGCGATCTATCTTCCGAAAGGCGTTCCGGCCGATCGCAAGGCGTTCCTGGAGAAACTGTTCATGGACACCATGAATGATCCTGAATTCCAGGAAGCGGCAAAGAAGGTCGGCTTCGTCATCACGCCGAAGAACGGCGCCGCCACGCTTGAGTTCATCAAGGAGGACGATAAGAACCTCTATCCAATCCTCGACGAAGCGGGTCTCGTGAAGGTGCGCAAGCGCAGCTAAACGAAAAATCAAATCCAAAAAGGCGGAGGTCCGGCAAAACCGCGGCCTCCGCTTAAACCAAGGGGTGGAGATGGACCAGTCGGAGATCGAATTCGATCCGAAGACGGACCCGCGAAACCGGTTGGCCGCGGGAGCTTTTTTTGCGCTCTGGGCGGTCGCCGGCTGGTATTCCCTGCTGAACAATCCGCAGATTGCCGGCGTCGAATTCGGCGCGGATCCAGGCCCCGGACTGTTGCCTGCCATCGTGCTCACGATCATCAGCGGGGGAAGCCTGATCCTGGTGGGCGCCGGGCTTTACGGTCTGGGCCAGTTGCGCGCGCCGCCGATTGCCTGGATGCGGATCGCGCGCCAGCTGACGATGCCGCTGCTGCTGGCACTCAGTCTTGTGGGATATATCCCGCTGATCCACCGGGTCGGCTTTCTCCCCGCAAACACGGTGTTTGCGGCCGGATGGATGATGCTGCTGAGCCTCGATGAGTTGCGCCGGAACCCCATGAAGGGCGTGGTGCAGATCGCGCTTGGGACCCTGATCGGCGTCGGCCTCATCTACTACGTCTTCATCTATTGGATCGGTGTCCCGCTGCGCTGAGCATTCAGCCTGGGATCGATAAAAGGCATCGCCATGTTTACCGACTTTGCTGCACAGCTCGTGGGTGTGCTGTCCGATCCGCATCTCATTCTGCTGAGCGTTCTGGGCGTGTTGCTCGGCATTGTTTTCGGCTGCCTTCCGGGCATCAGCTCCACGATGGCGCTGGCGATCCTGTTGCCGGTCACCTACGCGCTGACCCCGCAAGGCGCGATGGTGTTCCTGATGTCCGTGTTCGCCGCCACCGTCTACGGCGGTTCGATTTCGGCGATCATGATCAATATCCCGGGCACGCCAGGGGCGATCGTCACGCAGCTCGACGGCTACCCGATGGCCCGCAAGGGCAAAGCCGGCGAAGCGATGTTCTACTCGCTCTACGCCTCCACGATCGGCGGTTTCATCGGACTGGCGGTGTTGATGCTGGTGGCGCCGCTCGTCGCACAGGCTGCGATGCAATTCCGCAGCCCTGAATTCGCGATGGCCACGGTACTGGGGCTGACGATGCTCGCCTATTCGACACCGGGCTCGACGTTCCGCGGCATTCTCAGTGGATGCATCGGGCTCCTGTGCGGCATGGTCGGCTTCGATGCGCTGACGGATGTGCCGCGCTTCACGTTCGGATCCGGTTCGCTGCTGAACGGCGTGGAGCTGGTGCCGGTGACGATCGGCCTTTTTGGCCTGGCCGAGGTGATGCGCAACATTGACGGCGCGTCGGCCATAGAACGGATATCGACGAACCTCGGCAAGCTATGGCCATCACGCGCGGCGATCCGCAGTGTCACGCCGTCAATTCTGCGCGGTTCAGCCATCGGTATCACGGTCGGCGCCATTCCGGCCGCCGGCTCCGCAATCGCCGTGGCGGTGTCCTATGCGCAGGAGCAGCGCCTGTCGAAGCGCTCCAAGGAATTCGGAACCGGCGTGCCCGAAGGCGTCACCGGTCCGGAGGCCGCCAATAATGCCTGCATCGGCGGCGCGCTGATCCCGATGATGACGCTCGGCATTCCCGGCGACACCATGACCGCGGTGCTGATGGGTGCGCTCCTGATCCACGGCCTGCGGCCTGGCCCGCTGCTGTTCGCGGAGCATTCCGAATTCGTCGCCGCCGTCTATGTCTCGTTGTTCATCGGCACATTTCTGACGTTCGTTTTCGGCATGGTTCTGATGCGCCAGTTCGTCCGCCTTCTGCAGGCGCCGAGCTACATCCTCCTCGTCATCATCACGTTGCTGTGCATCGTCGGGTCCTTCGCGATCCGCAACAACATGACCGACGTTTACGTCATGATCGCTTTCGGTGTGATCGGTTACGTCATGGCCGCGCTTGCGATCCCCGTGGCGCCGCTTGCGTTCGGCCTCATCCTCGGACCGTTGCTGGAGGAAAACTTGCGCCGCTCACTGGTTGTCAGTGATGGGAGCTGGATGATCTTCATCGAGCGGCCGCTGGCGCTGATAATGCTCTTGCTTTCCGTGGCGGCCCTTGCGTATCCGATGATTGCGCCGATCCTTCGCAGGAAACTCGCCGGGCGCACAGGGGAGCAACCCAAGCAGTCCGCCTCATGACGACAACAGCACCAGCCTCCCATGCGCACGAAGTCGCGCGCCGACTGGAGGACGAGATCCTGAAAGGCGTACGCATGCCAGGCGAACGCCTGGACGAGCGCTCATTGGCCGAGCATTTCGGGGTGTCGCGCACGCCGGTGCGGGAAGCCCTGCAGTGGCTCGCCGCCAACGGCTTGGTGACGTTGCGTGGACGGCAGGGCGCAAGCGTCGCGGAGCTATCCGTTCCCGATCTGCTGGACGCGTTCTACGTGATCGCCGAGCTGGAAGGTATGGCAGCGCGGCAGGCCGCCCGCCGGATTCGTCGCGAACACCACGGCCGGCTCGAGGAGAGCCATCGCGCCTGCGCGGCGATGGTCGAGGCCAAGGATCATGAAGGGTTCTATCGGGAGAACCTGCAGTTCCATGACATCATCATGGAGAGCTGCCAGAATCGCGTCCTGCAGGATCAGATCCGATCCGTTCGCGCCCTGACCGGGCCGTATCGCCTCTACGTCACGTTCCAGCCCGGACGGATGGAGGCCTCGATCCCCGAGCATGGCGCGATCATGCAGGCGATCTTCACCGGGCAAGGGGAGGAGGCCTGCAACCTGATGCGGCGGCACGTGAACCTTCTGGGCGAAGGTCTAAGCGACCTGCTGCACCTGCTTCCGGCACTGCGGCGGTAAATCCTGATCGTACGCACGCGCTTATGCCGTGCCAGCCCGAAGGAGTTGAACGTTGGCTTGTAGCGGAGCGCCAAGTTCACGAATACGTGCAAGGAAAACACTACGCAACGGTCCGTCAATCTCGCTGATATTGTTCGTCACGATCTCCCCAATCGGCGCCGGAAAGACAAACTTATCGTAGCCATTCCCGCCCTCGATAAAATCGAAGAGACGGCCCTTTCGGACGTTCTGATAGAACACGACGAACTTCCCGATATAGTCTCGGTGCTGCACCTGCTCGATCGCAGCGAAGTGGTGTTCGTCGGAGACCAAAAAGGCGAGGCGTCGGCATACGTAACGATACACGGCCAACTCCCGATCGGTCGTTACGATGCGAGCATCTCCCGGTCCCGAAACTTCGGACGGTGAGTCTGAGGGGACGCGAGCAGCCTTGAGATGCTCGATTACGGGTCGCACGATCGCTTCGTGATACGCAATCTGAACAAGGGACTGGTAGCGCTCCAGTATCGAATTTCGCCTCAGATTACGCAGGCCGACCTTCTGGAGGACTAGGCGACAAAACTCCTCCGAGGGTTGACGCACTTCCTCAACAAGCACGGCGCTCAGGCGTCGTTGCACCAGCTTGATCGAGGCCAAGTCAGCAATCGCAGACGGATCAAACCGAGCGTTCGTAATACTGCTCAACGCATCTAGCTGCTCAACCAGCAACCGGTCGCCAGCGACACAGGTCATATCGATGGACAAAAAAGGCTCATCGTCCATGACATTGGGCTCGTCACAGTCGACGAAAAATTCAAACTGAAGACCGTTCGTCAGGATTGCCAGGCGGACAGTCGGCAGCGCACCGAAATAAGCACGAAGCTGTCCGCGGTTGCTGGCAAGATCCGCGCCCGCTCTTTTGCACTCGATGGCGATGATCGGTTGTCCGTCGCGCATGATGGCGAAATCAACTCGGTCTGACCGATCGGCGCGAAAATCCGCTGCGTACTCAGGCTGGACCTCATAAGGGTCCGTGGCGTCATAGCCGAGCGCATCAAGGACAGGTAAGACCAAATAGAGCTTGGTGCTTTCCTCGTTCTTGCAGACCGGAGCAATCGCGACGGCGCGCTCTGCGAGAATAGATAAAGCGGCGCGTAGCTCCGCGTGTGCATTCATTCTGACACTCCGCATCTGGACTGGAGCGAATCGCGCCTCTACTACAGCATACTGACGAAATATCGCATCGAGGGAACGTCAGTCGTCCACTGTTACGAGCAGAACGGACAACGCGGTAAATCGAGGAACGCTACTGGTTTGCGCCGACTAACCATCCCTACAGTACGGGCGGAAGCGAATGTGCCTGGCGTTTTTCGTATGGGGATGACCACTTTTACACGACCAGCCCCCGAGAGCCAAGCGTGAGCGATCAAGGAACTCGAGTTATCTCGAAGTGCAGGAAACGCCCCGACTCCGGCTCCTGGTTGCCAATCGTCGCGCCAAAAGCAAGAAAGCCCGGCCAGGGCCGGGCTTTCTTGAGTGATCGAATTGTCGATCAGAACGTTGGTTGCGGGAGTAGGATTTGAACCTACGACCTTCAGGTTATGAGCCTGACGAGCTACCGGGCTGCTCCATCCCGCGTCACCAAACCGGTTGTCAGCGTGCCGAACGTGTCAGCGCCTGACGGGAAAAGCCGCCCGAGGGGCGGCTTTCATGACGGCTGTATAGCACAAGGCACGCAAATGAAAACCCCACATCGTTGCTTGGGGTTCGATTATTTTGCTGCGGCCAAATTACACCCTTCAATCGCCCTTCCGTCCCGTGAACGACGAGCCTCTGGGGGTAGGGCCGGCAGTGTCCGAGCATGATCTTCCATTCGGTCCGGCTTGCCTTGGCGCTATTGCCACCGCTACCGTCAGGCATCCATACCGAACGGAGACACCATGCTTCAGATCAAGGGCAAGACGGCTCTCATCACCGGATCCACATCCGGGATCGGGCTTGGCATCGCGCACGCGCTGGCTGAAGCGGGCGCCAACATCGTCATGAACGGCCTCGGCGATGAGAAGGACAACGCAGACGCCATCAAGGCGGTATCCGCGCATGGCACGCGCGTGATCTTCGATCCGGCGAACATGCTGCGCCACAACCAGATCACCGAGATGGTCAGCAAGGCTGAAAAGGAGTTCAGCCAGCTCGACATTCTGGTCAACAACGCGGGCATACAACACGTCGCTCCTGTGGACGAGTTTCCGATCGAGAAGTGGGACGCAATCATCGCCATCAATCTCTCGTCGGCGTTCCACGCGATTCGGGCCGCAGTGCCCGGGATGAAGCGCCGGCGCTGGGGGCGGATCATCAACATCTGCTCGGCGCATTCGCTGGTCGCCTCGCCGAACAAGTCGGCCTACGTCGCCGCCAAGCATGGATTAGCCGGCCTGACTCAAACGGTGGCCCTGGAGCTCGCGCAAGAGGGCGTGACCGTCAACGCCATTTCGCCGGGCTTTGTCTGGACACCGCTGGTGGAAAAGCAAATCCCGGATCTCGCTCGGACACAGAACATCACGGAAGACGCTGCGCAGGCCCAGATCTTATCCAAGCAGCCGACGCGACAGTTCGTCACCACCGAGCAGATCGGCGCGCTGGCGACTTTTCTGGCGAGCGAGGCAGCGGCGTCGATCACTGGCGCCAATTACTCGATCGATGGTGGATGGACTGCGGAATAAAAAAAGGGGGCCTGTTCGCCCCCTGGCTATTTCTTCGGGGTGACGAGGGCGAGCGGCTGAGCCGACCTGGTTTCGTCATCCCCGCTGGTCAACGTTGCGATCAGAGCGGCGATCGCCGCCAAGGTGATGGCGACTGCAATAACCACCTCGCGGGAACGATATTTGAGTCGATCAAATGCCATCTGGGACCATTGCTAAAATCTCAGGTCTGTTGGATGGAACCTCAAATTCCGGAGGGGCGCCAGGGCTTGTTCTGCCGCGCGACAGAAGAACACATGAGTTCTCCCAAGATATGTTCACCTCTGGCAGAAGCATTGACTGGACAGTCTGGAGTTAGATTTATTTTAGACTTGAACGGCGGTGTATTTCCTTCACTCCGCCGACAGTTTTAGATGCCGTTCAAGCCACTTTGCCGTCCGTAATAAGCGCCCATCGTTTCCGCGGGCGCCGATGAGCTGCACCCCCAGCGGCATTCCGTCGACGGTGAGTAGCGGCAGCGTGACCGCGGGCATGCCGAGATACGTCCACATGCCATTGAAAGTCGGGTTGCCCGTGGTTCCGAGGTCTGCCGGTGCGGGACCGGTTGCGGCGGGCATCAGAAGGGCATCGTAACGTTCCAGCACGGCTTCGACGGCAGCACAGGCGCCATCTCGACCGCTCACCGCTTGAATATAGTCCGCCGCACTCAGGCGCGCGCCTTGCGTCAGTCTCTCCCGGAGACCGGTGCTGAAGGCGTCTCCGGCCCGGTTGGCCAGCGGTCCGTAATACGCGGTGTTTTCCGCGAGCTGAACGGTGATTTGCCAAGCACTCACCGCATCCAATACCGGGATGTCGCACGTCTCGCATTGCGTTCCAAGCCTAGAGACCAGCGCTGTGAATGCGTCTCGCGTCGCGGTGTCGGTGCTCTCCCATGCGGGCGATTTCACGAACGCCAGCGTCGGCTGGACAGGCGGCGGCTCGTTACTTGTCGTACGGATCTGCGACACGCCCTGCGGTTTCATCGCCGGGTCACGAGGGTCGTAAAGGGAGAGGCAATCGGTGATGAGCGCCAGATCCTCCACGGATCGGCCATAGACGCCGATCGTGTCCAGGCTGTGTGACTGAAGCAGAACGCCCGTCCTGGAAATCCGACCGAAGGTCGGCTTCAGCGCGTAGATGCCGCAATACGAAGCCGGTCGGATCACCGAGCCGCCGGTTTGGGTGGCGAGCGCCCCGGGCATCATTCCCGCCGCGATGCCTGCCGCCGATCCCGATGACGAGCCACCCGGCGTATGGTTGAGGTTCAGCGGATTACGCGTTTTCGGCGGCGTCAGCGTCGCCAGTTCGGTCGTGACGGTTTTGCCCATGATAACCGCGCCAGCAGCCCGCAGCGCAGCCACACAGGCCGCATCAGTTGTCGGCCGGCGTCCCCGGAAATAGGGCGAACCGTTCTCGGTCGGCATATCAGCGGTATCGATGATGTCTTTGATGCCGAACGGCACGCCATGCAGAGGCCCGAGCAGTTTGCCGTCCTCGACGGCCTGGTCTGCGGCACGGGCCTGCGCGAGCGCATAATCCGGATCGATGTAGGCCCAGGCCTGAACCTCGGCGTCGCGCTGCGCGACCTGCTCGAGACAGGCCGATACAAGCGCCTCCGATGTCGTCTCGCCACGGGCGATCGCACCGGCTGCCCCGGTGACAGATAGGCGATGCAACGCAATCATTGGGATCACTCCTGAAAGACCGTGTCCCGGCTCCTGCGAATAGAGGGCAGCACGGCAATCGCAATCAGCACCAATGCGATCAAGAGCAGCGCGGCGCTCAGCGGACGCTCAATGAACGTCATGAAGCTGCCGCGCGAAATCACCATCGCCTGGCGCAGTTTCTCTTCCATCAGCCGACCGAGCACGAAGCCAAGCAGCAGCGGTGCGGGCTCGAATCCGAACTTCGTCAGCATGTAGCCGAACAGGCCGAACACCGCGACCATCAGAACGTCGAAACCGGAATTATTGATCGAGTAGATGCCGATGCAGCAGAAGACGAGGATCGCGGGGAACATGAGCCGATAGGGGACTTTCAGCAACCGCACCCAGAGACCGATCAACGGCAGGTTGATGATCAACAGCATCAAATTGCCGATCCACATGGACGCGATCATGCCCCAGAACAGCGCCGGCTGATGCGTGATGACCTGGGGGCCTGGAACTATTCCGTGGATCGTCATGGCGCCGACCATCAGGGCCATGACGGCATTGGGAGGAATGCCGAGTGTCAGAAGGGGAATGAACGAGGTTTGCGCGCCGGCGTTGTTTGCGGATTCCGGCCCGGCCACACCTTCAATCGCGCCCTTTCCAAAACGATCCGGATCGTCGGCGAGCTTCTTCTCCAGCGTGTAGGAGGCGAACGGCCCCAGCACAGCACCGTTGCCCGGCAGCAATCCCAAAATCGCGCCAAGGAAGGTGCCACGGAAAATCGGAGCCATCGATTGGCGCATTTCCGAGAGGCCCGGCAGCAGCCGTCCGATGGGCGCGGCGACGACGTCACGCGTTTCCCGGGCATCGAGATTCCGGATGATCTCGGAGAAGCCGAAAATACCCATCGCGGCGACGGCAAAGTCTATGCCGTCGGCGAACTCGTTCCATCCGAAGGTGAGGCGTTCTTCGCCGGTCTCCAGGTCGATGCCGATCGTCGAAAGCAGGATGCCGACCAGAACCACGGCAATCGCCTTGGGCACGGATCCGCGCGCGAGAACGACGGCGAACATCAACCCCAGAACCATAAGCGCGAAGTAATCCGCAGGGCCGAACAGCAGCGCCAGCTTTGTGAGCGGCACGCCGAGGGCTGCGATAACCAGCGTCGCAATCGTCCCCGCGATGAACGAGCCGATCGCGCAAATTCCGAGCGCTATTCCGGCGCGTCCCTGCTTCGCCATCTGATGGCCGTCGAGCACGGTGACGACAGCCGTCGCCTCGCCGGGGATATTGACGAGGATTGCCGTGGTCGAGCCGCCGTACTGGGCGCCGTAATAGATGCCGGACAACATGATCAGCGCGCCGACCGGATCGATGCCGAACGTGAGCGGCAACAGCATTGCGATGGTCGCGATAGGCCCGACGCCGGGAAGCACGCCGATAAGGGTGCCGATCATGCAGCCCAGGAAACACAATCCGACGTTCTTCAGCGTCAGCGCGGTCACGAAGCCGAGCGAGAGATTGCCGAGAAGATCGATCAAGTTGGCCTGCCTGAAAGGAGAAGAGTGAGGGGGTAGGGGACTGCGGTCGGCAGGACCGGAATGGGCAGTCCGAGGAGGAAGCTGAACAGGGCGATGCAGAAGGCGGTCAGCAACACCGTGAAAACGATGATCTCAAGCGGGCGCGTTTCAGGATCAGCCAAAGACCCGAAAAGTATGGCAATCGGCGCCGCGCAAATCAGGCCGAGCGGACGGATGGTCCAGGCGAACAACAGCGCGGCACCGAGAACAAAACAGACACCGCGCAAGTTCCATCTCGTCAGCGGCTCTTCGCTCCTCAGCGCGAAGCCCATGCCGACGAGTAAAACACCGAAGGCGCAAATCAGCGCCGAGACGATCTTCGGCATCATGCCCGAGCCGATGCCCGCGAACTGACCGAAGGCGAGATCCCAGGAGCCGACGAATCCGCCGATGCCGATCGCGAGAAGCATCAGTCCGCCCGCCAGATCCTGCGGCGAGGCGATCACACCGCGGTTCATGCGAGACGGCTCAGTCGGGGGATGCTGCATGTTCCCCGTGTCCTCCCTGTCGCAAATCGGCACTTCGTGCTCTCATCGGCAAAGCTAACCCGGTCGGGAGCCCCTGGCTACCCGTCTCGCCAGTCGACGAAGGTCGTGTGCCGGACGAGATCAGCGCCGGCGGCGAAAAAGGCATTGCCAAGCGGCAGGCAGAGGGGTTTGCTGCCTGCAACGCGCGCCCTATGGGCCGGTCCACAGCTTTTGAGAGGTTTAGATAGATGAGCCGCACCGATCCGGCTGAGAACCGTTCTGCCAACGAGGACTTGATCTACGAAATCCGCAACAGCATTGGCTACGTCACATTGAACAGGCCGCAAGCCCGCAATGCCCTGACATTCCCGATGTACGAACGGCTCGCGGATATCTGTGGCAACGCGCCGACGGACGGTTCGGTGAAGGCGATCGTGATTTCGGGTGCCGGTGATCGCGCCTTTGCGGCTGGCACGGACATTTCCCTGTTCCGCGACTTCAAATCGCCGGAGCAGGGCATCGGCTACGAGAAGAAGACGGACGAGAATTTTACGCGCATGGAAGGTTGCCCGATCCCGACGATCGCGGCGATTTCTGGGGCGTGCACGGGCGGCGGCGCAGGCATTGCAGCCTGCTGCGACATGCGCATCGGGACCCGCGATATGAAGTTTGGCTTCCCGATCGCGCGCACGCTCGGCAATTGTCTGTCGGCATCCACCTTGGCGCGGCTTGTCGGTCTGCTCGGCGAAGCAAGGGTGGTCGACCTGATCTACACCGCCCGCCTGATCGGTGCGGAAGAAGCCCTCAGCGTCGGTCTGGTTTCTGAACTGGTTGACGATAAGGCTGCACTGATGGCCCGTGCACAGGAGTTGGCCCTTCAGCTTGCCGGCCATGCTCCGTTGACGATGCGGGTTACAAAGCAACTCCTGGCCCGCATGCGGCACGCAGGCCCGCACGTCGACGATTCCGATCTCGTCGCCCAAGTCTACACCAGCGCCGATTTCCGCGAGGGACTTGAGTCCTTCCTGTCCAAGCGGCCACCGCGATGGACCGGCAAATAGCCGAGACGCTGATAGCAACAAGGCACTGCCGGAGGAACACACATGACGAAGATCGCTTTCATCGGCCTCGGAAACATGGGTGTTCCGATGGCCGGAAACCTCGTCAAGGCCGGGCATTCCGTGACTGGTTTTGACCTTCTCCCGGCGAACATCGAGACGTCGGCTGCACGAGGTGTCGTGCCCGCTGCAAGCGCCGAGGCAGCGACCGAGGGTGCCGATATCGTTCTGACCATGCTGCCCGCCGGCAAGGACACGGTTGCGGTCTACGAGAAAACGAACGTTCTCTCAGCGGCTGCAAACGGTGCCGTCTTCGTCGACTGTTCGACGATCGACGTCGCTTCGGCACGGCGCGCCCACGAACTGGCGGGCAAAGCAGGAAAGCTGTCACTCGATTGCCCCGTATCGGGAGGCGTTGGCGGCGCGGAAGCAGCGACGCTCACCTTAATGGCAGGCGGCGGCACCGAGGCCTTCGAGAAGGCGCGTCCCGTTCTGGAGACCATGAGCCGTAAGGTCGTCCATTGCGGTGAAGCCGGTGCGGGCCAGGCGGCCAAGATCTGCAACAACATGATCCTCGGCATCAGCATGATCGGCGTTTGCGAAGCCTTCAACCTGGCCGACAAATTGGGGCTGTCGCATCAGGCGCTGTTCGACGTGGCGTCGACGTCATCCGGCCAGTGCTGGTCGCTGACGACGTATTGCCCCGTCCCCGGACCTGTGCCGTCATCCCCGGCCAACAATGGATATAAGCCGGGCTTTGCTGCCGCGCTGATGCTGAAGGATCTCAGCTTGTCCCAGGATGCGGCCCGCACGACCGGCGCGGCAACGCCGATGGGTGCTGAAGCCGCGCAGCTATATCAGCGCTTCGTGGCAGCCGGTCACGGCGGTCAGGATTTCTCCGGCATCATCGACTATCTGGCCGGACGTGCCCCGGCTTGAGCCTCGGGAACGCCGACGCCGCGGCGCGGGTTTTGTCATGCAGGAGAGGCTCGCAGTCCGCGAGCACGGCATTGCAACTGCGTGAACCGGGTGCACCACCATGACGGACACGACCCTGAAGAAAATCCACGGCCAGGACTCACCGAAGGGAGACATGGGCCAAACCTATCTCGTCTCCGGCAAGCGCGTTTCCATGCGCCTGTGGGAGAGCGAGGCGGCGGACAAGCGCAAAGGTGAAAGCGTAAGGGATTACGAGACGGTCGGTTATGTGATCGCCGGGCGGGCGGATGTGGAAATCGAAGGCCAGCTCATGCATCTGGAGCAGGGCGATTCCTGGCTGGTTCCGGCGGGCGCGCGACATACCTACCGCATCCTTGAGCCGTTCACCGCCATCGAGGCAACGGCGCCGCCAGCGGAGGTGCATGGCCGTGATATGCCGCGCGGCGAGGATTGGCCGGAGCGCATCTAACGGCGGGACAATGATAGGCGTGTCGGCGTGCCCACCGGCGAAGCTGGGCAGGGGAGGGGAACAATGCGCCATTTCGTATTTGATGCCTACGGGACCTTGTTCGATGTCCACGCTGCCGCTGCCTGCTATCGCAGTGCCATCGGACCATCCTGGGAGCGGCTGTCTCAGGTCTGGCGGACGAAACACCTGGAATATAGCTGGGTGCACGCCCTGACCGGCCGGCATGAGCGCTTCTGGATTCTCGCCGAGCGCAGCCTCGACTACGCGATCTCCCTCGTTGGCGGCATTCCGGCCGACACGCGCGCCCAGCTTCTCGCGTCTTATCGCACGATGGCTGCCTATCCCGAGGTTGCAAGCGTCCTCAGCGATCTGCGGGGCGAGGGAGCCCGGCTGGCGATCCTCACCAATGGCGACCGGGATATGATCAACGAGGCTGTGGCGTCAGCCGGATTGGCTGGTCTTTTCGATGAGATCCTCACCGTGCACGAGGCGGGCATCTACAAACCCAGTCCGAAGGTCTATCAGCTCGCCTGTGACCGCTTCAGCGTGGCGCCGGGTGCCATCTCGTTCCAATCCTCCAATCGCTGGGACATCGCGGGCGCGAAGGCCTTCGGTTTTCACTGCGCCTGGATCAACCGACTGAACGCGCCGGACGAATACCCGGATCTACAACCCGATTGTACACTCACCGATCTCAAGCCGCTTTCGGCGCTGTTAACGAAGCAATAACGGGCGACCGACGCGTCATGTCCGCATTGATCCTTGATCGCCCCATCCCTAAATCAGCAGTGCCTGGCTGACGGCGGTGAGGCTCGAAAACTGCTGATCACAAGAAGGACAAGTCCGATGTACAGGAACATTCTGGTGACGACGGATGGTTCGGAGTTTTCCGAGCGCGCGTTCGCTCACGCAGTCGAACTGGCGAAGGTCTCCAAAGCGAGACTTACCGCCGTCACCGTGACGGCCCCGCTCGAGTACATCGCTTTCGAGGGGGTCGTGTATCCCGACGATCCGGAGCGTTTCAAGCAGATCACGACGGCCCACGCAGAGGCGGCGCTCGACGCCGTTGCCAATGTCGCCCGCGTCGCCGGGGTGGAATGCGAGCGCGTGCATATCGAGAACCCCTATCCGTACGAGGGCATCATCGCGACCGCGAAAGAGAAGGGTTGCGATCTGATCGTGATGGCCTCGCACGGCCGTCGTGGTCTCTCAGCGCTGCTGCTCGGCAGCGAGACGCAGAAAGTTCTGACCCACAGCACCATACCGGTTCTGGTTTATCGATAATGTTTTGAGCGGTTGTGCTGGAAATGCCGTCCCGGGCGACAAGCGCCGGGACGGCCAGTATCCGATCGCCCGCCTATCGCGCCTGCCCATCCGGTGTCAGGAAGTCGAAATCGCAGCCCTGCGGCGCCTGAAGCACGGTCTCGCGGAACAGGCGGTCGTAGCCGCGCGGAGCCTTGGGCACCGGAATTTTGCTGACTTCCGCGCGCCGCGTCGCCAACTCCTTCTCGTCCACCAGCAGGTCCAACCGGCGCTCCTTCACGCTGAGGCGAATGCGGTCGCCGTCCCGTACGAGACCAAGCGGGCCTCCGGCTGCGGCTTCCGGCGCAACGTGCAACACGATGGTTCCGTACGCCGTGCCGGACATGCGCGCGTCCGAAATGCGCACCATGTCCTTCACGCCCGCCGCGAGCAGCTTTTTCGGGATCGGAAGGAAGCCCGCTTCGGGCATTCCATAGGGCGAACGCGGCCCTGCATTTTGAAGGATCAGGACGTCCTCGGGCTTCACGTCGAGGTCGGGATCATCGATGCGCTGAGCCATGTCCTCAAGCGAAGTAAAGACGACCGCGCGGCCCTCGATTTCGAACAGCGATGGCGTCGCCGCCGAACGCTTGATGATGGCGCCATTTGGGGCCAGAGAGCCGAACAGGGCTACGAGACCGCCCTGCGGCTCGAACGGCTTGTCAGCGGAGGATATGACCCGGCGGTCGACGTAGTCGCCTTCCTCCGCCGCGAGACGCTCGCCCAAGGTCTGTCCCGTCACGGTCATGCAGTCCAGATGGAGCAGGGGCTTGAGTTCGCGCAGGATGGCACCGATCCCGCCCGCCGCGAAGAAGTCCTCCATATAGAACTCGTTGCCGACCGGCTTCACGGCAGCCAGCACGGGTGTGGTATCGGACAGCTCGTTGAACCGGTTCAGGTCGAGGGGAATGCCGAGACGTCCGGCGATGGCCGCAAGATGGATCACACCGTTCGTGGAGCCGCCGAGAGAGAGCAGGACGCGCACCGCATTCTCAACTGACTTCGGCGTGATGATCTTGTCGGGCGTCAGCCCGGTGCGGACCATATTGACGGCCTCCACGCCGCTCGCCTCCGCGGCCCGCAGACGATCCGCATGGACGGCTGGAATGGCCGCTGTTCCCGGCAGGGTCATGCCGAGCGCCTCGGCAATCGCCGCCATGGTCGATGCGGTTCCCATCACGGCGCAGGTGCCGGACGTGGTCACAAGCCGGCCTTCGACCGCCTCGATTTCCTCCTTGTCGATTTCACCCGCGCGGAACTTCACCCAGAACTTCCGGCAGTCGGTGCAGGCGCCGACCCGGTCGTCGCGATAGCGCGATGTCATCTGCGGGCCGCCGATCAGCATGACGGCGGGCTTGCCGGCACTGGCCGCGCCCATGAGCTGAGCGGGCACGGTCTTGTCGCAACCGCCCATCAGCACGACGGCGTCCATCGGCTGGGCGCGGATCATCTCCTCCGTATCCATCGCCATCAGATTGCGGAACTTCATCGAGTTCGGCGCCAGCGTGGATTCGTGCAGCGAAATCGTCGGGAAGGTGAGCGCCAGGCCGCCCGCAGCGGTGATGCCGCGCCGGACCGCCTCGGCGAGTTCGGGAAAATGGCGATGACACGGATTGAACTGGCTCGCCGTCATGGCAATCCCGATCACCGGCCGCCGCAATTCATCCATCGAGTAGCCCATCGAGCGCGCGAAGGCGCGGCGCATGTAGATGGAGAAATCGCGGTCGCCGTAGTTCTGAAGGCCGCGCAGGAAACCCTGCTCTGGATCGGGTTTCTTATCCTGTTCGGCCATGGCGTATCGTTCCCTGTCGTTTGGCTAATGGCGCTATCGGTTATCGGTTTCACCGGTCCTGCCCGGCGATTATGGACGGCGCGCGGTGGCGAGCATCAGTCCGCCCAGCAAAAGCAGGATGCCGGACACGCCGTCAAGCACTCTTAGCCGCCGGCCTGAGAACACACCGCGCATATAGGCGACGGCAACTGTATAGATGGCGTCCGCCGCGCCGATAACAGCGACGAACGTGACGGCCAGCAGAGTCAACTGAAACGGCACGTCACCGGAGGCATCGACGAACTGAGGCAGGAAGGCACCGAGAAACAGGAGCACCTTCGGATTGCTCAGGCTGACCGTCAGCGCCTGCAAAAACTGACTGCGGCCGCTGACCGCTTTCACCTGAAATACGGGAGCACCCTCCCACGCTTGTTTCAGACGCTGGAAGCCGAGCCATGCCAGATAGACCGCGCCGATCCAGCGGATGACGTCGAACCATTCCGACATGAACACCATCAGGGATGTCATGCCGAGCGCGGCGGCGAGCACCAGAGCCGAAAGCCCCGTCAGGTTGCCGGCAAGCGTCCACAATCCGCCGCTGAGGCCGCTGGAAGACACGTTGGCGAGGATCAGGGCCATCATCGGCCCAGGGGTCCAGGCCAGAAGCCAACACGCACCGATGAAGATCAGAAACACCTCGGTGGACATGCTGGCTTCCTCAATCGCGCGGACTACTCGGCAGTTCCGGTGGGTTCCGCATCGTCAGCCTCAGCCTCTCCGTTGCCGTTGCTCTCTTCCGGAATGCGTTCGACCGAGACGACCTGCTCCTCATCATCGGTCTTGAAGATGCGCACGCCCTGCGTGTTGCGGCCAGCGATGCGGACATCATCGACCGGACAGCGGATCAGTTTCCCGGCATTGGTCACGAGCATGATCTGATCGCTGTGCTCGATCGGGAAGGATGCGACGAGCGGTCCGTTGCGGTCGTTGACGACCATGGCCGCGATGCCTTTTCCGCCGCGGCCCGAGAGCCGGTATTCGTAAGATGACGTCCGCTTACCGTAGCCGCGATCCGAAACCGTCAGCACAAACTGCTCCTTGGCCGACAGCTCCGCGTACCGATCCGGCGACAGATCGGCTTCGCCTTCTGCGACTTCGGCATCGGCATCCGGCTCCGCAACCTCCAACTCCTCGCCATTCTGGCCGCGGCGGATCGCACTCGCTTGTTTCAGGTAGGCGGCGCGTTCAGCGGGTGTCGCATCCACGTGGCCGAGGATCGCCATTGAAATCACGACATCTTCGCCGTCGAGGCGGACACCCCGGACGCCGTCGGAGTCGCGGCCCTTGAACAGGCGCACGTCGTCGGCCGCGAAGCGGATGCATTGTCCCTTCGAGGTGGTCAGCAGCACGTCATCACTCGGACGGCAGATGGCAACCTCGATGATCCGGTCACCCTCGTCGAGCTTCATGGCGATCTTGCCGTTGCGGTTGATGCTCTCGAAATCGGCCAGGGCATTGCGGCGGACATTGCCCGAACGCGTCGCGAACATCAGCTCGAGCTGGCTCCACGTCTCCTGATCCTCCGGCAGCGGCAGGATCGACGTGATGGCCTCGTCCTGCGCGAGCGGCAGCAGATTGATGAGCGCCTTGCCGAGAGACTGCGGAGTGGCCGCGGGCAAGCGCCACACCTTGATGCGGTAACACATGCCACGCGAGGAGAAGAACAGCAGCGGCGTATGCGTCGAGGCAATGAAGATCTGGGTGACGAAATCCTCATCGCGCGTGGACATGCCGGAGCGCCCCTTGCCACCACGGCGTTGTGCGCGATACGCGGAGAGAGGCACGCGCTTGATGTAGCCTTTGTGGCTGACGGTGACGACGACGTCTTCGCGCTGGATCAAGTCCTCATCATCGACCTCGCCCTCGATATCGACGATCTCAGTCCGGCGCGGTACGGCGAACTGGGTTTTGATGTCAGTCAGCTCATCCTTGATGATCTGGATAATACGCAGCCGCGACGACAGGATCTCCAGGTAGTCACGGATCTGATCGGCGAGCTTCTGCAGGTCGTTGCCGATTTCGTCACGTCCGAGAGCCGTAAGGCGCTGCAGGCGCAAGTCGAGAATGGCCTGGGACTGCTCGGCGCTGAGCCGGTAGGTCCCGTCGGCGCTCATGCGGTGACGCGGATCGGCGATCAACTCCAGGAACGGGGCAACTTCACGCGCCGGCCAGTCGCGCGCCATCAGTTGTTCCTTGGCCTCCGCCGGTGACGGCGCGCGGCGGATCAGATTGATGATTTCATCGATATTGGCGACAGCGATCGCCAAGCCTACCAACACATGCGCACGGTCGCGCGCCTTGTTGAGCAGGAACTTGGTGCGGCGGCTGACGACTTCCTCGCGGAAGGCCGTGAACGCCGTGATCATGTCGCGCAGATTGAGCTGCTCGGGGCGGCCGCCGTTAAGCGCCAGCATGTTGGCGCCGAACGAGGTCTGCAGGTCCGAATAGCGCCAGAGCTGGTTCAGGATGACGTCGGCAACGGCATCGCGCTTGAGCTCGATGACGATGCGCATGCCGTCGCGGTTCGACTCGTCCCAGATGTCGGAGATGCCCTCGATCCGCTTCTCGCGCACCAGATCGGCGATACGTTCGATCAGCACGCGCTTGTTCACCTGATAGGGGATGGCGGTGACGATCAGCGCCTCGCGGTCCTTGCGGATCTCCTCGACAGCCACCCTGGCGCGCATGATGATCGAGCCGCGGCCCTTGTGGTAGGCGGCCAGAGCACCGGCGCGGCCGAGGATCAGACCGCCGGTCGGGAAATCTGGACCCTGAACGATTCCACACAGGGCATCCAGACTGATCTCCGGGTCATCCAGCAGCGCCAGGCAGGCATCGATGACCTCGCCCAGATTGTGCGGCGGGATGTTGGTCGCCATGCCGACGGCAATGCCGCCGGCGCCGTTGACCAGCAGGTTCGGATATTTCGCCGGGAGCACGCTCGGCTCGCGCTCGGACCCGTCGTAGTTCTCCTGAAAGCCGACCGTATCCTTGTCGAGATCGTCCAGCAGGTAGTGGCTGATCCTCTCGAGGCGGCACTCGGTGTAACGCATGGCCGCCGGGGGATCTCCGTCGACGGAGCCGAAGTTGCCTTGCCCATCGACCAGCATGACGCCCATCGAGAAGTCCTGGGCCATACGCACCAGCGCGTCATACACCGCGCTGTCGCCGTGAGGATGATACTTGCCGATGACGTCGCCGACGACGCGTGCGGATTTCTTGTAGGGCTTGTTGTGCTCCAGCCCGAGCTCGTGCATGCCGAACAGAATGCGGCGATGAACGGGCTTCAGACCGTCGCGGACGTCAGGCAGCGCGCGGCTCACGATGACGCTCATGGCGTAGTCGAGATACGAGCGCTTCATCTCATCGACGACAGAAATCGGGCGGATGTCGCTGGGCTCTCCGCCGCCGGGTATCGTCTTCTCGTCGTTGTCGGCCAAGGCAGGCACCTTTCCACACGAAAACGCACGCCGTCATGGCGCGCGTTTCAGTGAATTTCGAGTGGTTTGAATTATAGCCCTCCACCCTGCTCAACTCAACGCGCGCGAGGCCCGAAAACGCCGTCTTTTCCCCAGTTGAGGCCTGATCTGACGGGCTTTTTCCCGGTCGCGACACCGCGCCGCTGCCGCTTTCGTCCAACCTGGGGGCTTTGCGGTGGCCAATCCGGTCGGATAGGCTGCCGTGGCGGCGCAAAAGCCCCCACGGGTGGGGGCCAAAACCGTGGGACAACTCGGCTCCAATGCTGTCTTGAAGGTGGCTTTGGGCTGCAATCTGGCTATTGCGATAGCCAAACTCATCGCCGCGGCCTGGACCGGCTCGTCAGCGATGCTGGCGGAGACGGTGCACTCTCTGGTTGCGGTCTGCTGGCTGGCCCTTCTGCTCGACGGAAGGGAACAGCCGGAAGCGGCCATCGGCCCAAGTCCGTCCGATCGTCAGGACAAAGGCGTCAACTTCTGGATTTTCGTCGTGCCCGTACTGCTGTTTGCGTTTGGCGCCGGTGTCTCGATCAATGAGGGCCTTCACGGTCTGACAGGCCGGGGAGCGATCGTCGAACCGGTTTTGAACCTGTTCATTCTGCTTGGCGCCGCAGCGGTCATATCCCTGCCGGCCTGGAAGGCGTTCGAGGGTACGGCCTCGCCGCGGGAGATCATTTCCCCGCCGGCCTGTGCCGAAGACCCCGTGATGGACAGCCTTCGCGTCCAAAGCCTGGCCGCCTTAGCCGGCCTGTTCGTCGCCTTCTCAGGGCTCGGATTGGCTTATGGTCTCGATGTGCCGAGTGCCGATGGTCTCGCCGCGATCGGCGTCGGTCTCGTTCAGATCGCCGTGGCCGCCCTCGCTGCGATTGGTTTGAAGCGCGTTCTGAGCCCGGACATCCTGGAACCGGCCAAGAGGCCGGTGTCTCTCGAAACAACGATGCCGGTTATGCTTCCTGAGCCGCTGCAACCGCCAGCACCAAAGAAAAACCACCCTCCGCCGCGGGCAAAGGGTGGTAAAAAACGTCGTCGCTGAAGATCAGCCGCGCGATTCGATCGGTGTGTAATCGCGCTTGGTGGCGCCGATATAGAGCTGGCGCGGACGACCGATCTTCTGCTCCGGATCCTCGATCATTTCCTTCCACTGCGCGATCCAGCCGACAGTGCGAGCCACGGCGAACAGCACAGTGAACATCGACGTCGGGAACCCCAGTGCCTTAAGAGTGATGCCCGAGTAGAAGTCGATGTTCGGATAGAGTTTCTTCTCGACGAAATAATCGTCCTCGAGTGCGATCCGCTCCAGTTCCAGGGCGACCTTGAGCAGCGGATCGTTCTTCAAACCGAGCGAGTCGAGCACCTCGTGCGTCGTCTTCTGCATCACCCGCGCGCGCGGATCGTAGTTCTTGTAGACGCGATGGCCGAAGCCCATCAGGCGGAAGCCCGAGCTCTTGTCCTTGGCCTTCGCAATGTACTCCGGAATGCGATCAACGGAGCCGATTTCCTGCAGCATGTTGAGTGCCGCTTCGTTCGCGCCGCCGTGTGCGGGCCCCCACAGGCAGGCAATGCCGGCCGCGATGCAGGCGAACGGATTGGCGCCGGAGGAACCCGCGAGCCGCACCGTGGAGGTCGAGGCATTCTGCTCGTGGTCGGCGTGCAGGATGAAAATGCGATCCAGAGCGCGCGCCAGAACCGGATTCGGCACGTAAGGCTCGCACGGAACCGCAAAACACATCTGCAGGAAGTTGGCGGTGTAATCGAGGTCGTTGCGCGGGTACACGAACGGCTGGCCGATCGAATACTTGTATGCCATCGCCGCGATGGTCGGCATCTTCGCGATCATGCGGTGCGATGCGATCATCCGCTGGTTCGGATCGTTGATGTCGGTGGAGTCGTGATAGAAGGCCGACAATGCGCCGACCGTTCCCACCATGATGGCCATGGGATGCGCATCGCGGCGGAAGCCGGTGAAGAACCGGGTCATCTGCTCGTGCACCATGGTGTGGTGCGTGATGGTGTCGTTGAAGGTCTCGAGCTGCTTTGCTGTCGGCAGGTCGCCGTTCAGCAGAAGATTGCAGACCTCGATGAACGACGAATTCTCAGCCAGCTGTTCGATCGGATAGCCGCGATAGAGCAGGGTGCCCTCATCGCCGTCGATATAGGTGATCTTCGACGAACAGTTCGCGGTCGACGTGAAACCGGGGTCGTAGGTGAAACAGTCGGTCTCGCGATAGAGGCGCCCGACGTCGATGACATCCGGACCGATGGACCCTGATCGAACCGGCAAACTCACCTGCTTGCCGTTTTGATTAAGGGTCACGGCCTTGCCCGCGCTGTCGTGCACGTTCATGGGCATTCCTTTCGATCGTCTCGACGTTGAAAGGCCGGGGGGACCGGGTCACGGCCGGCCTTGTGCAGTGCATTATAGATTTGCAGCCTCTGCCTATTACACAATCGCCCCTGCGACAAGACGGCTCGCTCTAAAAAAGACGAGAGAACAACGGGCTCATATGCGCGGTTAGCATATCTCGCGATCCAGCCGTTCCGCGCCCTGGGCGATCTAGTGCGGTGCGGCCTGATCGCGGACTCTGGCCAGGGCCTCGTCGCGGCCGAGGATGGCCATGACGTCGAATACCGGCGGAGACACGGCCCTTCCAGTGAGTGCAGCGCGCAATGGCTGCGCGACACCGCCCAGTTTCGCGCCCGTCTCTTCGGCGAACCGCCGGACCTCTGCCTCGATCTCGGAGGCGGTCCACGCGACAGCCTGAAGCCGCGGTAACAATGTAGTTAACATCGCCCGCGCATCGGCTGTCAGCAGCTTCGATGCTTTCTCATCGCAGTCGAGAGGGCGCTGGATGATGAGGTAGGATGCACCCTCGACCAGATCCTTCAGCGTCTTGGCGCGCGGTTTCAGGCCGGGAAGTGCGGCCGCAAGCTTGTCCCATCCGACAGCCGCGAACCTGGAAGCCAGATCCGCCCCGCCCTCCATCTCCGGTAGCGCCTGCTGAATCCGGTCGAGCAACTCGTCGTCCGGCGTTTGGCGGATGTAGTGACCGTTCAGATCTTCCAGCTTCGCGAAGTCGAAGCGGGCGGCCGAACGTCCCACGCCGTCGAGATCGAACCATTCGATCATCTGATCGAGCGTCATGATCTCGTCGTTGCCGTGGCTCCAGCCCAGGCGAACCAGATAATTGCGCAACGCCGCCGGCAGATAGCCCATCGCCCGGTAGGCTTCGACACCGAGCGCACCGTGCCGCTTCGACAGCTTTGCGCCATCCGGACCATGGATCAGCGGCACATGCGCAAAGGACGGGACATCCCAGTCGAGACCGCGATAGATCTGCGTCTGCCGCGCAGCATTCGTCAGGTGATCGACACCGCGGATCACATGCGTGACGCCCATGTCGTGGTCATCGACCACGACCGCGAGATTGTAGGTCGGCGTACCATCGCTGCGCAGGATGATGAGATCGTCCAGGTTCTCGTTCTGGAAGACAACGCGTCCCTGCACTTGATCGTCGATCACCGTCTCTCCGGTGCGCGGCGTCCTCAGCCGGATTGCCGGTCTGACACCTGCAGGCGCTTCAGAGGGATCGCGGTCGCGCCACATGCCGTTGTAGATCGGCGGCTTGCCTTGTGCCTCCGCGTTCTTGCGCATGGCGTCCAGGTCCTCCGGGGTACAATAGCAGCGATAGGCGTTGCCTCGCTTCAGCAGCTCCTCGACAGCCTCGCGATGCCGGTCGACGCGCTGAAACTGCATGACGGGCTCGCCGTCCCAATCGAGCTCCAGCCATTTCAATCCGTCCAGGATTGCCGTGATCGCCGCATCCGTCGAGCGCTGGCGGTCGGTATCCTCGATGCGCAGCAGAAACGATCCACCCGTATGCTTTGCATAAAGCCAATTGAACAAGGCTGTGCGTGCGCCGCCGATATGCAGGAAGCCGGTCGGCGATGGGGCGAATCGGGTGACGATCTTCGGTTTCGTGCTCACGGTGCCGTTGCTCTTGAATTTGCGCTTGTCTCGAACAAGCAGATGATGTGTCGTGGGCGCGGTTTAGCACAGGCCTACCGGGGGAGTAAGCGGGGCGGGGGCTGTTTGAGCGTTGAAGCGGCAGGCACGACTGCGGTCGACGGCGAAACTCGTTCGGCCACGGCGCGCGGGGAGACACGCGCTGCCCGGTGGGCGCACGAGCTTGCCCAGCTCTTCGTCGCAGAGCAGGACCGCTGGTTCCTCTGGAGTCCCGTTCTCTTCGGCATCGGCATCCTGGCGTACTTCCGCTTGTCCGCCGAGCCACCGCTGATCGCAGCACTCATGCCGTTGCCCGCCGCGCTTGTTCTGGCGACGGTCTGGCGCCGCGGGCTCGCTGCTACGCTTATCGCGAGCTGTGTACTCGCCCTGTCGGCGGGATTCGTTGTGGCGAAGCTGCGCACGCTGTGGATCGCCGCTCCGGTTCTGGAACGCCAGATGTACGGCGTCGATGTCGCCGGTTACGTCGAGAAAATCGAGCCGCGCCCCGGGCGCGGCCAGCGGTTGACCATCAGCGTTACGAAGCTGGGACGCCTCGCTGACAGCGACCGTCCACGTCGCGTCCGCGTCCGGACGATCAGCACGCTGCCAGGGCTGCAACCTGGCGATGCCGTGCGTCTCAAGGCGACTCTGGCACCGCCTGCCTTGCCCGCTCTGCCGGGTGGCTATGACTTCGCTCGGTCCGCATGGTTTTCCGGTATCGGCGCCGTTGGCTACACGACCTCGCGCGCGAAGATCGACAGCACAGCCGGGCCGCCGCCCTGGCATCTCTCGACGCAAGCCGCGATCGGCCGGTTTCGGCAGGCGATAGGCGATCGCGTGATGGCGGCCCTGCCAGGAGAAAAGGGAGCCATCGCCACCGCGCTGATCACCGGCGAACGCGGTGCCATCAGCGATACCACCACGGATGCCTTCCGCGATTCCGGCTTGATCCACATCCTGTCCATTTCCGGACTGCACATGGTGATCATGGCGGGAGCGGTGTTCTTTTCGACGCGCATTCTGCTGGCGCTTTTCCCGGCGGTTGCGCTGCGCCATCCGATCAAAAAGTGGGCCGCCCTGATGGCCATCGTCGGGGCGCTTGGCTATCTGCTCATCTCGGGCAGCTCCTACCCGACCGTCAGGGCCTGGATCACGGTGACGATCGTCTTCCTCGCCGTGTTGCTCGACCGTCCGGCGATCGCGCTGCGCAACGTGGCTCTGGCGGCGCTGTTTGTCATGGTGCTGGTGCCGGAAAGCATGTTCGATGCCGGTTTCCAGATGTCGTTCGCCGCGGTGGTCGCCCTGGTTGCGGCCTACGAGGCCATCCGCGAAAGATCCGAACGCCGGCGCGGGCAGCAGGCTGCCCCATTCGGGCCGGCGCTGGCCACGTTGCTGTTCTTCGGCGGCATCATGCTGACAACACTGGTCGCCAGCGCTGCCGTTGCACCGTTCTCCGCCTACCATTTCCACAAAAGTCAGCAGTTCGCGATCCTGGCCAACCTGATCGCAATTCCGATCTGCAACTTCGTCGTGATGCCTGCGGCCCTGGCCAGTCTTATCGCGATGCCCCTGGGGCTCGAGCAGCTCCCGCTGTGGCTCATGGGAGCGGGGATCGACGGCATGGTGTGGTGCGCCTACGCGGTCGCACGGTTGCCGGGAGCGGTGGGGCACATTCCGGCATTCTCGGAGCTGGCCTTCTCTTTGATGGTTCTGGGAGGACTTTGGCTCTGTCTGTGGCGGGGGCGCTGGCGGTATCTCGGCATCGGTGGGTTGGCCGCAGGGTTGGCCCTGACGCCCGTCAGAAACTGGCCGGATATTCTCATCGGTGATGATGCGCGGCTGGTTGCGGTGCGCGGGGAACAGCAGCGGTTGAACACGCCGCGATGGTCCGGATCGCGCTATGAGCTTGAGCGCTGGCTGGAATCGGAAGGTGACGATCGCACAGCCCGGCAGGCGTCATCCGGCACTGGGTTCCGATGTGATTCGGTCGGCTGCACGGCCCGCGTGAAAGGCAAAACGGTCGCGATTGCCCGGCATGCGGCCGCGCTTGTCGATGATTGCGCCGAGGCCGACATTCTCGTGATTGGATTTCCCAAGCCGCGCGATTGCCAGCCGTCCGGCCCCGTTCTCGACTTTTACAAGGTGCGCGATCGCGGAACCCACGCGATTACGATTGATAACGGCGTCCATGTCACGAGCGCCGAAGACCTCCGCGGCGACCGGCCCTGGTCGCGCCCGGAGCGCGCGTTCAAACGTTCCCGTCCCGAGGTCATTCAGCATCCGACACGGACATCCACATTTGCCGCGCCCGTCGACCTGACCGAGGCACCACGTGATATCCGTCCGGAAATCGAGGATGAAGAAGAGGCAGGCTCACGCGAGCCCGATACCGGTCAATAACGCCGGATGAGACCGACGAGCCGGCCCTGGATATCGATCTGATCCGGGCCGAAAATCCGCGTCTCGTAGCTGGGATTGGCGGCTTCCAGGGCAATCGCCGAGCCGCGCTTGCGCAGCCGCTTGAGGGTGGCTTCTTCTTTCTCCACCAGCGCGACGATGATATCGCCGTTCTCGGCCGAATCGCAGCGCCGGATAATGACGATGTCGCCATCCTGGATACCCGCATCGACCATGGAATCGCCGCGCACTTCCAGCGCGAAATGCTCACCGCTAGTCAGCAGATCCGGTGGGCAGGCAATATCCTGAGAGTGAGACTGGATCGCGCTGATCGGCACGCCGGCCGCGATCCTGCCCATGAGAGGGATCGACACGGTGCGGCTATCGATCATACTCGACGGCGGCAGCGCGAATTGTGGGTTCTTGCCGCGGCTGCCCTCAATGATGCTCGGCGTGAACCCTGAGCGCCGCGCATCCGATTGATCGGCATTTTCCGGCAGCTTAATGACTTCCAGCGCCCTGGCGCGATGCGGCAGGCGACGGATGAACCCGCGTTCCTCGAGTGCCGTGATGAGACGATGAATGCCGGACTTGGACTTCAAATCCAGCGCGTCCTTCATCTCGTCGAAGGACGGGGGGACACCCGTCTCCTGAAGGCGGGCGTGAACGAACAGCAACAGCTCTTTCTGTTTCTGTGTCAGCATCGATGTGGTGCCCCATTGCGTGCACGATCCGCACGTTCTCGATGGCCTGTACAAATCATGAACAACGTTAGCCGTTCAGGACTTGTTCTGCAAGTGGTTCGTGACGTTCTTGTGTTGATCGCCTCAAAAGTCGAGCCGGAGAACCCTCACGGGGGCCCCGACATCGAGCGGCGGCGCATGAGGTGCGCGCACCAGCAGCACGTCGGCGGAAGCGAGTGTCGCCAGCAACGAGCTGTCCTGGGATCGTGCGGGGCGCACCTGCAAGCTTCCGTCGGCGGTGTGCTCCAATGTTGCACGCATGTAGTGCTGGCGCGGTCCATTGACCTCTACAGGTTCCGCAAGAGGCACAGTGAGCGCGACATCGTCCGTGTCTGGCAGGCCAAGCAGCGCGCGAAGATAGGGCACGAGAAAAACACGTGTGCAGATAATCGCCGAAACGGGATTGCCCGGCAGTCCGAACACACGCTGCTGTCCCAACTTTCCGTGCAGCAATGGTTTTCCCGGCCGCATGTCGATCTTCCAGAAGGACAGCTCCATGCCGAGCTGTTCCAGCACGGGCCCAACCAGATCGTGATCGCCGACGGATGCGCCGCCGATCGTCACCAGCACGTCGGCCTCCCGAGCCTCGGAAATATGTTGCGCTAGGCTCTCCCGGGTGTCGCGCGCGATCCCTAAAAAGCGCGCCTCAGCGCCTGACTGGGTTACCAGCCCGGCAACGCCCAGTGGATTGGAACATACGATCTGGCCCGGCCCGGGCAGTGTTCCGGGCAGCACCAGTTCATCACCGGTTGCGAGTATGGCCACACGCGGCTTGCGGCGGACTTTGAGTTCGCCATGGCCCGCGGACGCCGCGAGCGTCAGTTCACGCGGTCCGAGCCGTCGCCCCGGGCTCAGCAGGACATCCGACTCGCGGAAATCGCCGCCGCGTGGGCGGATATTCTGGTTCGCCTGCGTGCCGCCTTCGCGGACCTCGACCTCGCCGTCAAACGCGGCCGTGTTCTCCTGGATGATCACCGTATCGGTATCCGCGGGAACCGGCGCTCCGGTGAAGATGCGAACGGCCTCGCCCGAGCCGACGGCGCCGGAATAAGGATGACCGGCGGCGGATTGGCCGACAACACGCAAGCGAACCGGCAACCGGCTGAGATTCGCCGACCGAATCGCATACCCATCCATCGCCGAGGAGTCGAACGGCGGTTGCGTCAGGCGCGCTGCCACGGGCTCGGCCAGAATGCGGCCTGCGGCTTCTGCGATCGATACCGTTTCGGCCGGCATCACCCGGACGCCATCCAGGATTTTCGCCAGTGCCTCGTCGACGGAAAGGGCCATCCTGATCACGCTCCCGCGGGTGGGGCGGCTTGATAATCGCCGGAGCGTCCGCCCGATTTCGACAGCAGCCGGATCCCGGAAAAGCTCATGCCTTTATCCGCCGCCTTGAGCATGTCGTAGAGCGTGAGACAGGCCACAGACACCGCGGTCAGCGCTTCCATCTCGACGCCCGTCTGTCCGGTCACCTTCACCTCGGCGCTTACGCGGATGCCAGGCGGAGACGCGGACAACGCGAAGTCGACACTGGCCTTGGTAATGGCGAGCGGATGGCAGAGAGGAATCAGTTCATGAGTTTTCTTGGCCGCCATGATGCCCGCAATGCGCGCGGTCGCAAGCACGTCGCCTTTCTTGGCCTGTCCACTCTCCACGAGCGCCAGCGTCTCCGGCTGCATGGCGACGAAGCCTTCAGCGCGCGCAACCCGTCCGGTCTCGGTCTTGCCGGTGACGTCGACCATATTGGCCTCGCCCTCGGCATTGAGATGGGTCAGCGGTGCGTGGCTCATCCGAGCGGCTCCGATCAGGCGGCGGCCAGCAGGGCGCGGGTCGCAGACGTCACATCGGCCTGACGCATCAGGCTTTCTCCAACGAGGAACGTACCAACGCCGACATTGGCCAGGCGCACGATATCGGCAGGCGTGAAAATCCCGCTTTCGCCGATCGCAATGCGGTCGGCCGGAACCAGCGGCGCAAGCTGCTCGGTCGTTTCCAACTTGGTTTCAAACGTCTTGAGGTTGCGATTGTTGATACCGATCAGGCGACAATCGAGCTTCAGAGCACGCTCCATCTCGTCCGCGTCGTGGACTTCGGCAATGGCGTCCATGCTCCAGGCTTTGGCGGCGGCAGCGAGATCAGCGGCGGTGGCATCGTCGATTTGCGCGAGAATGATCAGGATGCAATCGGCGCCCCAGGCGCGCGCTTCGGCAACCTGATAAGTGTCGAGCATGAAGTCCTTGCGCAGGACAGGCAGCCGCGTGGCGGCCCGCGCCGCCGTCAGATACTCCGGCGCGCCCTGGAATGATGGCGCGTCGGTCAAAATGGACAGACAGGTTGCGCCACCCGCCTCGTAGGCTTGGGCCAGCGCGGGCGGATCGAAATCAGCACGGATCAGGCCTTTTGACGGGCTCGCCTTCTTGATCTCGGCAATCAGCGCCGTGTGCCCGGCGGAGATCCGCTGTTCGATCGCCCCGGCGAAGGGCCGGACGGCAGAGGCTTCCCGCGCCGCGCCCTCGATGACGGCCTGCGGCCGAGCGGCCTTGGCCACCTGGATTTCCTCACGCTTGTAACGCGTGATCCTGTCGAGGATGTCGCTCATAGGTCCTGAATACCCGGTCGTGCCGAAGAAATATAGCGCCAGTCTATCGCCGCAAACTGCTGATTGAACCCTGAGACACAAAGCACGTCACGTCAAAGAGAGGTGTCCAGCATGATTTCCATCAAGCTGACGAGCGTCATCGTGAACGATCAGGCCAGGGCCCTGACGTTCTATACCGAGATGCTCGGATTTGTCCTCAAGCAGGACATCCCGATGGGTGACGCACGATGGTTGACGGTGGTCTCGCCGGCCGACCCGGATGGTGTCCATCTGCTGCTGGAGCCAACCGGATTCGAATTTTCCAAGACCTATCAGAAAGCTCTCTACGAAGCGGGCGTCCCTCTGACGGCCTTTGCCGTCGACGACGTACCAGCGGAATACCAGCGCCTGATGGCGCTGGGCGTGACGTTTCGCGGAGAGCCGACCACCGGACCAGGGCCCGCGACGGCGACCCTGGATGACACCTGCGGCAACCTCATTCAGTTGTTTCAGGTCGGCCAGACGAGCCAGTAGGCGCTTGAGAACTGCAGTTCCTCAGGCCTTCCCGTTGCTGATGGCCACCAGCCGCTCCAACGCGCGGGAAGCGGCGCCGGATTTGATGGATTCCGCGGCTTGCGCCACGCCATCGGGTAGATCTTTCGCCTTGCCGCCCACGATCAACGCCGCCGCCGCGTTGAGCAGCACGATATCGCGGAATGGCCCGGGCTCATCGGCCAGAACGGCGCGGATCGCCGCGGCGTTGTAGGCCGCATCGCCGCCCTTCAGATCGGCCAACTTCGCGGGCTGCAGCCCCGCATCGGCCGGGGTCACCTCGAACACGCGGATCACGCCGTCGTTGAGTTCGGCAACGTCGGTGACACCCGTCGTGGTCAGCTCATCCAGACCGTCGTGCCCGTGAACGACCCAGACGTGCTCGGCGCCGAGGTTCTTCAGCACTTGCGCAATCGGCTCCACCCACTGCCATGAAAAGACGCCCAGCACCTGCCGCTTGACGCCGGCCGGATTGGAAATGGGGCCGAGCAGGTTGAAGATCGTCCGGATCGCGAGTTCTGCGCGCACTGGCGCCCAATGCTTCATGGCCGAGTGGTGCATCGGCGCCCACATGAAACCGAGTCCGGCCTTCGAAATGCAGTCCGCAATCACCGGCGGAGGCACGTCGAGCTTGACGCCCAGCGCTTCCAGCACATCAGAAGCACCGGAAATGGACGATACGCGACGATTGCCATGCTTGGCGATGGGCAGCCCCGCGCCCGCGGCCACAAGGCTGGCGCAGGTCGAGACGTTATAGGTGCCGTGGCCGTCACCGCCTGTGCCAACGATGTCCACGGCTCCGGCCGGTGCTTCGACCGAGGTCATCTTCGAGCGCATCAGCTTGGCGGCGCCCGTGATTTCCTCGACCGTCTCGCCACGTACGCGCAGCGCCATCAGGAACGCGCCCATCTGCGCCGGGCTGGCGATGCCCGAGGTCATGATGTCGATTGCCGTGTGGCTTTCTTCGGCATCCAGTGTCGCGCCGGTCGCAACCTTCTGGATCAGTCTCTTCAACTCGTTGGCGGGCATTGAATGTCCAATGTTGTGTCAGGCAGCGTGCGCGGCCTGCGTATTGCGGCGGCGGGGCGACAATCCTGCGAGCCGCAGGAAATTGGCGAGCAGATCGTGGCCATGCTCTGAGGCGATGCTCTCGGGATGGAACTGGACGCCGTGAATGGGCAGCGTCTTGTGCTGCAGGCCCATGATGATGCCGTCCGTCGTTTCGGCCGTGATCTCCAGAGTGGAGGGCAGGGTGGCGCGTTCGACGATCAGCGAATGATAGCGCGTGACGTTGAAGCGGCCGGGCAGGTCTGCAAACAGGCCCTGTCCTTCGTGGCGGATGGCAGACAGCTTGCCGTGCAACGGCAACGGCGCGCGGATGACTTTCCCGCCAAAGGCCTGGCCGATCGCCTGATGACCGAGGCAGACGCCGAGCAACGGGATGCTCTCGCCGGCCGCAGCCTTGATAAGATCGAGGCAGATCCCGGCTTCGTTGGGCGTGCACGGTCCCGGCGACAGCACGATGGCCTTCGGTTTCAGACCGAGGGCCTCCGTCACGGCGATCTTGTCGTTGCGACGGACTTCGCAATCGGCTCCGAGCTCACCTAGAAAGTGAACCAGATTGTAGGTGAAGCTGTCATAGTTATCGATCAGGAGGAGCATGATCGGCCTGAGTTCGGGTTGGGCGGTTCTTCGCCGGAACTAGAGGGTGCCACGAGCCGTCCGTCAAGTTCCCACGTCGGCGCGCTGGCGGTTCCGGCGAGATCAAGAGCCCAGATTACGCGGTGTCTGGAAGAGCACCAGTCGGCCGGCAGATGGCTCGATCTCCCGCCATGCCGCGACATCGAACGTCAAAACGGCCAATCCGCAGGTCGGGAATTTGATGCCCATCGTGGCGATGTCGCGCCGCGATCCGCTGCCGGCAAGGTCGAGCGCCAGCGCATGCATGCCCGGATTGTGCCCGATCATCAGGACGTGGGCGACGCCGTTTCGCGTTCTTTTCAGAACGGCCAGCATCGTCGCTGCAGGAGCGAGATACAACTCAGGTTCGAAGATGATCTCCGGTGCTGGCGTCCCGAGGTTCGGGAGGACACGGTCCAGCGTCGCGCGTGTGCGTACCGAATCTGAGCACAGGATGAGGTCGGGGGTCGGCTCGCGCTTCCCCAACAGCGCCCCCATGGCAGCCGCTGCAGTGCGTCCCCGCGGAGACAGCGGCCGTTCCTGGTCATCGAGGCTTGGGTCGTCCCAGGACGATTTGCCGTGCCGGAGAAGGGAAAGCGTCAGCATAGGCGAGAGTGGCTCATGGTGGCTCGTGGCTGCCGATTGCCAAAACCTAGCACAGTTTCATTGACGCTACGACGAAACGCGACTGTCGTCGCGGACGACAAGTCTACTGAAACGCGCCACCGTTTCCCGAACTGCCCTGCAGCGTCGAGCGCGTTGCGATCCGCACAGCTTCCTCCGCCGCCCGCACGAGTGCCTTGGCTTTGTTGATGCACTCTTGCTGCTCGTTTTCAGGAATCGAATCGTAGACGAGCCCAGCGCCTGCCTGGATGTGCATGACGCCGTCCTTCACGATCGCGGTGCGCAGCACGATACAGGTATCCATCTGACCATCAGCGGAGAAATACCCGACGCAGCCCGCGTAGGGGCCGCGCTTGTCCTTTTCCAGCTCATCGATGATCTCCATCGCGCGCACCTTCGGCGCGCCGGAAACCGTGCCCGCCGGGAAACCCGCCATCAGCGCGTCGATCGCATCCTTCTTTGGATCGAGCCGTCCGATGACGTTGGAGACAATATGCATCACGTGGCTGTAGCGCTCGATGATGAAGCGCTCGGTCACTTCGACAGACCCGATTTCCGCGACGCGCCCGACATCGTTGCGGCCGAGATCGAGCAGCATGAGATGCTCGGCGCGCTCCTTAGGGTCGGCCAGCAGCGCTTCGGCAAGAGCCTGGTCTTCTGCGGCCGTGGCGCCGCGCCGCGCCGTACCTGCGATCGGCCGGATGGTGACTTCGCCATGGCGAACGCGCACCAGGATTTCAGGACTGGACCCGACCAGTGAGAAGCCGCCGAAGTCCAGATGAAACAGGAATGGCGAAGGGTTGGTGCGCCGCAGCGCCCGATAAAGCGTGAATGGGGGCAGCGTGAACGGGGTCGAGAAACGCTGCGACAGCACCACCTGGAACACGTCACCGGCAGCCACGTACTCCTTGGCCTTCGCCACCATCTCCATGTATTCGGCAGAAGTCGTGTTGGAGACCGGCTCGGGTAGCGTCAGGTCCTGAGGCGCATTGAGCGACGGGTGGACCAGTGGGGCTTCGAGGCTGGCGGCGACGCCTGCCAGCCGCCCGATGGCCTCCCGATATGCTTCCCGCGCTCCGATGCCCTCAACCGATCGCACCGGAGTGACCAGCGTCATCTCATCCTTGACCGCGTCGAAGATCACCATCAGCGTCGGCCGGATCAGCACAGCATCGGGTACGCCGAGAACGTCGGGACGCGGACTAGGCAGATTCTCGATCAGCCGGACCGTGTCATATCCCATGTAGCCGAACACGCCGGCTGCCATCGGCGGCAGATGATCCGGCACGGAAATCTCAGATCGGGCCAGCAGCGAACGCAAGGCGGTCAGTGTCGGTTCGGGCTCGCGCGTGAAGCTTTCGGGAGTTTCCGTCGGGTTGAGATTGATCTCCGCCGTCTCTCCGAAAGCCCTCCAGACGAGATCCGGCTCCAGGCCGATGATGGAATAGCGCCCGCGTACCGCGCCGCCTTCTACCGACTCGAGCAGGAAGCTCATGGCCGATCCGCGCCCGCCCGCCGTGAGCTTGAGATAGGCCGAAACAGGCGTCTCGAGATCGGCGACCAACTTGGTAGAGAGAACCTGCGCCTTCCCGTTGTCGTAAGCCGTGGCGAAAGCATCGAAGGCAGGCGACACGTCGAGGTCAGCCGTCTCGGTCGTGGTCACCGCGGTGATTCCTTTTTCCTTGCAGGACAGCCGCCGCCCTTAAGGCTGCTGACGTTCCGCCCCTACGGCGCGCAGGTAAGCGTTCTCGTTGATATTGACGCCGAGCTGATCCTGCAAGGCAGTGACGTAGCCGGCGACGACATCGCCTTGAAGCTGACGGCTGATGATCGGCCGCAGCTTGTCGAGGTCTTCCTTGGTCGGGGCGGCCGCCGGCGTCACCTCCGTGACCCGCAGGATCATCCGCGATGTGGCGTCCTTGGTTTCGACAGATACCGCACTGCCCTTCGCGGTGACGAAAGCCAATGACACAGCCGAATCAGGCAATCCGGGAGCGCCGCCTATGCGCTTGAAGTTCGCCGCGGTCTCGACCTTGCCGCCGACTTCCGCCGCGAGCTTGTCCATGGCCTCGCCCTTTGTCGCCCGGTCAGCCAGCTTCGTGCCAAGCTCCGACAACAGGCGACGCTTCTCCTGCGCCGTCCACAAAGCCTTTACATCAGCCTGGGCATCCTCGAACGAGCGCTGCTTGGCCTCGGTAACGCCGGCAACGTCGACCCAGCCATAGCCACTATCGGAAAGTTCGATCGCCTGGCTGTCGGATCCGACCCCAGTCTCGAAGGCCGTCGTCATGAAGCGTGCGATATCGGGACTTTCGAACGCTGGCTTCCCATCTGGACCCTTGCCCTCGCGGTCGATGGCGGTAATTTCCACAAACGGCACATTGAGGCTCGCCGCAATCTCTTTCAGAAGCTTACCGCCCGCGCGATTGTCATCGATCTCATCGTGGAGCCGATTGACCTCCGGTCCGGCCTTGTCGGCGGCGAGACGGTCCCGAACCTCGGTCTTGACGTCCTCAAGCGTGCGCTGCTTGCCCGGCTCGATGTCGGTCACCTTGACAATCACTGTCGCAAAGCGGCCCTCGACGACGCCGGAAACGGCGCCCGACTGAAGGCCGAATGCAACGTCCGCCACCTTCGAATCGATGAGATCGCCGCGCGTCATCAGGCCCAGCGAGTAATCCTTTTCCTCCACGCCAAACTGCTTGGCGACGTCTTCGAAGCTGGTTCCCGATGCGATGGCTGCTGCGGCCTTGTCGGCCTCCGCCTTGTCCTTGAACGCGATCTGGAAGATGCGCCGCCGCTCCGGCACGGCATAGCGCGCCTTGTCGGCTTCATAGGCCGCCGCAATGTCTTCTTCACTGACCGAAACATGCTGCTTCACCGCGTCGACGGTCAGGTTGATGATCGCCAGGCTGCGGAATTCCGGCGTCATGAACTGCTGCTTATTGGCCTCGTAGGCTTCCTTCAGCTTCGCTTCGTCCGGTTCCGGCACTGTGATTGCAGCCGCCGGATCGATCGTGAAATGTTCGGCGCTACGCCTATCCTCACGATAGGAATGGAGGGCATTCAGAATCGTATCCGGAACGACGGCACCGCTCGCCAAGGCATCGGTGAGCTGCTCGCGTACCTCTTCGCGCCGCCTCAGATCGAGAAAACCACGCTCGGTGAGGCCGAGCTCACGCGCCGCGTAGTCCACGGCAAGCCGGCTGAAATTGCCATCCTGACCACGGAATGCCGGATCCCGGCGGATCGCCTCCGCGACTGCCTCATCAGACAGCCCAAGCCCCATCCTCTTGGCCTCTTGCTCGACCGCCGAGGAGCCGACCAGCCGTGCAAGCACGCGTGTGTCCAATCCCCAGGCGCGAGCTTGCTCCATCGTCGGCCGCCGTCCGATCTGGCGGGCGATCAATTCCAGCTCGAGCTGCAGCGCACGTTGGAATTCCTCGGCAGAAATCTCTCGATCTCCGACACGGACCATCGCCGACTGGCTGACACCCGTGAACACGTCGGCCACGCCCCACACTGCGAAGCTGACGATCAGCAAGCCCAAAAAGATCTTGGCCACCCAACCGGTGGCGCTGCGGCGCAGTGCATCTAGCATCGCACAGACGATTCCTCGAATGGGAACAGGTTGCACGCGTTTTTGATGACAGCGCCGCCGTTCCGGTTTCGGTTTGATGTGATATGAAGCCCAGCCCGCCCTTGAATGCAAGGCGGGATCACGTGACCATAGGGCGCGGACGGCCGGTTTGCCGCCCACCGCAGAACAAGGAGACGTCATGACCGCCAGTCCATCCACGCCCGCGGCAATCCGGCCGCTGGTCGCCGGAAACTGGAAAATGAACGGGCTCGGAGCGCAGCTCGGCGAAGCCGAAGTCGTTGGGGCAGCGCTCGGTCAGGACCGGGCCGCGGACGGAATCGACGTCATGATCTGCCCGCCCGCAACGCTGATTTCGCGGCTTGTGGAAAGCACCAAGGGGTCCCGGCTCGCCGTCGGCGGGCAGGATTGTCATTGGCTGGAGAGCGGGGCTCATACGGGCGACATCTCGGCGGAGATGCTGCGGGATGCTGGGGCAACCGCGGTGATCGTCGGTCACTCGGAACGCCGGGCGGACCATGGCGAGACGGACGCCATCGTCAAGGCCAAGGCCGAAGCCGCTTACCGTGCCGGACTGACCGCTATCGTTTGCATCGGAGAGACGGCCGGCCAGCGCCGCGCGGGGCTCACACTGGACATCGTTGGCCGTCAGCTAGCCGGCTCAGTTCCCGATCAGGCGACCGCGGAAACGACTATCATCGCCTACGAGCCGGTTTGGGCCATCGGAACGGGGCTGACGCCGACGATTGAGGAAGTCGCGGACGTTCACGCGGCCATCAGAGCGGCCCTGGTGAAGCGCTTTCCATCGCATGGCGGCCATATGCGTATTCTTTATGGGGGCTCGGTGAAGCCGTCGAATGCCGCCGAATTGATGCGTGTCGCGAACGTCAATGGCGCTCTTGTCGGCGGTGCCAGCCTGAAAGCAACCGATCTGCTGGGTATCATAGCGGGATGCAAAGCTTGAGATACGCGGCCCGGCCATTCCGGATGCCTGCACGTGGCCGACGCATCAGGTGCGCGGCCCTTGTTTGTGTGGCCCTGACGGGCATGACGGCAACCGCAGCCGCCCGGCCGCTGGATGAAGCAGCCTGCACCGTTCTGCGCGCCGAGCAGGCGAGACTGGAGCAGAGCGGAACCCGGACAGCGATGGGAAAGGGGCCGGATTGGGCCCGTTCTCACGCCAGCGTTGCGCTTTTGAACGATATCGCCCGTCTTATCGAGGTGGATGAGAGCGTGTCGTTCCGTTGCCCACGCCCGAAGCCGGTGATCGAAGCCAAGGATGACGACGAGCCGGAAGGCGAGGCAAAGGCGGCATCGAAGGACAAGGTCAAGGATGGGAAATCTGCCGCGGTGACGCCTCTGGCGCCGAAGCAAAAGCCCGCCGCACCAAAAGCCAAGCCGAAGCCCAAGCCGAAGGTGAATGATGCCCACATTCCGCCACCCAAGCGGTCACCGTCGACAAGCGCGGCTCAGAAGCCCGCGCCAACGCCCCGGCCACAGCCGAAGTGATCCGCTCAGAATAACGCCTTGCGACCACGCAGTGCTGGCAAGCCGCGGACGCATGGTGTAGAAGCCCGTGACTCCCGCATTGTCGTCGCATTGAAACAGGTCCACGATGGTCACCGTCGTCCTTCTTATTCATATCATGATCGCCGCCGCGCTCGTTGCCGTTGTGCTGGTGCAACGTTCGGAAGGCGGTGCCTTGGGCATCGGCGGCGGCGGTGGCGGCGCGGGTGGCTTCCTCACCGGACGCGGGACGGCAAACCTCCTCACGCGCGTCACGGCAGGGCTTGCCGCGGCATTCTTCCTGACCAGCACCATCCTGTCGATTCTGGCGCAGGGCAATGGTGCGCCGTCTTCGGTCTTCGACCAGCAGCCGGCAGGCCAGACCAGCGGCGCTCCGGCGCAGTCCGGCGAGCAGCCGGCCGAATCGGCGCCGCGTGGCGGTATTCTTGATCGTCTGCAGCCAGGCGGTGCGCCCGCTGTGCCGCAGAATCGCTAACGCGCGATCGGGAAGCCTTGACTGCAACCTGGGCGTGCGATGGTCGCGGCCGGGAGTTTTACCTGCCCTCATGCGGCTTTGCGTACGGTGGATGAGACGCAATAGCCGCTTCGAATCGTAACGTCTTTGTGTATTCTGCAAGCCCATGCAACGGTACATCTTCATTACCGGCGGCGTGGTCTCCTCCCTCGGAAAAGGCCTAGCTTCAGCCGCACTCGGCGCGCTTCTACAAGCGCGTGGGTACTCCGTCCGTCTCCGCAAGCTCGACCCCTACTTGAACGTCGATCCCGGAACGATGAGCCCCTATCAGCACGGCGAGGTGTTCGTCACCGCCGACGGTGCCGAGACGGACCTCGACCTTGGCCACTACGAGCGCTTCACCGGCGTTCCGGCCAAGAAGTCGGACAACATCACCACGGGCCGCATCTACCAGGACATCCTCGCGCGCGAGCGCCGCGGCGATTACCTGGGCGGCACCGTGCAGGTGATCCCGCACGTCACCGACACGATCAAGGAAGCGAT
>JAFAFW010000086.1 GCA_023423275.1 Pseudomonadota bacterium
GAGGAGAGCCGAACGCACATGTCTCGTTCGACCGCCGCCAGATCCGCACTCTTGGTCCTGGCGTTCGCACTGATCGGGTTCGGCGCGGTATACGTCACCCTGGGGCGGCCTGACAATGTTCTCCCGCCGCGCACGCGGTCGGCACCCGACCCCGCTGGCACGCCGCAAGCCCTGCCCTCCGGTCCCGGAAGCAATGCCCTAAGTCGCGGCGAGATGGCCGCTTTCGTGTTCCGCAAGGCCCCCCAACCGCTCGCCGACGTCTCATTCGTGGACGGCACCGGCACCGCCCGCACCCTGAAGGATTGGAAAGGTAAGGTCATCCTGCTGAACCTGTGGGCGACGTGGTGTGCGCCCTGCCGCAAGGAAATGCCGTCGCTCGACCGGCTGCAGACAGAGCTCGGCTCCGACAAATTCGAGGTCGTCGCCCTCAGCGTGGATCGGGCCGGCATCGCGGGATCCAAGAAATTTCTCGACGAGATCAATGTCTCGGCGCTCAAATTGTATGTCGACCCAACCGCGCGGGCGACATCCGGACTGCAAGCCATCGGCCTCCCCGCCACGCTGCTCATCGACGCCCAGGGCCGCGAGATCGGCCGCCTCACCGGCCCGGCCGAATGGGACAGCGAGGATGCCAAAAAGCTGATCCAGGCTGTCCTCGGCTCTTAACCGTTCCTCTCATCGACGGCCTCCGCCATCTGTTGACGCCGCCCGCGGGGCGCGTCACAACGCGTGACATCACATTGATGACGAGCAATCCGCGCGGAGGCCCGATGTCCACCCAAGACCTGCAGAAGAGCGTCGAAGCTGCCTGGGAGGCGCGCGAGAGCGTCAATCTCTCGACCAAAGGCGCCGTGCGCGAGGCCGTCGAGACCGCTCTTCAGATGCTCGACAAGGGCGAGGCGCGCGTCGCTGAGAAGGTCGGCGACGAGTGGGTCGTGCATCAGTGGCTGAAGAAGGCGGTTCTGCTGTCCTTCCGCCTCAACGACATGACCACAATTTCCGGTGCGCCGGGCGGATCGAGCTGGTGGGACAAGGTGCCTTCCAAGTTCGCCGGCATGGATGAAGCCGCCTTCCGCAAGGCCGGGTTCCGTGCCGTCCCCGGCTGCGTTGTTCGTCACTCGGCCCACATCGCCCCCGGCGTCATCCTGATGCCATCGTTCGTCAACCTGGGCGCCTACGTCGGCAGCGGCACGATGGTCGATACCTGGGCCACGGTCGGCTCGTGCGCGCAGATCGGCAAGAACGTGCATCTTTCGGGCGGAGTCGGCATCGGCGGCGTGCTGGAGCCGCTGCAGGCCGGACCGGTCATCATCGAGGACAACTGCTTCATCGGCGCCCGTTCCGAGGTGGTCGAAGGTGTGGTTGTCGGCGAAGGCGCAGTGCTGGCGATGGGCGTGTTCATTTCGGCCTCGACGCGGATCGTCGACCGCGCGACCGGCAAGGTCCATATCGGCAAGGTGCCGCCGTACTCCGTGGTCGTGCCAGGTGCGATGCCCGGCAAGCCGCTGCCGGATGGCTCACCGGGACCATCGCTGTATTGCGCGGTGATCGTGAAAACCGTCGACGTGCAGACCCGCTCGAAGACCTCGATCAACGACCTGCTGCGCGACTGAGGACCGGCGATGAGCGCCAATGGCCGCGACCCTATCGAGCTGGCTCAGGCGCTGATCCGCTGTCCGAGCGTGACACCAGTCGAGGGAGGGGCTCTGTCGCTCCTCCAGGACGTCCTGTCTCAGGCAGGCTTCACCGTCGATCGCATGACGTTCAGCGCCCCCGGCACGCCGGATGTCGAGAACCTCTACGCGAGGATTGGCACGGGCAGCCCGAATCTCTGCTTCGCTGGTCACACGGATGTCGTGCCGCCGGGAGACTTGACGCGCTGGACTCATGCTCCATTCTCAGCCGATGTCGTCGATGGCGTGATGTACGGCCGCGGCGCGGTGGACATGAAGGGGGCGATAGCGTGCTTCGTCGCCGCTGCCCTGCGCTATGTCCATGCACACGGCGGACAACCGAACGGATCGATCAGCCTGCTCATCACCGGCGATGAAGAAGGCCAGTCAATCAACGGAACCTCCAAAGTCCTCGACTGGCTGCAAGCGCGCGGCGAGAAACTCGAAGCCTGCGTCGTCGGCGAGCCCTCGAACCCGAAAGCGATCGGAGACGAGATCAAGATCGGCCGCCGCGGCAGCCTGAATTGCGAATTGATCGTGCAGGGCAAGCAGGGTCACGCCGCCTATCCGCATCTGGCAGAGAACCCCGTGCCGAAGCTGGCGCGGATCATCGATCGATTGTCCACCACGCCGCTCGACCAGGGCACGCCCGACTTCGAACCCTCAAGCCTTCAGGTGACGGTGATTTCGGCGCCGAATACCGCGACCAACGTCATTCCGTCGGAAGCTCGTGCGCTGTTCAACATCCGCTACAACGACCTGCACCGGCGGCTAGGCGTCGAAACCTGGGTGAAGGAGCGCTGCGCCGCTGCTGCCGCGGAGGTCGATGCGCGGTGGTCCGTCAGCTTCTCCGGAACGGGAGATGTATTTCTCACGCAGCCAGGCCCGCTGGTCGATACCATGGCGGAGGCCGTCGAAGGCGTGACAGGACGCAAGCCCAAGCTCAGCACCGGCGGCGGCACGTCGGATGCCCGTTTCATCCAGGCATTCTGTCCTGTGATCGAGTTCGGTTTGGTCAACCAAACCATTCATCAGGTGGACGAACGCGTGCCGCTGACCGACTTGCATCAGCTCACGACCATCTACGAGCGGTTCCTTGTCGGCTACTTTGCGAGCTGCGTCTGATCAAAAAGCCCGCGCACAGCCCTATGTTCGGGCAATGTGAACTATTGAACGAAGCGCCTACGTACCCCATACTCATGGGATGCAGCGACCGTTCGTGCATCCGGCCATCGAAGATGTGGCTTTAGAGAGCGTTCTTTACGCACTCGCCGACCCCGTGCGCCTCGCCATCCTGCTGAAGCTGACGCATGGCGGCTGTCCCATGAACTGCTCAACGGCCGCCCCGGACCGCCTTCCGAAATCGACGCAATCGCATCATTACAAGGTATTGCGCGAGGCGGGACTGATCCGATCCGAGCGGCGCGGAACCGAGGTGGTGAACACCCTGCGTTGCGAGGAGATCAACGGGCGCTTTCCTGGGGTCATCACAGCGGTGCTGAACGCTGCGAAGTCCGCTCGCGCCAAAAAGCCGGAGCCTGAAGTCGCTTCCGCTTAACGCCGGGCCTAACGTTGCAAATCTGCCTGGATTGCCTTTTACCCACCGTAGCTTCCAACTCAGGCAAACCGGAACCCACATGCGCTGGCTCGCTTCGCTTGCTGCTCTTGTCCTGTCGTTCGCCCCTGCCCTCGCCACCACGATTGAAGAGCGGCCGGAGCTGGCTCATCACTTCAAAAAAGCGGGCGTGGTCGGCGTCGCGGTGCTGTACGATCCGAAGACCGATGTCGTGACCGTATCTCACCGTAAGCGCGCCGAGACGGCATTTCTTCCTGCCTCCACGTTCAAGGTTCCAGGCGCGCTGATCGCGCTCGACACGGGCGTCGTGAAGGATGCGCGCGGTGACGTGTTCGTCCATGACTGGGGCAAGGCGTTCGTTCCCGCTTGCAATGCGGACCAGACGCTCGCCACCGCGCTCCAGCATTCCTGCGTTCCGGTATTCGCCAAGATCGGGCGGATGATCGGTGATGAGCGGCTGAATGCTGCGCTGAAATCCATCGGCTACGGCAACGCGAAAGCGTCGGGCGATTACCCCTATTGGATCAAGGGCGATCTCCGCATCACGCCGCTGCAGCAGGTGACGTTCATCGACAGGCTGCGGCGGCGCGATCTGCCTCTGTCGGCAACAGCCATGCAGCAGGTGAGCGACATCATGGAGCTTCAGCGCCAGAATGATTTCGTCCTGCGCGGCAAAACCGGTTGGGCCGACCTGCCCGATCCGGATATCGGCTGGCTTGTCGGATGGGCGGAAAAAGGCGATCAGGTGCGCGTATTCGCGATCAACATCGACATCCGCAAGAACGCCGACGGTGCTGCCCGTCGCGCCATCGTCGATACCGTTCTGGCCGAGGCTGGTCTGGCCCCCTGATGTCGTCTTAGCGGAAGTGTTTGGATAGCTTCAGGCCTTGCGCCTGATAGTGGCTGCCGAGCCCGGAGCCGTAGAGCATTTCGGGCACTTCCGTCATGCGCTCATAGATCAGCCGGCCGATGATCTGGCCGTCTTCGATGATGAACGGCACCTTGTGCGAACGCACTTCCAGGACGGCCTTTGAGCCCGTGCCGCCGGAAGCCGCATGTCCGAAACCGGGATCGAAGAAGCCCGCATAATGCACGCGGAACTCACCGACCAGAGGATTGAAGGGCACCATTTCGGCTGCGTGGGTCGGCGGCACGTGAACCGCCTCGCGTGATGCAAGAATATAAAATTGATCCGGATCGAGGATCAGCCGCTTGGGGCCTCGTGCCATGATCGGCTCCCAATAGTCGAGAACCTCGCACGATCCCGGCGCATCGACATCCACGACGCCAGTATGCCGCTTGGCGCGATATCCGATCAGGCCATCCTTATCACCAGCGAGGTCGACCGACAGCGCGATCCCTTGCGCGATATCGGCGGTCTCCGAGGAGACAAGCCGTTCCGTCTTGTGTAATTCGGCGAGCGCGGCATCGGTATCCGCGACGGCGCCTTGCCGGAACCGGATCTGGCTCAGCCGCGATCCCTGCCGCACGATGATCGGAAAGGTTTGCGGACAAATTTCAGCGTAGAGCGGACCCGTATAACCAGCAGGCACCTGATCGAATGACGTCACGCCATCCGCGATCACACGGGTGAAAACATCCAGTCGGCCAGTCGAGCTTTTCGGGTTGGCGGCTGCTGAAATCGTATCCGGCAGCTCAAGGCTTTCCAGTAGCGGGACGACGTAGACACAGCCGGTTTCCAGAACGGCACTGTCGCTCAGATCGACCTTATGCAGAGCCAGATCTTCGAGCTTGTCCGCGACCTTGGCACCAGGCCCCGGTAGAAAACTCGCCCGCACGCGCCAAGCCCACGCGCCGAGCCGCAAATCGAGGCTGGCTGGCTGGAGCTGGTTGCCGAGCGGTGGCTGCGCGAGCTTGATCTCGCCGGATGCAATCAGAGACCGGATAGCCTGCGCCGGCAGAATGCCATTCACTGTCTCGTCCACCCGCTTAACCATTCCCCACCTCCGGTGACTGTCTCTAGCGCGATCCCCCCTCCCCGCCAAGCTGGCTGGGGACAACCTGGGCGGCGCCGGATGGTGCGGCACATTCATTGTACGGCCAGCAAGCGACTTGACGATCCCGTCACCAGAGGCGTATCAGCGCAGATGGATCGTGGTGATTTGGCCGGCCGGCTTGCAGCCACGTAAAACAACTCGCTAAAAAGGCCGCGCGCAATCCTGGCCTGCGCCCGGCTTTTCCGCTGGGATCACGCGGCCGGGTTTTTTTGTATGTGCGGGAGACCGGAATGACAAAGCGCGATGCAGCCCCTAACCGCAACCCTCAGCCGGACTGGTCGCCGGAAACTTTGCTCGTTCACGGCGGGACGCTGCGCAGCAGCTTCGGCGAGACGTCCGAAGCGCTGTTTCTGACGCAGAGCTATCTCTACAATACCGCCGAGCAGGCCGAAGCGCGGTTCAAGGACGAAGATCCTGGCTTCATCTATTCGCGGTTCTCCAACCCGACGACGAACATGTTCGAGGAGCGCCTGCGTCTGCTTGAAGGCGCGGAGGCCTGCCGCGCGACCGCCACTGGAATGGCCGCTGTGACAGCCGCGCTGCTCAGCTATCTGAGCGCCGGCGATCATGTCGTCGCTGCCCGCGCGATGTTTGGCTCGTGCCGGTACATCGTCGAGGATCTGTGTCCACGTTTCGGCATTTCCTCCACCCTGGTCCAGGGTAGCGACACCGAAGCCTGGCGCAAAGCCATTCGGCCCAACACCAAGGCCGTGTTCTTCGAGACACCCGCCAACCCGACGCTCGAGCTGGTTGATATCGAAGCAGTTGCAAAAATCGCCCACGACGCGGGCGCACTCGTCTTCATCGACAACGTGTTCGCTACGCCATTGCTGCAGAAGCCGCTGAAATACGGCGCCGACGTCGTGATGTATTCCACCACCAAGCATATGGACGGTCAGGGCCGCTGTCTCGGCGGCGCGGTGCTGTGCTCTGAGAAGTTCCTCAAAGATCATTTGCAAACATTCCTGCGCCAGACCGGCCCGGCGATCAGTCCGTTTAACGCCTGGGTGATGCTGAAGGGTCTCGAGACGCTTCCAATACGCATCAAGGCGCAAAGCGCGTCGGCGGCGACCATCGCGCAATGGATGTCCGGCCGTCAGGGCATCTCACGCACGCTCTATTGCGGCCTGCCGGACTTCCCGCAGATAGAACTCGCACGCAAGCAGATGTCCGGCGGTGGACAGGTCATCGCCTTCGAGATCGACGGCGGAAAAGACGCGGCGTTCCGCTTCCTCAACGCACTGCGCCTGATCCGGATCTCGAACAATCTGGGCGATGCGAAAAGCCTGATCACGCATCCGGCAACCACGACGCATCAGCGCCTCAAGCCCGAGGCGCGCGCCGAACTCGGCATCAGCGAGAGCCTGCTCCGCCTCTCGATCGGGCTGGAAGCCACCGAGGATCTGATCGCCGACATTCAGGCGGGCCTCGCGGCGGCGGCGCGCTGAGGAGCAAACATGGGCCGCAGGATATTGCTGTCCGCGTTGGCGTTTCTCCTGGCGGCGGTGATCGTCTATCCGCTCGTGGTGGTCGGAGGCGTCGTGATTGGTGAAGCGCTCGGCGTTTCGCAGATGGAAGGTGCGTACGCGATGTTCATCGGCAGCACGGTCGCGCCTCTGATCGCCGCCGCTGCCGGAATCATCGCAGCGATCTTTACGGTCAGGCGCGTATCGGCGGGCCCGAACACGTCACGGACCGCGGCTGCAACCTCGCGCTTGATCGGCGTGGTCGGAGGCGGCATCGCTGGATATGCGATCGGCTGGACTACACGCTGGCTGATGTTCGAAGGACAGGCGTTCTCATCCCACGGGGCAGCGTATCTCGTCGCGATGATGCCGTTGCTGGCGATGCTTGCCGGGGTCCTCGTCGGATTGATGCTCACGCGGAGTAGCAGCCCCTCCGCGGATCCCTGATCCGGGGCCTGCCAGCTCACTATTCCGCAGCCAGCCGTCGTATCGCATGACGGTTCAACAGTGCCCGAAGCGCCGCCGCTTTGAGCGGCTTGCGCAAAAGCGCAAAGCCTCGCGTACGCAGCGCACGCTCGACCTCGGGCGAATGGTCGGCCGTAATGAAAATCGCCGGCACATCGGCATCGGCAGCTTTCGACACGGCAGAAACCGCGTCGAGACCCGTTGTGCCACGATCGAGATGATAGTCGGCAAGAATGACATCAGGCGGTGCACCAAGCCGCACGACCGTCTCCCGCGCGGCGGTCACGCTGCCGGCGGTCAGAACCTTGCAACCCCATCCGCCGAGCAGCATCTCCATGCCCTTCAAGACCGCGGGCTCATTGTCGATGCAGAGGACGACGAGTCCGGCAACGGACCCGTGAACGCGCACGGGGACAGGCTCGGGCGCGGCTGTCGCCTCGACAATCGCAGGGCGCAGCGTCACTCCGAATGTCGATCCGCGCCCGAGCCGGGACCGAAGCGTGATCGGCGCTTCCAGGACGCGGCAGATGCGCTCCACGATCGACAACCCGAGCCCAAGACCGCGAATGTCCGAACCGCCGTCTTCCAACCTCTGGAATTCCTTGAAGATCACCTCGTGCTTGGATGCGGGGATGCCGCATCCGGTATCCGTAACCTGGATACGAATACCGTCCCCGATGCGCCGTGCGCCGATCAGAACACCACCGCGGCTCGTATACTTTATTGCGTTGGCCAGCAGGTTCTGGAGAATGCGACGCAACAGCTTGCGGTCAGCTCGCACACCAAGCAACGTCGGAGCGACCCTGAGCTCCAGCCCTTTCTCGCGTGCGGATGGTTCGAACTCGACCTTCAATGTCGCGAACAAGTCCTTCAGCGAGACATCGGCAATCTCAGGTTCGAGACGCCCCGCATCCATCCGTGAGATGTCGATCAGGGCAGCGAGGATCTCCTCCACCGCGCTTAGCGATGCATCGATGTTGCGCGCAATCAAAGCCTCGGCCTCGGACAGCGGCCGCTCGACAAGGCTTGACGAATACAGGCGCGCCGCATTCAACGGCTGGAGAATGTCGTGGCTGGCAGCAGCGAGAAACCGGGTCTTGTCCAGATTGACCTCGTCGGCCTTGGCCTTCGCCACGGCAAGCGCCGCGTTGACGCGCAGGATCTCGGCGGTCCGTTCGCGCACGCGCCTTTCCAGCGTCTCGTTCGACCGGGCCAACGCATTAGCGGCGACCATTCTGTCGGTAATGTCCGAGTAGGTCGTGACGACGCCACCTTGCGGCATCGCGGCCGACCGGATCTCTATGATGCGCCCGTTGCGCAACGTCTCCTGAATGGTTTCCCGGTGCACCGCCATGCGCACGAGACGGTCGCCGACGAGGGCACTGACAGGTCCCTCACCGAAATCGCCACGATCCGCGCAATGACGCAGGATGCGGTCGAGAGGCATTCCCACCTGTCCAAGCTCCGGCGGAAGATCCAGAAGCTCGCGGAACTGGCGGTTCCAGCACACCAGCCGCATGTCCTTGTCGATGACGCTGAGACCATGGCGGACCTGATCCAGCGCCGATTGGAGAAGATCGCGGTTGTATTGCAGCGCCTCACTGGCGTCGTCGAGCAGCCTGAGGGCGGACTGGTTGCCGATGTTGCTGCGGCTCAGGAGCAACGACATCACCAGCCGCGCGGAAGCAGCGCCGATCGCACTTGTCAGCAAATGTTCGGTGAAACGGACGATCTGGACATCAGCTTCAGCGCGCGGCGTCAGCTTCGCATTACGGCCCGCCGCAAACTCAGCGAACGACCGCTTCGCGCGCTCTGCGCCCAGGTAGCGCGCCGCGGTTTCCTGCAGGTCACCGATGGTAATTGACGTCCGCCACAGCTTGAAGCTCGGCGTCGGCGCCAGTCTCGGCCGGTCGTCCTGAATGAAGACGTGGGCCTGCAACCGCTCCACCGGCTCCGGCGCGCGCAGCAACGACACCGTCACCATCGCCAGCACGTTACAGAACAGGCTCCAAATCACGCCATGCGTCAGCGGCTCGAAGCCGAGGAAGAAAAGCTCTTCGGGACGCAGCATGGTGATCCCGAGAGGCCCACGCACCAGGATATCCGGTCCGATCCATCCGGCCTTCACGATCCATGGCAGAAGCAGCGTATAGCTCCAGACGGCGAAGCCGGCGACGATACCGGCGATGGCACCGCGCGCCGTTCCCTTGCGCCAGACCAGTCCCAGGAAGAAGGCGGGCGCCAGCTGCGCGATCGCCGCAAACGAGATGAGGCCGATTGCGGCCAGGCCCTGCGAGTCACCGAGCGCGCGATAAACCAGGAAGCCAAGCAGAACGATCGCGAAAATCGCCAGGCGACGGATCACCAGGAGGACGCGCGGAAGATCCTCCTGCTGGTGCGTCTCAAGCAGCCGCTGCCGCAGCAGCAGCGGAATGACGAGCCCGTTGCAGATCATGATGGCGAGCGCGACCGATTCGACGATCACCATTGCTGTCGCAGCCGACAGGCCACCAATGTAGGCGAGCGTCGTGATGGCATTGGCATGCTTGGCCATCGGCAGGGACAGCACGAACAGATCGGCGTCCACGCTGCGATCCGGAAACTGCAGCAGGCCAGCCGCCGCAATCGGCACGACGAAGATATTGATCAGAACGAGGTAGAGCGGAAACAGCCAGCGCGCCCGATTGATTTCGCGCTCGGAATTGTTCTCGACCACGGTCACGTGGAACTGACGCGGCAGCAGAATGATGCACACCAGACTGAGGAAAGAGACCGTCAACCAGATGCCGCCGTTCAAGGGGCGGTTGAACGTCGCCAGGATCTCGGTGCTTTGCCGCGCGCGTTCGGCGAACTGATCGATGCTGCCGAACGCGGCCACCGTCACGAAAATTCCGACGGTCAGAAATGCAGCGAGCTTGACGAGAGACTCGGCAGCTACCGCCAGCATCAAGCCGTCCTGGTGCTCGGTGGCATCGATGTGGCGGGTGCCGAACAGGACCGCAAACGTGGCCAGGAAGATCGCGGCGATCAACGCTGTCTCCGTCGCGCCCGGAGACGGGAGCAATCCGATCTCCAGCCAGACCTTCGGCATGTTGCCGACGATCAGAGCCTCGGTCGAAATCACGACAGCCTTGAGCTGAAGCGCGATGTAGGGGAGCGTACCGGCTACGGCCACCAATGTGACCACCGCCGCGACGGCTTGGCTTTTGCCATAGCGCGCCGCCAGAAAATCCGCGATCGATGTGATGTTCTGGGACTTGGACAGGCGCACGATGCGCAGGATCAGCCGCCACCCGAAGACGAACATCAGGATCGGGCCGACATACACCGGCGCGAAATTATATCCGGTCGAAGCCGCCAGCCCGACACTGCCAAAGAACGTCCATGAGGTGCAATAGACGGCGAGCGAAAGCGCGTAGATGAGTGGCCGTCCCTCGCCCCCCTTGCGCGAACGGATCGTGCGATCCCCGGTCCACGCAATCGCGAACAGGACACCGACATAGGCGATGCCGAGGGCTACGATCACCCAGGCGTCAAACATCTCACGCTGCCCTCTGTGCGGCGTCGCCGGAAACAAACATTCAAGCCTTCGTCACCTCAACCGGCGACAAACACGGCTCAAGTTGTTCATATTGCTCGAATCCTGACTTTCTGCCAACTGCTCGCAAGGCGTCTGCGAATGCAGAATTTCTGTCCCCGCCGGACCGAACGGCCCCGATTTACACCAGCGAGCCGCTTGGCCTAGCCTCAGGCGACCCGATTCGGGGTTAGTCAGCGGCAAGGACGCCTGGCGGCGGCAGATCCAGCAAGGGACTTATTGCCATGAAAATAATGAAGGAATTCCAGGAATTTGCCATGCGGGGCAACGTCCTCGACTTGGCCATCGGCGTCATCATGGGAGCCGCCTTCGGCCCCATCGTCTCGACGCTGGTCGAGGGCATCATCATGCCGCCGATCGGCTATATCCTCGCTGGCGTTGATTTCAGCTCACTCGCCGTGACACTCCCGACACCCACAGGAGACGGCGTGGAAATCAAGTATGGCCAGTTCCTGAACGCGATTATCAGGTTCCTGATCACGGCGTTCGCGATCTTCCTTCTCATCAAGGCCGTCAACCGCATGCGCAAGCCCGCCCCTCCGCCTGCAACCCCCGCACCGACGCCGAGTGAAGTTTATCTCAAGGAAATCAGAGACGCCCTGGTCACGAAGTCATAATCAGGTCTTCTCTAAGCGACCGGAGGCGGCATCAGGAACAGCTGCCGCCTCCTAACACGCAGAACTTTGCACAGTTGACATGGCACAGCTTGACCGCCCCGTGGTCGAACATGCCGCCATTGGCCTCGGCAGCCTCAGCCAACGTCACTCCCATTTCGAAAGCCGGATCGTAAGGCAGCAAGGTGCACGGCAAGACCGTCGGAGCATCCGCTCCCTTGCGCTTCACTACCATCCGGCTGGAAGCGCACATCACGTCGGCAGGATCCTTATGCAGGATGCCCCAGCACGCGGTCGTGATTTCCGGAACGTCGTCGCGTCCGTCCATCTCGGGCAGTAGCATCAACTGCGCCGGATCGTCAGCATCGACGCGCCAACCGCGTTCGGCGATCAGTGCTGCGTAGCCAGCACGTGCCTCAGCCTCGCTCTCCCCCCAACACGTCCGTCCGGCAATCGCCGTCGTCAAACCGTTCGCCGACAACCAGTCCAGTCCCTCGCAGACTTTGTTCCACGTCCGCGGCCCACGCTCGCTTTCATGCAGGACCTTGCCGAAGTGATCGAGACTGACACGGATCTTGAGCTGACTTCCGTAGACCGCCTTCAAGGCGAGAAGTCCCTGCTTGATTCGCGGCCGCAGCATCGGCTGCATGCCGTTGCTGAGCACCAGAACATCGAACCCGCGCTGAAGCGTTTCGCTCAGGATGGCGAGGATATCGGGGTTCAGGAACGGCTCGCCGCCGGTGAACCCGATTTCCCGGGTCCCTAGGTTGAACGTATTGATCTCGTCGAGATAGGCCGTCACCTCTGCCGTTGAGATATAGGCGAGACGGTCATTCTTGGGGCTGGATTCGATGTAGCAGTTCCGGCAGGTGATGTTGCACAGCGTGCCGGTATTGATCCACAAGATCGCAAGCTTGGTCGGGGCTACGCACGCGCGGCGCTCGCCCTTGGCCGTCCAATCGGGATCCTGGAATTTTGCCAGCCGCTCTTGCGTTTCAGCAGGTCTCACATCGACATTCACGCGCTGCCCACCTCGATCAGGTCTGGTTGCCCCTTGCGAGGCTACCACAGCAGCCGTCCCGCCTCACTCACGATCGGTTCATCATCTCCCGGCATTCTGGCGCTATTCCGGCGCGGATATGCACCTTCAGGGCTTCCGTTACGCCGCGCCTGTGCTATGAAGTATCCATCCTCGCGGGCGTAGTTCAGTGGTAGAACGTCAGCTTCCCAAGCTGAATGTCGTCGGTTCGATCCCGATCGCCCGCTCCATGATTCTCCTACATTTTCTGAGCTCAGATTTCTTGCGTGCCGCGCCTGCTGCGTCAGGGTGTCCGGTGATGACCGGTGCCGCCAACCGCGCGTGCGGTCAATAAAGCGACATACGGCAGGCATACCGTCCGCGCCATGCGCTCTCGTCAGGAACGTTGGCGCGATCCGCGCTGTTGTTCGACAACGACGACGAAGAGGAGAAGGCCATGAAAATCGTGACGAGTCTCAGCTTCCAGGGTCAGTGCCGCGAAGCGTTCGAGTTCTACGCCAAGGTCCTGGGCGGAAAGATCACCGCAGCCATCCCTTACGGCGATGCGCCCGCGGGCATGCCGATCACCGATGAGAAATACAAGACCTGGCTGATGCATTGCTGGCTGGAGGTCGGCGACCAGGCGCTGATGGGCGCCGACATGGATGTCGAATGGGCCCGCAACATCGACAAGCCCAAGAATGGCTTCGATGTCACGTTGCATACCGGGGACAACGCCAAAGCCAAACGCTGGTTCGATAAGCTTTCCGAGGGCGGCAAGCCGATCATGCCGTTCGGCGAGACCTTCTGGTCACCCGGATTCGGCTCGCTGATTGATAAGTTCGGCGTCCCCTGGATGGTCAACGTCGTGCCGTCTGCCGATTGGAAGCCATCGCAGACCTGACCCCATACGAGGGTGCGATCGGGTTTTTTCGCCCGGCCCTGGAAGACTGCGGTTGCGGCTTGGTGAGGCTGCCCTGACAAACTCCACCGCTGCGAAGAGCAAACCTTGCGAGCGCAGCGGTGAGAGGTGCCAGCACCCGCTATTCCTCTGACTGGACCTATCTGCTCTCCAGTTGAGCCAAGCAGTCCCTGCAAGCCGCTACGATACGCCGTCCTCGCTCTTCATCTGCCTCTATCACGCCGCGATCTGCGCTCTCGATATGCCAATAATCATGAGCAATCACATGCGTGACTTTCCACGCGAGGCCGCGCCTTGGAACAAAAACACGCCTCTCCGGATCGATGTCGACGATACGAACATCCGGCAGTAAAGCGACGCCGGTAGTCAGGCCTGAATCGGTTTGATAATCGTCGGGAAACATTTGCTGTGGGAGACAGTCCATGCTGGAAATGATTGGCGTAGATGAATGGGTACCTCTGCTCGTTCTCTCTCCCTTCCTTGGTGCTTTTGTGTACCTCGGCTATGTCGTTTGGCAAGACTACAGGCGCCGTGGACGTCCTCCTGTCGCCTGAGGGGGAGCGTCACACGCATCCGTCACTATTGAGACGAACCGAAGGCGTCCTGCGCGAGGTCTGTCCACACGAACGAAGGCTTTCCGCGACGATGGCAAGACGGCTTCAGCGCCGGCATCATTGCTGGCAATTTCACCGTCACCCCACTGACAACCGCCCGGTTTGGCGACACGACGCTCTCAGGTACAATCGGCCACCTCGTGCGGCCCCGCCAAGAGCTGAATCCAAGACAGGCAGCTCGACGTGCCGCATGACGTCTTAGGCGACTCTGGCCTGAGGCTCACGGCAGTCGCCGTGCGCAAGCGTGGCATCGTCAAGTTTGAGTTTGGCTTCGCTCGCCTGCCAACAGTGCTGTTTTCCACAATGTGGACAGCATGCCGTCATCGGTAGTGTCGGCAGGCTGTTGAAGCTCATCGCGTCCATTTCGACGCCGATGCTGTATTCGAGTCCCGTCCTGGGACAAAGCAACACAAGAAGGCCAATTTCGATCTTATGAGTCATCCGGGGCCCTTTTCGTTGAAGCGGTGCCCCCCGTCTGCGAATCTGAACCGTCCGCATCGCCGAGATTAAATCGGATAACGTTTTCATGTTTGTGACAGCGGTCTGGGCCGTTTTGTCGCTCAGTCCTCAAGCATCGTCCCGCCACGATTTTTCCTCACCCGTGAGGATAATCCCGGCAGACTCTGACGCTCGATCTTCTACTCGCCACCGACATGATCCAATCATTGGCAAACTTCTTGTCTCGTTCCCTCTGCCAACGCGGGCTCATCGCAGCCGCTGTGATCATGGCTGGTTTCGTGAGCCTGGCCACTCCTCATCACTTTATCGGCAAACCCTGTCATGCACAGCAAACGCATCAGGATGGTGGTTCCGGTCACGATCATTCAACCGCACCGGCCGATGATGGAACCTGCCTGATACATTGCGTCGGCACCGCCATTCTGCTGCGGATGCCCCAGATGGATGTAGCTCCCCCATGGCGCGGCATTGCCGTCCCACCACAACATAGCGTGATCACCCGTCTCCATCGGCTCGATCGTCCGCCGAAGCTCCTGTCGTAAGTCAGGAATTTCGAGGTTTGCTATCGCTTCGGCACATCACCTGGAGCGCAACAGACCGTTTGAACTCTCGACATATGGACGAACGACCTCATGAAAACGAAACTTCTGATCGCTGCCATTTCTCTGGCCGCCCTGACCACAGCCGCGATGGCGCAACACGCGGGCCATCACGCGCCCGGCAAAGATGAGCATAGTACGCATCGAGCGGCTCAGCCGGGCGGGGCCGACGCCGGGTCGACGGCTGCCTTTCAGGCGTCGAACGACAAGATGCACAAGGATATGGATATCGCTTTCACCGGTGACGCCGATCGCGATTTCATTGCCGGGATGATCGCTCATCATCAGGGCGCAATCGATATGGCGAACGTCGTTCTCAAGTTCGGCAAGGACCCGGGCGTACGGAAGCTTGCCGAAGAGATCATCCAGGCCCAGGAAAAAGAGATCGCCTGGATGAAGGATTGGCAGAGCAGGAACGCGAAGTAGGGCCGGTTTGCCCGCTGCCCATCTTCTGGCGCGCGGCGGGCATTCCGCTCAGTTCGCAAGCCGCTGCCAGTCTCCCGTATCGATCCGGTTGATGGCAATCACGGCCTGTGTGCGGCTGTCCACGCCGAGCTTCTGCAGGATGGCGGAGACATGCGCCTTGATCGTCGCCTCGGAGACGTTCAACCGGAACGCAATCTGTTTGTTCAGAAGCCCCTCGCCCAACATCATGAGAACGCGCACCTGCTGCGGCGTCAGCGTCGACAGACGCGCGATAAGCTCGCTTGCTTCCTTGCCCTGAGCCGCGAGATCGACGTCAGGGGGCACCCAGACCTCACCGCCGAGAACCTGGCGGACAGCGGTCCGGATGACATCCACCGGCTGCGATTTGGGCACGAAACCCGACGCACCGAAGCCGATTGCCCCGCGGATCGTCGCCAAGTCATCACTGGCCGAGACGATGACCACCGGAATCTCGGGGTATTGAGCCCGCAAAAACAGCAGCCCTGAGAGCCCCTGCACGCCCGGCATCGACAAATCCAGCAAAATCAAATCGATAGCGCTGTCTTCCGCGAGCTTGCCCGTCACCTCGTCCAGCGAACCGGCTTCGATGACCTCGGCAGCATCGAGGGACGTCGCCAAGGCTTGATGAAGCGCCTTGCGAAACAACGGATGATCGTCAACGATCATGATCCGGGTAGCAACCATTTGCCTGTCCTAACCTATGGCCATCGGCGGCACACTGGGGACCGACCGGCGCTGAGTGGCTCCAGCTCAAGCAGTCGCCACGAAATCGTGCTGATCGCGATTTAAGCAACTTGATGAACGTCAACGCAAGGGTATCCTCGTTTCTTGGTGGAGAAGCGACTTTTTCCCGCCGATCCCCGCCAGTTTGAGCGATGGTCTTGCGCAGCCGGACGGCGACCGGATAATTCGCACGACGCTGGCAGGCCAAGAGCCTGAGACGCGGTATTCAGGGAAAACCGAGGGGGATAGGCCGATGATCGAACGCCGCGAGCGCAAACCCTACTGGCGGCACACCAAATGGCAGATGCTGGCCACCCTGCTGCCCTATCTGCTCGCCGTCATTCTCTTGCCGCTCTACGCTGAACGCTTGAATTCCAACAGATTTTTGAGTTTTCCCCTGGGCTACTTCCTCGTCGGGCACGGGCTGATCCTGATCGCCGTGGTCACTATCGCTTCGTTCGTCAACCGCCAGGATGCCATAGACCACTGGCACGGCAGCAACGAGCAGGTCTGACACCCACCTCGATCGGCCATCGCCAGAGCAAGTCCGAGCCATCATCATGCCGCTTTCCCGCACGCGCGTCGTCAATCCCCGGCTCGGCACCTATTTCGGTATCTTCGCGAGTGCATTCGCCGCGCTCGTGCTGATCCTGCTGATCCTCGAGCAGCTCGGGGTCTCCGACAACGTCATCCGCAGCGCGATGTTGCTTGGCCCTCTGGCCCTCTATGCCGCAGTCGGCGCGTCGGCGTCGACACGCGAATCGTTCGATTTCTTCGCCAGCGGACGCCGTGTGCCAGCCTTCTTCAATGGCATGGTTGTTGCGGTTACAGCCGTTGGCGCCACAGGCGTCGTCGCCGGCACCGGTCTGTTTTTCCTGAACGGATTCGACGCCTGGTGCGTCGTGATTGGCCTGACCGGAGGCCTCGTCGTGATGGCCGTTCTGATCGCACCGTTTCTGCGTAAGTTCGGTGCCTTCACGGTACCAAGCTATCTCGGCCGCCGGTTTGAAAGCCGGTCTGTCAGGCTGGCGGCGGCCGCGATGATGTCGGTCTCCATTCTGCTCGTCATTGCCGCTGAATTTCGCATGGGAGTATTCGCCGGAACCTGGCTATCGGGCCGATCCGAAGGCATCGTGATCCTGGTTCTCGTGACAGCCATCGCGCTGTCCATCGCTGGCGGCGGGATGCGGTCGGCGAGTTGGTCGAACACGTCCCAGGGCATTTCCATGATGATGGCGCTGGCCGTACCGATGGCGATGGTTGCCACTGCGGTCACGAACTTGCCCTTTGGCCCGTTGAGCCATGGTCCCGTGTTGCGCGTCCTGGACCGGCTGGAGCGCCAGCAGGGCCTGCCGATTCCGGATCTGTCACCTTTGGCGTTCAACCTCGCCGGATCGGGGCTGGAGCCGATCGTGCATCGATTTTCGGCGCCGTTCGGGAGTGTCGGATCGCTGAGTTTCATCATCGCCAGCCTCACCTTGATGGCAGGTGTTGCCGTTGCACCGTGGCTGCTGCCCCGCGCCGGCACAACGCCCAGCGTCTACGATACGCGCAAGTCGCTGGGATGGGCGGTCTTCATCCTCGGCATGATCATGCTGGTCATCTCGTCGATCGCCGTCTTCATGCGCGATATCGCCATGGACACCCTGGTCGGGTTCAGCGCATCCCAGCTACCGGAATGGTTCCGCTCCCTTGAGGCGGCAGGCCTCGCCGGCGTACAGGGCCAGGTGCCGAGACTCCCATTGAGCAGCTTCAGCATCAATCGGGACGCCGTGCTGTTCGCGCTGCCGATTGCATCCGGATATCCGGTGGTCGTCGTGTACCTCGCTCTGGCCGGAGCCGTCGCCGCCGCCGTCGCAGCCGCCAGCATGTCGTCACTATCGCTCGGGACGATCCTCGCCGAGGATGTCGTCAACGGACTGAAGTGGGAACCGGCGCCCGATCGTCTCAGGCTCGCCATGGCGCGCGCCGCGACCGTCATCGCAACACTCATCGGCGCCTGGCTCGCCCTGATCGCGCCTGCTGACCCGTTGCGGCTGCTTTTGTGGGCCTTGGCTCTCTCCGGTTCCACTCTCTTTCCGGTGATCACGCTTTCGATCTGGTCGAAGCGCATCAACGCCCTGGGAGCGCTCGCCGGCATGGGGGCCGGCTTCACGGTGGCCGTGCTCGCAATCGTAGCGGGCGAGGCGTCATGGCTTGGCGTCAACAGTACGCTCGCGGGCGTGTTCGGCATCCCCGCGGGCTTCATCGCGGCAATGATCGCCAGCTTGATCGGCCCTCCCCCATCGCGTCACGCGTTGGAACTCCTCAGGGAAATGCGGATCCCGGGGGGCGAGACCGTGCACGATCGAGAAATGCGCCTCTTGCGCTTGAAGCAAAGGCAGCGTCCTTTGTAGGCTGACTTCATCACTCAGGATCGAGCCAGAACATCCGTCCTTCATGACACCTCACCAGACGCCAGCCAACGAACCACGTCACGGCCTTTATCCGCCGATCGAACCGTTTGCCAGGGGACGCCTGGCGGTTTCCGGCGGGCATGAAATCTACTTTGAACAATGCGGCAATCCGCACGGAAAGCCTGTCGTGCTGGTTCACGGGGGACCGGGCGGCGGCTCCAATCCGACGATGCGCCGGTTTCACGATCCTTCGCGCTATCGCATCGTGCTGTTCGATCAGCGCGGCTGCGGCCAGTCGATGCCGCATGCATCCCTTGAACACAACACGACCTGGGATCTCATCGAGGATATGGAGCGGCTACGGGCCCATCTCGGCATCGAGCGCTGGCAACTCCTGGGCGGCTCTTGGGGCTCCACGCTCGCCCTGGCGTACGCCGAGCGGCATCCCGAACGAGTCTCCGAGCTGATCCTGCGCGGCATCTTTCTGTTGCGGAAAAGCGAGATCGACTGGTTCTACCAGGAAGGCTGCAGCTGGATCTATCCCGATGCGTTCGAGGAATACCAGGCCCTGATACCTCCGATAGAGCGATCAGATATGGTCCGCGCTTACTACAAGCGGCTGACACATCCCGACCACGCGGTCCGGCTCGCCGCGGCAAAAGCGTGGAGTATCTGGGAAGGAACAACCCTCTCCCTGCATCCGGATCCCGATCGCGTGCGTCACTTCGGCAATGACAACTATGCCATCGCCTTCGCGCGGATCGAATGCCATTACTTCATCAACAGCGGCTTCATGAGCCGCGACGGTCAGCTTCTCGAGGATGCATTCCGGATCGCCGACATCCCGGGCGTTATCGTGCATGGCCGCTACGATGTCGTGACACCGTTGAAGAACGCCTGGGATCTGAAGCGCGTCTGGTCTCGCGCCGATCTGCGGATCGCCGGCACCTCGGGGCACGCTATGACCGAGCCCGGCATCGTTCATGAACTGATCTCCGCGACCCGCCGTTTTGCATCGTGAGACCATCCGGGCGCAGGCGGGCCAAGGTCTGCAAGGGTGCGTCGCCTTTACGCCGCGCGCCCGATGAAATGCCTGAGGTTATCTCCTTCTGAGTGACTTGCGCGCCAGCCTCCGATCGGTATAGTCCGCCCGGCGAACGGAGGGGTGGCCGAGTGGTTGAAGGCGCACGCCTGGAACGCGTGTAGGCGGGCAACCGTCTCGAGGGTTCGAATCCCTCCCCCTCCGCCAATTCAGTACAGAACTGGGCGCTGATATTGCAGGCGTTTCCCCAGTGGAACGCCTGTCAGAGTCCTGAGCAGACTGCTCTTCGAGTCCATGATCCGAACCGCGCGCTGCGCCGGTGCCCGAAGATGATCGCGGCGGTAGCCGCCCCCTTCGATCCTGATCTTCTCGCGCGCAGCGGCTCCGAGCTTATGGATCATCGCAGGGGCGATGGCCTTGTGGCTTGAGCTCGCCAGCATGGCTTCAATGCGCTCGGCATCGGCCTGGGCCTGCTCATGTATGCCCCTGAGCCCGGCCATCCGTTCCGCAAGCGCCGGCTCGTACGGATCGAGAGCGCCAGCCTCCACGCCATCATAGAGACGCTTCAGGTGCTTCTTCGTGTCCTCGATGCGCATACGCAGCTCCGCAAGCTACTCGCGACGGCGGTCGGCCTGCTCTCCCCGGCGATCGAGGATCGTGCCGGCATCTCCTCCAGTCGCTCGGGCTGCAGCAGCCTGTCCTCGATGCGGCCGACCACGAGGTCGTCGAGCTTCTTCATCGGAATCGAGCAGCCTTCGCAGCCCATCTCGCCCTGCTGCGCCTTGATCGAGCAGGTGTAGCAGCGGTAGCGCCCGCCTTTGCCGGTTCTGATCGTCATTGCCCCGCCGCACTTGGCGCAAAAGCAGATGCCGATGAGCAGTGTTAGCCCGCTGGTTGCGCTTGTGCAGCAGCGTCTGCACGGCGTCGAAGTCTCGCGGTCGATCAGCGGCGGTACGGCGATCCTGTCTCAGGCCGGAGCGGCCGAGCCATGTCTGGAGCTACGACTTCGTGCAGGATCAAACCGAGGACAAGCGGCCGTTTCGGACGCTCACCGTGATCGATGAATACACACGGCGCTGCCTGGCCATCGTCGTGGCGCGACGTTTGCGAACTGACTAACATGCGTTGATATCGGACAGTCAACATCGCGGCGGAACGGGTTTCGCAGGCTATCGTGACATCTCTGTCCGGAAGGATATCGCGGAGATGCGTCGCAACCTTGAAGCGTTCAACGAGTCGGAACTCGACGGTACGCCGTTTTTCATCGCGGCATCCGGATAGCGGCCGGAAGATGCGCGCCAGGCGTTCTTGGCACTGGTCGGCGCGGATGAGTTAAGGACTCATCTGCGGTGCACGTACGCGTCCCCCAGAAAACCGCTTCTGGTTGGCGGCATTGAAGGCGCGCAGGCGGCGGGCGAGAACACTGGACTCGTCACCGATGTCCTCGACCGCCGGTTCAACGTGCGGAATTTTCGTCCAACGATGGCATGCTACCCGCTGATCCGATCCGGTCACCTCGAGTGCCGGAGCGACGGTGGTGCACTCCGGCGCAGCGAAGGCGCAGCGCGGATTGAAATGACAGCCCGGCGGTGGCGCGATCGGGCTCGGCAGCTCGCCTTCCGTGATATTCCGCGTGCGATCGCGGTGAGCGAGACGTGGCACGGCATCGAGCAGGGTGCGGGTGTAGGGATGGCGTGGCGTTTCGAACAGTGCGTTCGCGGATGCCAGCTCGACGATGCGGCCGAGGTACATGACTGCGACTTCGTCGGCCATCTGACGGACGACGCCGAGATCATGCGTGACCAACAGCAAAGCGATGCCCGTGCGCTGCTGCAGGTCTCTCAGCAGGTTGATGATCTGGGCCTGAACCGAGACATCCAGTGCCGACACCGGCTCGTCCGCGACGATCAGTTCCGGTTCCGACGCCAGTGCACGCGCGATGCACAGCCGCTGCCGCTGGCCGCCGCTGAACTCGTGAGGATAGCGGTCGAGATGATCGGCATTGAGGCCCACCAATTCGAGGAGCTCGATGCTGCGTGCTTCCAGGTCGCGACGGGACAGCAGACGCGTCAATCGGAGCGGCTGAGCCAGCATGCGCCGGATTGTCTTACGCGGATCGAGCGAAGAAAACGGATCCTGAAATACGATCTGCATGCGTCGGCGCGCAGCGCGCAACTGTGCGGGCGACATGGACCGCACATCCTCATCCGCAAAATGCAGCTTTCCCGCCGTCGGTTCAATCAGGCGCATGATCATGCGGCTGAGGGTCGTCTTACCGCAGCCGCTTTCTCCGACGATCGCGAGCGTGCGCCCGCGTTCAAGCGTGAAGGTCACGCCATCCACCGCACGGACTATCGAACGCGGCCGCCCGAAGATGTCGGGCGCCATCGGGAAATGCTTGGCAAGGTTCTCAACCTGCAGCAATGGTCCCGGTTCGCTCATGCGTGGGCCTCGACAGGAGCGTTCCAGCACGATACCCAATGCGCGGGAGCTACCTCGCGCGCTGGTGGGGCCTCGCGTGTGCACCGTTCATCGGAGAACGGACAGCGTTGATGAAAAGCGCAACCGGAAGGCCGGCGTGCGGCCATCGGCACGCTGCCCGAGATGATGGTCAGATGCTCCTCCCGCCGGTCAAGCTTCGGCACGGAGCCGAGGAGACCCAGCGTGTACGGGTGCTGGGGTGAAGCGAATAATGCGGCGGTCGGCGCGCGCTCGACGATCTTCCCGAGGTACATCACGGCGACGTCGTCGGCGAATTCAGCGATGACACCGAGATCGTGTGTGATGAAAAGGACTGCCGTTCCGAGCCGACGGCGCAGTTCGTCGATCAACGCCAGAATCTGCGCCTGGACGGTGACGTCGAGCGCCGTCGTCGGCTCGTCCGCGACGAGGACTTGCGGTTCGCAGGCGAGGGCCATGGCGATCATCACGCGCTGACGCATTCCGCCCGACAGCCGATGCGGATAGTCCTTCACCCGCTGTTCCGCCGCCGGGATGCGCACACGGCGCAGGACCGCCACGGCCTGCTCCATCGCCTCATGCTGGGATAGTCCCCGATGCACGCGCAGTGTTTCCGCAATCTGCTCTCCCACGGTGAACACCGGGTTGAGCGATGTCATCGGCTCCTGGAAGATCATGGAAATTGCCGAGCCGCGGATCGGACGAAATGCCTCCTCATCCAGAGTTGCGAGATCCCGCCCCTCGAACAGAATGCGCCCGCCGGCGATGCGGCCGGCGGGGCTTGGTACCAATCCCAGAAGCGAGGCCGCCGTCACACTCTTGCCGCAGCCGGATTCTCCCACCAATCCGAGGATGCGGCCGCGCGACAGAGTGAACGAAATGCCGTCCACCGCGCGCGCGGCACCTGCCGATCCGAAGGCGATCGACAGGTCCTGCACTTCCAGCACCGGTACCGGCGGAAAGCCGTGGTCCGATGGCGTGGCTGCGCTGAGGTCATCGGTAACCGGCATCGCGCCTACTCGAGCGACGCATCATCGAGTTGGAAAGCACCGTCCGGATTTTGCGTCCACTTCAGGTTGGAGCGGCCCGCCTGAATGATGGCGTCGAAGTGCGTGAACAGCATGGGCGCTTCCTGGCCGATCAGCTCCTGGGCCTTGTGGTAAAGCTTGATGCGTGCCGGGCGATCGAGTGTTTCGCGGGCCGTTACCAGAAGCTGGGTGATTTCCTCACTCTTGAGGCCAGAGAAATTGTTCGGTCCGCCGGTCGAAAACCAGTTGAACATGTTGCCGTCCGGGTCGGCGCGTCCCGACCAGGTGGCCTGGTTCATTTCGAAATCGCCCGCGCGCAGCACGCGGATGTTGCTGGAGGCATCGATCTGCCGGATTTCGACCTTGAACCCGCCCTTGGACGCTTGCGCCTGGATGATCTCGGCATTACGGACCGTGATCGGCGCGCTGGTGACTGTAAGCGTGAACGAGACGCCATCGGGATGGCCAGCTTCGGCGAGCAACTTCTTGGCGGCTTCGGGATCATAGATCACGGGCTTGAACTTCGGATCGAACGCCCATGTGACGGCCGGGGGGATCGGTCCATACGCCGGCATGCCGGTTCTGAAGTACACCACGTTGTGAATGATGTTCGGGTCCACGCTCATCAGCAGCGCACGACGCACGCGAACATCGTCAAATGGTGGTTTGCGCACATTCAACGCGAAGGCATAGAAGCCGATCGCCTGGCGCTGAGCGACGGCGATATTCTTATCGCTCTTCAGAGTGGAGAGGCTCTGCGGGGGGACCGCATCGACGAGTTGAACCGTTCCGCTGCGCAGATTGGTCAGGCGTACTGTTTCGTCCGGAATCGGCCGAAACACGACCTTGTCGAGATACGGCATATCCTTGCGCCAATAGCCATCGAAGCGCTCGAGTACGAGCTGGCCGTTTTTGGTCCAGGAGCTGAATTTGAACGGCCCAGCTCCGACAGCACGCGTCGCGAAGTCGGCTCCCATCTTGCCCACGGCTGTGGGCGACACCATGAAGCCGGCGCGGTTGGAGAGCGCCGCCAGCAAAGGCGCATATGGCCGTTTCATCTTGATCTGGACAGTCAGAGGGTCGGCGACAGTCACACTGTCGACCGGCCCAAGCTCGGTCCGGCGTCCGGAACCGTTCTTGGGGTCCAGGTAACGATCGAGGTTGAATTTGACAGCCTCGGCATCGAGCGCCGTTCCATCATGGAACGTGAGATTGGGGCGCAGTTTCAATTCCAAGGTCAGGTCATCGATGAAGCGGTATTCGGCAAGCCCCGGCTCGATTTCGAGGCTTTGCGTCATCCGTAGGAGCGGCGCGTGCAGGTTATACTGGATGAAGTTCTCGAAATAGCTGCCCATGAATGCGGGATCGAGCGTTACCGGATCCGACACGAGGCCAACGGTGAGCGTGCCTCCACGCTTCTGTGCCGATACCGTAGCCGGCATAGCGAGGATGGAGAGGGCGGCAAGCAAAACCAGAATGTATTTCCGCATGGGCAGTCTCCTTATTGAAGCTCTTTGACGGGGTGCGTGGTGAAACATCTCCCTTTCCACGCCCCTTACTGATCGCGCGGATCGAGACGGTCGCGCAGTCCGTCCCCGCACAAATTGAAGCCCAAAACGGCGAGGAATATCGCCATACCCGGGAACCATGCCATCCATGGCGCTTCACCGAGAAAGCCGATGGCGTTTTTCAGCATATTGCCCCAGCTCGGGTCGGGCGGCTGGATGCCTAGACCCAGGAAGGACAGATAGGATTCCGTGATGATGGCGGACGCGAACAGCAGCGACGCCAGGATAAAAAGCGAGGGCAGGATGTTCGGCAGCACCGTCCTCAGCATGATCGTCCCTTCGCCCACGCCCATGGCCCGCATCGCTTCGACGTAATTCAACTCGCGGACGACGAGAGCCTGTGCACGGGCCATGCGTGCAAATACTGGGACATAGACCACGGCAATGGCGAGCATGGCATTGGGGAGAGACGGGCCGAGCACGGCCGTGATTGCGAGCGCCAGCAGAATGCTCGGGAAGGCGAACAGGACGTCCATGAAACGCATCAGGATATTGTCGATAAATCCACCGCGGTATCCTGCTACAAGACCGATCAGCGTGCCGAGGACCAGCGCCGCTCCGACGCTGATGGCGCCGACGAGAAGTGAAACGCGAGCACCGGCCAGTACTCGCGCCAACAGATCGCGTCCGAGCTCGTCCGTGCCGAGCCAATTCTGGCTGTTGGGGGGCAGCAATGTCCGCGCGAAGTCGGCGGCAGTCGGATCGTAAGGCCAGAGCGCGGAGCCCGCGGACGCCATCAGTACAACGATCGCGACGATGCCAAGGCCCGTGAGACTGCGGGGGTCCTTCATCGTGCGCCGGATAAACCGCCGCGCCGGACTTTCCCTACCTGAAGCGCTCTCCAACGCAGTCGACCCGCTCATCGGTAGCTCACTCGCGGATCGAGCGCGGTATACACGATGTCCGTAATCAGGTTGATGATGACAAATATGACGGCTGTCGTCAGGACGCAGCCGAGCACCAACGGATAATCACGGGCGAAAATGGCATCGACCGTGAGTTTGCCGATGCCGGGCCAGGCGAATACCGTTTCGGTAACGACGACGCCACCAAGGATATGCCCCATCTGCACACCGATCACGGTCACGATCGGCATCAAGGCATTGCGCAGCGCGTGCTTGTAGACCACGGCACGTTTCGCGAGGCCCTTTGCGCGTGCCGTACGGATGTAGTCCTGCGAGAGAACCTCCAGCATCGCCGCGCGTGTCATGCGCATTGTGGCGGCGGCGAGGGCAGTGCCCAGCGTTATCGCTGGAAGAATGAGATGCGCGAGATTTGCGAGTGGATCTTCAAAGAAAGGGACGCGACCCGATGATGGCAACAGCGGTAGCGCTACGGAAAACGAGAAAATCAAGATGATGCCGAGCCAGAAACTTGGCAGCGAGAGACCGCACAGGGCGCCGATCGTCACCGCCCAATCCATCCGTCCATTCGGTCGCGTCGCCGATATGATGCCGGCGGGAATGGCGATCATCAGCGAAACGGCGAGGGCTGCCAGCGCAAGCTGTGCGCTCGGCAGCAGAGCCTGCCCTACTGCGCTGATAACTTCCGTGCCGGATTGAATCGATCGGCCGAGATCGCCCTGCACGACCCGCAGCAGCCACAGGCCGTATTGCACGATGAACGGCTGATCGAGACCATAGCGCTGTCTAAGGATATCGATCGATTGCTGATCCGCTTCCAGCCCCAGCATCGCTTCAATCGGATCGCCAGGTGCGAGCTTGATCAGTGAGAACGCAATAAACGATACACCGAGCAGCAGAGGGATCAGTGATGCCAGTCTGAGCAGCACGTAGCGGATCATGTTCCTGCGGCCCCTCCACTACCACCGTTCTGACGCTTGAAGGCGGTGACACAGAAGCTTCCGAGCATTGTGCTGCAGATGTTGCCGCGCCTTAGTGCGAAGATACGCAGCATAGCAATCTATGTCGGTGAAACAAAAACAAATGTGGGCACCTGTCCCGCGGGACGGCTCGGTTTGGAGAAATCCGAACCAAAACTCGCGTCCACGTTTTGAGATCGTTCGTTGACGCGAATATAGCTGAAATTCCCAGCTGCGGCCGCGCAAACTACCCTTGCGGCCGAGTTAGCTAGATCCGCCCCCTACATACTCGAGAAAGCGCTTTCACGATTGGTAGGTTGACAAGTTGGGGATGTCAAGCGGTCGACATAGAAGCCTATGAAGGAGAGCAAACACTCCGTGCCCGACCCATCAATGTATGCGGCACTTCGCGTTCGATTTTGCGTTGCTGATCGCCCCCCTCCCCGTTGGGTGCGATTTGGAATGTTGGTCCACGACGCCTCTGCCGGCTAGAGGCTGCGTGGGCGACGGAGCGAGCGTAGCCCGCGTAGATGTTCGATCCCAGGGAATTGACCAAGAAGTCACGTGGCGGCTGATTAAGCGAGGTATTTGAGACGGGTTTGATTGTAGTTTTCGGCGAAGTTATTCGTGACCTGCCCTTGGTTGCGATGCCAGGAATTAAGTTGGAATCGGGCTGCTATCAGCCAGCATCTAATCTTGCCTACCGTCTCGCCCTGACCGATCCGCACCTCTGCCTCGCTCAAAACGAAGATGATCTCTTCTATCGACCGCCCTTTCCGTGCCATGTCCACGAGTTTGGGCCTTTGCGGGCCTGCTGCACCTGGCTTGTCGCAGCGACAGGCAGTGCCGCGTGATCCGGGTAGCGAAGCACGCTTCAGTGGGTGGTCGCCGCGCTCAACGCGATCAAGATGATCACTGTGCCGTGGTGGTTCCTGAAAATAACAGGCGAGACTGATACCGGCCGGGGAGACTGGATGGACAAGCGTCTTGGCCAAATCGAGAGGTGCTGAGCGAGCATGAGCGCCTCGCGGCGGATCGCTTTACGGTCGCCGACCTTATCACGGCGAATGTTCTGCGGGTCGCCAAAATTTGTGCTCACGGCGATCGCCCAGCAACAGAGGTTATATTGAGCACCTCGGCCGTCCCGCTTTCCGCAAGCCCCATACCGACCAGATCGCGTATTTTGCGGCGGCTGGCAAAACGCGAACAAAGCTCGAATGATGGATTGCGCAGTCGGCGACGACTCCATCTACACGGATGTCCGAAAATGGCCCGTCGCGTCAGCAGGACCAACGCGATTGTCCGCAGCGAGCAGCTGGTCGATTCCACAGGCGGTCATTCGAAGATCGAGAGCATGGTTTGCCGGTAGATCAGTACGGCCTTCATGCGACACAGCGAGTGCGTCCCGAACTTCACGGAACCCATCGATCGTATCTGGTTGCGACACGGCGCCAATCCTTGAGCTTGGCGAACATGTTCTCGATCCGGTGGCGCTGGCGGTAGATGATTTTGTCGTAGAGATTTGGCCTTTTGCGGCTCTTCGATGGGGGAATGCACGGCTCGATTCCCTTGGCGCTGAGGGCTTCCCGGAACCAAGTGCTGTCGTAGCCCCGGTCTGCGATCAGAGCGCGTCGAGCACGCGCCATGCGCCCTTGTGATCGATAGGTCCTGAGCCTAGGCCATTCCCTGACCGCACGAAGGAGAGCCACTGTGACTTTCACTGTGATCGATCTTTACGGTGGGAGGCAACGATACATATTTGGAGTGGAGGTGGATCCAGTAAGTGCAGTAGCTTGCCGCTTCGCGATTTCTACCTTTCCTATAGCTGAGGAATTCCCAGTACTTTCGCCAACCTGGATAGTCTAATGCTCAGTCACCGCCAGATGGAAATGCTGAGCGCGATCATGCGCTACGGCAGTATGACGTCTGCGGCTCAGGTTCTGGGCCTGTCCCAGCCCGCTCTAAGCCGCCAACTCAGACGTGCCGAAGATCGCCTCGGCTACCCGCTTTTTAATCGCGTCCGCGGCCGGCTGGAGCCGACAATAGAAGCGCGGATTCTCTATCGGGAAATTGCCCGCCTGGAACGCGATATTCATGGCCTGCAAAGTCTCGCCGCCGAACTCGCGGTTGGCGGGGCTGGATTGCTGCGCATAGGCGCGAGTTCATCCCTTTCAGCAACCGTACTGCCCGGCGCAATTCAGCGCTTCCGGAAATTATGTCCGGGCGTAAAAATCGTTGCCCACGCCCGGCCCGTGGCGCAGCTGGAAGAGCTCGTTGTCGCCCGCGAGATAGATATCGGCATGGCTCTTTCGCCCGTGAAGGCGCCCAATGCAGCGGTTCACCTCGAAGCTCCGGTCGAGATGGTGTGCATTATGGGCGTCGACCATCCGTTGGCGGCCCTCGACATCGTTCGCCCGCAGGACATCAATCCCTTCGAATTGGTCTCATACGGATCCGACACGTACTTCGGCGCGGTGCTGGACGCGGCATTCCAGTCCAAAGGGTTCACGCGCAGGATCGATGTGGAAGTATGGTCGGCTATGTTGACGGTTCCGCTGGTTGTCGAAAGCGGCGCTGTCGCGATCATCGATAGTTTGCTGGCCCGACAGATCGAAGGTCGCGTTGCCGTGCGCCCGTTCTCGCCGACCGTGGCGGTCCCTTTCAGCCTTTTCACGGCGACGGCCGCGTTGTCGGGCGGTGCGGCAGCGCGCTTTGTCGAATGCGTCGAGCAATGCATGGTCGATCGGAGCCAACCGGTATCGGCGCACGAATTTTGACGCGTCGCCGAAGTCGTGGGCAGCACCTATAACCAAATGTAATGATCGGCAACTTTCATTGCATTGGACGGCTCCACGACGGCTCGTATTCAATCGTTGAATGGCATCAAAGGTCGTCATTTCGCGATTGCAAATGAGCACATGAGCGCAGCAACACAAAAAGCCACTGTCGCCGTCGATGTTGGCGGCACCTTCACCGATCTCCTGCTGGTGACCGCCGATGGGCATCAGACCGTCCGCAAAGTTCCGACGGTGACCGCAGATCCGGCACAAGGCATCATCGCCGCGTTGCAATCGGCTTTGGCCGATCGGAAGCTGCCGCCGTCTGCGGTGAAAAGGTTCCTTCACGGCACGACGATTGCCACGAACGCGGTGCTCGAACGCAAGGGCGCTCGCGTCGGACTGCTGACGACGCGCGGCTTTGGAGATGTCCTGGAAATCGGGCGGCAGATGCGCAGCAACACGTATGCGCTCGAACCAGGCCCCGAAACGCCCGCTTTCCTGTGTCCCGGCCGCTATCGGCTGGAGCTCGACGAACGGATGGGCGCTGACGGCAAAGTCATCACGCCGCTCGATGAGGCAGGCGTGATCACCGCCGTCGAAAAGCTTGTCGCCAATGGCGTAACGTCCATCGCGATCGTCTATCTGTTTTCGTTTGCCAATCCGGAGCATGAGGAGCGAACGGCGGCGATCATCCGGAAGCGGTTCCCGGACGTTTCGCTGGCCCTCTCCAGCTCCGTCGACCCGGCATTCCGCGAATACGAGCGCACCGTCGTGACCGTGTTCGACGCTTACGTGAAGCCGGTCGTCAATGGTTATCTGGCTCGGCTCAGCGCCGGCTTGGCGGACGTCGGCGTCACCGCACCTCTGCAAGTCATGCAATCACGCGGTGGGTTGATGGGCGCTGCGGTCGCGAGTGAGCGGCCCGTCAATCTGTTCCTCTCAGGGCCGGCGGCCGGCGTGGTCGGCGCCTGTGCCTGCGCCGAGGAGGAGGGGCTTGGCGAACTTATCACGATCGATATCGGCGGCACGAGCGCCGACATCGCGCTCGTGGAGGGGCTGCGGCCGGCTCTGTCGGATATTGCGCGCATCGACGGCTATCCGGTTCGCGTCAGCATGATTGACGTGAATGCGGTCGCGGCTGGCGGTGGTTCGATTGCCTGGGTCACCAATAACGGGGGGCTGCGCGTCGGGCCGCATTCGGCGGGATCGAATCCCGGACCGGCGTGCTACGGGCGCGGCGGCACCGAGCCGACGATCACGGACGCATCGGTGGTGCTCGGCTACATGGAGCCAGGTGCCTTTGCCGGTGGTCAGCTCAATCTGTCACACGACGGAGCTTTGTCCACGATCACCGAAAAAGTTGCCTCCGCCGTCGGGTTGACACCGACGCAAGCAGCGCGCGGCGTTCACGCGGTGATCAACGCGAAAATGGCCGAAGCCATCCGTCTCGTGTCTCTGAAGCGTGGGCATGATCCGCGCAACTTTACCCTTGTGTCACTGGGGGGAGCGGGCGGTCTGCACGCGACTGCCCTGGCGGAGGATCTGGAGATCAACCAAGTGCTCGTCCCGCGCCATCCGGGTGTGACGGCCGCTCTTGGGCTGCTTTCTGCTCCAGTCGAGCACGAGGCAAGCCGATCGTTCGCACAGCGAACGGACACGGGCGATACAGGCGGCATCGAAACTGTTTTCGATCAACTTGAAGCCGAACTGATCCAACGCATGGACCGCGAAGGCGTCGCGCCCGATCAGATCCAACGGCGCTATGTTGCGGACGTCTGTTACGCCGGCCAGTCTCACTATCTGAAAATCCCTTACAATCGCGGCGACGCATCTGCATTGGGTTCATTGCATCGGGATTTCCTTGCTGAGCACGCGCGCGTTTTCGGACATGCCCGCGAAGCGCCAACACGCATTGTCACCCTGCGCCTCATTCACACCGGTCCGCAGCAGCAAAAGACATCGGTGCCATTGTCCGCCAAGTCAGGCTCGTCTGAGCGGAAATTCCGAAGTGTGACGTTCCCGGATGGGCACGTAATGGCGGAATGCCCGATCATCGATCGCGCCACTCTTGCTCCGGGCATCATGCTGATGGGTGGCGCCATCATCGAACAGGCCGATACGACCACTCTACTACCGCCAGGCTGGACGGCGAAAATCCAGGAGAGCGGCAACATGCTCCTGACACGCACGCGCGATGGAGGCAGCGATGTCTGAGGCCGGGACGGTGATTGATCCGATCACACTCGAAGTCGTTCGCCATAAGGTGGACGGTATCGCCGAGGAAATGGAAACGACGCTGCTGCGGAGTTCTTATTCGACGATCGTGAAGGAGGGGCTCGACGCCAGCGCCAGCTTGTTCGCGCATACTGGCGAGACATTGTCCCAGGCGACTGCGATCCCAATTCATCTCTCGACGCTGATTACGGTGGTCGACTGCATCCGCGCGAAGTTTCCACCCGAAACGATGGCCCCGGGCGATCTGTTCTTGATGAACGATCCGTACATGGGCGGCACACATCTGCCGGACATCGGCATCATCATGCCGATCTTCCACGACGGCACCATTGTCGGCTTCAGCGGCGCCATGAGCCATCACCAGGATGTCGGCGGCATGTCGCCAGGGTCAGTGCCGACCAACGCCCGCGAAGTGTTTCAGGAAGGCCTGCGCCTGCCGCCATTGCGGCTGCGTCAGGGCGACCAGTTCAATGAGACATTGCTCGATATCCTGAAACTCAATACGCGCGTCCCCGATACCGTTATCGGCGATATCCATGCGCAGATTTCAGCCTGCTCCGTCGGCGCGCAGCGTGTCGCGAAGCTTGCTGAGACGTTTGGGACGGACCGGATCAAAACGATCTTCGAACAGTTGCTCAACGAGTCGGAAAAGCTGACATCGGCGGCGCTGAAATTGCTGCCGCAAGGCACGTTTTCCCACGAGGATTGGCTCGACAACGACGGCGTGATGATGGACCAGCCGGTCAAGATCCGCGCGGCGGTGACGATTGCTGATGGTCGTATGAAGGTGGATTTCGCCGGCTCCAGCAAGCAGGTCGCAGGCCCCTTCAATGCCGTGCCGTCCGGTGCACTGGCTGCGGCCGGCTTTGCATTGCGGGCGCTCACCGGCGACGATATTCCAACGAATGGCGGCTGCTTCCGCGTGCTCGATCTGGAGTTGCCCAAGGGGTCCATCGTCAACCCCGAGGAGCCGGCTCCGGTCAATGCGCGCGCAGCAACCATCAAGCGGATGACCAACGTCATTCTCTCTGCGCTACGTGAAGCCATGCCTGAGAAAATCCCCGCAGACCCGTCGGGCGAGCTACTCATTCTGGCGTTTGGCGGCGATCGGCCGGGTGGCGGACGTTTCGTCATCAACGATCTCATCACCGGTGGCACTGGCGCGGGAAGCAGCCGCGATGGCGTCGACGTCATCGAAAGCGATGCAACCAACTGCATGAGCCTGCCTGCCGAAGCCATCGAGATGGATGCGCCGCTCCGCATGCACCGGGTGGCATTGCGGACAGATTCCGGCGGAGCAGGCCGCTATCGCGGCGGCCTGGGAACCATCCGCGAGTATGAGATTCTGGCTGAATCGGTAACGCTGACACATCGTGGCGAGCGGCATCGCTTTCCGGCGAACGGTGCCGTCGGCGGCGCGCCTGGAGCTCTGGCAAGATCGTTCGTCTTCCGGCTCAGCGGGGAAATCGAGGAGATACCCTCAAAAGCCGTTATTCAGCTTGTGAAGGGTGACCGCGTTCGTGTCGAAACCGCAGGCGGCGGCGGCTTTGGAACAGCGACGGAACGCCCGGCGCCGGATGTGGAAGCTGATGTTCTGGACGGAAAGATCAGCACCGCTTCGGCCAAAGAAATCTACAGCACCGCACGTTGAGCAAAACAAAGGGAGTCAGCAACATGCGTTCATTGAAACTCGCGGGGGTATACGCCCTCCTTGCACTGATGTTTGCAGCAGGCGTGCCGAACGCCAACGCCGATACCAAAGAGTGGAAGCTTCATATCATCTGGTCGGAAACGCGGCCGGAAGCCAAGCAGTATATGCGCTTTGCTGAACTCGCCAACGAGAAGGCCAACGGTGAATTCAAGATCACCGTCTATCCCGGCGCGTCGCTTGGCATCAAAGACCAGGATATGCTGCGTATTCTGCCGCCGGGCTCCGCCGTCCAGATCGCTGGCATTTATCCAGGCTATATGAGCCGCGACGCTGCCAATGCCGTGAACGCACTGCCTCCCGCTGTGATCGCGACGCCGGCCGGCGTGGAAGCTCTGCTCCCCGAGTTGAGCAAGGTTTACGACGCGATGTATGCCAAGTGGGGTGTGAAGCTTCTTGCCTACATTGGCCATCCGGTGCGCGATACGTTCATTTTCTGCAAGACACCGATCAACAAGCTCGACGATCTCAAGAGCAAGAAGACCCGCGTCTGGGAGAAGTTTTACGCCGACGTCTTCGATGAAATCGGCGTTCCGGCCCAGGTTGTCGGCCAGCGCGAGCTGTACGTGGCCGCTCAGACGGGTGTGATCGATTGTGCCGTGTCCGCGATCACCGCCAAGGACATATCGCTGCAAGAAGTCCTTCCGCATTTTGCTTACATCGCGCCGTACACGCTTCAGCCGCTACAGCTCGTGGTGTCGCAGAAGAGCTTCGACACGCTGTCCGACAAGGGCAAAGCCGCGCTTACTGAAGCGGCTGCGATTGTCGAAAAGGAGTCGATGGAGAACTTCGTAAAGGGCGTTCTGGAAGGCAAACTGGCAGCCGAGCTGGTTGCCCAGGGGGCGAAGAAGATTGATGCCTTCTCCGACGCTGACCAGAAGAGATTCACGGATGCGGCGCGCACGGTCTGGAAGAAGTCCGGAGCTGCGAAGACCGACGAAGGCAAGATCATCTACAAAGCCGTTATGGGCGAAACCAACTGAGTCCATCGCATCAGGAACAGGGCGGCTCTGACGGAGAACGTTGACCATGACATTTATCTATCGGGTCTCCCTGCTCTTGATGTATGCGGCTGCGGCGCTTCTGGCCGTGCTTTGCTTCTTCGTCGCCATCAGCGCGATCATGCGCTACTTGGTTGGCTCCCCGTTCCGGTTTACCGAGGAACTGGTGGGACTGCTTTTCGTGGCGACGGTCTTTCTGACGCTCCCACTTTGCTTCGTTCTTAATCGCAACATCAGCATGAGCCTTATCGTCGATCGCCTTCCCGCAGGCGTTCGGCGTATCACGGACGTCTTTGGATTTCTGGCCTGTCTGGCTTTCGTCTGGCTCTTCGGTTCAGCTTCACTGCAATTTGCCCTGCAGTCTCTGAATCTCGAGTCCCGCAGTGATATGGCTGAACTCCTCTTGTGGCCGTGGATGCTCGTCATGCCGATATCGGTTGCCTGCGTCGGCTTGATCCTTGTCGGCCAGCGATTGCCGCGCGTTTTCGGACGGCTCGACGCTTCACAAATCGATCTCCCTGACCAACCTCATTGAGCCCTCCATGATTTGGACGATCCTAGCCCTTGGGCTTGTCTTTATCGCTGTCACGGGCATGCCCATTGGCATTGGCCTCGCGCTCGTCGGTTTCATCATCCTGCATATTTTCGCCGATGGCCTGAATGTCATCGCCGTCACGGCGGTTTGGCAGGTGTTCACGGATTTCACGCTGTCGGCCATCCCGCTCTTCATTCTGCTGGGTGAGATCCTTTTGGTCAGCGGAATTAGTGGGCGGCTTTACAATGCCATCGCGCCGATTTTCGAGCGCGTCCCGGGTCGCTTGCTTCACACCAATATTGCTGTCTGTGCCGTATTCGGCGCAGTCAACGGTGCATCCATGTCGACGGCGGCGGCTGTTGGATCCGTCGCTTATCCTGAACTACGCCAGCGCGGATATGACCGAAACTTCACAGTCGCGACGCTGGCGGCTGGCGGCACGTTGGGCATTCTCATTCCGCCAAGTTTGTCGCTTCTGATCTATGGCGCGACGCAAGGGGTCTCGATCGGCAAGCTGTTCATGGCGGGTGTCGTCCCCGGCATCATGATGGCCTGTCTGTTTTCCCTGTTCATCTGGCTGATGGCGCTATTTCGCAGCGAGATCACGCCGGTCGCAGCCGTCAGTTATACGCTGCGCGAGAAGCTATTGTTGCTGACGTCTATCTGGCCGATCACGATCCTCATTCTGGCAATCATGGGATCGATCTATCTCGGATTTGCGACTCCGACTGAATCCGCCGGCCTCGGCGTTGTGGCTGCGATGATCATCGGCTTTACCTGGGGGGATCTCACATGGCGTAAGCTCGTCCAGTCACTGATCTCGGCGACATTCACGTTCGCATCTATTTCGGTGATTGTTCTGGGGGCACTTATCCTTGCTCAGGCCTTGTCGATTACTGGACTGCCGCTTGAGGTCATGAACGCAATCGTTGCAATGGATCTGTCGCGCTACGAGGTGCTGGCCGTCATTGGTGTCGTGTATCTCATTCTCGGCTGCTTTTTCGATGGAATCAGTTTGCAACTCATGACGCTTCCCATCGTGTACCCTGTCCTAACGGGTCTGGGCTTCGATGCGGTTTGGCTCGGTGTCGCGATCACAATCATGATAGAAATCGGCATGCTGACTCCGCCGATCGGCATCAACTTGTTCGTCCTCTCGGCGATTACCAAAGGTGAAGTGCCGCTCGGCAAGGCGGCTATTTCCGCAACTCCGTTCTGGCTTCTGCTTGTCTTCGGAGCGATTATCATTACGGTTTTCCCGCAAGTGGCTCTTTTTCTGCCTAGCTCGGTCAAATAGTGGAGAACATAAACATGCCGGTTGTCAGCGTGGATATGCTGTCAGGACGAACCCCTGAGGTGCGCGCAGAACTTGCTGAGGCCATCACCAAGGCGTTCGTTGAGATCGCGAAGTCGAATCGTGAGCAGGTCACAGTCATCTTCAATGAAGTATCACCGGATTATTGGGTTGTGGGAGGCGAGACGGTCACGGTACGTCAAGCAAAACACAACAAGGCTGCAACCTGAAGCAAGCCATTGAGGATAGCTGAGCATGAGCTGATATTATCCGCATCGAAACCGATCTGCGCCGCAGTCGCGCGGTCGTCTTCAATGGAGTTGTTTCTGTCGGCGGCCAGGTCGCAGATGACAGAACTCAAGACATCTCCGGCCAGATGAGGCAGGTTCTCGCAAAAATAGGCAAGCTCCTCGCCGCGGCCGGAACGCATAAGAGCCAGCTAATCACGAGCCAGATCTGGGTCCAGAATCTCGACCGGGATTATTAGGGCATGAACGCTGTCTGGGATGCATGGAGGCTTCGGGCTGCGCGCCAACTCGGGTTGCGGTCGAAGCGAAGCTTGCTGCACCGGATATTCTTGTAGAATTCGTTGCTACCGCCATCCCCACATAGCAGCCCAAAGAATGTGCCGTATCTCGGTGCTGGACCGTAGCAATCCGATCGTTGGGTACAAGCAGTTCAGGAGAGGATTGATCAGCGTCGGGTGCCAAGCTAGATGGCATAGGATTTTTGCTCGCCGACTTTAATGTTACATTGCTTGTAAGAGACGAGCCGACGATAGGCAGCCTCGGCGCCGAGTACATGGCAAATCGTGCTGGATGTCCACTTCTGGAAGTGGTCGTTCTCTAATTCCGGGGCTGGGGTGTGAAACCCTGTCGCTCGGTCATGCTCCATAAAGTCACTCTCGATCTCACCACCGCCATCGTCCCGGCAGCGACGCTTTCTCCCGCGCGAGCGCGGGAACTCGATGCGGTTACGGCTGGAATTCTCCCCTGCTGGCCACTTGAACTCAGTATCGTCGGTCCACACCGTCGACCGTTCGGTTTTCGCGCACCTTACGTCTGAAAGCGGCACGGCAACTTTCCACCAAAAACCGACATTTGGGTACAACCCTACTTAGGAGGGTATAGAGGTTATGGCGGACTCGTAATTCTCCGCTTCATCGCTCTCGGCTTGCCAAAACATATTGATATTTAACGAAAATTTCCAATGCACTCTTTTGACCCACAGATTGATCCACGGTTTAGGTGCTGATTTGACTGGGCATGAAACAAGGCGCGCCCTCCGCTAATGCCCAACACGTGGCGAGAAGCGTGGCCATTGGCGAGGTGGGTTCTTGAGTAACATCAATCGCTCCTTCGCCAGTTGCGATATACCCTCATCCTTTCAAGTCACCGAGCCCAGATCATCTGCATCTCCGGACACTCGAGGCGTGAATGTCAGTCAACTTTGCAAACGACGTTCCATCAGCAGCCTGCCGTTAAGGCCACTGCTCGCATCGCGGAAATTCTGTATCGTGGGTGCATAGAAAATAAGAGGCGATTCGCCCGGGGGGAGGAAGTCAGTCGGGCGTACGCTCTAAGATTCGGTCGCCATCGGATGTGCGGCCGGAGGTATTCATCCGACCTCATACCCAATCTCTGCATTCCCCCTCGAATGAATCCCGCACGCATTTCGTCAGGATTTGCGTCCCGAATCCCCCGCCCCCTCGACGACGCCGGATACCGTGCGCCCGTTCTCAACCATCGGCCGCTCGGGAGCTAAAACTTCTTGGTCATTGTGACCCGCACGGTTCTTCCCGGAGATGGCATGCGGGCGTCCGACAGGGCATCGAGATAGTAGAGATCCGTCACGTTCTCCGCACTGACGTCGACTATCATTTGGTCGTCGAACTTGTATGTGCTGAACAGATCATAGACGACGTAGGGCGCCCAGTCGCTGTCCACCGCGCCGGTCCCGACACGACCGATCGCGCGATCTCCCGCATACGTCATGCGCCCTCCGACGGTGAGCTTCTCATCGAGCAGGCGGAACCCGAGGGTGATGCTGCCCGAATACTTGGGCGGAATGTGATACGAGGCGTAATCGTCGCCACCCGTTTCCGAGGCACATGTAGCTGTGAGGCAGTATTCAACCTTGGTGTAGCGGTTGATGCCGAACTCGGTGAACGCCCAGCCGATATCGTACGCGCCGGAAAACTCTATGCCCTTCATCTTCACGCCCGGGATATTGCGAAACCCGCGCGGAAATCCGGCGACGTTGGCACGGACGATGAAGTCCGTGTAGTCGTTATCAAAATAGGCGACCTTCATGCGCAGCTTATCGCTGTCTGTCAGAATACCGTTCCTCAAATAGTTCGCCCCGAACTCCCAGTTCTCGGATTGCTCCGGCCGCAAATCGGGATTGGCGTTGATATAGCCCGACATGCGCAGCGTCGTTTCGCGGACGCTCGGCGGTCGCCAGCCCTCGGCGTATGTGCCAAAGATCTGCAGCCCTTCCAGCGGCATCAGCGTGATGCCAAAATTCGGATTGGCCTTGCTGCCGGTCTTGTCGGTCACGCCATTCGGATTGTCATAATCGCCGATGCCGGTCTTGAACGTATCGTACCGAATACCGGCATCGAAGCGAATCTTATCCAACACCGTGTACTCGGCGCGTGCGAACACGCTCGACATGCTGCGCTCGCCATTCATGTTGCCGTTGGATGCGCCACCCGTCGACAAACTCTTGGATGCCACATCTTCGATATAGTATTGCGCCCCGTAGTTGACCTTGAGGTTGCTGAAGGGGAGCTCCACGCGCGACGTATTGTGGATGTCGCCGCCCCAGGTCATCACGTCGGTGGCCAGACTGTAGGAATTCCAATCGTTCGAGACCTCACTGGCCCAGACATTGGCCCGGAGATTGATCAGCGGACTGTCCGCCGGCGTCCAGGCATAGCGTGCCGTGTACGTATCAGACAGGACCCGGCTCAGAGCACCCTGGCTTTTGATATAAAGGCCAGTCGTTCCGAGATAGAGCATGAGGTCTGGATAGGCTTCTCCATACCGGCTCTCGTAGCGGACATAACCCATCTCCAGCGCATGGCCATCCATTGGACGCAGCTTGACTTTGGCAAGCGTGGACTCAGTATTCTGGGACGTGTTGTGAACCTCTTCGCCGTATCCATAAGGTGAGAAACGATCGCGGATCGTCGTGCCGCCTGAAACTTTGTCCTTGCCGTGCGTACCGGCAAAGTAGTTTCCAGCCCGGCGATAGCTATATCCGGCGAGAACATCGATGTTGCCATAGGTCATGGCGGCGACGGCGCTGCCGAAGCCGTTGTCGAGACGCGGCATATCCGGGCTGTCGGTCAGTCCGACAACCAGCGGCGGGGACGGCTGTCCAGAGCGCCCCGCCATACCTGAAACACTACGGGAGGAATCCGGCTCGACAGTATTGCTACCCAAGCCGCCGCGAATGCGGACACCATAGTTCTTGCCGCTTTCGATGATATCTTCAGTCGACAGCGTCCGCATGTTGACGGAACCGCCCATAGCGCCCGGGCTGCCGCCGGGTCCTTTCTCAATCTCGACCCCGGCAATGAACTCTGGATCGACATAGACACGGCTGTCATGCCCACTATAGCCACGATAAGATGAGCTTTGCTGAATTGCTCCGTCGATCATGGTGTTTACGCGGTTCATGCCTTGCAAACCGCGGATATTGACGTTCATGGCAACACCGTTGCGGTTGCCCGCGACCACAACACCGGGAGTCGTCTTGAAAATATCGCCGGTCGATGTCGGTGGAATAAGCTGGATCTGTTCTGCGGAAATAAACGCAGAAGAACCCGCCGTCTGAAACGGTGCGTCGGCTGCCGCGGCGGCCCCACCGCCACTGACATCGATCGTGTCGAGAGCAACCGCATCGGGCAATGTCGCGGCAGCGCCGTCGCTGCCCGTGCCCGGATTGCCGATGGTGACGGTCGAGCCCGTGAACGTATAACTGAGACCCGTCCCTGCCAGCAGCGCCGTCAAGGCGTTCTGTGGCGAGTGGCTGCCGGTCAGCCCATTTGTCGAGCGGCCTTGCAACGCATCCGCCGACGCCAAAAGCTTGATGCCGGAGGCCTGAGCCCAGCGAGTCAGGGCGGTGCTGAGTTTACCGGCCGGAATATTGTAGGAGACGCTGGCCACGCTTTGCGCATGAGCGTTCACCGCAGGAAACATCGTAAGCGCGGCTGTCCCCATCACCAGCGCTGCGCGCGCTGCGGCGCAGACGGCGACCCTATTGACGCTACTGACTTTCATTCTCGTTCCCCATCCCACGCAGCACCTCAACCGGTGGCAATGACCGGCCCCTGGGGAATAAGACGTGCGGCCGGGAAAAGTTGACAACGAATGGAAAGAAAAAAAATCAACCGCCGTTCCGGGATGCGGGCGAACGGCCTGTGTCGCGCTGAATGAGCGTGAAGAGAGGGAGGCGGGTCACGCGAACCGGCAAGGTCCTCTCGAGCGCGGAGAAAAAGGCATCCGTGTCGGACGTGCTGAAGACACCAGTAACCGGCAAATCCTTCAGAGAGGCATCGGTAAATATCACCGCGCCGCGCCGGTAGCGTCCAATTTCGCCGGTTACCTCACCCAGAGGCCGACTGTCGAATACGATCTCACCCTGCCGCCAGGCCGTGACGTCTCGAACATCGACGGCGACCGGCCCGCCAAGCCCGCCGGCGGTGCCATAGCCGACACCCTCGCCTTCGCCGATATCTACGCTGCTCTTGCCGTCGTACGTCACTCTGACAGCGTGCTCGGTGACAGCGACGTGCGCACCATCGCCACCCGCGCGTACGTTGAAGGCCGTACCAAGCGCGCGAACCGTGCCCTGCCCCGCCTCGACGACGAACGGACGCGCCGGATCGGCTTTCACCGATACGAAGATCTGCCCATCACGCAGGACAATACGGCGTTCTGCGCCAGCGTAAGCAATGTCAAGGCTTGTGGCGGAGTCGAGCATCACCGTCGATCCATCTGCCAGCGTGACGGTGCGGCGTTCACCGATGCCGGTCGCTTCGTCGGCGAGCCAGCCAGATAGAGGGCCGAACGCGCCACCGGCAACTCCCGCACCGGCGAGGCACACAGCCAGGAGAAAAGCCCCGGTGATGTTTCGGGAGGTGCGTTGTTTGCTCAGCGCCGGCCCCAACCGGGTCCACATACGCTCCGCGCGCTGTGCAGCTTCCTCATGCGCCGGCTCTGCCGCCTTCCAGTCATGGTAGGCGTTCCAGTCGGCCACAGTCTCTTCGCCCGAGTGAAGCCGTACCAGCCAACCCAAGGCCTCCTCTGTAAGAGGATCGACAGACGTTGCATCCTTTTCGCCGGCCATCTTCGCGCGCCGAGTCATCATGAAGCCCTGTCTATCAAGACGACCGAGACGCATAAGATGACACTGCCCGGGTTTGAGCCTGTCACAGGCTGGCCGCAGCCATCCGTGCGGCGCAATGGGCAAGCGCGCGCATGATGTACTTATTGACCATGCTCGCGGACACATCTAGCCGGGCTGCGATCTCCGCATGAGTGAGCCCTTCGACCCGGTTCCACAGCAGCGCAGCACGCTGGTTTCGCGGCAGGTCATTCAAAGCTCTTTTCAGAATGCGGAACTCCTGGCGAGCCGCGACGTGGTGCTCGGCTGACGGCTGCGGGTCAGCGATGGCAAGTGTCGCAACATCGTCCAGCGGCACTGTCTGCCCTCTCCGTCTCTCACGGCGCGCGAGATCGAGAATGAGATTGCTCGCGATCCGCCACAGGAAAAAGCGCGGTGCCTCCGGAGCAACCGCAGCCTCGCGCGTATGGGCGATATAGCGGACGAAGGTATCCTGAACGAGATCGGAAGCCGCATCGCGGTCTCGCAAGCGCCCATAAGCGAAGGTGCCAAGATCCTGATGATATTGTCGAAACAGATCGTCGAAATCGGTCGATGCGGGAAAGGAACTCATACGCTTTGAACTCAGAGAGGCCGCAGGCCGGCAGGCACCCTCCGCGAAGTTGATGCAAAAGTGCCTCCGCCTCCTCGTTACAAAATCAGATATTACGGCGCAATCTCAATAAACTGGACCGACTCTAAGATTCGGCGGCACGCCGCACCAAATCCTGACTTTTGAAATCAACTTATGTCCCTGGAATTCCTCCTGTTTGCGGCTATCCGGCCCGCGCAAGACCCGGACAATTGAACGTCGACGGACGAGACGTTGAGGCAACAGAACCGTCAATCGTTGTGAAATTGCAACGATTCCGCTACTGCACGCAGATCACATCGGCGGCCCTGTCGAACCCAAAGCGGCGCCCTGACCCGATGCGCGGTGCATCACCGTGACCGACTGCACGGGCTCGAAATTTAGAGAGGATCGGCTGAACGTCCCTCGATATCTGACACGGCTGATGTAAGCTCTGGCCATCGCGGATATCGAAGGATGCGAGATGGCAGATAAAATTCGGATCGGGCTCGTTGGCGCCAGTGTTGCAGGAACCTGGTCGACCCGGACGCACCTTCCGGTCCTGCAATCCAACCCGGATGTTGAACTGACGGCTGTCTGCACGACCAAGGCAGCGAGCGCAGAGGCCGCCCGCGCCGCGTATGGTGCCCGTCTGGCCTTCGATGACTACAATAAGATGGTGAGGTCGCCCGAAGTGGACGCCATTGCCGTTGTCGTGCGTGTTCCATCACACTATGCGCCGACAAAGGCGGCCTTGCTGGCCGGAAAGCACGTTTATTGCGAGTGGCCACTCGGGCGCACGACAGAAGAAGCCGTGAAGCTGGCGGCCCTCGCCCATCGCCAGGGCCTCGTAAGCGCAATCGGCTTGCAGGCGCGCGCTCATCCGGCCTTCCTGCATATGAAGAAACTGGTCAGTGAAGGTTTCGTCGGAGAGGTCATGACCGTCAAGGTCGGCCTGACGCGCGACGGCGTTCTGGCCCGTCCGATGAACCGCACCTGGCAGCGTGACATTGAACTTGGCGCCAACACGCTGACCATCCCCAACGGTCATACGCTCGATGTCATGCGCTTCGTCGTCGGAGATTTCGCACGCCTGTCGGCCGTCGTGACGACGCAGGCGAAGCAATGGCGCGCTACAGATACCAATGATGTCCTGGATGTGACGTCACCCGACAACGTATTGATCAGCGGGCAACTGGACAGCGGCGCCGTCGCATCGCTCCACGTTGCAACAGTACCGTTCGCCAGCAGCGGCTATTGCATGGAAATTTACGGTCGTGAGGGCACCCTCGTCGCTACGGGGATCGATACGCCGCAGCTCTGCAACATCTCCTTGTCCGGAGCGCGCGGCGGAAACACGCTGTCGCCGATCGATCTGCCGGATCAAACTGCAGCTGGGCGCAAGGGACTATCGGAGGAAGCGACGTTTGTCGATCGCATGTACACGCAATTCGCGCGCGCGATCCGAGGCGAAGCCAACCATCTGCCGACATTTTCGACCGCCGTCGAGCTTCACCGGATCATCGATAAAATCCGGCAATCCGCGGACGATCACCGTGAGGTGCAGACCTCATAGGCCGTCCATATCACGATGGATCACACGGGCCACAAAACGAAGGGGCAAGTGCACGCCCCTTTGAAATCCAGATAGCAGGAGCATTCCCCGTCCACGCAAGCATCCATCGCGGCACACGCTTGGGCAAATTGCGCGGAACTGCTCCTTTTAACCGCGGGCCGTCAGCTCATCGCGCCAGACACCCTTCTCCTTGAAGTATTTGGCAGAGCCGCCATTGACCGGGAAGCCCGGCAACAGGAAGCGTGTCGCCTGCTTGATATCGACCATGGCCAATTCGGTCGAAATCTTCCGAATGTCCTCGGCGTTTTCGTAGATCGTCTTCACCAGCGTATAGCCGGTGGCATCGTCGACCTCCGGGCGTGAACCGAGGATGCCGGACATCGCCGGTGAGATCGCTTCGCCTTCAAGAGCAGGCCAATTGGTGGGGGTGAGCATATTCATCAGCGCACCTGGCTGCTCGCTCTGAACTTCCTTGATCAGCTCTGCGGGGAAGGCGACCGGCTTGACCTTCACCGTAGCCTCCAGTTCGGTCATGATACTTGCGGGCTTGCCATTGAGCAGAATTGTTGCGATCGCGTCGAACGCTCCCGCCTTCATGCCTTCATGAGTTTCGCGCCAGGAGCCATAACTGGGGCGTACTTTGTCGTGCAGGCCTGCCTTGGTCAGCAACATGCGCCAAAGCAGTGTTGCAGCGCCTCCTGCAGGACCGGTACAGATCCTCTTCCCGGCCAGATCCTCGATCGACTTGATCCCCGAATCCGCGCGCACAATAAGTGGCTGATCCCAAACGCCGTAGGAGAGCAGCTGCACGGGTTTAATGCTCTCCTTGAACGGCGCCTGCCCTCGATAAGCCGATTGCCATTCAAGCGACGTCGTCTGGGCCAAGTCGATCTCGTTGCGGCCGATCAGTGCCATATTCTCGACAGCACCCGACGTGGAGACAGCCGATCCCTTCAGATCCGACTTCTGATTCACCGTGGACGCCAGAGCTTCAATGATGACGTAGCCTGTGGATCCGAGGCTGGCCGATCCCCAACGCAGAGGCTTTCCCTGCGCAAACACCGGACGAAACCCACCCAGGCTGGTACCAATCATGAGACCGGAAGTGGCTGCCAGGAGCTGGCGCCGAGTCATATTTCCGACGTCCATCGTTTTTCCCTGCCTCATGAAATTTCTGCTTCAAAGCCGAACAGCATTCTGCAATCATTCATGCAATGCGAGTGCAGGTCAAGCGCTCAGTCATCCAGATTTTCTGAGCGATATACAGTGCGCAGACTGCACGATGCTTGCGCATCATGAATAAGGTCGATGCAGCATATGCCCAACACGAATGCGACCGCAACCCTGCGCTCCTGGCTCGGCGATGTCGTTAATTCCGACGTTCCCGTAAACAAACTCCTGGCGATTTCGGTCGGCGTTTTTGCGATCGCGCTTGCGCTGCTCCATGCTCTGCAAGCGCAATTCTATTTTTTTTCATCCGGCGAGCTGAAGAATATTCACGTCAATATGAGCTGTGTGCTCACGTTCATGATTCTTGCTCTGAGAACGCCGGCGGATAGACCAGGGCGTCGTTGGCTCATGATCGTCATGGCGTTCGTGGCGGCAATTCCCCTGGTCTATATCCAGGTTGAGCACCAAGCGATCGTGACCGAGCGTATCCTGTTCCCCAGCGATCTCGATATGTGGATCGCCATCCTGATGCTCGTCACCGTGTTTCTCGCCGCATGGCTGGAGTGGGGGCTGATCATACCTGCTCTGGGCACGATTGGCCTTTTGTATGGCTACTTCGGCTACCTTGTTCCGGAGGGACTCTTCTATCATACGGGGCTCAGCTTCGATCGCCTCATCTCCTATACGTCGATCCCCTCCTTCAGTGGGCTTTTAGGCGGATTAACAGAGGAATCAGCGCGAACCATCTTCATGTTCATGTTGTTTGCCGGGGTCCTGATTGCCACCGGCGGAAGCGCCCTTATCATGAAGCTGTCCTTTGCCGCAGTTGGTCATTTGCGTGCAGGTCCAGCGCAGATCGCCGTGGTGTCCAGCGCGCTGTTCGGCATGATCTCAGGGAGCACTGTTGCCAACGTCGCGGCACAGGGGCCGTACACAATTCCAACGATGCGGCGATGTGGCTTCTCGCGGGAATTTGCCGGGGCGATCGAGGCCGTGTCATCGACAGGCGGCCAAATCACACCGCCGGTGCTGGGTCTGACGGCATTCTTGATCGTCGGCCTTACAGGCATTCCCTATTATGAGGTGATGATCGCAACGGTATTTCCGGCCGCGATTTTTTATCTGTACCTCATGATCAGCATTCACATCGAGGCAATCCGTAACGGCATCGGTGCGGTTACGGATATGCAGCTTGGTGAAAACTCCGAAATGGACGCCATGAGCGTCAAGCAGGCAGCCCTCCAGCATATTCACATTATCGCGGCGACGTTCTTTCTTTTCTGGCTTCTGTCGAGCGATTCACCGGCCGGATTGGCCGCCCTTTACGCGAGTCTGATGATTCTCGCCGGCGAATTCGTGAAGAGGATTTTGAAACATTGGCGAACGCCGATGTTCGGCATTATCGAATTCGGACGCATTGCGTGCCTTTCTCTTATCGGCGGCGCAAGGAGCGGCGCGCAGGTCGCCATCGTCGTCGCCGTTATCAACGTCATGGTGGAGATGTTCGTCGTCACCGGGCTTGGCCAGAAGATGTCACATCTGATGCTGGCGATCGCAGATGGCTCGCTCTGGACCCTGTTGGTCGTAGCCGCCCTGATGTGCTTGGTTCTCGGCTGCGGTCTCCCAACGTCAGCCGCCTACATTCTGGTGGCGCTTCTTGGGGCACCAGCCTTGGCGAAGCTCGGCGTCCCTATCCTCGCAGCCCACCTGTTCGTGTTCTTCTATGCCAACCTCTCGGCCATCACGCCGCCGACGGCGCTTGCTGCATTGGTGGCATCGAACATCTCGGGCGGAAGCTTCATGAGGACCTCCGTCATCTGCGTCTGGCTGGCTCTACCCTGTTTCTTCTTACCCTTCCTGTTCGTCGCTCATCCCGAAATCATCGGGCTTAATACGAACCTGTTCGTCCAGGCCGGATTTGCCCTGCTCTCGCTGATATCCTTGTTGGCGGCAACGTTCGTTATCAGCGGTTACATGCTCGGACCGCTCTACTGGTATGAGCGCATTCTCATGCTGCCGGCCGTGCTATGCTTGCTCATTCCCGGCTGGACTGCTTCTCTCGTCGGATACGGGCTGCTCGCCGCAATCACCGCAATCCAGCTTGTCGGGCCGGCGCGGCAGATGACGATCAAGAGTTACGCGAAGGATGAGACACGCCAATCGCTCGGACGGCTTGCCCGCTATATGGTCAGACGCGCCGAACAAGGGCAGAGTGTAGATTGACGAACCGAGGAAACGACACCCCATGAGCACGGCAAATCCAGATCTCGGCATTCCATCCTATCGTCCGGAACTGACCGGGCAGAACCATATGGTGGTGGCCGGCCACCATGGGGCCAGCCATGCCGCATTCTGCATTCTTGAAGCAGGCGGCAACGCGGTCGACGCGGGTGTTGCGGCTGGGCTGGCGCTCGGCGTCCTGCAGAGTGACATCGTCAACGTGGCCGGCGTCGCGCCAACACTGATCTACCTGGCAGATCGCGACGAAGTGGTGTCCATCGCCGGTCTCGGGACATGGCCGAAGGCGGCATCAGCAGAGTTCTTCCGCAAGAACCACGATGGGCATATCCCGACCGGCCTCCTGCGGACCGTTGTGCCGTCAGCACCTGCAACATGGATCGCCGCGCTCGAACACTATGGGACGATGTCGTTTTCGGATGTTGCAGCCGCAGCCATCCGCTTCGCCCGCGACGGCTTTGTCATGTATCCGCTGATGGCCGAGATCATCGCATCTCATGAGGCCGAGTATCGCCAGTGGCCATCGAATGCCGCGATTTATCTCCCAAACGGGCGGTCTCCGCGTACTGGAGAGCTGTTTGTCCAGTCGGATCTCGCGCGCAGCCTGCAATACATGTGCGACCAGGAAAAGGCGCACGCGGGCAAAGGGCGGATCGCCGGACTGCAAGCGGCGCGTGATGCGTTCTACACGGGCGATCTGGCAGCCACGTTCGCGGACTATCATGCCAAGAACGGCGGCTGGCTGACGATGGAGGATATGGCTGCCTTTCAGGCCGATATCGAGAAGCCAGTCAGCGTAAGCTACAAGGACTACAGCGTCTTCACCTGCCAGCCCTGGTGTCAGGGACCGGCCCTGGCGCAGGTTCTGAAACTGGTCGAGGGCATTGACCTCAAGAGCCTCGGTCACAATTCGCCGGACTATGCCCACATCCTCATCGAAGCACTGAAACTGACGTTCGCAGACCGCGAGCGGTACTATGGCGACCCGAAATTCGTCGATGTGCCTCTCGACCGCCTTCTGTCGGAAGCGTACGCCGCAGACCGGAGGGCGGCCATCCGGCCGGATCGTGCCTATCCCGGGCTTCCTCCGGCAGGCGACGGCAGCCGGCCCGAAGCGGTGATCGCTACAGAAGCATCGCGCGGCCAGCTCGATACTTCGTACGTCTGCGTCGTCGACAAGCATGGCAATGCGTTCTCGGCGACGCCGAGCGACACGTCCTGCGAATCCCCCGTCATCCCCGGAACCGGCCTCGTACCCTCGATGCGCGGCACACAGAACTGGGCCGATCCGAACCACGCCTCGGTCGTCGCTCCCGGAAAGCGCCCGCGCCTGACGCCGAATCCCGCTTTGGCGCTCGGTCGCAAGGGACCGCGCGGGAGGGAACTGCTGCCGTTCGGAACCCCTGGCGGCGACGTGCAAATTCAAGCGATGCTGCAAACGTTCCTCAACATTCGCGAGTTCGGCATGGGGCTGCAGCAGGCCGTGGAGGCACCACGCTTTGCGACCTACAGCTTCCCGGATTCATTCGAGCCGCATGCCTATCGTCCCAGCCTCGTGACGTTGGAATCGCGTTTGCCGGAAGCCGTCGGCGAGCAGCTTTCGGCGCGCGGGCACGATGTCCAATGGTGGCCGCAGTTCATCTGGCGTGCCGGCGCGATGTGCATCATCCGCAAGGATCCCGATACCGGATTGCTGTCCGGAGGCGCCGATCCTCGCCGGCTGTCGTACGCGTTGGGTTGGTAATCGCAGACCAGCGCGCGGAACAAACCGGGGCGCTGATCATGCGAAACGCATCTTGGGTCTTGCCGACGACACCGGCGAGGCCCAATGCGCTACTTCACATTGCCCCCAGGACACCGGACGCGACTGCGCACAGAATAACAACGAGCCAGGCTGGTACGCTCCACATGGTGAGCGCAAGACATGCGGCGACACCAATGGCAAAGTCGCGCGGTCCTTGAATACCAGCAGTCCACACCGGATCGTAAAGTGCAGCGAGCAGTAAGCCAACGACCGCGGCATTGACACCGCGCAGTGCAGATTGCGCCCAGGCCTCAGCCCGAATGCGCTCCCAGAACGGCAGAACGCCGATCACCAGCAAAAGCGATGGCAGGAAAATCGCAACCAGGCACACGATTGCCGTCGACCATCCTCCAATTACCGTCCCGAGATAAGCCGAGAACGTGAACAACGGCCCCGGCACGGCCTGCGCCGCGCCGTATCCGGCGAGGAACTGGTCGTTCGTGACCAAGCCCGGCGGCACCATTTCCGCTTGCAGGAGCGGCAGCACAACGTGACCGCCTCCGAACACGAGCGATCCAGCCCGGAAAAATGCATCCATCAAATCGATGGCCAGGCTGTCTGTTGCCGCCGCCAGAACCGGCAGACCCATCAGTATCCCGAAAAAGAGCACCAGAGCCGTCCCGCCGACCGCGCGGCTCACGGGAGCCGGCTTGGCCGCATGCATCTGCGCTTGGCCATCGCCACCCAACATAATGAGACCAACGATGCCGCCGAGAACAATGGCGCCGATCTGGCCCCAGACTGTCGGGATCGCCAGCACGATCGCAGCGGCGGCAACCGCGAGCGTTGCTCTCTCCCTGTCGGGCGCCAGCGTCCGCATCATACCGAACACAGCCTGCGCCACCACGGCAACAGCGGCAATCTTGAGACCGTGCAGCCATGCACTTCCCGCCGCGCCTCCTAGGGTCTGAAGGCCGAAGGCAAAAAGCACCAGAACGATTGCGGATGGCAGGGTGAATGCCGTCCAGGCCGCTAAAGCCCCTGCATAACCGGCACGGGTCAGTCCGATCGCCATGCCGACCTGACTGCTTGCAGGCCCCGGCAAGAACTGGCAAAGGGCGACGAGGTCAGCATAGTCGCGCTCATCCAGCCACTTGCGATGGACGACGAATTCCTGGCGGAAATATCCCAAATGCGCCACCGGCCCCCCAAAGGACGTCAGCCCGAGCCGCAAAAAGGCGAGGAACACCTCGATAATCCGCGAACTCTGCGAACCATCATCAAGAGGAGTTTTCAGAGACATCGCGGTCATATGACATCGGGCTGGCGGCGAAAGCTGGCTGCCGGTTCGACTATCGCAGCAGTATGAATGTGGCTTGACAATTAGACCAATTTCACGGTGCAACGGGCTCTAAAACATGGCAAGAGCCATCACAAATCCAGCGAAGCGATCAGCAAGGCAGCATCGGTGCAATTTCTCCTGAGCGTCAGTCGGGCCGTCGACGGCCTCAGCGATATTGCAGGCTATGTCGCGAAATGGCTCGTGCTCTTCGCCTGTCTCGTCAGCGCCGGCAATGCCACGGTTCGTTATCTTTTCAGCTATAGCTCGAACGGATGGCTGGAAATTCAGTGGTACATGTTCGGCGGCATCGTGCTGCTGGGCGCGGCTCAGACGCTGCGGCTCAATGAACACGTCCGCGTCGACCTGCTGTATTCTACAGTGTCGGAACGGTCCAAGCTTTGGATAGACGTGTTTGGCCTGTGCTGCTTCCTGCTGCCCATCACGGCCTATTTCGTCTATCTGACATGGCCGTTCTTCCTTAATTCCTACCTCTCTCAGGAATACTCCAACAATGCTGGCGGCCTGATCCTCTGGCCAGCGAAAGCTGTTCTGCCGCTCGGTTTCGCTCTGGTCTTTCTCCAGGGGGTGTCGGAACTCATCAAACGCGTGGCGGCGCTCAACGGAGCCGCAAGCGTGAACTCACACTACGAAGCCCCCCTACAATAACAGCCCTTCCGGGCAGGACCTGCGATGTTCTCCTACGGCATCATGCCACCCCTGATGTTCGGCAGCATGATCTTCTTCATGCTGATCGGGTTTCCTGTCGCCTTCTCTCTGGCAGCCGTCGGTTTGTTCTTCGGGATTCTCGGCATTTTCACCGGTCACTTCGATCCGGCGTTTCTTCAGGCCCTGCCGTTCCGCTTCTTCGGGATCATCTCCAACGAGCTGCTTCTTGCGATTCCGTTTTTCACGTTCATGGGCGCCGTGCTGGAGCGATGTGGTCTCGCTGAAGACCTCCTGGAAGGCACAGCCCAGCTTTTCGGAGGTGTTCCCGGCGGTCTCGCCTACGCGGTGGTGGTCGTGGGCGCGATTCTCGGTGCAATTACCGGCACCGTAGCAGCGTCAGTCATCGCCATGGGCATGATCTCGCTGCCGATCATGATACGCTACGGCTACAACATGCGCCTCGCGACGGGCGTAATCGCGGCTTCAGGCACGATCGCGCAGCTCATTCCTCCGTCGCTCGTGCTGATCGTCCTCGCTGATCAACTTGGCCGCTCTGTCGGTGACATGTACCTCGGTGCAATAGGACCGTCGGTCCTGCAAGTCCTGCTTTTCCTGTTTTACATCTTCGTGCTTTCGCTGTTCCGTCCTGGACTGATGCCTCCGATCCCGGAAGCGGATCGCGAGCCGATGAACTGGCAACTGATCGGCCGCGTCCTGCGCGGCATGGTCCCCTCCATTGTGCTGATTTTCCTCGTTCTGGGAACTCTGGCCATGGGGCTTGCGACACCGACGGAAGCGGGCGCCATGGGTGCCGTCGGCGCGATCGCCTTGGCTGCTCTCCATCGCCGGCTGACGTGGTCGTTGATGGAGCAAGCGATGCGATCGACCATGAAGATCACCGCAATGGTCGTTTTCATTCTGATCGGCGCGACGTGCTTCAGTCTGGTCTTCCAGGGAATGGATGGCGCGCGCTGGATCGAGCACTTGCTGACTGGCCTTCCCGGCGGCGCAACCGGCTTCCTGATCTTCGTCAATATCTTCGTGTTCTTCCTGGCATTCTTTCTCGATTTCTTCGAAATCGCCTTCATCATCGTTCCGCTGCTCGCGCCGGTCGCCACGTCGCTCGGCATCGATCTGATCTGGTTTGGCGTGCTCCTCTGCGTGAACATGCAGACGTCCTTCATGCATCCACCGTTCGGCTTCGCCCTGTTCTATCTGCGCGGCGTCGCGCCACCATCAGTAAAGACCTCGGATATCTATTGGGGCGTCATTCCCTGGCTCTGCCTGCAAATCATCATGGTTGCGATCATCATTGCGTGGCCCGACCTGGTGACGCATTGGATCGACAGCGCCAAGCCTGACACCTCCAACATCCGCATTGAAATTCCGTTCGACGATGCGCCCCCTCCGTTGATCTTCGACACTCCGAAGCAGTAGCGCGCCGGCCAAAGTCACCGATCGTTCGGCACAAAAAAATACCGGCCTTTCGGCCGGTATTTCGCTTCTGAGCTGGGATAGAAGACGTCAGCCCTTCGCGCGCGAGCGCACCATGAAGCTGTCGAAGGTGTACTCGGCAACCTGCCACCAGAGATACTGGTCGTTGCGGTAAGCCTGCATCGCCTCGATCGTCTTCTTGAAGTCCGGGTTCTTCGCGGAGATTTCGCCCCACAGCTCGTTGGTCGCCTTGTAAGCGGCGTCCATGATCTCGTTCGAGAAAGGACGCAGCTTCACGCCCGACGCGACAAGCCGCTTCACCGCACCAGGATTCTGCATATCGTAGCGCGCCGGCATCCACGAGTTCGTGTGCGCGGTCGCATTGGCCAGGATCGCCTGATAGCTTTTCGGCAGTTCGTTATACTTCGCGGTGTTGACAAACGCGTGCACCATCGGGCCGCCTTCCCAGAAGCCGGGATAGTAATAGAACGGCGCAACCTTGCCGAAGCCCAGCTTCTCGTCGTCATAGGGACCGACCCACTCGGCGGCGTCGATCGTGCCCTTCTCGAGAGCCGGATAGATGTCGCCGCCGGCAAGCTGCTGGGGAACGACGCCAAGCTTCTGCATGACCTGACCGGCAATGCCGGCGATCCGCATCTTCAAGCCATTGAGATCGGCAACCGTCTTGATTTCCTTGCGGAACCAGCCACCCATCTGCGTACCGGTGTTGCCGCACGGGAATGCTGTGACGTTGTACTTCTTATAGAAGTCGGCAGCGAGCTCGTTACCGCCGCCCTGCATCATCCAGGAGTTCATCTGGCGTCCGTTGAGGCCGAACGGAACCGCCGAGAAGATTGCGAAGGTCGGATCCTTGCCCACGTAGTAGTAGGACACGGTGTGGCTCATCTCGACGGTGCCGTTCGAGGTCGCGTCGAACGCCTGCAGGCCCGGGACGATCTCACCAGCCGCGAAAACCTGGATCTGGAACTTGTTGTCCGTCATCTCGGCGACGTACTTCGCCACCTGCTCACCGCCGCCATAGATGGTATCGAGCGACTTCGGGAAGCTCGACGTCAGGCGCCATTTGATTTCCGGCGACGACTGCGCGATCGCGGGGGCAGCAACGGCAGCGCTCGCCACGGCACCGGCCGCGGACGCCTTCAAGAAATCACGGCGTTTCACCTTGGTCATCAACATTTCCTCCGAGGGAACCTTTTCGAAGACCTGCAGTCCTCGCAGGTCGACTGGCGCGATTGACTATCACCTGAGCCCAAACGGTGCAAACAACTGCTTGCATCATCAATACTCGACCAAAGTAGAAGCATGGGCGAGGTCTTAGCAGGCTCGATTCAGGTTTACTTCAAGGCAAGCGCAGTCAGCTCACTCGGATTTGACAGCTCTGCCATGCTGCGCTCCCAGGCCGCACAAATGTGATCGCCTCATGCCGTCGCAATGACTATGTATCTGAAGATGACACACTCATCCGGTCAGGTTTTATGACGACACAGCAGCGCACTCCCACGTCGATTGATCCGGCAAAGCTCGATCGTCTAGCCGAAGTTGCTATCAAGGTCGGGCTGCAACTCAAGGCTGGGCAGGATCTGTTTCTCACGGCGCCAGTCTCCGCACTCCCTCTGGTGCGGCGGATTGCCGAACACGCCTACAAGGCCGGGGCAGGTCTTGTCACGCCGATGTTCTCAGATGAGGAGCTGACACTGGCCCGTTACAAATTCGGCCCGGATGCGAGCTTCGACCGTGCCGCCGGATGGCTTTATGACGGTATCGCCAAAGCATTTTCAGCCAATACCGCGCGGCTCGCTATTGTCGGCGACAACCCGATGCTGCTGTCCGGTGAAGACCCGGCCAAAGTCGCGCGCGCCAACAAGGCGAACTCCATGGCCTATCAGCCCGCGCTCGAGAAAATCGCCGGCTTCGACATCAATTGGAACATCATCGCGTTTCCAGGGCTGTCCTGGGCCAAACAGGTGTTTCCCGGCGAGGCAGACGATGTCGCCGTCGCCAGGCTTGCGGATGCGATCTTCGCGGCCTCGCGGGTGGATAATGCCGATCCCATCGCAGCCTGGGCAGCACACAACGCAACGCTTCGCAGCCGCACGGAATGGCTGAATGGACATCGGTTCCAAGCGCTGCATTTTTCCGGCCCAGGCACCGACGTGACGATCGGTCTGGCCGACGATCACGAATGGCAGGGCGGTGCATCGACGGCGAAGAACGGCATCACTTGCAATCCCAACATTCCAACGGAAGAAGTCTTCACGACGCCACACGCCCGGCGCGTCCACGGCCACGTCACCAGCACCAAGCCGCTCTCCTATCAAGGCACGCTGATCGACGAGATCTCCGTTCGCTTCGAGGATGGCCGCATTGTCGACGCCAAGGCAGCGCGCGGCGGTGAAGTCCTCAACAAGGTGCTGGATACCGACGAAGGAGCGCGTCGCCTCGGTGAGGTGGCACTGGTGCCGCATTCATCACCGATCTCGAAGAGTGGGCTGCTGTTCTACAATACGCTGTTCGATGAAAACGCCGCGTGCCATATCGCGCTTGGTCAATGCTACTCGAAGTGCTTCCTCGATGGCGCAAAGTTGACACCCGAAGAGGTCGCGGCCAAGGGCGGCAACAAGAGCTTCATTCATATCGACTGGATGATCGGCTCGGATAAGACCGACATCGACGGTATTCGCGCGGACGGCAGCCGCGTGCCCGTCTTCCGCAACGGCGAGTGGGCGTAGCGAGGCACGCGCCCAACTCCGAACCCTCATCCCGGGCTTTCTGCTCGGGCTCCCAAAGGACCGGGATGGCGCCAAACGCGCGATCAGGCGTCGCGCCCGGCCTCCTGGTCTTTCAGCCAATCCAGCACGCCTCTGCCCGCCGCGACGCCGGTGGTCATGCAGCCTTGCAAAAGATAACCACCGGTCGGTGCTTCCCAGTCCAACATCTCACCGGCAACGAATATGCCGGGTCGCGCGCGTAGCATCAGCCGCTCGTCCACTGCGCTGAGCGCAACGCCCCCGGCGGTGGAGATTGCGCGCTCCAATCCGAACGGCGCAGTCAGCCGTAGCGGCAGGGCCTTGATCAGGTCTGCGAGCGGCTTGGTCTGATCCGAATGCAGCGCCTCCTGCACCAGCCCAATGGCGACCGGCGAAAGCCCCGCCTGCTTGCGCAGAAAATTGGAAAGGGAGGCACTGCCACGCGGATGACCGAGCTTGCGATCCAGCTCCGATTGCGACAGGTCCGGCCGCAGATCAACATGCAGCAGCGCAAAGCCGTCGCGCGCGATCGTCTCGCGCGCCACAGCGGACAGCGCGTACACCGCGCCTCCCTCGATCCCTCGCGCCGTAATCATCGCCTCGCCGCGGACTGTCGTATCGGCAAGCGTGAGCGCGACACGCTTCAGCGGATGCCCCGCATGACGATCGCGAAAAATCGGCGACCACCGGACAACAAAACCGCAGTTGGCTGGTTGCAACGGCGAGAGCCCGACCTCCGGCAACAACTTAGTCCACCCACCGTCCGCACCCAGTCGCGGCCAGGATGCACCGCCGAGCGCGAGCACGACGGCGTCCGAATTGCAGATCGTGCCATCGGCGAACATCAGCGCGCCTGTCGGCGTCCAGCCGGTCCATTGCGCCCGCGTCACGATCTGCACGCCCAGCCTTTGCAGGCGGCCAAGCCAAGAGCGCAGGAGCGGGCTGGCTTTCATGGCCCGCGGAAAAACCCGCCCACTGCTGCCGACGAACGTTGGCTGGCCCAACCCTTCACACCACGCGACCAGCATTTGGGGCGAATACGTACGCAACAGCGGCCCCATCCATGCCGCGGCCGTGCCGTAGCGGCTCGTGAACAGATCCAGAGGTTCCGAGTGCGTGAGATTCAGCCCGCCGCGCCCCGCCATCAGCAGCTTGCGCCCGACACTGGGCATGCGCTCGAACACGGTCACGGGCACCCCCGCGGCAGCAATCGTTTCCGCCGCCATCAGTCCGGCCGGACCGCTGCCGATTACGGCAACGCGGGTATGCGTCTCGGTTGAGATTGTCACGGCTCCTCATCCACGCCGCTGAGCCGCGTCCATGCGGTCATGCGATCTGTGATCGCCGCCGTTCCTAGTCCGATTCGGCCAGTTCCGCTGCTTCGGGGAATTCCGGCGCGAGATAATAGGCGTTCACCCAGCCGTTCATACGGCCGTGCTGAATCGGACACCAGCTTCCACGGCACCGCCCGACGATCTTGATGCCGCGGCCCCGGGGCACGATGCTGCCGACCGGTGTGTTGTACTCGGAGGGTCCGTCCCGCACATTCAGGACATCGTCCATCTCGACGCGCGCCACGCGGAACGTGCTGCGGGCCAGAGGGGCTCGCGAACGTGTTGATTCGGTGACCGGAGGAAGCGGAGCGGCGTCGGTCCGTTGAGCGGAATACGACGACAGCGCAACACGCGAGTCTGGCCGCTTTTGAACCACGGGCTCGGGTTTGGCCGGCTTTGAAACTTCGGCGCGTGGCGGGGCCGGAGTGGGAACAGCCACCGGAGTTGCAATAGCAATGGGACGGCTCTCCGCCTTGGCTGTCTCTGCAGCCGTCGGAACGGGCGGCAGATCAGCCAATTCGAAAGTTTCCTGGCGCTCTGCCGGCTCGGGACGCGGCACCGATGGGGGCTGCGTTGGGAGCGAAGCGGCGCTCGCGACGGACTGAGGCTTCGGCTGCGGAGGTTTCGGCTGCGGAGGCTCGCGGACGGCGACCTGTTGCACCGGCGGATCGGCAGGCTTCTGCGCCGTGATGGTGGCGGTGCCCTCCTGGCCGTCCTGCGCCTGCCAGAAAATACGCATTCCATGCTGCCGCAAGGCGAGGCAACGCGGCGCGGCATCGAACCATTTGAACCATTTGACGCAAACCCGATGGCTATCGACCCACCACCGGCCACGATCCCGCTCTGCGCCCAGATAGGAGGCAACGCTGCCCGTCGCCTCGCCGGACACCAGTCCATCCGACGAGAAACGGACCGGAATCGTCGTGCCCAACGGCGTATCGAGCTCCAGCGTGGAGCCTGTCAGCGTCGACCGGATGGTATCACCAGACAACCTGACGGCTTCGGCGGAAGCGGCAGTTGCTGCGCAGATCCAAACGGTTGTGACAAGCGGCCGAAGCACGAAAGCAGCCGACATACGCATACCTCTGTAATTTCCGAGCACCTATACGTCGACAGTAGTGTGGCAGCAAAAGGATCATCGGCAACTTTCCGCCCGTCGAAGTTGCCGACACGGAGCGTACGTTGCAGCAGCCCCTCGCCACCCTCCAGGCTACAGGTCCGCTTCTGTCGAATTGGTTAAGGGAACGATCGCAACCGTGATTTCCCCCGACAGGGGAGATCGGGACTCAAGCCATGTTGCAGCAGCCCTTCAGGATTTTCACTGCCGGCGATAGAGCCACAGGGTGACGGGGGCCAGAACAGCCGTCAACAGCAACGGTGCCACCAGCGCCAACGCGATCTGGCCTATCGTTGCACCACCGCCCATCAAACCGCGGATCGCCGTCGTCAGCAACGAGACCGGGTTCACGTCGACAAACGCGCGCAGCCATCCCGGCATCGTCGCCGGCTGCACCATGATGTTGGAAGCAAACACGAGCGGAAAGATCAGGGTGAAGCCGATCGTCATGACCGTCATCGGCGTGCGGATGATAAGTCCCAGCACGATGAAGATCCATCCCACGCCGAAACCGTAGGCGATCAGCAGCGCAAAAGCGGCAACGACGCCGATGATGCCGGCCTCCGGCCGATAGCCGAGCACCAACCCGATCGTCAGGATGATCAGCCCGGCGATGACATGCCGGAGCACGTCGCCCACCATCAACCCCGCAAACGGTGCCAGTGACCAGATCGGCAATGATCGGAACCGGTCGAACAATCCCTTTCCGAGATCGGTCGACAGTCCCATGCCGGAATAGACCGTATTGAACGTCACCGTCTGCACCAGCATGCCGGGCAGGAAGAACTGCAGATAATCCGTCGGCGATCCGGCCAGCGCGCCACCGAACACGAACGTGAACAGCAACGTGAACATGATCGGCGTCATGACGAGATCGAAAAGCTGCTCGGGCACGTGCCAGAACTTCAACACGGCCCGCCAGCCGAACACGAGGGCGTTGGACAGCGCGCCTGGCGTCGGCGGGCGTTCCACCGCTGCCAGCACGGCGGGGGCTGCCTTGGACGGAGAAACTTCAGACATCGGTTTCCTCGTTCGTGGAGGCCGGATTGCCGGTGAGGGCGAAGAACACCTCGTCCAGGCTCGGGCTCCCCATCGAAAAATCGGCAGGTGCAATACCGTTCGCGATCAACGCGCCGATCGCTTCGTTTGCCGCGGCCGGACTGCTGGCGGCAATCGACAGCGTCGCGCCTTCGACACTGCGCTGCGCGGCCCCGCCGAGACGGCTTTCCAGCACGCGCGCGGCCTCGCCGATCCGTGCGGGATCGACAAGCGCGATGTGAAGAAAGCCGGAGCCCGTCGCTGCTTTCAACTCGCGGCTGCTGCCTTCCGCAATCTTGCGGCCATGATCGATAACAGCGATGCGTTCGGCGAGTTGATCGGCTTCCTCCAGATACTGCGTGGTGAGCAGGATCGTGACACCGGAGGCCGCAAGATCCCGAATCATGCGCCACACGCCCTGGCGCGCCTTCGGATCGAGTCCGGTCGTGGGCTCGTCAAGAAACAAGAGCCCCGGCGTCACGATCAGCGAAGCCGCGATATCGAGCCGCCGCCGCATGCCGCCGGAATAGGATCTGACCTGCTTATGGGCTGCGTCCGTCAGATCGAAAGCGCTCAAGAGGTCATCGGCCCTTGTTTTCGTTGCACGGCCGCGAAAGCCCCACAAGCGAGCCAGCAGAAGAAGGTTCTCGCGTCCAGTGAGGTCTTCATCCAGCGACGCAAACTGCCCGGTCATGGCGATACTGCCCCGCACGTCATGCGGCGCCGAGACCAGATCGTGCCCCATGACGCTTGCGCTTCCCTCATCCGGCGCGATCAAGGTCGCAAGCATGCGCATCAGCGTCGTCTTGCCTGCGCCGTTCGGGCCGAGGATCGCGAAGATCATGCCGCGCGGCACGTCGAGATCGATTCCATCAACCGCGCGCAACTCACCGAAACTCTTGACCAACCCCCGCGCCGAAACGGCGAGCGATGGATCGATACCGGGCCGCGTACTTCCGGAAAGAGGCACTGAAACATTCATGGTCTTGACTCGGGGGCCGATCATTCATTGCAGAAGCGGGCGCGATAAAGCAGCTTTGCGACCGTTCGATGTGAATATGGTGGCTGACTGTCGAATCCGCGCAACCAGGTGCGCTGACCTTCAGGAAATCCTCGGCAAAGGGACGCGTTCGTAACCGACACCAGCGCGATTGTCGAGCCGGATGATCAGACTGATGCGGACGGCAAAAGCGGGAGAGACGGCAAACTAGACCGTATGTTTCACGCGTTCCCAGGTGCGTTCCATGTGCGCGTTCAGGATGTGAGACAACCGCTCCGCATCACGGGCTTCGAGAGCCTCGACCATTTCCTCATGATCGGCCACCGCGCCCGCCCAGTTCCCCGGCCCTTCATGACCGGTGTAGCGGATACGCCGAAGCCTCGCCTGCAGGAGACCGTGCACATCGATCAGCGGGTCGTTGCCGGAGAGCTGCAAAATGGCCGAATGGATGGCCTGATTGAGCTTGAAGTAGGCCAGCCGGCGCCCTGACCGATAAAGCTCGATCATTTCATCGTGCATCCGCCGCACTTCGCCGATCTGCTCATCGGTCGCCTGCGCGCAAGCGAGCCTCCCCGCCAGCGCCTCCATCGTTCCGAGAACGATCAGGCTATCCTGGACATCCTTCGCGCCGAAGCGGCGCACCACCGCGCCACGCCCCGGGGATAGCTCGATCAACCCCTCACTCGCGAGGAACTTCAGAGCCTCGCGCAGCGGCGTACGCGAAACGCCAAGCTCCTTGCCCAGATTGCCTTCGTGAATGCGTGTACCGGCGGCCAGCCCCCCCTCGATGATCATGTCGCGGACTCGCGAAACGATCGCTTCGTGCAGGCTCTGCCGCACGATCGGCCGGGATTCGCCGCTCGCGACCATATGAGCCTCGGTCTCGTTGTGGGCCATGGCTTCCAGAACCTGAGCACGACAGCCGGTTGGTTGGATCGTCTCGGCTGTCGAGCCGTTTTTTCAGGCGGCTGCGGCAGGGTCAAGCAAAGATTGTATGCAGCATTCTTGATTCGTGTGTTCTCACATGCTTAGGTGCGCGCGCGGTCCGGCGTTAAGCACCGGCGGCATTGCATTCGTTAAGCACGCGCGATTCACCGTTGAATCCCGCCAAGAAACCCAACGACGGAAGCGGCGCCGACAAGGCCGCCGCATCGAAAATTCTAGGAAGGAGGAAACAATGTTCCAAAGAACATCGCTGGTTCTGGCTGCCGCCGCGACGCTATTTGCTCCGGCCGCTCTGGCGGCTTGGGAGCCATCCAAGCCGGTCGAATTCATCGTGACCTCAGGCCCGGGCGGCGGGACCGACAATTTCGCCCGCATGGTCCAGTCGATCATCGCCAAGCACAATCTGATGAAGCAGCCGATCGTCGTAACCAACAAGGGTGGCGGCAGCGGCGCAGAAGGATACGTCTACACGAAGGGCGCGGACGGCGACGCGCATAAGGTGGCCTTCGGCACCAACAACGCTTACCTGCTGCCGTATGTGGCCAAGCTCGCCTTTAAACAGGGAGACTTCACACCTGTCGCGGCCCTGGCGCTGGATGAATTTCTTCTCTGGGTGAACGGCAGCTCCGAATACAAGGACGCCAAGAGCTATATCGAAGCCGCCAAGGCAAAGCCCGGCACGTTCAAAATGTCCGGCAGCCAGTCGAAGGACACCGATCAGACCCTGACCAGTCTGATCGAAGAAGCAACCGGCGCGAAGTTCATCTATGTGCCGTTCCAGGGCGGCAGCGCGGCGGCAGTGCAGCTCGCCGGCAATCATGTCCAATCCAACACCAATAACCCGAATGAGAATATCGGCCAGTGGAAGGCCGGCATGGTGAAGCCGCTTTGCGTGTTCAGCCCGACCCGTCTGCCGGAGGGACCGAAGGTAACAGGGACCATGGGGTGGTCCGACATTCCCACCTGCAAGGAAGCCGGTATCCCCATCGACAAGTTCCAGATGCCGCGCACCGTCTGGATGCCAGGCAACGTTCCGGCCGACGCGGCCGCTTACTACGCGGACGTGCTGAAGAAGGTCAGCGAGACTCCCGAGTGGAAGGATTACGTCGCGCGCACGTCGCAGACCGGGGTCTTCCTGACCGGCGACGAGTTCAAGAAGTTCATTGCCGACGACGATGCCAAGAACCGCAAGGTCTTCGAGCGCGAAGGCTGGATCGTCAACTGATGAACCGACAGCGTGAGGGCGGCATCACAGCCGCCCTTTTCGCCTGAAGTGATCCGCACATCCCGTCTCATCGAGAATTCTTTAAAAATGAGCCTGCCACCTCCAAACGGCCGGTTCTCCTCACCGGACTCCAGAAGATGATTTCCCGCTTCGCAGCAGAGCTCATCATGGCGGCCGCGACCTGCCTGATGGGCCTTGTCATTTCGGTTGGCGCGCTGGAGTTTGGAATTGGCTGGGGCGACGCGGGTCCGGAACCCGGAGCCTTCCCGTTCTACATCGGCGTCATGATCATGGTCGCGAGCCTCGGAACCGCGGTCCAGACGCTGCTGCGCCGACCGCAAGGCGAAGCCTTCCTCGATTGGGAGCGTGCCGGTCGGGTCGCGGCTTTCTTCGGCCCGATGCTGGCGTTCGTGGTGGCTTCCTTGTTCCTCGGCCTGTATGTCGCCATGGCGGCCTACCTGTTCGCCGTGATGCGTTTGCAGGGAGGGTACAGCAGCCCGACCTCCGCGGCGGCTGGAGTCGGCGCGGCCATATTCTTCTATGTGCTGCTGGAAATCGGCTTCAAGGTGAGCCTGATGAAAGGCCCTCTCGAAGCCGCCCTTGGCCTGTATTAAGGGAAGCGATCATCCGTGGATAATTTCGCATCCCTGCTTCATGGTTTCTCGATAGCGCTGACATTTCACCACGTCGCGCTCATGATCATCGGCGTTCTGCTCGGCATTCTCGTCGGGGTCCTCCCTGGCCTCGGTGCGCCCAATGGCGTTTCCCTGCTCCTACCCCTGACCTTCAGCATGGACCCGGTGTCGGCGATCATACTGCTGACAAGCATGTACTGGGGCGCACTGTTCGGCGGCTCAACCACATCGATCTTGTTCAATATTCCGGGCGAACCATCGTCGGTCGCAACCACGTTCGACGGCTATCCGCTGGCCAAGAAGGGCCGAGCCACCGAAGCGCTGAGCCTCGCCTTTCTCTCCGCTGGTTTCGGAGCAATGGTTGGCGTCCTGCTGATTACAATTCTCTCGAGCTGGGTGGTGCGGTTTGCACTGCAGTTCAGCGCGCCGGAATATTTCGCGGTCTATTTCCTCGCGTTCGCCAGCTTTATCGGACTTGGCGGCGCGTCCCCCTTGAAAACGGTCGTTTCGCTCGGGCTGGGCTTTGCGTTCGCGGCCGTGGGCATGGATACGATCTCCGGCGGCTTGCGTCTGACCTATGGCTTCAGCGATCTCCTGGGAGGCATCAGCTTCCTCGTCGCCGTCATCGGCCTGTTCGGTATCGGAGAGCTGATGCTGACGATGGAGGAAGGCCTGCGCTTCCAGGGTCTCAAGGCGCGCGTGCGCTTCTCGGATATTCTCCGCACTATTGCGACGATGCCGCGCTACTGGGTGGCCTTGCTGCGGTCGAGCGTTATCGGCTGCTGGATGGGTATCACGCCCGGCGGACCGACCGCCGCGTCGTTCATGAGCTATGGTCTCGCCAAACGCTTTTCACGCAACCGCGAGCGCCTTGGAACCGGAGAGCCGGAAGGGATCGTGTCTCCCGAAACCGCCGACCATGCCGCCGGCAGCAGCGCCATCCTGCCGATGATTGCCCTCGGCGTTCCCGGCTCTGCGACAGCCGCCGTTATGATGGGCGGCCTGATGATCTGGGGTCTCAATCCCGGGCCGATGCTGTTCATCGAGCGGCCGGACTTCGTCTGGGGGCTTATTGCCAGCATGTATCTCGGGAATGTCGTTGCCGTCGTCCTTGTCCTGTCGACGGTGCCGCTGTTCGCCTCGATCCTGCGCGTCCCATTCGCGATCATTGGCCCGATCATCGTCGTCGTCTGTTTCATCGGCGCTTATACGGTCTCGAACAAGCCATTCGACCTGTGGCTGGTGCTGGCCTTCGGCATTGCCGGCTATGCGTTCAAGAAGCTGGATTACCCGATCGCGCCCCTGATCCTGGCCATGGTGATTGGTGACAAAGCCGAGGATGCCTTTCGGCAATCCATGATTATGTCGACGGGCTCGATCTCGGTGTTCTGGTCGAACTGGCTCGTCGCAAGTCTCATGACAGCGGGCTTGGTACTGTTGTTGTGGCCCCTGGCGCGAAGCATCGTCGGAAGATTGCGCGCATAGAAACGCGCCCAGCAGACCTCAGCTCACCGCGCTGGCCTGGCGCACGCGTCGCTTGAGGCCGCTCGATGCCGGCGGCACACCTGCCGAAGCGCGAATGATGATCTCCGCCGAGCACTCGAAAGCCGTCTCGGCTGTAGCTCCGGCGAGATGGTCGATCATAATTCGTGCCGTATGCTCACCGACCTCGATCCCGGATACCTTGACCGTGGTGAGCGGCACCGGCAGTTCCCCCATGAGATCGATATCGTCATATCCAACGATCGAAAGATCCTGCGGCACACGAAAGCCCATGGCCTGGGCCTCGAGCAGGGCGCCGACGGCAAGGTAGCTATTTCCGCAAATCACCGCGGTCGGATGAGGCTCGGTTTGTATGATCTGCCGGAACAACTCGCGCCCATTGGGAATCGTCCACAGCCCTTGAACCAATTGCTTCGGGTTCACCGCAATCTCGTTTTCCGCCAGCGCATCCTGAATGCCCTGCAATCGCGCCACAGCTCTTTCATTATCCGCCGTCCGCTGCGCAATGACTCCGAAACGGCGATGGCCGAGATCGATGAGATAGGACGTCAGGCGGTGCAGAGCCTTCCGGTTGTCGGGTCCGACACAAATGCCTCCCGCCTCCGGTCCAAAAACAAACATCCGAATGACGGGTACGGGATAACGCGCCGTCAGCTCTGCAAGCTCCTTGCTGCTGCCGGCTCCGATGATGGCCAGCCCTTCGACGCCACGCTCCAGCAAGGTGCGCACCTGCCGCAGCTCCTGCTCACGATCGTATTCGGATACGGCGAGCAGCAGTGTGTATTCAGCAGCCGCAAGATCCCGCTGCAGCACCTGAATGGCGCGCGGAAAATCGCCACCGTTGGCCAGCGAAGGAATAATCGCCCCGATGGTCCGGCTTCGCCGCGTTGCGAGCGCACGCGCCGCGCTGTGCGGAACCCAGCCCAGGCGTGTCACGACCGCATCGATCCGGGCCCGCAATTCCGCAGACACCCGCTCCGGATTATTCATCGCACGGGAGACCGTGGCGGTGGAAACACCAGCGATACGCGCCACGTCCCGCAATACGGCTGGTCCCTGCCGGCCGGGCGATGCCTCGACCTTCCGAGAACCAGCCCTTCGCAGTTTTGGCTTTTGCGGCACGGCGTTCTGCTGACCGATCGTTGCGCAGTCGAAACGTGACTGCCCGTCACTATCGCTTGAAACTGGCCTCGCGTTTGTCACTGAAGGCTTTGATGCCTTCCATATGATCACCGGCTGAGAAGCACAGCGTATTCATCTCGTTTTCGTAGGCCAGCCCGGCGGGTAAGGTCGCATTCATGGACATCCTGACAGCCGCCTTGACCGACTCGACGGCCACCGGGCTGAAGCCCGCCAGCTTGGTGCAGAAGGCGCGCGCTTCATCGAGCAGCTTGTCGTCATCGACGACCGACTCAACGAAACCGATGCGCAAGGCTTCTTCCGACCCGATCGGATCGCCCGAGAGCAGCATTTTCATCGTCTGCCCATAACCGATCAGACGCGGAAGAAGCTGCGAGGCTCCGCCACCACCGACCCATCCGCGGACGACTTCCGGAAACCCGCAGCGCGCCGAACGTGCCATGAAGCGGATATCGGCAGAGAGAGCCATTTCCGCGCCACCGCCCAAGATCCAGCCGTGTAACGCTGCAATCACCGGCTTGCGGATATTGCGGACGACAGTCGAATATTCCGTGCGGTTGCGGAACGCCCATGCGGACGGATATTCACCGAGCGCCCGGATATCACTGCCGGCGCAGAACGCGCGATCACCGGCACCGCGCAAGAGAACGACGCGAACCTCGGGATCGCGATCGACCTGGCGGCAGATTTCCTCCAGCCGCGCAGACATCGGCGGCGTCATCGCATTGAGTTTCTCCGGCCGATTGAGAACGATCTCGGCGACGTGACCGTTTCGTTCGAGAAGGATGAGTTCCGACATCATTTGGTCTCCAAAGATCAGAACGAGATCTGGCCGGCAAAATGGCATGCAGCATGCTGTCCCGGCGCGTGCTCGACCAGCGGGGGCACGACGTCTGAACAAATCTGTTTGGCAAACGGGCAACGCGTGCGGAAACGGCAGCCCGATGGCGGCGTGATGGCGCTCGGCGGCTCACCACCAAGCTCCAGGTGCTTGCGGCTTCGTTCCACGGCCACGTCGGGAATCGGAACCGCCGACGTGAGATAGCGCGTATAGGGATGCAGCGGCCGTGCGAAGATCGCTTCGGATGGCGCGATCTCCATCACCTTGCCGAGATACAGAACGACGACGCGATCGGTGAACTGGCGGACCACCGCGAGATCGTGCGCGATGAACAGATACGTGAGACCGAGGCGCTCCTGCAGGTCCAGCATCAGGTTCAGAATCTGCGCCTGGATGTTCACATCCAATGCGGAAATCGGCTCGTCGGCGACGATGAAATCCGGCTCCAGCGCCAGAGCACGGGCAATCGAGACACGCTGGCGCTGGCCGCCGGAGAACTGGTGCGGAAAGCGATGCGCCCAGCTCGGATTGAGGCCGACGGTGTTGAGCAGATCCTTCACACGGTCTAGCGTCTCGGCCTGGCTGGTCGTGACACCGTGGAAGCGCAGTGGCTCAGCCAGAATCTCGCCGATCGTCATGCGTGGATTGAGCGAGGCGAACGGGTCCTGGAACACCATCTGCATGCGGCGCCGGATGGGGCGGATTTGCTGCGCCGACGCCTTCGAAATATCGTTGCCGTCGAAATTGATCTCGCCTGAGTTCGGTTCATGAATCCGCACGATGACGCGCGCCAGCGTGGATTTCCCGCAGCCCGACTCTCCGACCAGTCCAACGGTTTCCCCACGCCCGACATCGAAGCTGACGTCATCGACGGCGTGAACGACACGCTGCTTTTGGAAGAAACCCGACTTCGGCAGCGGGAAATGCTTGACCACATTCCGCAGCCGCAGGATCGGCTCCCCGACGATCTTCTTCACCGGCTGTGCTGCGGGCGCGGTTTCCGGACCTTTACTTTCGGCAACCTCCGCGCTCGGCTGAACCGTGTGCATTTTCCGCTTCGGCAAGGTCTCACCGGCTTGGGTGACCCAGCAGCGCGCTTTACGCCCCGGCACAATCTCGTCTAGTATCGGATGCTCGTCGCACTTCGCGATCCGGAACGGACAGCGTGGCGCGAAACGGCACCCTTTCGGCACGTTGAGAAGATCGGGCGGCTGACCCTCGATGGTCAGCAGCCGCCGATCCGCCGAGCCGTCATCATCAATACGTGGAACGGCATTGATGAGAGCCCAGGTGTAGGGATGGCGGGGATCGGAGAGCAGATCCTCGGTTGCACCTTCCTCGACGACTTCGCCCGCGTACATCACCACGGTGCGCGCGCACACGCGCGCGATCACGCCAAGATCGTGGCTGATCAGGATGATCGCAGTGCCGTAGTCCTCGTTCAACTCGCGCAGCAGCTCAAGGATCTGCGCCTGGATCGTTACGTCCAACGCCGTGGTTGGCTCGTCCGCAATCAGCAGCGATGGATCGTTGCTCATGCCCAGCGCAATCATGGCGCGCTGACGCATACCGCCGGAGAATTGATGCGGATAGCTCTCGACGGCCCGCTCCGGCGCTGTCACGCCCATACGGCCAAGCAGCGAAACAGCACGGGTCGCGGCCTGTTCGGGTTTGTATTTGCCGTGAACGACCATTGCCTCACTGAGCTGCTTGGCGATCTTCAGCACTGGATTGAGCGAAGTCATGGAGTCCTGGAACACCATGGCCATCTGGCCGCCGCGCAGCTTCTGGCGCTCTTCGGGCGTGAACTCCAGAATGTTCTTGCCCTGGAACCGGATTTCGCCGCCAACGATGCGGGCTGTCGGATCCATCAACTGCATCAGCGAGAGTGCGGTAACGCTCTTTCCGGAGCCGGACTCGCCAACGATTCCGATGGTTTCACCAACGCCCACCCGGAAGCTGACACCGTCAACCGCGCGCACTTCTCCGTCGTCCGTGAAGAAGTGCGTGCGCAGATCATGAACGTCGAGGATCGGCTCGCGCTCATTGCTTGGAATGTGTTTCTCCACGGGTTCGCTCACCGTTGCCGTGCCTTGGGATCGAGCCAGTCTCGCACACCGTCACCCAGGAAGTTGAAGCCGACCACGACCGTCAGGATCGCGATCCCCGGAAATACTGCGACCCACCATTGCGCGACGAGTTCACGTCCTTCGGCCACCATGGAGCCCCACTCGGCTGTGGGCGGAACGACACCGAGGCCCAGGAACGACAAACCGGCGAAGGTCAGGATCGCTGTCCCCAGATCAAGCGTGAGCAGCACGATGATCGGGCCAACCGAGTTCGGAAAGATATGCCGGAACAGAATGCGCGCCGGGCTGAGGCCGATCACCGTCGCGGCTTCAACATACTCTTGCGAGCGCTGCACCATCACAAGGCTGTGCGCGAGCCTGGCGAATTTCGGCCACCAGACGACGAGCATCGCGATGATGGTATTCGTCGTTCCGATGCCCAGCGCAGCCGCGATGGCCAACGCCAGGATGATCGGCGGGAAGCACAGCACAAGGTCGGTGAGCCGCATCAATCCTTCTTCGATACGCCCCTGCGCGTAGGCAGCGACACCGCCGACAACGATGCCGAACACCCCGCCAACGATCACGACGACGAAGCCGGCCAGCAGCGAGATCTGGCCACCATAAATCAGGCGCGTGAAGACATCCCGCCCCAGCGTGTCCGTCCCCAGCCAGTGGGTCCATGATGGCGGCAACAGGCGGGCCGAAACATTCACGGCATTGGGATCGTAGGGCAACAGAATGGGTGCGGCGATCGCGAGCACGATCCACAGCGCAACGATGAACGCTCCCAGCGCCGCCAGTCCGTACCGCCGGCGCCAGCGCTGCGCCTTGGTCGGCACCGGAGCAATTTTATGCCGCGCAGGAGCGGGAGTTGTGGTGGTTGTTGTGCTCATCTGACCACCCTCGGATCGAGAAGGGCGTAACTCAAATCAACCAGCAGGTTCACCAGGAGATAAACCAGGGCGACGATCAGCGTGATGCCCATGATCGCCGGCAAATCCAGCGTTACCGCACTGCGGAATGTGTACCGGCCCAATCCGGGCCACGAAAAGATTGTCTCGGTCATCACGGCGCCGGCGAGAAGTTGGGCATACGCCAGACCGCCGAGCGTCACCACCGGAATCAGCGCATTCGGCAACACGTGCCCCATGATCACGCGGTAGGCGCTCAAGCCCTTTGCCCTGGCGACACGCACGTAGTCCTGCTGGATACTCTCCAACATGCTGGCGCGCGTGGTGCGTGTGATCAGTCCGAGGGTAGCAGCGGCAAGAACGACCGAGGGAAGAATAAGGTGGGCCGCCGCATCGCGAAATGTTTCCCAGTCACCCGCAAGAAGCGTATCGACCAGCATCAGGCCAGTCACGCGCGGCGGGGGAAAGGCAATCGGATCCAGGCGCCCCGGTCCCGGTGCGATTTCCAGGCCGCCGTAGAAGATCGCCAGCACGACGAACGCGAGCCAGAAGGTCGGCGCAGAAACGCCAATGAGCGAAACCACACGAGCGAGGTTGTCGACCCAGCTATCGCGCCGAACCGCCGCGAGGATACCGAGAGGGATTCCAATCAAGAGCGACAGGATGAAACTGATCGTCGCCAGCTCCAGCGTCGCCGGCGCATACGATGCGATATCCTCCAGAACCGGGCGCTGCGAAGCGATCGACTGCCCCATGTCGCCTTGAAAAAGTCCCGAGAGGAAAATCCAGTATCGCTGCCACATCGGCAGATCGAGGCCATATTTTGCACGCCACTCGGCGACAACGGCCGGATTGGAAGCGGCGATATCACCGAGTTGCGCCAGCACGGGATCTCCCGGCACCATATTGCCGATCAGGAAGATCACCAGCGTTGCGAACAACGCCAGGACGGCGGTGAGGGCCAAGCGCGATACGATATATCTGAACATCAATCCAATCTCGCTGCTGGATCGCAGAACTCACGCCCGCACGTCATGCGGCGGACCTGGGAAAACAGCCGCATCTTCATCACAGCCTGTGGAGCTGCAATCCGCCACCGACATCCACATGCATTCCGGTCGCGAATGGCAATCCTCCCGTCGCCAGTGTGACCGCCGTTGTCGCGACGTCCTCCGGCGTCCCCCATCGGCGCATGGGAACGCCGCCGGATGCGATCAACGGATCGTACTTCGCCGTCGCCGGCGCGGTCATGTCGGTGCGGATGATGCCGGGACGGATCTCGAAGACCCCGACGCCCTGCCCGGCCAACCGGGTTGCGAACAGCTTCGTCATCATCGTCAACGAGGCCTTCGTCATGCAGTAGTCGGCGCGATTGTCGCCGACCATGTCCGCATTGACCGAACTCACGGTCAGTATCGTTCTGTAGCGTCCGTCGTCGCCGGATTCGACAAACTGCCGCGCAACGGCCTGCGTGAGGAAGAAGGTCCCGCGCATGTTGATCGCGACGGAACGATCGAAGCTTTCCGGCGTCAGTTCCAGCATATCCCCGCGTACCAGGGATGTGACGCCCGCGTTATTCACCAGACAGCTGAGATTTCCGAGATCTTCCCGGATTTGCGCAACCAGCGGCGTATGGGCCGAGAGATCGGCAACGTCGAATTGATAGTATCGACAGCCCCCTTCGCTCAGCATCGCCTTCGTGGAATCCGAGGCCTTTTCGATGCTCGCCATCGCCACTTTGAAGCCGGCTTCCCAAAGGCCGCGTGCGATCGCCAGGCCAATTCCGCGGCCCGCTCCGGTAACAAGTGCAACTCCCCGATCAGCCGGCATTCAGTCCGCCCGACCGAAGCAGGATATGGAGAAGTCATTGTCGCCTGATTTCATGGTTCGCTGGCTTTCCGTCATGATCGCTTGCGAATGGACTGCAGCCGGCTGCCGCATCGGTCCCGGAAGGTTGCCCACGGGCAATCTTCCGTCTTATCGACCGGCCTTCGCCATGAAGGCAAAGGCCGGCATTGTCCTGAAGCGGGCGGCCCACTGCGCGCAGGCCTTCCCAAATCAAGCTTTCGGTGCTGCACCGTCGAGATCGACGATCCAACCGGCAGCCGTCAGCGGGAATTTGCCGACGTTGTTGCTGACACCGATCTGGTAGATCGGCTGGAACAGCACGAACAGGTTGGCCTGATCGACCATCGCCTTCTGCCACTCCACCCATGCCTTGGCCTGGGCTTCACCGTCCGTCATCTTGGCGATGTCGTAAGTCCACTTCTTCGTCTCCTCCGGAGAATTCCACCGGCAGCGCTTGGCGACGCGCTGCACGACGGCATCAGCCCAGCCCAGGTTTTCCACCGCCGGCGGGTTCCAGTAGGTCAGCAGGCCGCCGCGGAACAGGCCCTTGAGATAGTCGTTGCGCATGTTGAGCTGATCCTGCGGACGCAGGTTCGCCTTGATGCCGACCTTCGCGAGATCCGCCTGGATTTTCAGCGCGAGCGTCTGATAGGGAACGCCGTTGAAGGCTGCGTTGCTGAAGGCGAACTCGAACTCGAATCCGTCCGGATAACCGCCCTTCTTCAACAGCTCCTTCGCCTTGTCGGGATCGAGCTTGAAACCGATCTCATTGGCGATCTCCTTGGTCGAACCGCGTACGCCGATCGGCAGGAAGTGCGCCGGACGCAACGCCTCGCCGCCGATGAGCGAGTTGATGATGCCGTCATAGTCGATGGCATAGCCAATGGCCTGACGGCATTCCTTCTTCGCCAGAGCCGGGTTGATCGCTTCCTCCTGCATCAACGCCATGTAGCAGAAGTCCGTCGAAACGAGCGGATCGACGCGCACGTTGGCGTCCTCCTTCGCTTCCTTCACCTGCTCAGGGATCAGGTTGAAGGCCGCGTCGATATTGTTGCGGCGAAGGGCCAGAAGCTGCGCCGCACCGTCGTTGATGTGACGGACGATGACGCGGGCATAAGCCGGCTTTCCGCCCCAGTAGTGCTCATTGCGTGCGAACTGGATCTGCGCGTTGCGCTCCCAACCCATGATGACGTAAGCGCCTGTCCCTGCCGAGTGCAGGTCTAACCATTCACGCGCCTTGTCCTCCTTGGCAGCAGCAGGCGTCGCCATGCCACCCACTTTTTCGACCTGTGCCTTCTCGACCACGACGAATTCGGGCGCGCACAACGTGGTCAGTGTCGGGAAATTGGCTTCCTTGATGAAGATATCGAGGGCTTTGCCGCCTTCGGCGATCTCAACCTTTTCGACGTGCGAGATGTAGCCTGACGGCTGGTCCTTCAGATTGATCAGGCGGTCGAACGAGAACTTCCAGTCCTCGGCCGTGACGGGATTTCCGGACGAGAACTTCACACCCTCGCGCAACCAAAAGCGGAACTGCTTGCCGTCCGACAGCGTCTCCCACTTGGTCGCAAGGCGCGGTGCGAGATTGATGTAATCGCCCGGCTTCATCGTGCAGAGCGTGTCGTAGCACGCCGCCACCATCATGGGTCCGGTGTAGGTCGCGATGCGCGCCGGATCGAGCGTCACGATATCGCTGATATCGAGGCCTAAAACCAGAGTGTCTTTACGGGATTGGGCCCAAACGGTTTCGGGCAGCATCGAGGCGAAACCAGCGGCGCCCGCACCGCTAATACCCATAAGTTGCAGCGCACGACGCCGGCTAATACGCACCATCGATTCAGTCATTCACAGTTCCTCCCAAAGTGCCAAGCCACATGTAAGCGGTTGACACGGCCACGCTTGCCGACAGGCTCATGCGCCGTAAAGACGGTCTCATCGGCGTGTTGTTATTGTTGGTTTTAGAAGTGTCCCAGTCGAAGTAACCGCTTACGTCTAAGCTGTCAATTCGAAGCTCACGCGTGCATCGCAGCAAAAAAATGGGTGCTGATGAAGCTGCTTCCGCTGCGATGCAACATGTCTTGCCGTATCATTTCGCGGGGCCATTATCGCAGATCCCCGCACCCGGCCCATTTAATTTTCGGTAATATGCTGGCTATTTATTTCCTGGCGATCTCTAAAAACATTGGCGCCAGCTCCAGCCCCGAATTGCGAAGTGAAAATGGAATAGCCAAAACGGTTATTGCGATGCCCGCCGCTTCCGCGTCGCAGCCGCCTTCTTAGCGGACGTCGAACGCGCAGCGGCCGGACGCGAGGCCGACGCTTTGCCACCAAGCCGCCCGCCCTTGTGCGCTGCTGGCTGCCCCGTACGCACACCCCGCCCAGAGCCTGATTTTTTTCCGCCACCGTCGTCCTTGTTCACTGTCGCCCACGCACGACGCTCAGCCTCCTTCTCCGAGACACCACGCTCCTCATATCCCTCGGCGATATGGTCGGCCTTTCGGGTCTGCTTATTCGTGTACTTCGACTTGTCTCCGCGCGGCATGGTGAGATCTCCCTGCAGCTTTCGATATTCCTCCCCAACAATCGAATTTCTCTCCAGTTCCGCAAATGCGCCCATAGCAAAACGGCGCGACCCTGTTTCCAGGATCGCGCCGCCCTTCACGGACGATCGTCAGCGCACCTACTCGGCAGCAACGCCTCGGGCTTCAGCCGCTGCAACAACGGACGGCGACAGATACGCTCCCTGCTTCAACAGCTCACGCTGGACGAGGCGAACGTCGAGCTGCCGCGGAGACTTGCCGGCGTTGGCGGCCAGAGCCCCGGCAACGCCTGCGGCCTGTCCGGTCAGCCAGCACTGCGGAACCTCGCGCAGGAATGTGTGTGAGCTGGCATCGCATGCGACATGACGGCCCGCACCCAACACACCCTCAAGACCCGTCGGCATCAGCGATGCATAAGGCACGGAGATATTCTTCCATTTCGGCGCCAGGGACGTCGATACACCAACCTCGTCCTCCCATACCTTGCCCTCGTCCCACTGCCCCCGCGTGACCATCCGGTCTGCCGCATAACGGCGGCTGTGGCGAACGCCAACCTGCGAGGCGCCGATCATCAGGTACGCGTTCTCGAAGCCCGGCGCTTCCGCGCGGTAGGCTGCGAGATGCCCGACCGCGAGCTGACGCGAACGCAGCTCAACCTCGGTCAGATCCTCGACGTTGACCGCGCTGTAGCCGGACAGGCGCGGCCCCATGAACAACGCGATGTCCGAGCGCCACGAAAAGAACGGCTTCTCGAAGAACTTGAGCTTCTCGCGGCCCCGCTTCATGAAATCGGAAAAGCCCTGCTTGTTGGAACGACGGAACTCCGTCCAGCGCTCCATATCGACACCTGCCAACATGAAGGCCGTGTTGATGCAATGATGGATGTCCGTCGGGTCGACATCGGTGCTGAGCGTCACACCGGTCCGGGCAATGAGGTCCGCGTCGCCGGTGGTATCGATGACGACCTTGGCCAGAATGGCCTGGCGACCTTCCTTGCTTTCGAAGATCGCACCCTTCATCACATTGTCTTCAATGATCGGCTCTGCCGCCCAGGCGTGCAACACGAGGCGCACTTTGTTCTCGGTCATCATGTCCATCGAGAGCGTCTTGAGCGCTTCGGGATCGACCGTCGGCGCCCAGGTGACGACACCCTGGTAAGCTGCCGAGCGATAAAACCAATGCTCGACCTGAGCCGGATCCTGCGACCCCCAGAGGTCCCGCGGCGGCCCCATTACAGCGCCCTTCGGAAGCCGATCGAGCACCTCTCGCGCGAAGCCCGCGATGACCTGCTGGCCCTGCCAGTCCGTCATCCGATCGATCCAGATGACGAGACCGCCGGTCGAAAGCCCGCCGAGATGATTGTAGCGTTCAACGAGCATCACGTCCGCGCCCAGCTTTGCCGCAGCCACCGCCGCCGACGTGCCCGCCGGTCCGCCTCCGACGACAAGGACGTCGGTCTCGGCAAAAACCGGAATCTCGCGCGCGACTTCGCGGTGCGTCAAAGCCGGCCGTTTGGCGCGCGTGCGCACCGAATTGTCGCCGAAAATCTCAAGTCCCTGCTCTTCCGACACCGCGTTGATGGACTTCGCATCGCTCATCATCATCTCCCGTGCTTTCCGTTCACCCTCTGTACCCGGCAAGATTCGGATCGCCTTTCATCGGGCAACAGAGCTCCAGAACTCCTGGTCCTAACCCCAAACATGGGCTCTTGCCACCTGCTTTTTCAATCCAACGGCGCTAGCGGCGTCTCGAAGACCGCGCGGTCTGGAAACAGGTACGACCTGATGCCAACCGCGCAAAAATGCGTGCAGGGCGGGCTCTCATCCAGCAATATCCCGGCTCGGATTGTCCCATGCGCCTTGTGCGCTTTCCGGAGGAAATCATTCCATCGTCATGGCTCACGATCTCCACAAGCAAGACTATCGTGCCGATACGCCGGCGCCGCTCAGCGGTATCCGTGTTCTGGACATATCGCGGCTTGTCGCCGGGAACGCCGTTTCTCACGTGCTGGCGGACTTCGGGGCCGAGGTCTTGAAAGTCGAGGCACCGGAGCGCGGCGATGATCTCCGCAACTGGCGTGTCCAAGGCATTTCCACCTATTGGAAGGTCTACGCTCGCAACAAGAAGAGCATCACCCTGGATTTCCGGACGGACGAAGGTCGCGCCCTTCTCATCAAGCTGGTCGAGACCGCACACGTGCTGATCGAGAACTTTGTCCCCGGCAAGCTGGAGAAGATGGGGCTTGGACCCGAAGTCCTGCACGCGGCCAATCCAAAACTCGTGATGCTGCGTGTCTCCGGATGGGGACAGACCGGCCCCTTCAAGCACAAGCCGGGCTTTGGCACGCTCGTCGAAGCGATGAGCGGCTTTGCCTCCATGAACGGATTCCCCGACCGCCCTCCCGTGCTTCCGCCTCTGGCCCTGGCCGACATGATCAGCGGACTTTATGGCGCTTTCGCCGCCATGGTGGCATTGAGGGAAGTTGAGACCAAAGCGGGCGATGGGCAAATCATCGATCTGTCACTGTTCGAGCCGATCCTGTCGATCCTCGGTCCGGAGGCAGCGAATTTCCAGATCACCGGTGAAACGACACCACGTCTCGGCAGCCGCACGGCAATATCTTCCCCGCGCAACGTTTATCCCTGCAGCGACGGAAAATTCGTGGCGCTATCGGCATCCATGCAATCGATGGCCGAGCGGCTCTTCCAGATCATGGGCCGCGCAGATCTGATCTCCGATCCGAGGTTCGCGACGAACTCCGACCGCATTCGCAACGCAGATGAGATCGACGCGATCGTTGCAGATTTCATCCGCCAGCGCACACAAGCCGAGAACCTGGCGCTTTTCGATCGCGTCGGCGTCACCGTGGGTCCTGTCTGCGATGCCTCGGATCTCATGTCGCACGATTTCATTCGTGAACGTGAAGTCCTGCTCGCATTCCCCGATGACGAGACCGGCACATTACCGATGCACAACGTCACGCCGCGTCTGTCGCGGACGCCGGGCTCGATTCGCACACCAGCCCCAAGCCTCGGCCAGCATAACAAAGAAGTCTACGAAGGCCTCGGCTTGACACCAACAGCGCAAGGTCAGCTGAAGGACAAAGGCGTTATTTGAAGGCAAGACGGAAGACCTTCGCCACGCTCACGCATGTTTTGCGTCGAGCGTGGCGCAAGAACCTTGCTCTCGACCAGGTGTCTCTGACTGCTATCCGCAGCGCTGGCGGAGCTCTTCCACGGCCGCGCCCGGGCTCGTCAATACCGGGCAGGAAACGGCAGCCGATACGGCATCGAACGCACGCGATGTCGAGAAATGGGCGAGTAGGATCGCGTCGCAACCAGCGAGATTCGAGCTGGCCTCGGCAAGGCGACGATTGTGCGTCGCAGCATCTCCACCTTTCAACGCGGCCATGGCATCAGCGTCGAGAACGGTCTCGATCGTGGCTGAGACCTTTTCCTCATCGGCCATCTGCCGGAACTCTTCCTCCATCGAAGCGACACTCGGAGGGAACGTGGCCAGCATGCCGATGCGGCGGCCGGCCTTGAGGGCGCGGCGGAACATGGCTTCATTGGGTTTGAGAACCGGCCGGTCAGTTGTCCGCGCGAACGCTTCGATGGCCGGACCGAAGGCCGAGCACGTGTAGAGAATGCCGTCCGCGCCGGTCGCCAGCGCATAGCGACCCAGATCCACGATCCGGCCCGTCATGGCCGGGGTCAAATCCGCATCACGCGCTCGGTCCGGACTCAGCGAATCGTCGAAAATATTGACGACGTCGGCTTCCGGCCAAAGCTCCTTGAAGGCGGACTGAACGGGCTCGATCGCGACAGCAACGGCATGGATGAGGGCGATACGGGTCTTCGGCATGAGGTAACGGATCCTGTGTTCTGGACGGTCCAGTTATTCGGGTAGCACGACCCAGCGGGATATCCCCATGCCACCAGGGGATCGTTTTGCGCCGGATGGCCTGGGCCGCAGCGCGGTTCACGTTAAGCGGCGGCAGGTTAGGCACCGACACGCGAAGGTGATGCGCCTTGTCTAGAGAATTATAGGCGATGTTTGCAAGACGCTGATTTCCGTAACGCTCCGACCCGGGGGAAGAGCCACGCGTCCAACGCCTTGTTCATAACGGCGAAGGCTTCCCGCCTCAACAGGAAAGCCCGACCCCGTGGATGCGGGCTCGGGCTTCTCTGCAGTCGGTCGTTTATCTCGCGAACTATTTCGCCGGAGCAGACGGCATGGACCGGGCATCAGCAGCCGACATTTTCGACACCACTCGATCACCCTTCTTCTCGATCTGGTCCGCCCGCATCGTCACGATCCTGGGACCGATACCCAGTGGCGCTCCCATATCGAGGCGCACCGACTCTACGATATTGTTCGGTCCCATGACGACCTCGGTCACCTCACCCAGCCTCTCGCCATCGGCGCTGTAAATCGGACTGCCGATGGCAACGATCGGCTGATTTGCACTCGCCGTGCTCTGCGTCTGCGTACTGGCCGGTGGCGTGATCGATGCGAGCTCCGGTCGGTTCACATTCGTCAGCAGCCAGCCGAGCCCAAGCAGGGCAAGCAATCCGAGCGCCCAATAGAGCCAAGCGGGGCTTGGCGCCGCAGTCCGGCTCGCGGGCTGATAGGTGGCGCCGGTGCGCCGCAGATCTTCAACAGGCGCTGCTGTGTGAGTTGTCGCTTCGCTCTGGAAGGTGTCGGCTGCTGTCCGCACCAGGTTCGAAAATCCTGGTGGCATCGCGGCGGCAAACTGCGGTGCCTGCGACGCAACCATCTTGGCCAGTCCGGCGGCATCCAGTCCGCTCTCTTTTTGCACCTTGCCGAGACCATTCATCGTGAGCAAACCTGCGGCGCCAGCGAGGTTATTCGCTTGTGCGGGCTCGACACCGGAATATTGCGAGATCGCATCGGTAATCCCTTTCATGCCGCCCGCGCCAAGCAGGGACGACAGAAGGCTTGATCCGGCAGAGGCGATGGACTGCTTTCCCGAGCCGCCAACCATCGACGTCAGGCTATCGATCAGGTTGCCCTGGCCGCTGCTGAGCGCGCTACTCAGCTGGCGAGCGCCGTCAGGTTTTCCGGACATGCGCGCGATACCGGCCAGTATGGCGGGGACCGCTGCGTTCATCGTCTTTTCTGTGACCATACGGTCTATGCCGAGCATGGAGGCAATTCGTGCCAACATTTCCGGGCTCATATTGTTCATGATGGTCGAGAGAATATTGACCGACATAGCGACGCCTTTCCTTGATACTTCCAGAATCTTCTTGAACAGCCTGCCCTTGAGTTGCTCCTCGCAGGCAAACGCTTGCCTCTCACTCCCTCGATCGCCCTGCATGCGGGAGCCGACAGAATCGTGCTTGGCACGAGAACATCGGGCCGTGACGTATTCCCGATGAGCCCAACTCCGCGCGGACGCCTACGTTCCGGTTTTCTGGAAATCCATTCGCGAGAATCAGAATTCGAACATTGAGAATGCAAGGGCTTGGCAGCCTGAACACGCCAGCCCGGCGAATAGTTCTCGGCTCGGCCGCCTGGCAGGCGACTTATTACAAACGCGAAGAGCCAGACCTCGCGGCCTGGCTCTTCTCTCTCCCCCGTTTATCTGCGGGAATTACATCTCGACAGTCGGACTGCCGTGCCACCGGCTGCCCGCCGGCATCGTTTCGCCCTTCATCAGCAATGACAGCGAGCCCAGAACCGCGCCACGCTCCATCAGCGTGTCGTAGAGAACCACACTCATATTGCCGACCGTGCAACCATCCTCGATCTTCAACGTCGAGGACTTCATGACGCGATCCTCAAACAAGTGGTTCTGCATGATCGCGCCAGCGTTGAGAGCGACGTGATCTCCGACAACGACCAGATCGAATTCGGAAAACAGCGCCGTTTCGACGTAGCAATAGCGGCCGATCTTGCAGCCCATCAGCCGCAGCAGCGCGGGCGCGAACGGCGTGCCAAAGAAATTCGTGATGAACGGCGCCATCAGGGTTTCATAAAGCCCATTGATCATCTCGTTCCACCACACGTAGCGGCTCCAAAGCGGGACGACCACCGGCTTGAATCGTCCCATGAGCAGCCACTTCAGCCCGACGACCGTGCCCAGGCAGACGATCAGCGCCATCCAGGACATGATCGGGATTGCGGTGAAAACACCCCAGATGCCGTAGGTTTCATAGACTGCCAGAACCACAAGCAGCGTCATGATGCCGATGCCGCCGATGACATATCCGGGCAGCAGCACACGCAGGCCATCGATCATCGCGCGCTGCAGATAGAGCCACAGCGACGGCTTGTAGGTCAGCTTCGCATCGAAACAGGAGACTTTCTGCCGGTTTGGCAGCAAGAAGCCCGGCGACCCAAGCCAATCGCTGTTGTCCGGAATCGCTTCGCCTGATTTCGGCGCGGACGACAGGACGCCGAGCAGACAATTGCTGCCCAGATCGACACCCGTCGATAATATCGCGCTGTTCCCGACAAAAGAGCGATCGCCGATAACATTCCGCGCCACCTCGAAGCGGCCGAGATGTGTGCGGCTTGCCCCCATCATGCAGCCGTCGGCGAAAAACACGCCGTCGCCCGCGACCAGCATATCCGGGTTGACGCGCCAGACGGTCGACATCTCCGTATGCTTGCCGAGTTTCGCGCCCAGCAATCGCATCCACGTCGGCAGATAAACGGTCGTGAAGACCGGCATGCCGATGAGCTGGATAATCTGCATCACCAGGCTCGACAGCCAATGTTGCAGATAGGCGAAGGAGTAAACGCGGAACACGCCAGGCCGCGGGTTCGGATGGACGACGTTCTTACAGAATGCCGCCCAAATCGCGAATACGATCATCGTTGCCGGAACAATCGCCGCGAACACCGGAAGAGATGCCGACAGCGGATAATTGACCGCCAGCATCGCGGTGGCCCAGGTCGCGACGGCAACCGGCGCCAATGTCATCAGCGCAACGATCAACCCCGTGACGAGTTGGATGGGCGTGAAGATCGTCAAGCGTAGCCACCCGAACCGCACGGGCTGACCGGCGGGCACAGCGACATGGCTAGCCTGCGCCGGAGAGCCACGATAGGCAGCACCGCGTGGAACCTCGGTTCCATCCGGCAGCATCGACTGATCGTCGAGCAGCGAATCCGCGTGCATCCGAACGTTCAGCCCGAGCGCGGAATGCGATCCCAGGAAACAGCGGTCGCCGATATCGATGGTGCCAAGGATCAATTGGCCATCCTCGATCCGAAGCGCGGGTACCTGCGTATCCATGCCGATGCTCACGTCATCGCCGATGCGGATGCAGTCCCACGCGTAGACAAGGCTCGGATTGAGAACGCACCGGCGGCCGACTTTGGCCCCCATCAAGCGCCACATGACCGGGGCAAGCGGCGTACCGTTAAGCGCGGACATCCCGCTCAGATGCTGAAGGCGCGATGTAATCCACCAGCGGATATAATAGCTGCCCCATAATGGATATCTGCCAGGCTTATAGCGTCCGATAATCGTCCATTTCGCAATGATGGCGACCACGATCAGGGTCAGCCACGTGCCGAGGACGACGATGAGGCCAGTAACGGCCAAATCGATAACCGATGCACGCTTCTGCAAAACGTCGATCGCTAATGGCAAGACATAAAGGATCGGCAGCGACAGCAGCGGCACGATCGACAGCATGTAGAGAATCTGCAGGAACACCGTCGTCCATGGGCGGCGGGGTGCGACCACACTGTTGGGCCGTACGGCATTCCGGGCCCAGATGTTTCCGGAGGTTGCTGCATTGGCCTTCTCTGCAACCGCGCCAACATGCGCAGCAAGGCGGCGCACCGTCGGATGGGCGTAGATGTCGCGAACGGGCACACTGACGTTCAAGTCCTGACGCAGCGCTGTGACGAGTTGCGCCGCGAGCAGGGAATGGCCCCCTAGATCCGTGAAGAAATCCTGGTCAGGTCCAACCTTCGGCACTTTGAGAAGCTTGGCCCATACCGACGCAATGCGTGTTTCCGCCGGAGACATCTCAACACAGGGTGCGGTGTCTTCCGCGACGAGCGCCTGTGCCGGCGGCGGCAGCCGGCTACGATCGACCTTGCCGCTCACCAGCATCGGGAATTTATCGAGAACATCGAGATAGGCCGGCACCATATAGACGGGGAGCCGATCACGCAGCAATGTCAGCAGACGCGTGCGATCGAGAGCCGTGGCACCGTCGGCCAGCAGCACGTATGCGGCGAGGCTCTGGACGCCATCCGCTTCATAAACCCGAACCGCAGCGGTTGAAATCTCCGGTTGCTCGACGAGAACGGCCTCGATTTCAGACAGCTCAATGCGATAACCACGAAGTTTGACCTGGCTATCGACGCGCCCGAAGAATTCCAGTTCGCCGTCTTTATTCCAGCGTACGAGGTCTCCGGCCTTATAAAGCCGGATTTTCGCAGTCGTGCCGATATCGCAAAAACGCCCGTCCGCGGGGGGCGTCCATTCTAGGAATGCACGCGCGGTAAGGTCCGGCTGATTGAGATATCCGCGCGATAGGCCTGGGCTGGCAATATAGAGTTCGCCTTTCTCTCCATGCGGAACAGGCTGCATCTCGGCATCAAGAATGTGGATCTCATATCCCGGCAGCGGACGCCCGATGGTGACAGGCTTTCCTTTCTCCAGGACGCTCGCCGTCGTGTTCACCGTGGCTTCGGTCGGCCCGTAAACATTACGCATGATCAGTCCAGGCCGAGCCCAGCGGCTGACCAGATCGATGTGACAGGCCTCGCCGCTCACCACGAGTTGCCGCAGCGAAGGAATACCGTGCGGCAAAGTCGACAGCAGGGTCGGGACGGTCGACAGGAAGGTGATCTTCTTGTCCTTCAGGAACGCCGCGAAATCGGCTCCGAACTTGGGTGTCGCCTTCTCGGGGCAAACGAGGGTGGCGCCGTTCGAAAACGCCATCCACATTTCCTCGACCGATCCATCGAAGCCAAGCGCAAACCCCTGGAAGACCCGATCGGCGGCCGTCGTATTGCAGACTTCATTAAACGCCGCGACGAAATGAACGACATTGCGATGCTCGGTCACCACGCCCTTTGGTCGGCCCGTCGTCCCTGAGGTAAACAAGACGTAGCAGACATCGTCCGCCTGAAGATGCGTTTCGTTCCGCAATAGGCGTGTCTCATCGTAGGCACTCGCCAGCGCGCGATATCGTTCGATTGTGACAACCGTCCCATTACCGATTTCGGTCAAACGCGTTTCATAGGCCGCGTCGGTGACAATCACGGCGAGATTTGCCGCCTCCGAAATGTAGCGAAGCCGATCATTGGGCAGCGAGGGCTCAATCGGCACATAAGCTCCCCCGGCCTTTAGAACCGCAAGAATCGTAATGATGGGCCATTGCGAGCGATCCAGAGAAATGCCGACGAAACTGCCGCGCCCGACACCGAGGCCGCGCAGATAGCGCGCCATCCTGTTGGCCTCGTCCTCGATCTCGCCGTAGCTGAAAACGCGTTCTCCGCATTCGATAGCCATGGCATTTGGTGTCAGATCCACCTGGCGCTCAAAAATTTCATGCAGACAGCCGGTCGCCTTCGTCTCCATCCAGGGAGGATTCAACCGCCGCAATTCATCCAGCCGCACCAGCAAGGACGGCGACGCCCCTTCGACGGTCTTTCCGGTCTGCGGTTCAAAGCCGCGCGATACGCCGCCGGAAATCGAGCCCGCATCGGCGATGCCGAAGGCTGCCGAACGCTGCCTGTCACTCGAAAAAAAGGAACTCATGCCACTGCCACACTGCCAGAGCCGCGTTAACTCAAGCAGCTCCTACGCAATCTTTGTGCCGGTCGGCATGGCCCGAATTGGGATCTGAAAAAGTTCATGACCATTTTCTTAACCATCATCCAGCAAATGCGCCGCACCCTATGGAACACGGTCCGCGAATTGCGAGGGGGTGAGCAACTGTTCGTATTTGATACGGAGTTGCCTCATGTCTTTTACCGATGTTCTTGGATTTGAAAATTCCTCGGGCCTGTATTCATCGAAATCACGAACCGAATTCCTCGACCATAATTGGCAGGATAAAAACTCGGTCACGCGCGTCGAGCAGCTTGAAGCTGTTCTCGGCGATGCTGCGCCCGCGAGCATGGTCAAAGAGATCCGCGAGGGGCTGAGCAAGGTCGGCATGTCGATCCGGCTCAATCCGTACATGTTGGACCTGGTCGACTGGCGCAACGCCGATACCGATCCGATCCGTCGCCAGTTCCTGCCGATGCTGTCGGAGCTGGAGGACGACCACCCGTGCATGTCGGTGGATTCCCTGGGTGAGCGCAACACCTCGCCGGCGCCCAATCTGGTACACCGCTACCCCGACAAGGTCCTGTTTCTGGTCACCTCGGTCTGCCCGGTATATTGCCAGTTTTGCACCCGCAGCTATGCGGTGGGCCAGGCAACGCCGTCGCTGCAGAAGGATAACGTCACCAGCGCCAGTGGTTGGACCGCGGCCCTGGACTACATCCGCGCGACGCCCACCATCGAGGATGTCGTCGTCTCCGGCGGTGATATCGCTCGCCTGAAGCCGCAAAATATCAAATTGTTGGGCAATGCGCTGTTGGACATCCCGCACATCCGTCGCATCCGGTTCGCGACGAAATCGCTGTCCGTACAGCCGATGAAATTTCTCTCGGATGATCCCTGGTATTCCGCGATCGTCGAAGTCGCACAGCGCGGCCGCTCGATGTTCAAAAGTGTCTTCGTCCACACCCACTTCAATCATCCGCGCGAAGTGACGCCGCTCGTTGAATCGGCAATGCGCCGGCTTTTTTCCGATGGCGTTTATGTGCGCAATCAGGCCGTATTGCTGCGTGGCGTGAACGATAATGCCGCGACGCTGATCGATCTGACGAAGAAGCTCGGCCGCGTGAATATCCAGCCCTACTACGTCTACTCGTGCGACATGGTGATGGGTACCGAGCATTTCCGCGTTTCGGTCGACGAAATGCAAACGCTGGAGCGCGAGGTCCGTGGTGCGACGGCCGGCTTCAATACGCCGCTGTTCATCGTCGACGCGCCTGGCGGCGGTGGCAAACGTGACGTTCATAGCCATGAATACCGCAGCGAAAAATACGGCGTGACCGGCTACCGTTCGCCATCCGTCGATCCCAATAGGATGTACTTCTATTTCGATCCGCTGCGCACACTCGATGCCGGTGCGCGGGCTGAATGGCGGATGGCCGGAGGCCGCGAGTCCATTCTGGCACGCCTGCCCTCCATGCTGCCGATGAGAGAGGCCGCCGAATAATCACCCTTTGATCCAGGCCCGCGCCGGAATTGCCGGCGGGGGAGCGAGCCATGATCCCGATCCGTGTTTACGGAGCGGACCTCCGTTGCGTGTCTGCGGGGGACTGCTCCCCTCTGCTCGACCACAGCGAACTGCAGCGAGCGGAGACCATCAGCAATCCATCTGCGAAGCTGGAATTCATGAAAACGCGAGCCATCCTCAGGCTCGTGCTTTCTGTCGATTCCGGCGGCGTCGGACCAAGGGACTTCAAATTCGCATCAGGAGCGAATGGAAAGCCGTATCTCATCGGAAATGGCGCCCCGCACTTCAACGTGTCACATAGCGGCGGAATGGCGTTGATCGCTCTCGCCCCGGCACCGTTAGGCGTCGATATTGAACTGCAAAACGATCGTATCGATCATCGGGCGATTGCGAACACCGTCTTTAGCGCGTCAGAGCTGGACACTCTGCGCCGCCTCCCACCGTCAGCCCTATGCGAGAAGTTCTTTTCTCTTTGGACGCGCAAGGAAGCCTATCTCAAAGCTACCGGCTATGGGTTCTCCGCGTGCCTCGATCAAATCTCAACCGCGCGTTACGATGGCCCGATCGAAGATTGCAGCCGGAAGCGGTCTCCCGAAAGATGGTACGCCTTCGACCTGCCGGCTCCTGCATCTTACAAGGCTGCGCTTGTTACAAATACGGACAATATCGAAATCTCAATGCGAGACATTTCCGGAGTCACAGCGGAGAAAATTTCTTTTCGCTCCCGCGCTCGGCTGATGAATGTCGAGGAGGCCGTCAAAAGCCGGATTTGCGCAGAAATGCCATGATATCGCGTGTCGCCGATTTCTTTAAGCTTCGCGTGCCTCCGCAGCACGTCGCGCCCAAAGTCATGCAGTTCGTCTTCGCCCAACTCCGCCAATCGTCTTCCGGCAGAAGCTCTTCGGTATCCGCAGAAAACATCCGGCCATCGTCCTCGATCCAGACGCGGCATTTCGCATAATTCTCGGCTTCCGGATCATAATCCGGCTTGCGGCCAAGCTCCTCCCACGCGTGGTAGGCCCCCTCATAGACCTTGACATCGATCTGCGGGTTACCCGCCGCGCGGATACGCTCGGCCTCGGCAATGCAGGGTTTTGCCGGCGTCTGGTCATCTAGTTCGGCAAGCATGAAGAAGATCGGCGCGCCGGTCGTCCTGGCATTCCGCGTGATCCATGTGCAGTCCGGCGAGATGGCGATGTGAGCGGCAAACGAAAGGTGCTCCATTCCCATCCATTTCTTTCGGATCTTCAGCGCCGTATCCATCGCCACCGTGCCACCTTTGGAGACGCCCATGACGGCGATACGATCCGGTTTGAAACGACTGTCCGTTTTCAGTTTCTCCAACGCAGCAATGGCATCGTTCTCCACGTCCCATTGTTCCAGCACGCTTTGATCGTAAAGCGAATCCGTCAAACCGCGCGACGAAAAGCTGTCGACGACGAGCGCAGCCATTCCCTCATTGACGAATTGTTTGGCGTAATAGATCTCCCGCTCGTCTTCTACGCCACTGCTCGAGGGCACGATCACAACGGCGGGAATGGGGAACGTCACATTCTTTGGAATATAGAGGGTTGCCTCAACATCTACGGGTTCATCATTCGTTGTTCCGGCGACGACATTCGTACCGAATGTGATGTCCTCCGTGGTATACGGCGCCTGCCGGTCTGAGAGGAGGCCGTAGGCGACGGCCAAGACGATCGCTCCAGCAAAAACCGCCCAGGTAAAACGGCTGCGGGCCAGCATACCAATAAATGTTCGCAGAGGGGTCATCGCGGGCAGCTCATGCAATAAGCTCTGCCGACTGGCCAAAGAACTCTATCGGATAGTCGATCCAGCCGTTCTTCTTCTCGCGTCGCAGCCAAAAGCTGACCACACGCCGATCCAGATCGACGATTGCTCGCGCGATCGTGTTCTGATTGAAGACGCTCGAATTCTTGCCGCAGCTCCGGTCGCTCATCAGCCGCTCAACATCCGCAACACTCATCCTGGGGTGCGCCAGATCACGCGCAGTCTCATAACGGCGAAAGGTGCTTTTTCCGTCGTGATCGCCGGAAAGCCCGGCAAGTTCCGGATGAAGAATATGGTTCGTGTGAGCTGATGGCAGATTTGGCTGATAGACGCGATGTCGGCTCGCAGTGCACTCCACGATAGTCACGCGTCCCTCGCGATCGATGAGGTTATGCGCAAATCCCGACGACCGCGGGATCGAGAGGATAGCGTCGAGTTCCCGCGCCTGGTTCTGAAGTTCGGCCATGCGCCACGCGATCACGATCTTCGGAACGCCAACACGTCCATCCGAATGACTGATACTGTTAATCGACTGGATATACCCATTCGAGCAGATACTTAACGCGGTGCCGCCGAGTGGACACCCGTAGTAGTAAAGTTCCAGCGTCGTAACGCCCGCGCAGTGCCGTTTCAGAATACAAATATCGTCAATCGCCTCCGGATCCCAATCTTCATTGTGCGCGATCAGAAAGCCGTTGTTGGTGACGATAGTGGTGCACTTCTCAACGGCCTCGCCGTCCAGCTCATCCTCGATGCTCATGGTCCAAAGATCCAATAGAGCAACACCACAAGCCTCGGCATAGGCCCGCAGTTCGTCCACATAGGCGGGAAAATACTTCGCCGTTTGCGCGAGAAGCGGCTCGGCAGCGCGGCGGGACGCGGCCCACATCTTATCATCGGAACGCGCGTCAGCGATCGTATCGTTAATAATCGCGCAGAATTTGCGGCCCAGCGCACGTCCGAGTGCGGCAGGGGTGTCGCCACTGATCTCGTGGTAATTCCGATGCACCATCGTATGCAACAATCCGCCTTCGTTTTAACCCGACACCAGCCCCATTTTTCGATGAATTTGGGAATGCGGGGATATTACAAGCAAACCCGATACCACGCGTTACCTGCGATCACCGCCTCAATGATGAATTTTTCGTTATAGCGTCGCTGGCAGTTGACGTTTCGTTCATGGATTCCGCGTTGCGCCTGGGCATTTTCCGGGTCCTGGCATTCTTTTTGCTCTCCTGGCCTGCGACGACCCACCGTTGAGGACCCTTGCCTCGAGAGGACATCATGTCAGAGCCTTCAGCTAATCTTGCGCCCCATTCTGGGGCATGTTCGTTTCAAATTGCCAGCCGCTACACCAGGACGTTCGCACTTCTCGCCATGACCGGCGCGGCACTTGCCTGCGCTCCGGTGAAAGCCGATGAAATCGCCGCCAATAACAAAACGGGGACTGCCGAAGCCGCCGCGCCAGCGACAACACGGGCTGCGACTTGCGCCGGCTCGATCTGGTGGAGTGAGCTGCTGGCGCCGGAAACTGAAAAGTTAACTGACTTCTACGCCAAAGTGGTCGGCTGGAACGTCAAGGTTGTCGACGCCGAGGATCAGTCCGAGCAACCGAGTTCTCCGGAAAATCGCTATTCGATCTTCCTCAACGGAGATGAGGAAGTCGCCGGCCTCATGAAAGCCAATCATCCGGTCGCCGCCCACTCCGGTCTCGGCTGGTTCACTTACATCCAGGTCGAGGACGTCGACGTGACTGCAAACAAGGTCGTCGCAAATGGCGGCACGGTTCTGCGTCATCCGGTCGAGACGGAAACCGGCGATCGTATCGCCGTGATCAGTGACCCGATGGGCAATGTATTCGGCATCGTCACGCCGGCAGACAAAGACTGCTGACACCGGCCAAAGCGACCGTTTGCCCAGGGAGGACTCATGAAAGCCTATATCGCGAGAGACCGGAGTGGCACCGTGACAAGCGGCTGGCTGCTTCGTAAGGGAACGCAGATCCAATCCACAATGTGCCGTCTGCGGCGCACGCAACTGGACGAGGTTGCCGCAGAAGAAGCAACTGTCGAGATGATGCTGCAAAATGCGACGCATCAAAAAACGCAGCCAGCCAAATAGCCTGCCATCTGCCGCCAGGCCCAAAGCAAGAAAGCCGCAGCGTTGCTGCGGCTTTCTGCATTCTCAAAGAGTTTGCGCTCTGGCTTATTTCAGCGGGGCGCGATTCTCACCGAATGCCGTCCGCAACTCGACCGTCGCGTAGCCGCCCTCGGCGCCGAACTCGCCGGCAAAGCTCTCATTCGCGAACTGATAGCCGCCAGAGGCGATCAGCGTGCTGTAGGTCGTGCCGAACGGAATATCGAGCTTCAAGAAGGCGCCGACACGCTGCGCATCGCCGGAATCGTCACCCAAGGCCCAGGCTTCGGGACCGAAGGTGAAGCGACCGAAGTCATAACCCAACCGGCCGAGAGCATAGTAGCTCTCGAACGCTGTCGAGTAGGTGCCTTCGAGAGCAAAGTAGATCGGCCGATTGTCGTTGCCATTGGTCTCGATGCTGGCGCCGACCTTGAAGCCCCATTCATTGTCGGTAGCGCGACCACCGACAGGGTCGACCAAATCGTCATCAAAAGTGAAAATTCCTGTCGCCTTCCGCTTCTGGTATTCGCCACCGAGCATGACAGCGATATCCAAGCCGCCACGCACCCACATGTAGCCGAGCATGAGATCGCCAGTCCAATAATCACCATCGACTCTTAGACGACCCGGCTGCAGAGGATCGTCCTCATAGAGGCCGCGAGTGCTATCCTCGTAGCTGCCGTACGACCCATAAATCCGGCCGAAGAAGCCATCGCGGCTGAAGTCGCGATTGAACGAGAAGTAGGCCCCCGTATAGCTCTCCCAGGCGCCGTTCGTGATCTCACCGCCAGAAACGGTCACGATCGAATAAACAACGTCGCCGTTGGCATCGACGTATGGCGTGTAGTCCCCCTTGTACCCACCAAGGTCAGCGGCCTGGGCAGGCATGGAAAGCGCAGCACCGACGCCAAGCGTCGCGGCAAGCGCCATTGCAAATTTCAACTTCGGCATAGCCATTGCGGCCTCCCCTCTTGCCGGAAAACTCCGTGCGGTCTTGCCGTACCATTAACTGAGTCGCTGCTTAACGGGACGTAGACGGGAGTGCGTTCTTTCCCCAGTGTGCCGGAACCGCCACACATTTGTCCGTGAAATAGTGGTGTTCCGGCTCATCCAGTGTTTTTTTGCTGGGGATGAGCAGGCATGAACGCGCTGCAGGTATTGCCAACGGCGCGCGTTCATCAGTCCAGAACCTATGATTCGCGCAATGCCGCGCGGCAAAGGACGGGCGCGGACGCTGCTCTCAGCGGTTAGCCATCACAGGCTGCGGCTCGCGCGGAGCCTTCAATGTCCTGATCGCGGCCAGCGCCAGCGGAGAAAGACCAGCTCCACCATCGGCCACATGCGCCAGGATTTGCCTGCGCATCCGTGGATCCCAGAAATCTTCGATGTGATTGGCGATCTGGGAGACAGCGTCATCACCGCTTTGGCTCTCGAAGAACTTGGCGATCTGATTCGCCATCATGATCAGCTTGTCATGCTGCTTCATGTTTGACTTTGCCTTTGTCGTCCGTGGGGGTGCCCGAAAGCCCCTCAACGCGATGCGGATGAGTGAACACCTCAAAGCCATCGGCACGCGCGACGGCGACCAGCGTGATGCCCGCTGACTCGGCCGTCTTCAATGCCAGCGCCGTCGGCACCGAGACCGCCACAAGGATCGGCGCCCCCAGGACCGCGACCTTCTGGGCCATCTCGACTGAAACGCGGCTGGTCAAGACGACGATACCCCGTGAAACATCGATATCCATGCGGCGCAGCCGGCCGACCAGCTTATCGAGAGCGTTATGGCGGCCGACGTCCTCAGCGATGGCGACGAGGCCGTGCTCATGCGTCCAGAAGCCGGCGCCGTGGACGGCATGCGTCTGCCGGTTCAGCGCCTGGGCAGGCGCCAGAGAGGCAATGGCACGCTCTATGTCCGCGATCGAAACCCTGACATCGGTCTCGATCGGCGGAAAGTCCGTCACCACGGCATCGAGGCTCTCGACGCCGCACAGGCCACAACCGGTGGGGCCGGCGATGCGCCGTCGGCGCGCGGCGAGATTGACACCGCGCCCCTGGGCCAGCCACATCCGCAGCTCGACCCCGTTGTCGTGCTCGATGACGTCGAGGCTCTTGATCTCGTCGGGGGTTTCGATAATGCCCTCGCTGAGACTGAAGCCGACCGCGAAATCCTCAAGGTCGGTCGGCGATGCCATCATTACGGCGTAGGTCGAGCCGTCATAGACGAGTGCCACCGGCATTTCCACCGGCACATCGCGCCCATGGGCGGCAAGGCCACCGGCCGTCGCCTTGAGCGAGCGCGTATGCACCGTGGCTTTGGTCATCGCCCTATTCCGCAGCCTCCAAGGGCGCAATCCGCCGGCTCGCGTCGGTGAACGCCTCGTAATCCTCCTGGTATTGCGTGGGACCGTTGGACAGGCCCACTTGAACGGCCGTCACCTTGTACTCGGGGCAATTGGTGGCCCAATCCGAATAATCCGTCGTGACGATGTTGGCGTTCGTCAGTGGATGGTGGAACGTCGTGTAGACCACGCCGGGCGCAACACGATCGGTGATCAGCACACGCTGCGCAAGCTCTCCGGAACGACTGGCGATCCGCACCCAGTCACCGTCCTTGATGCCGCGCTGTTCGGCGTCGTGCGGATGCATTTCCAGCCGATCCTCGTCGTGCCAGGCAACGTTGTCGGTCCGTCGCGTCTGGGCGCCGACATTGTACTGCGACAGGATACGGCCTGTGGTGAGCAGCAGCGGGAAACGCGGGCCCGTCCGCTCGTCGGTCGGAACGTACTCCGTCATCATGAACTTGCCTTTGCCGCGCGCAAACGTCGTTGCGTGCATCACGGGCGAGCCGTTCGGGTTGGCATCATTGCACGGCCACTGAACCGATCCCATCTCCTCGATCTTGGCAAAGCTCACGCCCGCGAATGTCGGCGTCAGCGCCGCGATCTCGTCCATTACCTGGCTCGGATGCGTATAGCTCCAGTCGAGCCCGAACGCCTTTGCCAGAAGCTGCGTGATCTCCCAATCGGCATAGCCGTTGCGCGGCGTCATCACACGGCGAACGAGCTGGATGCGGCGCTCGGCATTGGTGAACGTGCCGTCCTTTTCGAGAAAGGTCGATCCCGGCAGGAAGACGTGCGCGTAGCTTGCCGTCTCGTTGAGGAAAAGATCCTGGATGACAACGCATTCCATCGCTTCGAGACCGGCCGCGACATGCTTGGTGTCAGGGTCGGACTGCAGGATATCCTCTCCCTGGATATAGATGCCCTTGAACGAACCATCGACCGCGGCGTCGAGCATATTGTTGATGCGCAGGCCCGGCTCGGGATTGAGCCTCGCGCCCCACAAGGCTTCGAACGTCCCGCGCACGCCATCATCGGATACATGGCGATAACCGGAGAACTCGTGCGGGAACGAGCCCATGTCACACGAGCCCTGCACGTTATTCTGCCCGCGCAGCGGATTAACGCCGACACCGGGGCGACCGAGGTTTCCGGTTACCATCGCAAGGTTGGCGATGGCCATCACGGCTGTCGAGCCCTGGCTATGTTCGGTGATACCCAGACCATAGTAGATTGCGGCGTTGCCGCCAGTCGCGTAGAGGCGCGCGGCAGCCCGCAACTCGGCGGCATCGACGCCGGTATACTTCGCAACGGCCTCCGGTGAATGCCGTTCTTCGGAGACAAAGGCGGCCCATTCCTGGAAGGCGTCCAGCTCGCAACGTTCGCGTACGAACCTCTCGTTGACGAGCCCCTCGGTGACGATCACGTGCGCTATGGCGGTCAGCACCGCGACGTTGGTTCCCGGCAGCAGCGGCAGGTGATGCTCAGCGGCGATGTGGGCTGACCGGACCAGATCGATGCGGCGCGGATCGACGACGATCAACTTCGCGCCCTGGCGCAGCCGCTTCTTCATACGACTGGCGAATACGGGATGCGCATCGGTCGGATTGGCGCCGATCACCATCATCACGTCGCAGTGCTCGACTGAATCGAAATCCTGCGTACCGGCCGAGGTCCCGAATGCCGTCCTGAGGCCATAGCCGGTCGGCGAGTGGCAAACACGGGCACAGGTGTCGACGTTGTTCACGCCGAAGCCGGCACGGATCAGCTTCTGGACGAGGAACGTCTCCTCGTTCGTGCAACGCGACGAGGTAACGCCGCCGACGGCATCGCGGCCGTACTGATACTGGATGCGCCTGAACTCCGAGGCGACGCGTGCAATCGCTTCTTCCCATGTCGTCTCGCGCCAGGGATCGGTGATCTTCTCGCGCACCATCGGCTTCAGGATGCGCTCTTTATGGGTGGCATAGCCCCATGCGAACCGCCCCTTCACGCAGGAGTGGCCGCGATTGGCCTTGCCGTCCTTGTACGGCACCATGCGCACCACTTCCTCGCCGCGCATCTCCGCCTTGAACGAGCAGCCAACGCCGCAATAAGCGCACGTCGTGACAACCGAGTGCTCGGGCTGACCAATCTCGATCAGGCTCTTTTCGCTCAACGTCGCCGTCGGGCAGGCCTGCACGCAGGCGCCGCACGAGACACACTCGCTGTCGAGGAAGTTCTCGGACATCCCCGCGGCGACACGACTCTCAAAACCGCGGCCAGAGATCGTCAGTGCAAATGTGCCCTGCACTTCCTCGCAGGCACGGACGCAACGGTTGCAGACGATGCATTTCGACGGATCGTAGGTGAAGTACGGATTGCTCTCATCCTTCGGCATCCATTGGTCATTGGCCTTGCCGTCAGACTTGGCGAACACGTGGTTGGCGCCATCGTAGCCGTAACGCACATCGCGCAGACCGACCGCGCCTGCCATATCCTGCAGCTCGCAATCGCCATTGGCGGCACAGGTCAGGCAGTCGAGCGGATGATCGGAGATATAGAGTTCCATCACGCCCCGGCGGATCTGCTTCAGGCGATCCGACTGCGTGTGGACGACAAGGCCGTTCATAGCCGGCGTGGTGCACGAAGCCGGTGTCCCGGCGCGCCCCTCGATCTCCACGAGGCACAGGCGGCAGGAGCCGAACGCCTCGATGCTGTCGGTCGCGCATAGCTTGGGGATCTGCGTGCCCGCTTCCATGGCGGCGCGCATGATGGACGTCCCCTCCGGCACCGTGATCGACTGGCCGTCGATCGTCAGGGTGACGGTTTTCTCTGACCGGGAGGCGGGCGTTCCGTAGTCAATTTCTTCAATCAGGCCCATTTTTTATTACTCCGCGGCTTGAGGCATGCGGGAGGAGCGACGAAAATCGTCAGGAAAGTGCTTGATCGCGCTCATCACAGGATATGGGGTGAACCCGCCCAAAGCGCAAAGCGAGCCGAATTTCATCGTGTTGCAGAGATCCGCGACAAGCGTGAGGTTGGCCTCGGACCAGTCGCCGGCCATGATCTTCTCGATCGTCTCGGCGCCGCGTGTCGAGCCGATCCGGCACGGTGTGCACTTGCCGCAGCTTTCAATGGCGCAGAACTCGAACGCAAACTGCGCCTGCCGGGCCATATCGGCCGTATCGTCGAACACGACCACGCCGCCATGGCCGATGAGGCCGTCACGGGCTGCGAACGATTCATAATCGAACGGCGCATCGAACATGGAACGCGGGAAGTAGGCGCCGAGCGGGCCGCCAACCTGGACGGCCTTCACCGGACGACCGCTTGCCGTGCCGCCGCCGATTTCATCGACCAGCTCACCGAGCGTCACACCGAATGCCGTCTCATAGAGACCGCCGTACCGGATGTTGCCCGCCAATTGGATCGGCATCGTGCCGCGCGAGCGGCCCATGCCGTAGTCGGCGTAGGTTTTGGAGCCCGCGGACAGCACGTACGGCACCGTCGCCAGTGTCAGTACGTTGTTGATCACCGTCGGCCGCGCGAACAAGCCCTTGTGCGCGGGCAGCGGCGGCTTGGCGCGTACAAGACCGCGACGGCCTTCAAGGCTCTCCAGCAGCGCGGTTTCCTCGCCGCACACATAGGCCCCGGCACCGGTGCGGACTTCCAGATCGAACGCCTTGCCGCTGTCAGCGACGTTCGCGCCGAGCAGCCGGGCCTTGCGCGCGATGGCAATCGCGGTCTTCATCGCCGCGATGGCGTGCGGATATTCGGAGCGGAGATAGATGTAGCCCATGGTCGCGCCGACCGCGAGACCGGCAATCGTCATGCCTTCAATCAGCAGGAAGGGATCACCTTCCATGATCATGCGATCGGCGAACGTCCCGCTGTCGCCCTCGTCGGCATTGCAGACGATGTACTTCTGATCAGCTTCGGTATCGTGAACCGTCTTCCATTTGATGCCGGTGGGAAAGCCTGCACCGCCACGCCCGCGCAAACCGGATTTCGTCACTTCCTCGACGATACCCGCAGGTGACAGCGATAGCGCCCGCTCCAGCCCCTTGTAACCGCCGTGCGCGCGATACGCGTCGAGCGACATCGGATCGGTCAGACCGCAGCGCGAGAACATCAATCGTGTCTGGCGTGCCAGAAAGTTGATCTTTTCAACGGCTCCGACGGACTTGCGATGGGCCAGAATGGCCTGCAGATCGCCGCTGATCAGCGCCGCCGCCAGCCCTGCATTCAGATCCGTCACGTCCAACGGACCTAGTCCATAGCGGCGATAACCATCGATCTCGATCTCGACCAGCGGCTCAAGCCACATCATGCCGCGAGAACCGGTGCGAACGATTTCGACGGGCCGAGCCGCTGTCTTGGCGGCACCAGCCAGCGCCTGGGCAACATCGTCGGCGCCGACCGCGATAGCTGCGGCGTCCCTGGGGATGTAAAGCCGGATGGTCATGCACCGGCATCCTTCAGCATCGCGTCGAGCTTCGATGCCGTTACGCGCCCGACGACTTTACCGTCCATCATCGCAGATGGCGCGGTCGCGCAAAGGCCCAGGCAGTATACCGGCTCGAACGTCACCCGGCCATCGGCGCTTGTACTGCCGCAGGCAACTCCCAGCCGCCCCTCGACATGCTCACACAGCGCATCGGAGCCCATCGATTGGCACGCTTCGGCGCGGCACAGCTTCAGAACATGCCGGCCCGCGGGTTCGCGCCGGAAATCGTGATAGAAAGTAACGACCCCGTGCACCTCGGCGCGAGAGAGATTGAGCGCCTCGGCGAGCGCCGGGACGGCCTCCTCGGGCACGCATCCAAGATCTTCTTGCAGCTGATGAAGGATCTCGATCAGGGCATCGGGCCTATGCCCGTGCTCGGCTGCGATCTGGCGTGCAGTGTCTGCTGCTGTCGCGTCCATGTTTCCACATTTCGAGTCATTCCAATGTAGATAACATTGCGCAGCCGGTTCTGGTATACCAATCGGTTGTTCTGATTGTATGATCAGGATTGCCGATGGTGCGCCGCAACATTATTTCCGCGATGTGGAGGGCACCTCGATGCCGTGCGCGCACTCGAAAACCGCCTGAACCAGCGGCGAAACCGGATCGCGATCGACCGCAACCAGCCCAACCGAGTGTTCGACCACCGGATTGACGAGCGGAATCGCCCGGATATCGGACACCGGCCCGAGAATTTGCAGAAAATACTCCGGCACGACACTGGCCAACCCCATCAGGTGCACATTCGAGCACAGGTTGATGACGGAGTTCGTCTCCAGCCGCGGCGTCGGTACGCTGTTGGCCGTACGAAAGGCGCGGTCGATGATCCGGCGATTCTGCATGTTGGGCGTCAGCAGACAGAGCGGCTGCTTTGCGGCGTCGGCCCAGGTCACCGATTTCCGGTTGGCGAGTTCATGGTCCGCGCGCACCAGGAGGCAGTAGCGCTCCATATAAATGGCCTCGGCCCGCATACCTTCGATTGGCTCGTTATCGAGATAGGTCAGGCCGACATCGATCGAGAAATCCTCCAAATTGCGGAGGATGTCGACAGAGCTTTGCGACAGGATCGTGAGTTCGATGCCGCTGTGCCGATCCTGAATCGCCTTGCTGATGAGAGCCGCCATCGGAAGCGCAGCCGGAATCACGCCCAGCGACAAGCGGCCCAGGAGCGTGCCCTTGGTGTTGCGCAGCTTGGCGATTTCCTGTTCGAGCGACGACCAGTTGTCCAGGATCGCGTGCGCCCACTTTACGACGCGCTCGCCTTCCGGGGTCAGGCCATGGAACCGCTGGCCGCGCTCGACGATCGGCACGCCGAGCTCCTGCTCAAGCTGACGGATGCGGCCCGACAGCGTCGGCTGCGAGACGTTGCACGCCTTCGCCGCCCGCGTGAAATGTTTCTCACGGGCGAGTGCGGCCAGATACTGAAGTTGCCGAATATCCATGGGTCGTGCGCATCTGCCTGAGAGGCGGCTGAAACGGCGCCTGATCTATTCGGTAATCATAGCATTCGCGACGCGCGATTGAGAGCCCATGCGACCGGCAGTGCTGCGGAACGCTGAAATGGTTAAGCGCTCGGCAATATCCAGGGTCATCCCGGCTAAGCAGCACCGGGATGACCCTGTGAAGCGTTACACCTTCTCCCAGCCCCCGGCCTTCGCCGAACGGAACAGGGCGTCGATCACCCGCATGTTATTGATGGCGGTCTCAAGCGGGAACTGCTCGACGTTCTCGCCCCGCACAAGCCGAGAGAAGCGTTCGCCCTGCAGAGAATACTGATTGAGCGCAGGGAACGTCATTTCGCGTGCCGGCTTCGTGCCGACACTCTTGTCGTGACCGACAAACAGCCGGCAGGCCGTCGGCGTGCCGTGCGCGAACGGAAACTCGGCACGGATCCATCCCGTGGAGCCCACGACAGAGAAGTGCTGGTGCGATCCGCCGCCGCTCGGACCAGCCTGCATCGATACGGTGAAAACCGCTTGCCCGCTGGGGAATTCAAGAATGGCGCTCGTCAGACGATCCGTTTTAAACGTGCCGTCGATGTCCATGAGACCTATCGCCCGCGTCGGCTCTTCGCCGAAAACATAGCGAGCGCCGGTAATGCAGTAACTGCCCTGGTCGTACAGTGAACCACCGCCAGCATCGGCCTTGTTGCGAATGTCGTTCGGATTGCGATTGTCGGCGCACATCATGGTCTGCACAAAGCGGATTTCGCCAATTTCGCCGGACGTCACCAGATCGCGCATCGCCTTCCACTGAGGGTGATTGCGAATGGCGAAAGCCTCCTCGATGAACTTGCCGGTGCGGTCGCGAACTGCGAGCAGCGAAGAGGCTTCCTCAGCAGACATTGCAATCGGCTTCTCGCACAGCACGTGCTTGCCGGCCTCCATGGCCTTCGTGCACCACTCCACGTGCATGTGGTTCGGCAACGGAATATAGACCGCCTCGATCTCCGAGTCGGCCAGCAATGCTTCGTAGGATCCATAGGCACGCTTGATGCCGAGCTTGTCGGCAACAGCTCGCGCCGTCCCTTCATCACGTGAAGCAATGGCGTCGACGCTGCAGTTCGGCACGGCCTGCATTGCGGGAATGACGCGGCCCTGCGCGATGCCGGCCGTGCTGAGGATACCCCACTTAACGGGTTCTGACATGAATTTTGCTCCTAGACTTCGTGTTATGCCGTTCAGCGTTGCGCCCGGCGTTCCAGAAACTTGCGCGTCTCGGCGACTGTCAGCGCCGCGCGTTCCGATGGACTGAGACCCGGAAACTGAAGCGCCAGAGGAACCTCCACTGCGAGCGGTACCGCTGCGGGCATCGCATCCATGATCTCATCGACGCCGAGCCCGCCCCTGCCCGTCAGAAGGCGCGCATTGCGAGCTTCATACGTCAGATCATCCGGCGCTGTCTCGGGCGCATCGCAAAGTTGGAAGCTGCCGATCAGATTCGGATCGAGCGCCTTCAATTCATCGAGCGAGCTGTTGGAACGGCGAAAGTGCAAGGCGTCCACCATCACCTGCGCGTTGGGCTGATTTGCCTTTCTTAGAAGCTGCATCGCCTCTGACAGCGACTTCACCGCTCGGAACGGCATGAACTCCAGCTCCACAATCATCCCGAACGGGCGCGCCAGCTCACACACCCGCGCCAACGCGTCGGCCGAGGCGTTGACGTCTGCGTCTTCACCACCCGTCACGACACGCGACGCACCGACATCCGCCGCCAGCTCCAATGTTGCTTGGATCTCATCGAGGTCAAGCGACCGCGATAAGCCGATCATTTCGGTATAAAGGATGCTCATGCCAGTCGCCGCGATACGCTCTTTCGTGGCGCGTCGGACAATCGGGTCCGTCAATGGATATTCCGGAGATCCCGGGGCCGTCCTGCGCATCCGCAGCGTGGTCGATGCAAAGCCCGCCTTGGCGAGCATATCGATCAGTTCGGGCGGACCGACCTCGAGAGAGGCCAGATGGCAGAACGTCAGCGGCGAAGAGCTCGGCCAAGTGGCCATCCTGATGATCCTCCAATTCAGATTGCCGGACGGACGCAACGCGGAAACAGCTGGTCGTAGACCGCTGCCTCGACGAGAGCGATTACGACGCATCCAGCAGATTTGGGAATGTCACGTCGGCGTCCTCCAGGCTGTTTTTCGCGCCTCATCCGCGGACGCGCCTTGTCGCCAGCTAGACCGCCCAGCGTTTTTGCGTCAAGCCCCAGCGCTATCGCCAGAACTCAAGACGGAACAGCACAAGCACCGTGAACAGCTCAAGCCGACCCAGCAGCATGGCTGCAGACAGCACCCATTTGGCGGCCGGCGGCAACGACGAAAAATTACCGACCGGTCCCACGATATCGCCCAAACCCGGGCCGACGTTACCGATCGCCGTCGCCGCGGAGGAGATCGATGTGACGAAATCCAGCCCCATCGCAGTCAGCATGACGGTGACGATCCCGACCGTCGCCATGTAGACGGCGAAGAATGCAATCACCGAGAACGGAACATCTTCGGGAACGCGGCGGCCGTTATAGACCAGCCTCCGGACACGGTTCGGACTAATCAGGTTGCTCAGATAGCTGCGCGTGAGCATCCCGGCCATCTGAAAGCGGTAGATCTTGATTGCGCCCGCGGTCGATCCGGTACAACCGCCGACGAATGTCAGCAGGAAAAACGTGCCGACCGCGAACGATCCCCAGAGGGTATAGTCGCTGCTCGCGAACCCGGTCGTCGTAACGATCGATGTCACGTTGAACGCCGCAAGTCGCCAGGCGGTCAGGAAAGAGACGTCGTTGACTATCGCGTGCCAGATACCGAGCACGAGGCTCACGGCGAACAGAAAGATCACGAAACCGCGGATCTGTGCATCGCGCCAAAGGCCATCGTAACCACCGTGCACCGCTTTGATCAAGGCAACGAACGGCAATGCGCCGAGCCCCATGAACAAGATCCCGGCGAGTTCGATTGCCGGCGAGTTGAAATAGCCGAAGCTCGCGTCATGCGTGCTGAAGCCTGCCGTGGAAATGCTCGCGAATGCGTGACAGATCGCATCGAAGAACGACATGCCGAGCAGCACGTAAACGAGGGTACACAGCGTCACCAACCCCAGGTACATGCGGGCGAGAGATTTCATCAGTTCCACGGCGCGCGGCATGAGCTTTTCGGACCGGTCCGAGCTTTCCATCTGGAAAAGCTGCATTCCGCCGATCCGCAGATACGGCAGGATCATGATCGCCATGACGACGATGCCGAGCCCGCCGATGCCGCAGAGAAGCGCGCGCCAGAACAGGATGCCGTGCGGCAGGGAATCGAGACCGGTGAGCACACTGGATCCGGTCGTGGTCAGCCCTGACATGGTTTCGAAAAAGGCGTCCGTATAAGGCAGGCCAAGCCCGGTAAACGGCACCGCTGCAAAGGCCGCCACGACAATCCAGGACAGCGCGGTCAGGAGAAAGCCTTCACGAACACCCATGCGGGCATGCTTGCCGCTGTAGCCTGCCACCGCGAGGAGTCCGCCGATGAACAGCGTGAACGCGGCTGATGCGAAGAAGACGAAGGCCTCTTCCGGCCCATCCTTCAAGACAACGAGGCCAGGAACGATCATCAACACAGCCAAAGCGACGAGAAGAATTCCGAGAGTCAGCAGAATGGGGCGGACTTGGATCATCGACGCCTCGATAGCGCATATGCCCTACCGCCAGAATTCCGGGCGGAACATCACGATCACGGTGAACAGCTCGAGACGGCCGAGCAACATGGCCGCCGATAAAGCCCACTTGGCAGCAGCGGGCAACACGGAAAACGTTCCCTCCGGCCCAATGATATCACCGAAGCCGGTACCGATCGTGCCGATGGAGGCTGTTGCGGCCGACAGGGCGGTAACAAAGTCCAGTCCCAGCGCAGTCAAGACAACGGTGAAGATTCCGATCGTCGCCAGATAGATCGCAAGAAACGCGATGATGGAGAACGGCACGTCGTCGGGAAGCCGGCGCTTGTTATAGGTGAGCGTGATAACCCGGTTCGGACTGATGAGATGCAGCAGATGCGCCCGCGTCAGCATGCCGGCGACCTGCAGCCGGTAGATCTTGATACCACCCGACGTCGATCCGGAGCAGCCGCCCACGAACATCAGCATGAAAAACATACCGATCGCAAATGGCCCCCATGCCGTGTAGTCCGTGCTGTAGAAGCCCGTCGTCGTGATCATCGCCGTGACGTTGAAGCTCGACAGTCTCAGAGATTCGAGGAACGGCAAATCGCGCGTCGAGGTCAGCCAGACGGCCATCAACAGCGTGATGACGGCAGTGAACGTGATCAGCCCACGGATCTGCGCGTCGCGTGCGAGCGACAGGATATCGCCACGGCTGACCTTGATCAGCGCCACAAACGGCAGCGCACCGAGGATCATGAAGACGATCGCCGCCATCTCCAAAGACGGGGAGGCGAAGAAGCCGAAACTATTGTCATGCGTCGAGAAGCCAGCCGTCGAGACGGTAGAGAGCGCATGGCAGACGGCGTCGAACACCGTCATGCCCAACATCGCAAACGTGATCGTGCATGCAAGCAGCAGCGCCAGATAAATGCCTCCCGCCGCCGACACCCACTCCGCCGCGCGCGGCAAAACCTTCTCGGTCCGATCCGGCCGCTCCGCCTGGAAGAGCTGCATACCGCCGACGCGTAGAAACGGCAGCATGACGATCGCGGTCACGATGATACCGAAACCGCCGATGCCTTGCAGAAGAGCTCGCCACAACAGCAGACCGCGCGGCAGCTTATCGAGCCCCACCAAGACCGTGGCGCCGGTCGTCGTCAGGCCCGACATGGCTTCGAAGAAACCATCGGTATAGCTCAAGCCGATACCGATGAACGGGATTGCTGCAAAGGCTGCAATGGTCAACCAGCTCATCGTCGTCAGAACGAACCCCTCCCGGACACCGATCTTGAACGGCGTCTTGCTATAGGAGGAGAGCATCATCAGGCCACCGACGAAAACGGTGAACGCGGCCGCGGCAAGAAACACGCGCCAATGATCATTTCCGTCCGCAACGTCCACGGTTGCCGGCAATACCATGGCAGCCGCGACGGCGCAGAGCAGAAGGCCCAGCGTGAATACGATTGGCCGCAGTTGAATCAAGGCCGCCCCGTGGTGAGTGGCAGTCTGAGCGGCTCGTGGCCGCGCGTGGCAACAAACTCCACGGGAGTGTGCTCCGCAAAGCTAAAAGTTAAGTCAACACGTGAACCATTTGGTTGCACAAACATCATCCGCTTCACCGGCACTCTCCCATCGCCCCTTTGCAACCTGCGATTGGGAGGCACCTGGGGGCTTCAGCGGCCGACCTGCCCCCCGGAGGCCTGGGCGTGGCCGGGAACTGAACAGACATAAGCTGCGTTCTAACCATATCAGGACACTCGGCGGGTGGCGTCGAGCGGTTCGAAGCTTTGTGATTAAGCCAACAACCAGGAGAAAATCCATGGATTGGGATCGTATTGCCGGCAATTGGAAACAGATGAGCGGCAAGGTCAAAGAGCAGTGGGGTAAGTTGACGGACGACGACCTCACCCAGATCAATGGCCGCCGTGAGCAGCTCGAGGGCAAGATCCAGGAGCGTTACGGCCTGACGAAGGATAAAGCCCGCGAGGAAATCGACAGCTGGTTCAATCGCCAAGTCTAATACGCTTTATCTTTTCCCTGCGACTGCCGGTGCCCGATTATCGAGGCACCGGCCCCCCACGAGGTAACCCCAATGAATTCGATCATCTATCTGGTCGGCCTCATCGTGGTCGTACTGGCGATCCTGAGTTTTCTGGGCCTACGGTGAGTGCAAACCGGGCCAGACAAACAGGCCCGAATGAAAGAATGGCACCGCTGGAAAATCCAACGATGCCATCCTTGCATTTCCGAACTGCTGACGATCAGCGCGTGCCACCGACGGCAGCCGCCACTTCCGCAGCAAAGTCCTCTTCCTTCTTGTCGATACCTTCACCGAGCGCATAGCGCAGGAAGCTTGCGATGCGGACCGGTGCGCCGACAGTCGCAGCCGCATCCTTGACGGCCTGCTCGACGGTCGACTTGCCATCCACCACGAACACCTGCTGCAGCAGAACGACCTGCTGGAAGTATTCCTTGCGCAAACGGCCCTCGACCATCTTCTCGATGATCTCCTTCGGCTTGCCAGAAGCCGCAGCCTGCTCCACATAGATCGCGCGCTCGCGCTCGATCACCGACTTGTCCAATTCCTCGACCGTCACGGCCAACGGCGCCGCCGCCGCGATATGCATGGCGACCTGACGGCCGAACTCGGCGAGCTTCGCCTTGTCGCCCGTGCTTTCCAGCGAGACGAGAACGCCCATCTTGCCAAGCCCGTCGCCAGCGCGGTTGTGAACGTAATCGACGATCACACCATCACTCGAGGCGCGCAGGACATCCGTGCGGCGTACGCTCATGTTCTCGCCGATGGTCGCGACCATCTCTTTGACGTGCTCCTCGACAGAGTTCGAGGTGCCGGGAAACGGCAGTGCCAGAAGCTTTGCGAGATCGCCGTCGGCTTTGAGAGCCTCCTTGGTGATCGCAAAGACCATCTCCTGGAACTGGCTGTTCCGCGCCACGAAGTCGGTCTCGGAGTTGACTTCGACCAGCGTGCCGACGCCACCCTCGACGATCGCACCAATCAGGCCTTCGGCGGCGACACGGCCAGACTTCTTGGCAGCCTTCGAAAGACCCTTCTTGCGCAGCCAGTCGACGGACGCTTCGATATCCCCGTTGTTCTCGACCAGAGCCTGCTTGCAGTCCATCATGCCCGCGCCAGTCTTGTCGCGGAGCTCTTTTACCATCGCGGCGGAGATCGTTGTCATCAGCACCCTCTCGGGTTGGCCAGCCTCTCAAACGTGACCGGCGGGATTGAAAGCACAGCAGACTCGGCGATTGTGATCGTCCGAGCCTGCCGGATAGGGGCGTTTGCCCGATTAGACCGCAGTGGCCTCGACGAACTTCTTCGCTTGGCCGACCCAGTCGTCCTTGGCGATCTGACCCTTCAGCCGGAGCTTCTTGTCGAGTGCGCCCATGCTGCCAGCGTCAAGATCGGCGATCTGCCAGTAATGGAAAACGCCGGCGTCGTTGAGGCGTTGTTCCAGCTTGGGCGAAATGCCCGTAATGCGCTTGAGATCATCGGCCTCGCCGCGGGCCGACTCGATGCCCGTGAACGTGCCGAGCGCTTCCTCCGTCGGCGACTCGGACGCACCGAGATCGACGCCGGCAGCAGCCTGACCACGTTCGATGCCGTCGATGGCAGCGCGCGCGACGAGGTCACAATAGAGCGTAATTGCACGACCAGCATCGTCATTGCCCGGAATCGGGAAGTCGATATTGTCCGGGTCGCAGTTGGTATCGACGACCGCCACGATCGGAATGCCCAGCTTCTTGGCTTCCTGGATCGCGATCTGCTCCTTGTTGGTGTCGAGCACGAACAGCAGATCCGGCGTACCGCCCATCTCCTTGATGCCGCCGAGCGCCTGGTTCAGCTTGTCGCGCTCGCGGGTGAGGTTCAGGACTTCCTTCTTCGTACGGCCCTGCGGATCGGCAAGAATATCTTCGAGCTGGCGCAGACGACGGATCGACTGGGAGATCGTCTTCCAGTTGGTCAACGTGCCGCCGAACCAGCGATGGTTAATGAAGTATTGCGCGCTGCGCTTGGCCGCCTCGGCGATCGCATCGGATGCCTGCCGTTTGGTGCCGACGAACAGCACCCGGCCGCCCTGCGCGACGGTGTCAGAAATCTTCACAAGCGCCTGGTGCAGCAACGGCGTCGTCTGCGTCAGGTCGACAATGTGAATCTTGTTGCGAACGCCGTAGATATACGGCGCCATCTTGGGATTCCAGCGGTGTGCCTGATGGCCGAAGTGAACGCCAGCTTCAAGAAGCTGACGCATGTTGTATGCGGGCAGCATTACGGTCTCTTTCTTTTCCGGTTGAACCTCCGCGGATCGTGAAGGCCACCGCTCAAAGTTTGAGCAGCAACGCCCACCGGAGCGCGTCGATGGGGTTGTCGAGCCCACCTCAGCACGAGGATCCACGTGTGGAATGCCGCGGATGTAGCCATGATTGAGGAAAATTGCAAGCATCGCGTGCCCATGGCAGGAACGCTTGGCTGCTACGCTGGTTCTTAGTCTCGATATGACCACTCATCCACACGATCCCGAAGAGCCCGTCGAGAACGCCCCCGAGGAATCTGAAGTCTCGGATGATAACTCGCGATCCGTCCTTGGATCGCTGGCCATCGGACTAGCGCTGATCGGGGCCATGGCCGTACGAGGTCTGGTTGCTCCGACACCACATCAGACCGCCGGCGCCGCGGGTGAGGATCGCCCCCACCCCGAGCACCAGACGGGCGTCGCATCCTCCGCCGCCCCCGCAACATCGGCAGGTTTCCTCTGGCGGATCTATCAGGCAGCCGAGGCCGATCGCGTGATGCTCATGGCGGCCGGTGTGACATTTTATGGCCTCCTGGCCCTGTTCCCGGCCATCGGCGCTCTCGTGTCTTTGTTCGGGCTGTTCGCAAACCCTGACATGATCAAACAACAGCTCGACGGCGGCCAGAATGTGCTCCCCAGCGGCGCGATCGAAATCATCGGCGATCAGATCAGCCGCATCCAGGCGAGCGGTGGCGGAGCGCTTGGAATGGCCTTCTTCATCAACCTGGCCATCTCGCTGTGGAGCGCCAACGCGGGTGTCAAAGGCCTGTTCGACGCTCTCAATGCGGTTCATGGCGCCGCTGAAAAGCGCAGCTTCGCCGCCTATAACCTTCAGGCGCTGGCCTTCACCCTGGGAACGATCGTGTTCGTGATGCTGGCCGTCGGCGCGATCATCGTGATGCCTGCCGTGTTTGCTTATCTCGGCCTGCAGAATCACGCCGGATCGACGCTGGCGATGCTGCGCTGGCCGCTGCTGCTGATCTTCACGCTGCTGTTCTTGTCGCTGCTCTATCGCTTCGGCCCGACGGCCGACCGTCCGCGCTGGCGCCTCATCTCCTGGGGCAGTGCGACCGCCACCGCGCTGTGGCTTGCGACCTCGATGATCTTTTCGTGGTACGTCGCCAGCTTCGGCACCTTCAACAAGACCTACGGATCACTCGGCGCCGTCATCGGCTTCATGATCTGGATCTGGATTTCGGCCATGATCGTCCTTCTCGGCGCAGAGATTGACGTCGAACTGGAACGACGACGCACGGTAAATCGCGCAACCCGCTAACGCCCTGTCATCAGCCGGCCTCATTGAATCCTCCGCAGGGCTCGTTCTTCGAGCTGCCCGTGTTAGGGTAAGGCGATTCACAATTCCCGATCGCGTTGGCGCATTCGCTTCGCTCGTCGCTTCCGGCCCGAGCGTTCCGCCCAACCGATCGCATCGTTCCAGGAGCAGGAAGATGGAGCCCGGCAAGATCGCCGAAGAGGTTACGACGTTAGCAACCGCGCTAGCCGCATGGGCTGCTGCGGCGCTCCCCAACATCATCGTCGCGCTGCTTCTGCTGGTTGCAGGCTGGGCGCTGGCGCGTTGGGCCGAACGCGGCGTCGGCCGTCTGCTGGACCGCGCGGGCCTGGAACCGACGTTGCGCAGCGTTATCACGACGCTGGTCCGTTATGCGCTGCTCGTTCTCGTCATCGTCGCGGTGCTCGGCCAGCTCGGCGTCCAAACGACGAGCGTGATTGCAGCCCTTGGCGCGATCGGCCTTGCCATCGGTCTCGCCCTGCAGGGAACATTGGCCAACATCGCTGCCGGCATCATGCTGCTCTGGCTGCGTCCGTTCCGCGTCGGCGATTACATCGAAGCGGGCGACATCTCGGGTACGGTCAAGGACGTCGGCCTGTTCGCGTCGCGCCTGGATTCCTGGGATGGCGTTTATCAGTTCGTGCCGAACTCGGAGCTCTGGAACAAGCGGCTCATCAACTATTCGCGCCTCGAACGGCGGCTCGTCGCGCTGAAGTTCAGAATTGATTATGCGGATGACATGGCGCGCGGCCGCGAAGTGCTGCTGGCTCTCGCCGCAGCCGATGAGCGCGTGCTCGGCGATCCGCCGCCCGATTGCTTCGTCGACGAACTTGCCGAAAGCGCGGTTATTCTTGCTCTGCGCGTATGGACCGACAACGCAACCTACTGGCCCGTGCGCCGGTCATTGACGGAGCACGGCAAGACGGCGCTACAGGCGGCCGGCCTGTCCATTCCGCATCCGCAACGGATCGTACACTACAAGAAATTCCCGCGCGACGAGACCGACCAGGGTGTGTCCTAAGGGGAACGTCTTTCGCCGTGGCTTACATATCGAGAACTTCGATCACTCCCGGCACGGTCAAAAGTGTTCCGCGCAGCATCGGCCCGACGTCGTAGCGGCCCGGCATTGCGAATTCCATTTCGCGGGCTCGCTCTTCGAGTTTGATCACGAGACGAATTTCACCTCGTCCAGGTCGAAGAGTGTTCCGCAATTCGGTGAGCGCGTCACGGTTCGCAAGCTTGGACGAATCCAGCACGAGCTTCAGCCCGCGCTGCACGGCGCCCGCCGCTTTGTCCAGTGACTCCAAGCCCTGCACGCGCATCTTGACCGTATCGCCGTCGCGCTCGGCCTCCACCGACACGAGAACCGGCGTACCCGGCTCCAGCAGGTCGCGCCCCTGCGCCAGCGTATCGGAGAAGATCACCGCCTCGAACTGCCCGCTGGTGTCAGAGAACATGGCAAACGCGAACTTGTTGCCCTTGGCGGATTTACGTTCGCGCGCCGACACGACGATCGCCGCCAGGCGCCCAGCCGTCGCGCCGCGCTCGGTCGCCGCCTCGAATTCGACCCAGCTTTTCACGCCAAGCGATTCCAGGATGGACTGATATTCGTCGAGCGGATGGCCGGACAAAAAGAAGCCGACGGCGTCGAATTCCTTTTCCAAGCGCTCTATCGGCGTCCAGGCCTTCATCGGGCGCAGATCGAGTTGCTGCACCGTCGTACCACCGCCTCCACCGCCGAAAAGATCACTCGTGCCATCGGCCGCGTTGGCTGCGACGCGCTGCGACAGCGCCAGGATCTGATCGACATTTCCATGCACGAGCGCGCGATTGGTCTCGAATGCATCGAATGAGCCCGCAGCACTCAGCGTTTCGAGGCCCCGCTTGTTGAGCGCCTTGGGATTGAGGCGGCTGGCGAAGTCTCCGAGCGTCTTGAATTGTCCGCCGCTGTCCCGCGTCGCAACGATCTCCTGAACCGCCCCCTGACCAATGTTTTTCAACGCCGCCAGGGAATATCGGATCGCCCCCAGCTCGCCATCGCGCGCGGGCTCGGGCAGAAAATCCACGTCGGAGAAATTGATGCACGGCGGTTTCACCGCGATATCGCAGCGGCGCGCCTCGGCCGCGAATACACTCAGCTTATCTGTGTTGCCCATATCAAGCGTCATCGACGCGGCAATGAACTCCTCCGGATAATTCGCCTTCAGATAAGCCGTGTGATAGCTGACCAGTGCATAGGCGGCAGCGTGCGATTTATTGAAACCGTACCCGGCGAACTTGTCGACCAGCTCGAAGATGTAGGTCGCATCCTTCTTGCTGACGCCGTTCTTCGTCGCGCCTTCCACGAACCGCGCCTGCTGCTTGGCCATCTCGGCCTTGTCCTTCTTGCCCATGGCGCGGCGTAGAAGATCGGCTTCACCGAGCGAATATCCCGCCATTACCTGAGCGATCTGCATGACCTGCTCCTGGTAGATGATGACGCCGTAGGTTTCCTTGAGGATCGGCTCCAAAATCGGATGCAGACAGTCGACCGGCTCCTCGCCGTGCTTGCGGTTGATATAGGTCGGGATGTTGTCCATCGGGCCTGGGCGATACAGCGCCACCATGGCGATGATGTCTTCGAACCGGTCGGGCTTCAGCCGCTTGAGGCTGTCCCGCATCCCCGTGCTTTCAAGCTGGAACACACCGATTGTTTCCGCGCGAGCCAGCATTTCGTAAGATGGTTTGTCATCGAGCGGGACGGCTGCGAGATCGATCGTAATTCCGCGACCGCGCGCAATGAAATCGACGGCCTTCTTCAGCACGGTCAGTGTCTTCAGGCCGAGAAAGTCGAACTTCACAAGGCCCGCGGCTTCGACCAGTTTCCAGTTGAACTGGGTGATTGGAAAATTCGATTTCGGATCGCGATACAGCGGAACGAGCTGTTCCAATGGCCGATCGCCGATCACCATGCCGGCGGCGTGGGTGGAAGCGTGCCGGTAAAGTCCCTCGAGCTTCTGCGCAATCTCCAGCAGGCGGGCGACGATCGGCTCTTCGTCACGTGCTTCCTGCAGCTTCGGCTCACCCTCGATGGCCTCGGGGAGGGTCACCGGATTTGCCGGATTGTTCGGTACCAGCTTGCAGAGCTTATCGACCTGTCCGTACGGCATCTGCAGCACGCGGCCGACGTCACGCAGCACCGCACGCGCCTGCAGCTTTCCGTGCGTGATGATCTGCGCCACGCGGTCCGCGCCGTACTTCTGCTGCACGTAGCGGATCACCTCGTCACGACGATCCTGACAGAAGTCGATGTCGAAGTCCGGCATCGAGACGCGTTCCGGATTGAGAAAGCGCTCGAACAGCAACCCGAACCGCAACGGGTCAAGGTCCGTAATGGTCAGCGACCACGCCACCACCGAACCGGCACCCGAGCCACGGCCCGGACCAACGGGAATGCCTTGCGCCTTCGACCACTTGATGAAGTCTGCAACGATCAGGAAGTAGCCCGGGAACTTCATCCGGGTGATGATGTCGACTTCGAAAGCAAGTCGCTTGCGGTAATCTTCCTCAGTGAACCCGGGCGCAAGCGGCTCTTTCGCAAGACGCGCATCAAGTCCCAACTCGGCTTGCCGTTTCAGTTCGGCTGCCTCCGCCGCGAGTTGGTCCGCGTCCGACGCGCCATCACCGGTCGCCACGAAACGTGGCAGGATCGGCTTGCGGCCACGTGGCCGGAACGCGCACCGCTGCGCAATCTCGATGGTATTCTCAAGCGCCTCCGGAAGATCGGAAAACAGCTTCACCATCTCATCGGCGGTTTTCAGATAATGCTGCGCGGTGACGCGGCGGCGATCATCCTCGACCAGCGTGCGGCCCTCGGCGATGCACAGCAGCGCGTCGTGCGCTTCGTAGTCTTCCGGCTTTGCGAAATAGACTTCATTGGTGGCGACCAGGGGCAGCTCGTGGCCATACGCGAGATCGATGAGCTGCGGCTCGACCTCCGCTTCGTGGCGGCTGCCATGACGTTGAAGCTCAACGTAAAGCCGGCCGCCGAAAATTTCCGCGAGCTTCAGCAGGCGAGCTTCCGCAACTGGTTGTTGTCCCGATTTCAGTGCACCATCGATCGGACCATCAGGACCACCGGTCAACACGATGAGGCCTTCACCGCCCTCTGCCAGTTGGCTGATCTTGACATGCGGGCCATCCGAGTCCGCCGTATCGAGATGTGCGCTGCTGACCAGTTTCAGCAGATTGGCGTAGCCCGCCTCGTTCATCGCGTAGAGGGCCAACAGGCCATCGCGACGTGGCTGTGCCTGCAGTGGTTGAATTTGCCCGCTGGTGCGATCCGGCTTCTTCTCCTGGAAATCAACGGCCAGCGAGACACCAGCTATCGGTTGAACACCCGAGCCGGCCAGCTTGTCGGAGAACTCCAGCACACCGAACAGATTGTTGGTATCCGTCAGCCCGATCGCCGGAGCTCCAAGCTCCTTGACGAGTTTGGCGAGCTTGGAAATCGGCAACGCGCCTTCGAGGAGCGAGAACGCCGAGTGTACCTTGAGGTGAACAAAGCTTGCGGTCACCTTCGCATCACGCGGTGTGGAAGCGGGCGTTGCAGCCTGGGGCGTTCGAATCGGTGCGTTCATGACGCCATTTTAGCGCAACCGGGCGAGCAGCTTAACTGTTTACGCAAGCCTGTGCGGGACGTCTGGAAAACCATCTGAGGAAAACCCGCCGATCATCATCACCGCGAAGGCCGGGGATGACGGATCTAATCGGAAGCAGGACAATCAGCCGACCGAGCTCGGCTCAATCTCCACCAGCACACCGCCTTCGAGCCGCAACACGCGGTGCATCCGCGATGCCAGATCCATATTGTGGGTGGCGATCAGCGCTGCGACGCCCGTTCTCGCGATCAGGCCGACCAGTTCATCGAAAACATGCGTCGCGGTGCTCGGATCGAGGTTGCCGGTCGGCTCGTCGGCGAGAATAAGCCGCGGGGAATTGGCAATCGCGCGGCAGATCGCGGTGCGCTGTTGCTCACCACCGGACAATTCTGCAGGACGGTGATCGAGGCGATGACCGAGCCCCATGCTGGCCAGGAGTTCGCGGGCACGGGCATCCGCCTGACGCCGCGAACGGCCATGGATCAACTGCGGAATGACGACGTTTTCCAGCGCCGAGAACTCCGGCAGCAACTGATGAAACTGGTATACGAAACCCATGCTGGCGCGCCGCACGCGAGTGCGTTCTTCATCGGACATGCGCGCGCAGTCACGCCCATCCACGACGACGTGCCCGCTGTCAGGCGTCTCGAGCAGCCCCGCGGTGTGCAGCAGCGTCGATTTGCCGGCGCCCGACGGACCAACGAGCGCAACGGCTTCGCCGGGATAGAGATCCGCGTAGGCGCCATTCAGCACTTTGATCTCACGGCCACCCTGCCGATAGGTCCGCATCAGTCCCGCGAGCTGCAGCACGGGCCGATTGCTCATGTCCTGCATGGCCATCACTCGTACCTGAGGGCTTCAACGGGGTCGAGACGCGAGGCGCGCCAGGACGGATACAGCGTCGCCAGCAACGACAGCACGAACGCCATGATCACGATGAACGTCGTCTCGCCGAAGTCGATATCGGCCGGAAGCTGCGTCAGATAATAGACCGTCGGATCCATCAGCGTGGTTCCCGTCAACCACTGCACGAATTGCCGGATCGACTCGATGTTGAGGCAGAAGATGATGCCGATGATCAGCCCCGCGATGGTGCCGACGATCCCTATCGATGCGCCCGTGATCAGGAACACGCGCATGATCGCGCCCTTCGTCGCCCCCATCGTGCGCAGAATGGCGATGTCGCGCCCCTTATCCTTCACCAGCATCATGAGGCCGGAAATGATATTCAGCGCCGCCACCAGCACGATCAGCGACAGGATGATAAACATCACGGTGCGCTCCACTTCGAGCACCGTGAAAAAGGTCTGATTGCGCTGACGCCAGTCCGTAAAGCTATAGCCCTCGCCGATTGCCGCACGCATACCCGGGATATAATCGTCGATGCGCTGAGGATTCGCGACCATCACTTCGAGAACATCCACCTGCGGACCACGCGAGAAGTAGCGTTGCGCTTCCGCCAGCGGCATGAACAGCATGGTGCGGTCGTATTCGGCCATGCCCATCTCGAAGATCGCCGCGATGCGATACGGCTTGCTGCGCGGCGCGGTTCCGAACGGCGTGCTGGTTCCACGCGGGGACACGAGCGTAATCGCATCCCCCACCTGCACTCCAAGCGAACTCGCCAGGCGGCTGCCGACGGCGATCGCAGTGCCGTCATCGAAGCCATCCAGCGTTCCGCCGATGATGTTGTCGGAAACAAGCGGCAACGCCTCGAGACCCTGCCTGGTGACGCCGCGCACGAACCCGCCCAGAGCCTGGATCGTCGACGAGACCATCACCTGCCCCTCGATCAACGGGACAATGGCCTTCACGCCCACGGCTCTCGACAGCCGCTTGGCCGCGTCGTCGTAGTCGTTGAACGGTCCGGTGCCAGCGACCTTGTAGGCAATCACGTGGCCGTTGACGCCAAGGATCTTGTCGAAGAGCTGGTTACGGAAACCGTTCATAACGGCCATGACGATGATCAGCGTCGCAACGCCGAGCAGAATGCCGACGAAGGAAAAGCCGGCAATGATCGAGATGAAGCCTTCCTTGCGGCGCGCGCGCAGATAGCGCAGGGCCAGCATCCACTCGAATGGCGCAAAAGGTCGGGTATCGATCTGAGCGGCCATACGATGTTCCCGTTCCAGGACGCGCTGCTGCGGCCCTGCCTCCCGTTACGTCCTCAGGCGGCTCCCGCAGGCCGACGCCAACGCGTCACGCCAGCACCCTGTGCCGCTTGACCAGATCGATCACACGATCGACGGCGGCCTCCATCGGGATTGTCTCCCGTTCTCCGCCGCGGCGATCCTTGAGTTCCACCTCGCCGGCCTTCAGCCCTTTCGGCCCGATAATGAATTGATACGGCAAACCGATCAGATCCATCGTCGCGAACTTGCCACCTGCGCGTTCGTCGGTGTCGTCATACAGCACTTCGACGCCGGCATTGGTGAGCTTCTCGTACACGCTGGCGCAGGCCGTGTCGGTCGCGGCGTCACCAGCCTTCAGATTGATCAGCCCCACCTCGAACGGCGCGACGGGAACAGGCCAGACGATTCCGGCATCGTCGTGACAGGCTTCGATGATCGCACCAGCGAGCCGCGACACGCCGACGCCGTAAGAACCCATCTGCAGCGTGACCAGACTGCCGTCCGGCCCCTGCACACGGCACCCCATCGGCTCCGAATATTTCGTACCGAAGAAGAAGATGTGACCGACCTCGATGCCGCGAGCCGACACCTGCTTGTCCTTCGGTACCTCGGCATCGAACCGGGCCGCATCGTGCTTCTCATCGGTCGCGGCATAAAGCGATGTCCAGGCCTTCACGATCGGCGTCAGATCCGCATCGAAATCCGTATCGGCCGCCGGAATGTCACCCTCGATCAAGTCCTTGTGGCAAAACACCTGGCTTTCGCCGGTCTCGGCCAGAATGATGAACTCGTGGCTGAGATCGCCGCCTATGGGACCTGTATCCGCGGCCATCGGGATGGATTTCAGCCCGAGGCGCGCAAACGTGCGCAGGTAGGCGGCGAACATGCGCTGGTAGGCATGACGGCCGGCTTCTGGCGTCAGATCGAACGAATAGGCGTCCTTCATCAGAAACTCGCGCCCACGCATGACACCGAAACGCGGCCGGATCTCGTCGCGGAATTTCCATTGGATGTGGTAGAGGTTGCGCGGCAGATCCTTGTAGCTCTTCACACTTTCCTTGAAGATCTGGGTGATCAGCTCTTCGTTGGTCGGTCCATAGAGCATTTCCCGATCGTGCCGGTCCTGAATGCGCAGCATTTCCTTGCCGTAGGCCTCGTAACGGCCCGACTCGCGCCACAGGTCGGCCGACTGGATGGTCGGCATCAGCACCTCGATGGCGCCGGAGCGGTTCTGCTCCTCCCGCACGATGTTCTCGATCTTCTTCAGCACCCGCAGCCCCAGCGGCAGCCAGGAATAAATGCCAGCGCTTGCCTGCCGGATCATCGCGGCACGCAGCATCAACTGATGCGAGACGATCTCCGCTTCCTTGGGTGTCTCACGCAGTACGGGAAGGAAGTAGCGGGACAGGCGCATGGGCGAGGAACCAGGCTTGGTTAACGGCAACGGCGAAACCGCCGTACGGATGATCCAGCGCCGTGCTGTCCTTAACGGGAGCGCGGCAATCGTGCGGGGATACCCCGTTCTGCGGGGCGAGGCAATGCCGCGGCTCGGGTGCCCACAGGGAGCTAAAAGGACCCCGGATCATTGCGGATCCGGAAACAGTGTCTTTTTGAATTTGAGACCATCAAGATTCCGTGACAGATCGACGCGAGTTCGCTATGGTCGTGCGCGTCGACAGATGGGTTCAAGGCCGACATAGAATTCGGCGCTGTGCCCAAGTCTAGGGAAGGGAAGGCGAGCCGCTCAGGGCATGGCCCAGCGGCAGATACCGATGGCTCCCGTTGGCACGTGTAAGGCCAGAGCCTCGGATCAAAAAAATTCAGCAGGATTATGAGCCCAGGAAAGCAAGGCCCGACGGCCTTGCTTTCCGCCCTTCAGTCCTCATCCCATGAATCTAATGCAGCGCGCGAAATCAATCGACGAGCGACAGCGCGTCGATCGGAATTAGCCGATAGGTAATGATCACCCAGACGACCGCGAACACGACGGCCGCTATCACCGTATTGAGCAGGAAAATCCGAAGGAGTCGCGGCGCGGTCGGGGCACTCTCCGGCGTACCTGGGACGACATTGTTGTCCTCAGCCTGAGTGCGAACCCCAATCGGCAGCACCGCAAACAGAACGGTCCACCAGATAATGAAATAGACCGCGACAGATAAAGTAATGCTCATCGGATGGATCAGGCCTGTTCCAACTCAACCAACGTTCCCAGGAAGTCCTTCGGATGGAGAAACAGGACGGGCTTCCCATGTGCCCCGATCCTCGGCTCGCCACTTCCCAGTACCCGCGCACCCCGCGCCTTCAACTGATCCCGCGCGGCGAGGATATCGTCCACCTCATAGCAGACGTGATGGATGCCGCCGTCCGGATTGCGCTCGAGAAACTTGGCGATCGGCGAATCCTGTCCCATCGGCTCCAGAAGCTCGATCTTCGTATTGGGCAGCGTGATGAAGACCACCGTCACTCCATGATCGGGCTGTGGCGCCGGCTCAGACACGGTTGCGCCGAGCGTATCGCGATAGATCGCAGTCGCGGCAGCGAGATCCTTCACCGCGATCGCCACATGGTTCAGGCGTCCGATCATGCCACGACACTCCACCTCGCGCCGACGCCCGTAACAGCGGGATGGCGCCCTCAGCTATCAACGACGTTGATCAGGACTTTCGCAACAGGCTTCTTGCCCCAGGCCTGATCAATCGCCGCACGTACGGATCGCCGCACGGCTTCGCGCACCAGAGCAAAATCGCGGCGCTTGGCGGTGGGAATGCTGCGCAACGCGCCATCGACTGCGGAAAGCGCAATGTCTTCCATGGGCGTGCCATCGGCGTTCTCGGCAGGAACACCGTCGAGGACGAGTTCGGGTTCACCCAAAATCTCTCCCCGCCGCCCCATGGCAATCGCCACGACGACAATGCCCGCGTGCGACAGCCGGCGACGATCCCTGACCGGGCCATCGGCCGGCACGATCAAGCGTCCGTCGCGGTAAACGCGCCCTACCGGAGCATCGTCGATGATGGCCACCGGCTCCGGAGCCAGACGCACCATCTGACCGCTCTGCACCGCATGCACGTCGGGAACGCCGGCAGCCTTCGCGAGAGCCGCATGCTCCCGCAAATGACGCGCCTCGCCGTGCATCGGGATCGCGACTGCGGGCTTCAGCCATCCGTAAAGCTCGCGCAGCTCCTCGCGTCGCGGATGGCCGGTCACATGAACCAGGGCATCGGCATCAGTGATGATATCGACACCAAGCAGAGCCAGATTGTTCTGCACCTTGGCCACGGACTTCTCGTTGCCGGGAATGGTGCGCGAGGAGAAAATAACGAGATCGCCGTGTCTGAGGTCGATATCCGGATGTTGATCTTCCGCGATCCGCGCCAAAGCCGCCCGCGGCTCACCTTGGCTACCGGTACACAACATCAGGACCTCGTCGGGATCGAGATAGCTGGCCTGCTGCTGGTCGAGATAGCGAAAGTTCTCCGGTAGATACCCCGTATCCATCGCGACCTGGATCACGCGGTGCAAAGCGCGGCCCGCAACCACGAGGTGACGCCGGGTTGCGTTGGCCGCATCAGCGACAGCACGAACACGGGCGACGTTGGAAGCGAACGTCGTCACCGCGACGCGACGTTTGGCACCGGAGATGATTTTCGTGATCGATGCTGCGACAGCCGTCTCCGAGGGAGAGCGGCCATCACGGAAAGCATTGGTCGAATCGCAGATGAGCGCACGAACGCCCTCCTCCCCCAACGCCTTGATCTTGGCTTCATCCGTCGGATCGCCGACCAGCGGTTCGCGATCGAGCTTCCAGTCGCCGGTATGAAAGATTACCCCATGCGGCGTCCGGATTGCGACACCCGACGGCTCGGGGATCGAGTGCGACATGGTTACCAGTTCGACGTCGAATGCACCGACGTTGAAGCGCGATCCCGGCTCAACCACGGTAATCGGCAACTTCACCCGGTTGCCGAATTCGGTCAGCTTGGAGCGCAGCATTCCGGCGGTGAAGGGCGTTGCATAGATCGGCACACCGAGCTTCGGCCACAGGTCGATCACCGCACCGAGGTGGTCTTCATGTGCGTGCGTGATGACGATACCATCGAGGGCATTTCGCTCTTCCTCGATGAACCTGAGATCCGGCAGCACGACGTCCACGCCCGGCTCGGCTTCTCCTGGAAACGTCAATCCGAGATCGACCATCAGCCATCGGCGCGACCTCTCCGGCCCGATACCGTAGAGATAGGAGTTCATACCGATCTCGCCGAGGCCGCCCAACGCCATGAAGACGACTTCGTCGTCGATCGGCGCCCCCCCGCTGCCGCGCTTTCCGTCCGTCATTCAGGCCCCCTGGCTCCGGTGCCGGTGGCGCCGAGCGTAACATCCCCGTAAGCAAACCTGCGCTCCCGTCCCTCGTCGTCACGCAGGACAAGTGATCCGTTGTCGTCTATTCCAACGTACATCCCCTCGACCCGTTCCGGGCCGGCATGAATAGCGATCCTCTCGCCGGACGGCCCCGCGCGCTCCAGCCACGCCGTTCGCACTTGCGAAAAGCCCGCTCCACAGTCCCATCGCGCAAGCCAGGCCTGAATTGTCTCATCGAGCAACGGCAGAGCCGCTTCAGGGGATAAATCCACACCGTGCGCCGACAGGTTCGTGATCTCGCGCCCCAGTCCTTCGGGCTGACCTTCCAGATTGAGGCCGATCCCGATGATGGCAGCCAGACCACCGTCGGCAACTGACGTGCTCTCCGGGAGGATTCCTGCGACCTTGGCGCCGCCGATCAGTACGTCGTTCGGCCACTTCAGCCGCAATGCGGGGATCGCCTGCCCCTGCGACGCGGCCGCCGCGCGGATCGCGTCGATGACAGCAACGCCCGCCAGCAGTGACAACTGGTAAATCGTGTCAGACCGGCAGGCCAATCGGGTCAGTAGGCTGGCGTACAGGTTTCCGGGCACGGAGGCCCACGTGCGCCCCGACCGGCCGCGGCCAAGCGACTGCGAGCCGGCCCAGATCCACACTGGCCCGGGCTCACCGGATGCGGCCCGTCGCATCGCCTCGGCATTGGTCGAGTCGATCACCTCAAACCAGAGGTGTTTCGTCCCCCGGGGTAGCGCGAAATCTGCCTGCGGCATCTGCTCCGGTCAGTAGCGGAATGTGCGGGCCGCCACCTCTGCTGCATTGATCAGCGGAGTAGGAAGGTACGGCACAATGAATACAAAAACGACAAAAGCACAGCTGAGCGCCATGACGAAACCAGCTTTGGGCCGGATCGGCAGGAAGCTCTCTTTAGGCGTGTCGAAGAACATGACTTTGACAATACGCAGGTAATAGTAAGCCCCAACCACGCTCGCCAGCACGCCGATCACCGCCAGCGCATAGAGCTTTGCGTTGATCGCCGCCAGGAAAATATAGAACTTTGCGAAAAATCCCGCAAACGGAGGAATGCCCGCAAGGGAGAACATCAGTACGCCGAGAACGAAAGCCATCGGCAGGTTGTTCTGCGCCAAACCGGCCAGCTCATCGATGTCCTCGACGGGACCGTCATCGCGCCGCATGGAGAGAATGCACGCGAACGTCCCGAGCGTCATGATCAGGTAGATACCCATATACAGGATGATGCCCCGCGTTCCCTCCTGGGATGCCGATGCCAATCCGATCAGGGCATAACCGATGTGACCGATCGCCGAATACGCCATCAGTCGCTTGAAGTTACGCTGGCCGATGGCGGCAAAAGCGCCGAGCACCATCGAAGCGATCGACAGGAACACGATGATCTGCTGCCACTGCGGGGTCATGCCAGGGAATGCCGACAGCAGCAGACGAACCAGCAGCGCGACAGCCGCAACCTTGGCGGCCGAGGCGAAAAAAGCGACCACCGGCGTGGGGGCCCCCTCGTAGACGTCCGGCGTCCACATGTGGAACGGCACCGCCGAGACCTTGAAGGCAAGCCCGACGAGCACGAACACGAGACCGAAGATGAGACCCAAGTTCTGGCCGACATCCGGGCCGCTCGCGACCTTGGCAATCGTCTCGAAGCTGATCGAGCCCGTAAAGCCATAGACCAGCGATGCGCCATACAGCAGCATGCCGGAGGCCAGCGCACCGAGCACGAAATACTTCAGACCCGCCTCGCTGGACCGCATCTGGTCCCGGCGGAAGGCCGCCAGGACGTAGAGCGCGAGGCTCTGCATCTCGAGGCCGAGATAAAGCGCGATCAGGTTACCGGCCGATATCATGATCATCATGCCGGTCGTCGCCAGCAACACGAGCACCGGGTACTCGAACTTCATCTGCCGAACATCGGACAGCTCATCAAAGGCGAGCAACAGCGCCGCCGCAGCGCCCGCCAGGACGATCAGCTTCATCAGCCTGCCGAAGCTGTCGGAGATGAACGCGCCCTCGAACAACGATTGAACGTCCGCCGGCTGGTAGAGCACCAGAACGCCCGCCACCGCCAACACGACAATCGCGCCCCAGCCGACGCTGCGTCCCGCCGCGTCGCCTTCTGGCCTGAACACACCGTAGACCAGCAGGAGCATCGCCCCGATCGCGAGGACCAGTTCGGGAAACAGCGGCGCTATGGCATCCAATTGGGTCATGGTCGTTCCTGGGAACCGCTTCCTGGCTTCCGGCCTCTATTGCACGAGTGCCGCCGCCGTTTTGATCGCGGCCTCATAGTTCTGGACGAGGTTTTTGACTGAAGCAGCCGTCACATCGAGGATCGGCGCGGGATAGAAACCGAACAAAATGGTGAGAATGACCAACGGAGCCATCACGACGATCTCGCGCGGACTCATATCGGCGATCGCTTTCAGGCTCGGCTTGTCGAGCACCCCGAAGATCACGCGGCGATAGAGATAGAGCGCGTAGCACGCCGAGAAGATAATGCCACTGGTCGCGAAAAACGCCACCCAGGTATTGACCTTGAAGGCGGCCAACAGCGTGAGGAACTCACCGATGAACCCGCTCGTGCCCGGCAGGCCGACGTTGGCCATCGTAAACACCATGAAGCAGAAGGCGTAAACCGGCATCCGGCTGACCAGACCGCCATACGCAGAGATCTGGCGCGTATGCAGGCGGTCGTAGATGACGCCGACGCACAGGAACAGCGCGGCCGAAACGATGCCATGCGAGATCATCTGGAAGATCGCGCCGTCGACACCCTGTGCGTTCATCGTAAAGATGCCCATGGTGACGAAGCCCATGTGCGCCACCGACGAGTAGGCGATCAGCTTCTTCATGTCTTCCTGCGCCAGCGCGACCAGCGAGGTGTAGACGATGGCGATGACGGACAACGTGAATACAAACGGCGCCAGTTCCTGGCTCGCAAGCGGGAACATGGGCACGGAGAAGCGCAGGAAACCATAGCCGCCCATCTTCAGCAGGATGGCGGCCAGGATCACCGAGCCTGCCGTCGGCGCCTCGACGTGCGCATCCGGCAACCACGTGTGAACAGGCCACATCGGCATCTTCACCGCGAACGAGGCGAAGAAGGCCAGCCACAGCCACCATTGCATGTCGGCCGGGAACGTCGTCTTCAGCAGCGTGACGATATCGGTCGTACCGGCGTACCAGTACATCGCCATCATGGCGAGCAACATCAGCAGCGAACCGAGCAGCGTATAGAGGAAGAACTTGAAGCTCGCATAGACGCGTCGCGGGCCACCCCATACACCGATGATCAGGAACATCGGGATCAGGCCGGCTTCGAAGAACAGGTAGAACAGGATCAAATCGAGCGCGCAGAACACGCCGATCATCAGCGTTTCGAGCACCAGAAACGCGATCATGTATTCCTTCACGCGATCGGTGACGCTCTCCCAGCTCGCCAGGATGCACAGCGGCATCAGGAAGGTGGTCAGGATCACGAACAGCATCGAGATGCCATCGACGCCAAGCCGATAGCTGATCGTGTTGCCGAGCCAGGCGTGTTCCTCGACGAACTGGAAATTCGCCGTCGTCTTGTCGAAGTTGATCCAGATCAGCAGCGAAACCGCGAATGTGACGAGCGTCGTCCAGAGCGCGACGAAGCGTGCATTCTGGACCGCATCGCGCGGCAGGAAGGCGATGAACGCGACGCCCACCAGCGGCAGGAACGTGATCAGCGAGAGAAGTGGCGCAGTGGCGAGGTTCATAGCGGCTGTCCGCCCGTGAACATGAAGATCGTGATGATGATCGCAACCCCGATCAGCATGGCGAACGCATAGTGATAGAGATACCCGGTCTGCAGCTTCACGATCCGGGCGGTCGTGGCCAGCACGCGGGACGACACGCCGTCAGGGCCGAGCCCATCGATCAGCTTACCATCGCCGGTCTTCCACAAGGTCCGGCCGATCGCAAATGCAGGACGCACGAACAGCCAGTCGTAAAGCTTGTCGAAATACCAGGCGTTGAGCAGGAAATTGTAAAGTGGCCGGAAGGCCCGTGCCGTCGCGGCAGGCAGCCATGTCGCCGACATGTAATACAGCCACGCCCAGCCGAAGCCGATCAGCATGGCGATCGTCGCCGACCAAACCACCCAGCCCGGCACGTGGTGAGCGTGTTCCAGGATGTGGTTTTCCGGTCCGGTGAAGATCGACCGTCCCCAGAATGCCGCATAGCCGTCGCCGACGAAGAAATACTTGAACCCGAAACCGGTAGCGACAGCACCGAGCGCCAGTGCGGCCAGCGGGATCAGCATCACCAGCGGACTTTCATGCGGCTCATGTCCGTGGCCGTCATCGTGATGATGATCGTCCTTGCCGTGCGCATCATGAACCGCCGCGGCTCCCACGCTGTGGCCATGCCCATGACTATCCCACCGCGGCGTGCCGTAGAACGTCATGAACACGAGGCGCCACGAGTAGAACGACGTCATCAGCGCGGCGATCACCAGCAGCCAGAAGGCATAGTTGCCGGCGGTATGCGCGGCGTACGATGCCTCGATGATCATGTCCTTGGAATAGAACCCGGCGAACCCGATGACACCAGGGATGCCAACTCCGGTCAGCGCCAGCGTTCCGATCAGCATCATCGCCCAGGTGAAGCGGATGCGCGGCGCGAGGCCGCCCATGTGACGCATGTCCTGCTCGTGATGCATCGCGTGGATCACGGAGCCCGCGCCGAGGAACAGCAACGCCTTGAAGAAGGCGTGTGTGAAGAGGTGAAAAATTCCCGCCGAATAGGCGCCGACGCCGCAGGCCACGAACATGTAACCGAGCTGCGAGCAGGTCGAGTACGCGATAACGCGCTTGATGTCGTTCTGAACCAGACCGACCGTGGCTGCGAAGAACGCCGTGATGGCGCCGACCAGCGTCACGACCTGCAGCGCAACCGGCGCGTATTCGAACAGCGGCGACAGCCGTGCGACCATGAACACACCCGCCGTCACCATGGTGGCGGCGTGAATCAGCGCGGACACCGGCGTCGGGCCTTCCATCGCATCCGGCAACCAGGTGTGCAGCAGGAATTGCGCCGACTTGCCCATCGCGCCGAGGAAAAGCAGCAGGCACAGGGTCGTCATGATGTCGACCTGATAGCCCAGGAACGTGAACGTCTTGCCGGCAGCCCCGGGTACGGCCGCGAAAATGGGATCGAGCTGCACCGACTGGAAGATGAAGAAGACGCCGAAGATGCCGAGCGCGAAACCGAAGTCGCCGACACGGTTGACGATGAACGCCTTCATCGCCGCCGCATTGGCCGATGGCTTCTGATACCAGAACCCGATCAGCAGATAGCTGGCGAGACCCACACCTTCCCAGCCAAAGAACATCTGGACGAGGTTGTCGCTCGTCACCAGCATCAGCATCGCGAAGGTGAACAGCGACAGATACGAGAAAAACCGCTGCCGGCTGTCGTCCTCGTGCATGTAGCCAATGGAGTACAGGTGCACGAGCGCCGACACGTTGGTGACGACGACCAGCATCACCGCCGTCAGTGTATCGATACGAAGCGCCCATGAAGCGTCGAGTTCGCCCGAGGTGATCCAGCGGGCAATCGGCACCTTCACGACCGCCCCACCAAATCCGATCTGGATGAATGCGACCCAGGCGAGGAACGCGGCGATCATCAGGAAAGCGGTCGTGATGAACTCGGCGGGACGCGGACCGATCAGCCGGCCAAAGAAGCCCGCAATGATCGCTCCGAGCAGAGGCAGGAAGACGATGAGTTGATAGATCATGGGCGCGCGCGCTCCCGTGTTCCATCACAGCCCTGCAGTGCGGGACGGTTCATCCCTACCCCTTCAGCAGATTGATGTCTTCGACCGCGATCGAGCCACGGTTGCGGAAGACGACGACGACAATGGCGAGACCGATCGCGGATTCGGCGGCAGCGACCGTCAGCACGAACAGCGCGAATACCTGGCCGACCAGATCGGAAAGGAAATAGGAGAAGGCGACGAGGTTGATGTTGACCGCGAGCAGCATCAGCTCAACCGACATCAGCATGATGATGACGTTCTTCCGGTTCAGGAAGATGCCGAAGATGCCGAGCGTGAACAGACACGCCGCGACTGTCAGATAATGGCCAAGCCCGATCGTTGCGAATTCCATCGTGGTCTCTCGCTCAACCTCGGCTCTCGCCGGACGGCACGATGGCCTGCCCGGGCTCGACTTTGACGATCTCGATGGCCGTCGCCGGAGTGCGCGCGACCTGCTCGGCAACCGACTGACGCTTGACGCTCGGCCGATGGCGCAGTGTCAGCACGATGGCGCCAATCATGGCAATCAGCAGAATGATGCCCGCGGACTGGAAGAAGAAGACGTAACGGGTATAGAGCAGGTTGCCGAGCGCCTCCGTGTTGGTGATGCCGGAACCTGCTGTCGGGAACGGCGCCGCGGCCACGCCCGTAACGCCGGGTTGGATGTAGGCGAAGCCCAGCACCATGATCAGCTCGACCAGCACGATGCCGCCGACGAGAGCGGCAAGCGGCGCGTTGCGAATGAAGCCGCTTTTCAGCGCCGCGAAGTCCACGTCCAGCATCATCACGACGAACAGGAACAGCACCGCCACCGCGCCGACGTAGACGATCACCAGCAGCATCGCCAGGAATTCGGCACCCAGCAGGATGAACAGCCCCGCTGCGTTGAAGAATGCCAGGATCAGGAACAGAACAGCGTGCACGGGATTCTTCGCGATGATGACCATTGCGCCGGCCATCACGCTCAGAACAGCGAAGAGATAGAAGAAGAACGCCGTCAGGCCCATCGTATCCCGTCCGATCCCCTGTCGCGCCGCCCGCCCTGTGGTCCGGCCTTCGCAGGCGTCATCCCGCGAACCACCGGACCGAACCGACCATGCGTCGGCCACTTAGCCCAAGCCGCCCGAGAAACCAAGCAGCAAACGCCCCGCATGACTGGTCTGTCACCACGCATCAGCGATACCTGGCGTCGAGCGCGATATTCTTGGCCAGCACCTTCTCCCAACGATCACCGTTATCGAGCAGACGCTGCTTGTCGTAATAGAGCTCCTCGCGCGTCTCAGTCGCGAACTCGAAGTTCGGCCCCTCGACGATGGCATCGACCGGACAGGCCTCCTGGCACAGACCGCAGTAGATGCACTTCACCATGTCGATGTCGTAGCGCGTCGTGCGGCGCGTGCCGTCGTTCCGGCGCGGTCCCGCCTCGATGGTAATGGCCTGCGCCGGGCAGATCGCCTCGCACAGCTTGCAGGCGATGCAGCGCTCCTCGCCGTTCGGATAGCGGCGCAACGCATGTTCGCCACGAAAGCGCGGGCTCTGCGGCCCCTTCTCATACGGATAGTTGAGCGTCGCCTTCGGCGCGAAGAAGTAGCGCATCGACAGGAAGAACGCCGACACGAACTCCGCCAGGAAGCTCGCTCTGATTGCATTGCCGATTGCAGTCATCACATGCCTCCGCCCTTAAGGGGCGATCCCGCCATAGTGAACGATGCCCGCGACCACGACGACGGCAGCCATCGACAGCGGCAGGAACACCTTCCAGCCGAGACGCATGAGCTGATCGTAGCGGTAGCGGGGCACCATGGCCTTCACCATGGCGAACATGAAGAACACGAATACCAGCTTGGCCAGGAACCAGATGATTCCAGGCACCCAGGTGAACGGCACCGCATTGATCGGCGGCAGCCAGCCTCCCAGGAACAGAATGGTCGTCATGGCGCACATGGCCACGATGGCCACATATTCGCCGAGCATGAACAGCAGGTAGGGCGTCGAGCTGTATTCAACCATGAAGCCCGCGACCAGCTCCGACTCCGCTTCCGGGAGATCGAAGGGCGGGCGGTTGGTCTCAGCCAGCGCCGAGATGAAGAACACTACGAACATCGGGAACAGCACCAGCCAGTTCCAGTCGAGGAACGAGCCGGGCAGGCCAACCCAGGTGCCGATGCCGGCACGCTGCGAATTGACGATGTCGGTCATGTTGAGCGAACCGACCAGCAGCAGCACCGTGATGATCACGAAGCCGAT
>JAFAFW010000103.1 GCA_023423275.1 Pseudomonadota bacterium
GGGCCGATCCTGTGCCTCGTCGGACCCCCGGGCGTGGGCAAGACCTCGCTGGGCAAGTCGATCGCGAATGCGACCGGCCGTGAGTTCGTACGCATGTCGCTGGGCGGCGTGCGTGACGAGGCTGAGATCCGCGGTCACCGGCGCACCTACATCGGCTCGATGCCCGGCAAGGTGATCCAGTCGATGCGCAAGGCCAAGCGGACAAACCCGCTGTTCCTGCTCGACGAGATCGACAAGATGGGTTCCGACTTCCGCGGCGATCCGGCTTCGGCGCTGCTGGAGGTGCTGGACCCTGAGCAGAACGGCAGCTTCAACGATCACTATCTGGAGGTCGATTACGACCTCTCGAATGTGATGTTCGTGACGACGGCGAATACGCTCAACATCCCGCCGGCGCTCATGGACCGTATGGAGATCATCCGTCTTGCCGGCTACACCGAGGACGAGAAGGTCGAAATCTCGAAGCAGCACCTGATCCCCGGCCAGCAGCAGGCTCATGGCCTGGAGCAGGGCGAGTTCAAGGTCGAGGACGAGGCCCTTCAGATCCTGATCCGGCGCTACACCCGCGAGGCGGGCGTGCGGAGCCTCGAGCGCGAGATCGCCAAGCTGGCCCGCAAGGCCGTAAAGGAGATCCTGAGCTCGGACGTCAAGTCGGTGACGGTGACGGCGGAGAACGTCGAGAAGTATCTCGGCGTGCCGAAGTACCGTTATGGCGAGGCGGAGCTGGAAGATCAGGTCGGCGTCGTGACCGGACTGGCTTGGACCGAGGTGGGAGGCGAAATCCTCACCATCGAAGGCGCCATCATGCCGGGTAAGGGCAAGATGTCGGTGACCGGCAACCTGCGCGACGTGATGAAGGAGTCGATCCAGGCGGCGAATGCCTACGTGCGCTCGCGCTCGGTTGATTTCGGCATCCCGGCGTCGCTGTTCGAGAGGCGCGACATCCACGTGCACGTGCCGGAAGGCGCGACGCCGAAGGATGGTCCGTCGGCCGGTGTGGCGATGGTCACGGCGATCGTCTCCGTGCTGACGGGCATCGCGGTTCGCAAGGACGTCGCGATGACCGGCGAGATCACCTTGCGTGGTCGCGTGCTTCCGATCGGTGGCCTCAAGGAGAAGCTGCTGGCGGCTCTGCGCGCGGGCATCAAGAAAGTGCTGATCCCTGAGGAAAACGTAAAGGATCTGGCGGAAATTCCGGACAACCTGAAGAACGCGCTTGAGATCATTCCCGCGGCGCGGATGGATGACGTTTTGAAGGTTGCGCTGGTGAAAATGCCCGATCCGATCCAGTGGGAGACGGAGGCGGCCGCAGTCAGCGGGCCTGACGCTCCGGCACCCGACGGGTCGCGCGTCACGGCGCACTGACGCCAGGCAAGCGTTAACCTAGTGCTCGCCCCCTGTCAGGCTTGGCAGGGGGCTTTTTCTTGTTCCGGACCGGGACAAATCCCCGAAAATGCCCGTATTTTCGGGAGAATCGAGGGTTTTTTCCCTTGACGCAAAGGTCCGGACGTCGTTGGTTCACGCCTCTGTTGCCGCAGCAGCAGGTAATCCCGGCCAAAAGCGCTGGCGGCATGACGCGATGCAGCCGCGGTGCAGGGTCTCTCAAAACGTTGAGGACACGAAATGAGCAAAAAAGATCTGATCGACGCGGTTGCCGAAGGCGCCGAGATCACCAAGGAAAAGGCGGGTGTCGCCGTCGACGCGATGATCGCTTACATCGAAAAGACACTGAAGCAGGGGCAGGAAGTCAGTGTTCCGCCGCTCGGCAAGTTCAAGGTGTCGAAGCGCAAAGAGAGGACCGGCCGGAACCCGTCCACCGGCGCCGAGATCAAGATTCCTGCTTCGAATGTGCCGAAGTTCCAGCCGTCAAAGACGCTGAAGGACAAAGTCAACGAACGTTGATTGCGGTTTCGTCCGGATCGGGGACCGGCGGATCAACTATGAATAATCCAGGCGGAACAGCGGTGTCGTCCCGATCCGGGAGCACCGCTGGCACGTCCTTGGGATGAGCGCAACGATCTGAGCCGCTGCGGCTCATCCAATCGGTGCTCGGCCGCGCAAACGGCGCGGTGCGCCAACTCAGCCGGAGTTGGACAACTTCATCATCAGCCACAGCATCGCAATAAGAACGACGATCACGGCCAACGATGTGAGAAGCAGCGACCCGCCTCGCCGTCTACGGGGTGTCATTGCGGCACCTCCTGCCCCTGTCAGGTTCTGCTGACGCCGTTGGCGAGCGAGACGCGAAGCCTGACTGGCTGCGTGCATGGATTCTCTGCGCGACACTCCAATCCTCCCCCCCGCATGACCGTCGGCTCAGGCTTACACCTAGCAGCTACGGCCACTCCTACCAAGCGCCCGTATTCGCCATGGACGCCCACGGCTCCTGCTTCGGCTTAGCGTCGCCCTTCTGCAGAAGCTCGATTGAAATGCCATCGGGTGACCGAATAAAGGCCATCCGGCCATCGCGGGGCGGACGGTTGATGGTCACGCCTGATTTCATGAGCTTGTCGCAGGTCGCGTAGATGTCATCGACCTCGTAGGCGAGGTGACCGAAATTGCGACCTGCACCGTACTCTTCCGGATCCCAATTGTAGGTGAGCTCGACAAGCGGCGCACGCGTGCTTGCAGCCTGGCTTTTGTCCTCGGGTGCTGCGAGGAAAATCAGCGTATAGCGGCCTGCCTCGCTCTCGACGCGGCGCACTTCTTCGAGGCCGAACTTGTTGCAGTAAAAATCGAGGCTCTGGTCGATGTTGCTGATTCGCACCATCGTGTGCAGATAACGCATCGTTCCTCCAAGCGCTTCGCGTGCGGGATGTCACTGACATACGCGGCAGCAAAGCTTCATACAAGCCCGTTCTGTCTGCATTTTTCCTGCTGTCAAGGCGGCGCACGCCGCAAATCTGCAGTGCTTCGCGTGTCGATCTTGCAGTGTCTGGGGACATGCAGTGGATAGACGTCCGAATCGAAGTGGCTCCATCCTGGCGTAAGCGTTGTCATAGACGGTGAGAATCACCCGAATCACGCGCGCCGATTTTGCTGCCCCGAGGTGTGGATTTCTTATCCACGGCAGCTATGCCGCTTGCGCTGCCCACAGGGAAAACAACTTTATTGTAGGAATTCGATGGTGCCAATTAACCGCGATATTTCAGTCGGTTGCGCGGGGCATCTTGAAATTGGGCTTCTGCTTTTTCGCGCTCGTTGGCTTGTACGCGGAGTGATTTTCCGCTGGTTCGGCGACGTTCCGATGCTACATCTTGTGGCGCTTGCTGAGGCGCACTGACGGAGAGGGCCTCCGACGCAGTGTGCAGCGGCAGGCGAAGTGAATAGTGGGTCGGCTCGAGCCTGATGTGGGGTCGACGCAACCAAGTAAGCGGGGTGTGCTAATGGGGGATAACAAATTACCTCCTGATTATCCGGACTCTCAGTTGATCGAAGGCAGCGGCGCCCTCGATCAGATGCAGGGGATCGATGAGATCGGTGGTCTCGACGTTTTTGAGATTGCCGGCTCGATCAAGTGGTTCGATGCTTCTAAAGGCTACGGCTTCATCGTTCCCGACAATGGTCACGCCGACGTGCTTCTGCACGTGACGTGCCTGCGGGCCGGTGGCTATCAGACGGCCTACGAAGGTGCGCGGGTCCACTGCCAGGTGCTGCGGCGGCCGAAAGGCCTGCAGGCCTTCCGGATCCTCAGCATGGACGAAAGCACGGCCATCCATCCATCGCAGCTCCCGCAACGGACCCATGTCGTGGTACAAGCGGAAAGCGATTGGGAACGGGCCATGGTGAAGTGGTTCAACAGGGTCCGTGGGTTTGGTTTCCTGACACGTGGAGAAGGTACCCCTGACGTCTTTGTTCACATGGAAACGCTGCGCCGGTTCGGCTTCACGGAGCTGCGCCCCGGGCAGATCGTTCAGGTTCGTTGGGGCCACGGCTGCAAGGGGTGCATGGCTGCCGACCTGCGCCCGGACGGGCCGGTCTCCGGGCTGCCGTCGCAGCACTGACGGGTTGCCAATCTCTAGGATCTACGCCATTGCCACCAGGACCGCCTTGCAGGCGGTCCTGGTTTTGTTTTTGTCGGCGATCGTCATGATGTTTGGTGCCGCGCCTTCCGAAGCCAAGATGCGGCAGGATCAGCTCACGCTGGTGACGTCGGCCGGCGAGCAGGTGATCAAGATCGAGGTTGCCGAGACGTCGGAGGAAAAGGCGCTGGGGTTGATGTACCGGCGTAGCGTGCCCGAGAAGACCGGCATGCTGTTCCCGTATCAAGGCCCACAGGAAATCACCATGTGGATGCGCAACACATATGTGCCGCTGGACATGGTGTTCATCCGCGCGGACGGTGTGGTGCATCGCATTGAAGCCCATACGGAGCCGCTGTCGGAACGCACGATAGCGTCGCGCGGCCCGGTCACGGCCGTGCTGGAGCTTGCGGCAGGCGCCGCTGAGCGGTTGGGGCTAAAGCCGGGCGACAAAGTGCTCTACAAGCATTTCGGCACCGCCAAGCACTGAATTCAGCGCGGAAATGGCTTCAGCGGCGGCGCAACGCCGTCGGGCAGCGGCGTGCGCGCCATGTTGAGGATCATCGCCAGTAACGAATAGTGGCCGCAGATGGCGGCCAGATCGATGGCGCCTTGCTCGCCGTAGAGCGCCTTGATGCGCACGTACGTTGGATCGCTGACCTGTCCGGTGCCGTGAAGCTCGGTGCAGAAGGCGTACACCGCCGCGCCCTCGCCCTCCACCGCTTCGGGATAGCGGCCTTCGGCGATGGCATCGGCGACCTCTTCCGAAAGACCGGCATGGATGGCCACCTGCCGATGTGTGAACCACTCGTATTGCTGCGTCCAGCGGCGCGCCGTGAGCAGAATGGCAAGTTCTTTGAAGCGTTGTGGAATCGCGCACTCGAACCGGAGGTATCGTCCCAGAAGATCGGCGGCCTTGAAGATTTCGGGGCTACGGATGAGTGGCAGGAATGGGCCGTCGACCTCATGGCCGCGACGCTCCCGGAATTCATCGGCGAGCGCCTGCTGCGCCGGCGTATAGTGATCGCGAGGCAGCGCCGGCATGCGGTCGTCCGGCGAGGTGCCCACCTTCGGCATGATCTTCATTTCCGGTGCGATCGGGTCGCGGCTCATGCAGATGCCTCGCAGCGTTGCCTGACTGTGGGATCGGTGACGACCCTCTTACACATTACTCGCGAGCCGCGTCGTGGCGCTGAGGCCGCCGTCGACGACCAACTCGGCCCCGGTGATGTAGCGCGCTTCATCCGAGGCGAGAAAGAGCACCGCGTGGGCCACGTCCCAGGCATTGCCCATATGGCCCATCGGGGGCTGCGAATCGCGTCTGCGCCGCAGCTCATCGATATCGCCGCCGGCCTGCTGGTGGGCAATGCGATGCTCCACCAGCGGGGTGTTCATCAGTCCGGGAATGACGATGTTGCAGCGGATGTTCTCGCGCGCGTAGCGGACTGCCGTGACACGCGTGAAGTGGATCAGGCCAGCCTTGGAAGACGCGTACGCGACCACCTCGGGGCCGTAGTGGGCGAGCGCTGCGATCGATGCTAGATTGACGATCGCTCCGCCGCCCTGGGCTTGCATGATGGGCACCACGTGTTTGCAGGTCAGGAACACGTAGCGGATGTTCACGTTGAACTGGTGATCCCAGACATCGAGCGGCATCGACACCACGTCTCCAGGGGCCGAGCCGCCGACGTTGTTCACGAGGATGTCGATGCGGCCATAGGCTTTCATGCAGGCGCTGATCATCGCCGCAATCGAGTCCGGATCGGCGACGTCGACCTCGGTCATGGTCGACCGGCCGCCTTCGGACGCGATCAGGCGCTGGGTTTCGGCTGCGGCGGCTTGATCCTTGTCGGCTCCGAAGACTGTTGCGCCCTCGCGTGCGAACAGGGCGGCGATCGCACGCCCGTTGCCCCAGCCCGGACCGACCGAGCCGGCGCCGACAATCAGGGCGACCTTGTTTTCGATTCGAGCCAAAGCGGTCCCCTCGGTTTTTGCACAATTCAATGGCGCTCGGCGGTCGGTTCGCGAGTCGCTTCACGCTGCTCTTTTCTACGCGTTGTTTCAACGCCTTTTGCGTGTCGGCAGCGATTGGTGAGCCGCCTGTTCAACATAAGTGGTGGGCAGAGAGTCAGGAGGTGGTGCAAAAATACACTGTTAATATTCTCTTAACACCCTAGGGTGCGGGGCAAGTTTTGTTAGTCGCGTGGGGGATTAATGAAAGCGTTGCGTTGGTTGGCGTCTGTCGCTGTTGCGACGACGATGGCGGCGGGTGTTGCTTCCGCCGCTGATCTTGGCGGCATGCCTTACGGCTCGATCAAGGATGAGCCGGTTTATCAGAAGCCCTTCTCCTGGACAGGGTTCTACATTGGCGCTCATGGCGGCTACGGCTGGGGTGAGTTCGATGACAAGGGCAATCCGGCTGCCGACAAGAAGGATATCGACGGTGGCTTCGGCGGTGTCCAGCTGGGCTACAATGTTCAGCTGCCAAGCAATCTGGTTCTCGGCGTCGAGGCCGATGTATCGCTGAGCGGCGTCGGCAAGGACTGGCTTGGCTACAAGGAAAGCGGAAGCCAGTATGATCCGTATTACGGTTCGGATGAGGTCAAGTGGTTCGGCACGCTGCGCGCGCGCGCAGGCTATGCCTTCGGCCGGTTCATGCCTTACATCACCGGCGGTTTGATCTGGAGTGACAACGAGCACTCACTCGGCTGTGATCCCGCAGTTGCACCGGGCGGAACGAACGGTTGCAAGGCGGTGTTCGATACCAAGGATTCGAAAGTGGCCTTTGGCTGGGTCGTTGGCGCGGGCGCCGAATATGCGCTGACCAACAACTGGACGATCAAGGGCGAGTATCTCTACGGAGAGATCGACACCGGTAAGGTCTCGCTGGAAGACCCGAACTATCAGGACGTCAAGCGTGACTTCGACGGTCACGTGAACCTGATCCGCGCGGGGATCAACTACAAGTTCTGACGTCGCGCACTGCGTGACACGCAAAAGGCCACCTCGCGGTGGCCTTTTTTCATTTGTGGACGGAGGACGGGGCCGTCCGTCAGATGTCGAGATCCATGTCTCCGCCGCCCCAATCACCCCAGTCACCGGAATCGTCGTGACTGGCGTCCTGCAGGTTGGAGTCGTCGTCGGCCTGGCCGTCGTCGTGATGCGCCTGCTGCGGTTCCGTATTCGCCTCCGTGGGAGACTTGCCGGCTTCCGCCGATGACCCACCGAGCATGCTGGAGATGCCGTTTGCGAGCAACATGCCGCCGGCGACACCGGCCGCGGTTGCCATGGCCGACTGCAGGAAGCTGCCACCGCCACCGGCTTGTGCGCCAGCCGGAAGCGGCTGTCCGGCGGGACCGCGCGCCGGAGCACCAATGGGGCCGCTGCGGGCGCCTGCTGGCGGTACGCTGCCGCGATTCATTTGCGGGCGCGATGGGGTGCTGTTGCCGCCGCCGAACAGGCCGCCAAGAAAGCCGCCGTTCGACGCGGGCGCCCGCTGCGATTGCACGTCTTGAAGCTGCTGCTCGAGCTGACGGATACGGGCGTCGGCTTGCTGCAGGGCATGCTCCTGAACAAGCACCGATTGCACGAGCATGTACGGTGCATCGGGGTTCTGCTGCACGCCCTGACGGATCATGGCTTCGGCGTCGCCGTCTTTCTCAAGCGAACCGAACTCGCGCATGCGGTCGAACAGGCCGGAGATGAGTTGGCGGTCTTCAGGTGTCATTGCGCTCTCCCAAGCGATTCACTGGTGAGCGTCATGTGGTGAGTGCGGCGCGCAGCGCAATAGGACGGTGACTTCTCGAATGCGCGCGCTGCTCAGAAAACGGCACCGCGCGCGGCCACCGGCCATATCTCCGCGACATGCGCATCCGGCGTGTGAAGACCGCGCACGCAGACGTACCAGTCGTGCAGGTTGACGGTCGGATCGCAATGCCCCGGGATCAGCAGAAGCTTGTCGCCGAGGGCGGGCCGTTGCTGACACGCGCTGACATCCAGCGCGCCGTGTTCATCCGAAGGTCGATGATAGGTCGCGCCCTGAAGTCCGGGCAGAATGGGAAAGCCGGCGTCATTGCTCAGCGCCTTGTGTCCCGCATCGATGACAGCGCGATCGCGGTCGGGCGCGCTCATCACGGTGGCCAGCACGAACAGTGCATGCTCGAATGTGTTGAACGGGCCGCCGTCCGCGCGCTTGTTCTTGGCGTAGTCGACGTCCATGAAGATGTAAGAGCCGGGCTGCAACTCGTTCCAGATGCCGCTGGCAGCCTCGGTCTCGAACGTGCCCGTGCCCGCGCCGGTGACGATGGGGCAGGGCACACCGACGCGATCGAGTTCCGCCAGCGTTTGTTTGACACGTTCGCCCGCGCTGGCGATGGCGGCTTGCCGTTCGGCATCGGCCCGGAAGTGCTGCGCAATACCGTAATAGGCATGCAATCCACCGAACGAGAGATGCGCGGATTCGGCGATGGCCTGCGCCAGCTCGGCTGCGGGCTTGCCGGGCTCGGTGCCGCAGCGGCGCCCGCCGCAGTCGATTTCCACGAGTACCTCGAGAGAGACATCGGCGCGCGATGCGGCGGCCTCCAGCTCCGGAATGATTTGCGGGTTATCCGCGCAGACCGCCACCTTTGCCTCGCGCGCCAGAGCGGCAAACCGGTCGAGCTTCCGGCGGCCGACAATTTCGTTCGCGATCAGCACGTCGCCGACGCCGCCTTTGAAGAGAATTTCCGCCTCGGACACCTTCTGGCAGCAGACGCCCACCGCGCCGAGTGCCATCTGCTTCAGCGCAACGATCGGCGATTTGTGCGACTTGGCGTGCGGACGAAGCCGCACATTCGGATAGCGGCTGACGAGTTGCGCCATGCGGGCAAGGTTGCGCTCGAAGGCATCGAGATCGATGAGCAGCGCCGGAGTGTCGACATCGGCCAATGGCATGCCCGGCTCGGCAGGTGCGGGAAGCGTCACGATTTGATCTCCTTGTCTTCGTCCGGCGATATATCGCCAGCCTGCGGATGGCGTCCGGTGTCGAGCAGCCTGAGCATGTATTCACGATACGTCAGCCCGGCTGCCTTTGCGCGCCGCAAGCGAAACAGCATGATGTCTCGCGGCGGATTTTGCCAGACTTTGGCGTGCGCCTTCTTCCAGGCGTGGCGAACATAGAGTCGTTTGCCCGCCGGTTCGTCGTCGAGCGGCGGGCCACCGTTGTGACCGATTCCGAACAGCGGCCATTGCGGCGGTCTGATCCAATTCCGCTGATCACTCAATCCGCCACCATCTGATCCACTGCCGGGAGCCCAGGGCCGGCCCATCTCTATCGAATTTGCTACGGCAGCCAAGCGGCAAATCGCGCAGGTGGATGACTTCGCTACGAAGACGAGAGGCAAGGGTAATTGACAGACTGGATATGTCTGACTTAAGTCAGATACAATGATCTCTGACCCCGTCGCCCGTGTTCGCCGTTTCAATCGCGCCGTCACCAAGGCGGTGGGTGCGCTCGACACTTCGTTTCTCGGCCGCGGGCGGCCGCTGGGGTCGGCGCGCGTACTGAACGCGATCGGCCATGGACGATCGGACATCGCGGCCATCCGCGACTACCTGGGGCTTGATTCCGGCCTCATGAGCCGTCTGTTGCGTGGTCTGGAGGAGGAAGGCCTGGTGAGGACCGCGGCGCACACCGATGATGCCCGTCGGCGCGCGGTCAGTCTTACAGAGGCGGGCGCCCGAGAGTTTCGGGCCTATGAGGATCTGTCGAACGTACAGGCTGCATCGATGATCTCGCGGCACGCGCAGCCTGACGCGCTGCTTGCGGCCATGGATCTGATTGCCTCGGCGCTGGGACGGGATGGGATCGCATTCGCCGAGGTCGATCCCAAGAGCGCGGCGGCCCGCTCCTGTCTCGGCGAATACTATGCGGAACTTGGGCGCCGGTTTGCGAAGGGCTTTGATGTCACCCTTTCGCGCGATCCGGAAGCTGCAGCCATGGTCCGCCCGCGCGGGACATTCATCATCGCGCTATCGGACGGCCTGCCGCTTGGCTGTGTCGGCCTCAAGGGATCGGGAGGCGATATTGCGGAGATCAAGCGGTTGTGGGTTGCGCCCTGCGCGCGCGGCCTCGGGATCGCAAAACGGTTGATGCAAATGGCCGAGGATGCGGCGCGAGAGCTGTCGATCCGGGTCTTGCGCCTGGACACCAACAGCGCGCTGCCCGAAGCCCTGAGGCTCTATCAAAGCACGGGATGGGTGGAGATTCCGCGTTTCAACGACGATCCTTATCCCGATCTGTTCTTCGAAAAGACGCTCTGACGCATCGGATTTGCGTGAAACCCAAGCCTGTCGGCGTGCAAAATTTGCCTGAGAGGCGAGTTTGCGTGCTAAGAGCCTCGTTGGTCTCTGCGCTGTTGTCGGCATGGCGGGCCAAACACTCTCAAGACGCGATTTAGGGCAAGTCATGCAGGATCGAGCCAAGTCGAATAACCTGATCTCGGGGGCAACCGGCGACTGGGAAGTCGTGATCGGAATGGAGGTCCACGCGCAGGTCAATTCGCGCGCCAAGCTGTTCTCGGGCGCTTCGACCGCCTTCGGCGGCGAGCCCAACAGTCACGTCTCGCTGGTTGATGCGGCGATGCCGGGCATGCTGCCGGTGATCAACGAGGAGTGCATCGCGCAGGCGGTGCGCACCGGGCTCGGGCTCAAGGCCGAAATCCACCTGAAGAGCGTGTTCGACCGCAAGAACTACTTCTATCCCGACTTGCCGCAGGGCTATCAGATCTCGCAGTACAAGCAGCCGATCGTCGGCGAGGGTGAGGTCGAGATCGACGTCGACGGTGAGACCATGACCGTCGGCATCGAGCGTCTGCATCTGGAGCAGGACGCGGGCAAGTCGATCCACGACCAGCATCCCGATTACTCCTACGTCGATCTCAACCGCTCTGGCGTGGCGCTGATGGAGATCGTATCGCGGCCCGACCTGCGCTCGTCCAAGCAGGCGCAGGCGTACGTCACCAAGCTGCGCACCATCCTGCGTTATCTCGGCACCTGCGACGGCGACATGGAGAAGGGCAATCTGCGCGCCGACGTGAACGTCTCGGTGCGTAAGCCCGGCGATGCCTTGGGCACGCGCTGCGAGATCAAGAACGTCAACTCGATCCGCTTCATCGGCCAGGCTGTCGAGACGGAAGCGCGCCGGCAGATCGGCATCATCGAGGACGGTGGCACCATCGACCAGGAAACGCGGCTGTTCGATCCGGGCAAGGGCGAGACGCGCTCCATGCGCTCCAAGGAAGAGGCGCACGACTATCGCTATTTCCCTGATCCCGATCTGCTGCCGCTGGAGCTGGAACAGTCTTGGGTCGACGGTCTCAAGGCGCATCTGCCGGAGCTGCCGGACGAGAAGAAAGCGCGGTTCATCAAGAGCTTCGGACTGTCTGACTACGATGCAGGTGTCCTGGTGGCTGAGCGCGAGTCGGCGGATTACTTCGAGCAGGTTGCGAACGGCCGCGACGGCAAGCTCGCCGCCAACTGGGTGATCAACGAACTGTTCGGCCGGCTCAACAAGGAAGGCCACGACATCGAGCACTCGCCGGTATCGGCCAAGCAACTCGGCAGGATCGTCGAGCTGATCGCCTCCAACACCATCTCCGGAAAGATCGCCAAGGATCTGTTCGAGATCGTCTGGACGGAGGGCGGTGACCCGGCCGAGATCGTCGAAAAGCGCGGTATGAAGCAGGTCACTGACACGAGTGCCATCGAAAAGGCCGTCGATGCCGTGATCGCAGCCAACCCGGACAAGGTCGCGCAGGTGCAGGCTAAGCCATCGATGCTCGGCTGGTTCGTCGGGCAGGTCATGAAGGGGACGGGCGGCAAGGCTAATCCCGCCGCCGTCAACGACGTTTTGAAGAAGAAACTCGGGATCTGAGGCACGGCGGGCGCGCGCACAGCCGAGCCATTGGTGTAGCGGCTCGTCCATTTTTACCGTCATTCCCGCGGCGGGGGGAATCCAGCTTACCGCGCGATCGCATTCGGAAGCCCGTCTGGGCGCCCGCCTGCGCGGGCGTGACGGAGTGGGGTGGTGTGTGAGGCAGAGGACGATTGCGCACCGTCGTCATTTGTCAGCGTGCGCGGGGAGGGCCGCCCCTTTTCTGCTTTCCCACCGTCATTCCCGCGGCGGGGGGAATCCAGCTTACCGCGCGATCGCATTCGGAAGCCCGTCTGG